>CAOKFI010000024.1 GCA_948467675.1 uncultured Porphyromonadaceae bacterium
TAACTCAATTCTATCACTATATCTTTCCGCATTTCACTTTTTTGTAGTAACTTTACAATCTGATAAAACCGTAATATATTATGTTTTCAGGAATAGTAGAAGAAGCAGCTCCGCTGCTCGACATAGAACGTGACGGCGGCAACGTGCACCTCACACTCCGTTGTTCATTCGCCGACGAGCTCACCATCGACCAGTCTCTGGCCCACAACGGCGTGTGCCTGACAGTGGTTGCGCTCGACTCCGAGCAGCACACATATCGCGTCACCGCCATACAGGAGACCCTCGACCGGTCCAATCTGGGACTCCTCAAGCCCGGCGACCTCGTCAACCTCGAACGCTCCATGCGGATGGACGGACGCCTGGACGGACACATCGTGCAGGGACACGTCGACTGCACGGCCACATGCACCGACATCGAGGAAGTCGACGGAAGCCGATACTTCCGGTTCTCATATCCCGTAGACAAAGCCATGGCTGCACAGGGATACTGTACCGTCGAAAAAGGATCGGTGACAGTCAACGGCGTGAGCCTCACAGTATGCGACTCGCGCGAGGACTCCTTCCGCGTAGCCATAATTCCATACACACTCGAACACACCAACTTCCGAAACATCGAAGTAGGCACAAAGGTCAACATCGAATTCGACATCATCGGCAAATATCTTGCCCGTCTGGCAGGTTTCCGCCGATAATCGCAAAAAAACGGAGGCAGGGGTATTGGCGACATCGAACAATATCCCTACCTTTGCATTTAGTCTATATAAGATTCACATTTTTCCGTCACCTTATGGCCCGCATCAACCTGAAGGGCATGGGAGTAGCTTTGATAACTCCTTTTCGCTCCGACAAAACAATAGATTTCGACGCCCTCGCACGGCTCCTTGAATATCAGATCAAGAACGGCACCGACTACCTGGTTGTGCTCGGTACCACAGCCGAAACACCGGCGCTGACTCCGGACGAAAAACGACAGGTTCGCGAATTCGTGGCTGAAAGAGTAGCCGGAAGAATACCGCTTGTGATCGGAATCGGAGGCAACAATACCGCTGCCGTGGTCAACGAACTGCAGACCACCGACCTGAGCGCATACAGCGCGGTTCTGTCGGTGGTTCCGTACTACAACAAGCCCTCGCAGGAAGGCATATACCGCCACTACGAAGCCATTGCCACGGCATCGCCGCTACCGGTGATACTCTACAACGTGCCCGGACGTACAGGTGTAAACATGAGCGCCGATACCACATTGAGGCTCGCAAGAGACTTCCATAACATCATAGGAGTAAAAGAAGCCTCCGGCAACATCACACAGATGGACGACATCATCAAGCGCAAGCCCGAGGAATTCATGGTCATATCCGGCGACGACGGCATCACATTCCCGCTTATCACTCTCGGTGCCGTGGGTGTAATTTCCGTCATCGGAAACGCATTCCCTAAAGAATTCTCCCGGATGGTACGGCTCGCTCTGAGCGGAGACTATCAGAGAGCGCTGACCATACACCACCGTTTCACGGAATTGTTCAGCCTCCTGTTCGTCGACGGAAATCCGGCCGGTGTGAAATGTCTGCTCCACGCAATGGGATATATCGAGAACGAACTGCGCCTGCCGCTCGTTCCCACACGGATCACCACTTACGAAAAGATACGACAGGTTCTCAACTCCCTCAACTGATGGAACTCCCCGACCTGACTTCTGCCGACCTCCGCGACCTGCTCGACCGGGAGGCCGCACGCATCAACTCTCCGGCATTCATTGCCGACGATCCCGTACAGTTTCCACGACGGTTCAGCTCGGTACCCGACATAGAGATAGCCGGACTCCTATCGGCCACCATAGCATGGGGCAACCGACGCATGATCTGCAACAACTGCAACCGTCTGCTCTCCCTGATGGACAACTGCCCCTACGACTATCTCATGGACGAAGGCTACGAGGATCTCCCTCCGGAACAGAACATACACCGCACATTCTTCGGACGCAACTTCCGGCACATGATGCGCGGGCTGCGGCGGATATATGCACGTCACGGATCGCTCGACGCATTCAGCGCCGCCTGCGGAGCCCCTGCCGCCGAAACACCGGCATGGCACCTGGCGGCAGCATTGAACGCACAGCTAAGCGAAGCCAACGGAGGTGTATCCGACAGCCGCTGTCTGCCACTCAACCTCGGCAACTCCGCGCTGAAACGACTCAACATGGCTCTGCGATGGTTTGTGCGCGACGACGGCATAGTAGACCTCGGAATCTGGAAATCACTCAGGCCATCGCAGCTCTACATCCCGCTCGACGTACACGCCGGCAACACCGCACGGGCGCTCGGGCTGCTGAAACGGCGCGCCAACGACAGGCGTGCGGTCATGGATCTTACCGATGCCGTACGCCCCATGCGTCCCGGCGATCCGGCATTCTACGACTTCGCGCTGTTCGGCATAGGCATAGAATCCAGACTGAAAGCCTGACTCACAAGGCCGGAGAAAATCAAAAGCGCCACACAGCCGTTAACTGTTTTTAGCGCGTCTGCGGTTGGCCGTTACGCAAGAAAACTATAATTTTGTGATTACGCCCGTCTCCAAACAGGGTGCCCGAACTTATGAGAAACGTGTTCGCCATACTCATCTCCACAGTATTGTGGGCGGTATCATGCTCGTCGCCGCGCACAGTAGCCGACGAACTTGCCGATGCATCGGCAGCGATATCCGGTGCCTACTACAGCCGCGCAGGAGCAATATGCCAGAAGATCCTGAACGATTACCCGATGGAAAAAATCCCCGCTCAGGATCTATGCACTATGGCAGTGATTCTATTCAAGGCTTCAGAACATGCCGATGCCGAGGAAAACGCAGCATCGGCCGTACGCTGCTATCACTACGTGACGAAAGCGAAACCCGACTCCGCCGCAGAATGCTGGGGTGAGATGCCATCGGAAGACTTCCAGTACGTATTTCTCCTGAACAATCTCAACACATCGCTGACAGCGGCATCCGACCCGACATCAATACCTGAAGAATAATGGCTACTGACTGGCAAGACGCACTCAGGGCACTCCTGCCTGACCAACCGGCTGAAGACACCGCACGCGAGGAATCCTACGCAACGGAACCGGCCGAAGCACAACAGAGAGAACGGCTCGACATCGTACTCGAACGGAAAGGGCGTGCCGGAAAGACAGCCACCATAGTGACCGGGTTCACAATACCCGACGAAAGCGTACGCCGGATTGCCGCGCAGCTGAAAAGCGCACTCGGCACAGGAGGCTCGGCCCGGGGAGGCGAGATACTGGTCCAGGGCGACCGCCGCAACGACGTGTTGCGCCTGCTTACATCATTCGGCTACCGCGCCCGCATCATCTGACAACAGCACAGACCGCATGCTAACCGTATACAAAGCATCGGCCGGATCCGGCAAGACATTCACACTCGCGTTCGAGTTCATAAAACATCTGCTCGGACAGCGCGTCGAAGACACAGGTACATTCCGTCTGCACAAAAACGGACTGGGCGAACGGCACCGCTCGATACTCGCCATTACATTCACCAACAAGGCTACCGAGGAGATGAAACGGCGTATCGTGCGCGAACTGGCCGTACTGGCAGGCGCACCGCTCGTGGCGCACCGGCGGAGCGACTACAGCCAGCGGCTCACCGAGACATTCCGGTGCACGACCGACGAACTGCGCGAAGCCGCATCGGTAGCCCTGAGAGGGCTTCTTTTCGATTTCAACTTCTTCAACGTGTCGACGATCGACGCGTTTTTCCAGAACGTGCTGAGAGTATTTGCCCGCGAAGCCGAACTGACCGGCAACTACGACGTGGAACTCGACGACCGCACAGCCATCGAGACTGGAATATCCGACATGCTCGCGTCGATCACCGCCGGACGCGGACGCCCGCGGCTGGAGGCATGGCTCGAACGGTACATGAAATCCCAGTTCGACTCAGGCCTGACTTTCAATCTGTTCAACCGCGCAGGTGCGCTCAGGCGCGATCTCGTCAGATTCGTCGGCGATCTTACAGGCGAAGACTACAAAATGCACGCAGCCGAGATGACGGCATACTTCGACGACCCCACACGCATCGAGCGGTTCGAGGAAGCTCTGAGGGGTGTGCGCGACGCCGCTGTGGAGCATACGAGAACCTTGATCGTGCGGCTTACCGACATAATGGACGCACACGGCATGCCTCCGGAAGGATGCATAAACCGTTATGCCTGGGCTACACTGTCGTCATGGCTGGAGCGAAAGCCGAAAGCCCCGTCCGACTCCGTGCGCGCTCTACCGGAGGCCGAGCAGAAGAAACGATATTATGCCGCATGGGCGAAAAAAGGGATCCCCGATGCTGTTGACAGCGCCTTGATCGACGCCCTGCAGGCAGTCGCCGGAGCATGGGACAGAATCACATACATGGATCTCGTAGGTAAACAGCTGTTCCGCCTGGGCATGCTCGCCGACATACTCCGGCATGTGATGGCATTCCGTCAGGACAACAATCTCATACTCCTCTCCGATACCAACGATCTGCTCCGGCGCATTATCGGCGGCGACGACACTCCGTTCATATACGAACGAATCGGCCTGTGGCTCCGACATTTTCTTATCGACGAATTTCAGGATACATCGCGGCTGCAGTGGCAGAATCTCGAACCGCTCGTGGCACAGAGTCTGTCGGAAGGCAACGACAGCCTGATCATAGGCGACGAGAAGCAGTGCATATACCGCTTCCGCAACAGCGATCCCACGCTGCTGCAAAGCCAGGTTCAGCTCTGTTTTCCGGGGCGTACCGCCATCGAAGGCAATACCCCCGGAGCCAACACCAACTGGCGCAGTTCGGCCGATGTGATCGGATTCAACAACACACTGTTTTCGATGCTTGCCGAAGATACCGGTCTGACCGAACTGTATGCCAACGTGCGTCAGGCCGTACCCGAGAGCCATGCCGGATACCGCGGCTATGTACGCATGAGCCGCATCGAGGGCGATGCCGAAGAATTTGCCGCGGCCAGCCTGCGCCTCATGGCTTCCGAGATATGCCGTCAGCTCGACAGCGGATACTCGCAGCGCGACATTGCCATACTTGTACGCAAAAAGAAACAGGCCGCCGACGTGATCGACTACCTTCTCGATACGGCTCCGCAGGAATATCCGCGGCTGGCCGGACTGAACGTACTCTCCGACGAAGCCCTCCTCGTATCAGCCTCTCCGGCAGTCAAAGTCATAGTAAGCGTGCTCAGGACCATGGACAAGCCCGTTCCGGAGACAGAACGGGGATACAACATCTCGGAAGGGGAGTTTGCCGCTGTGATACGCGCATATCATCAGGCCGTGGCCGACGGACTCGATCCTTCAGGAGCCATAGACGCGGCCGTGGAAGCAAGCAGACACAAACCGGAATCTCCCACATCCGCGTCCGACTCATGTGCCGTCAGCCTTACATCGCTCACCGAGAATCTTATACGAGACTGCCTGTCAGAATCCGTACGCGATCGCGACGCCATATATATAGCTGCTTTCCAGGATCTTGTCATTGACTTCTGTTCGCGCGGCCCTGCCGACATACACTCATTCCTGACGTGGTGGGACACTCGCGGCTGTTCCGAGTATCTGTCGACAGCCCCCGATATCGACGCCATACGCATCATGACAGTCCACAAATCGAAAGGCCTGGAATTCCCATGCGTACATATACCTTTCGCCAACTGGCGCTGGATCGACCTGCAGGGTGTGAAATGGTTTCCCGCAGCAGGGTTCGACGGCATAGATCCGGAGATTGTACCGCCCATGGTAGCCGTGGAACCGAACAAAGCACTGGCCACAGGTCCGCTGGCCGACGAATACAACCGTCTGCGCCGTGAGAGCATGATCGATGAGCTCAACGCCACATACGTGGCCTTTACACGCGCTGTCGACGAACTTATAGTCAACTACGACACCCGTACGCTGAGCGATACCACATGCTGGCTGGGGGCGCTGCTGTCGGCTGCCGCCGACGCTATGGAGCCGGACAACACGCATGCCGTCGACGCCGACGGAGTACTCACGTTCGGAGCCCCAACCACACGGGCCAGAAAGTCGGCTTCCGCCATAGCCCCCGACGAGCCGGTACCATACGACATCATGTCGTACCGTGTGACAGACCGTCACGACGTATGGAGCCGGATACATGTAGCGGATCCTACAGAAAACAACGAACACCGCGTACGCGGCATCATGCTTCACGACATTCTGGCACAGATACGTACGGAAGCCGATATCCCGCGGGCCGTGAGGCGCGGCGCGGCGGCCGGAATGCTGCGCGGCATAGCCACACCCGACGAGGCGGAGGAGATGCTTCGCCAGGCTGTGACAGATCCGCGCGCGGCGCGCTGGTTCGATCCGGCGGCATCCCGCATAGTGACAGAACGCACCCTTACACGTCCCGGCGAGGGCAACTACCGTCCCGACCGGATAGTATGGACGGCTGAGGGTACCGTCGATGTCGTCGACTACAAATTCGGCGAGGAGAAACCCGGCCCATACGGACGCCAGCTCCGCAGATACATGAACATGCTGCAGGAGATGGGACACAGCCCAGTACGAGGTTACATCTGGTATGTCGATTCGGGTGTCATCGACGAGGTATGATATGACAGCGGCATCGCATCGATCGGACACCACCCATGCACAGGATCATCGGCTTTATGGCGGATTTGGTCTATGATTCGATTTTGATGGTCATAATATCGCTTTTTCGGAAATAAACGATAACAACAGCGTAGAAGTAGGTATATTTGTGCCATAATATACCAACACATGATATTATGACCAGAGTTACCCAGATACACGATATAGCCCCGATCAAAAATATGTCGACCGAATACTCCCGTCTCGGTGACGACTACATACTGTCACGAATGACGCGGCGCAGCGACATACGTGCCGACATGACGCTGTCGTTGCGCTTCAGCGGCGTGTTCATGATGCTCGTGCGCAAAGGCAATCTTACTCTCGACATAAACCTCGAACGCCAGGAACTTCATCCCGGCTCGCTCATAATCATGGGGCCACAGACCATAATGGGCGTCAGCGAGATGCAGGATGACGACATAGATGTGTATACACTTTTCATATCGGAGAAATTCATGCACGATGTCAACATCGACATGAATGTGCTGAACCTGTCGCATATCTCGCATGTGCCACACAGATCGCCGGTACTGAATCTGACCGGCGACGAATGCGACCTGCTCGCACACTATTTCACGCTGCTGCATCTCAACACCAATGTCAACACCACCGAGATGTATATCAAGAGCATAGCCCGCAATCTGGTGGCTTCGGTTGTATATCAGCTTCTGCAATTCGATGCGAAACGCACCGACAAGGATGAGATCCAGCGGCCGCTGAGCCGCCGGCTGAGCTATGTGCACGAATTCCTGCGGCTGGTGCAGAAATACCATACACAGGAGCGTTCCGTAGGATTCTACGCCGGCAAACTGTTCATATCGCCCAAATATCTGTCGCTTGTCATCAAAGAAGCTACAGGCAAATCGGCCGCCGACTGGATCGATGACTGCGTGATACTCGAGGCAAAGAACATGCTCCGGTTCTCAGGCAAGAACATACAGCAGGTCGCATACGCTCTCAATTTCACCAACCAGTCGTCGTTCGGCAAATATTTCAAGCATCTCACCGGCATGTCGCCAAGCGAATTCCTGCGGTCCTGACTCACCGGCCTCAGTCCACATATACCATGTGCGCTCCCGGCATAAGATATCCGGGCAAAGCCTCATGCCTTCCGGTAAACAGGTTGACCGATGACTTCGAAAGCACCGGAGCCTCTCCGGTAAATTCCACGTACGTGTCGCCCTTGCCGATATTGACTATCACTGTCACGGTATGGCCGTCGGCCGTACGCGAGAACGCATAGATATCAGGATTAGCGGTAGGATAGCGGACTATATCGCCGCCCTCCACACCGGCACGCAGTGCCGGATGGGTATGCTTCAGATGATTAAGAGCCTTGTAGAAGTCGAAATACTCTTTCACCCGCGGTTCCCACTGCGGTGGCAGATCTTTTTCGAAAAACTCAAACGGGCGTGCAAACCCTGTTTCCTGCCCGGTATAGATCAGCGGCATGCCAGGCAATGTATATGTGAGCACGGCAAACGGTTTCGCCAATATTCCCAGACGGTCGAACTCGGTGCCTTCCCAGGAGTTCAGATCGTGATTGGAGGTCATATTCATCAGATATGTATCCTTCGGATACTGTCTTGCCTGCAGCGCCAGCAGCGAGTCGATATCTGTGGCATGCCGCTCCGGAAAGGCGCGTACGGTGCCCTCACCTTCTTTCTTGAAGAAATATTGTCCTGAAGTGGCGGCAATCTCACTGAAAAGATCTTTCATCGGCCAGTTATATCCCATGTCGAAAGCATTTTTCTGAAGTTCAGGCACACTCGCTTCGGCAAGCATGAACAGATCCGGCTTACCTTCCTGCAACTGCGGTCTGGCCCAGTCCCAGAAATCGACAGGCACCTCTCCGGCTACATCGCAACGAAAGCCGTCGACACCTACCTCGTCAACCCAATACCGCATGGCATCGACCATGGCACGGCGCATCTGCCGATTAGAGTAGTCGAGTTTATATGTATCGGTCCAGTCGTACGGCCCCACCATACGGCCGAGCGAGTCGCGCACATACCAGTCGGGATGTTCCTGCACCCATATATTGTCGCAGCCTGTATGGTTCGCCACCCAGTCGATAAGCACTTTCATGCCCATGCGGTGGGCGGTACCGACCAGTTTCCGGAACTCGTCGACAGTACCGAATTCCGGATTGAATCCGGTATAATCCCTGACGGCATAGTAGCTTCCGAGAGTCCCTTTGCGGTTAAGCTCGGATATAGGATGCACAGGCATGAACCACAACACATCCACACCCAGCTCCTTCAGACGTGGCAGCTCTCTGGCAAATGCCTCTACGGTACCTTCGCGGGTGTACTGGCGCAGGTTCACTTCATATATCACGGCATTGCGGCTCCACTCCGGATGCCGCAGCGTTGTGAACGTAGAGTCCCGCTCTATATTTTTCGATGACGACGCACCTCGGCATCCTGCCATCACGGCTACGGCAGCCACAATACCAACAGCCAGTGGAAGAACGATAAGATTTTTCATTGTCAATATCCTTTGTTTGTCTTTTCTATAGTTTACGGATCACTGTAAGGCCGTCGCGCACAGGCAGTATCACTTTCGAGACCCTCGTATCGGCCGCCACCATGTCGTTGAATGCCATGATTCCCGAAGTCTGCGCATCGCGGTTCTCACCAGGATGCAATATCTTGTCGCTCCACAAGGTATTGTCGGCAAGTATAAACGCACCCGATGGCATGCGATCCATCAGCAGTTGATAATATTCGACATACCGGCGCTTGTTGGCGTCGATAAACGCCATATCCCACGGGCCTCCCAGTTTTACTATGGCCTGCTCGGCATCGTCGATATGCAGCCGTATCTCCACTCCGGGGGTATCGGCGCAGGCAAAACGTTCGTTCAGCTCATCGGCACTCTCGTCGTTGATCTCGATAGTATCGATGACCCCTCCGCCGCAGGCAGCCATGGCTTCGGCTATGCACAGCGTCGAATAGCCGGTAAACGCACCCAGTTCCACTACTCTCCGAGGTCGTATCATAGAGGTGATCATGGCGAGCAGACGTCCCTGCATGTGCCCTGAACACATGTTTCCGTACAGATGATGTATCTGAGTATAGCGGTTCAGCGCTGCCAGATGCTCAGGCTCCGCATCGATATGGGCTGCTATATAATCGTCGAGTTTCTGATCCTTCATCACACAAGTTTTGGCGATACAATGGCTTCTACACCGAGTCGATAGCTGTCGAGGCCGAAACCGGCTATCACACCAGCGCACACTCCCGATATCATCGAGCGGTGGCGTACCTCTTCGCGTGCATGTACATTCGATATATGAACTTCGATGACTGGAACCTCTATGGCCGCTATCGCATCGGCCAGCGCCAGCGATGTGTGGGTATATGCCCCGGCGTTGAGCACTACACCGGCATATTCGCCAGAGAATCCGACGGCATGCAGACGGTCTATAAGTTCGCCTTCATGGTTTGACTGAAAATATTCTAAAGTCACACCGGAAAAGCGTCCGCGCAAGGCTTCCAGACAGCGGTCCATACCGGCAGAGCCATAGACAGCCGGCTCACGCCGCCCGAGGAGATTCAGATTCGGGCCATTCATTATCAGTACTTTCATAACATCGATATATATTCATCGGCAAATATAGCCAAAGATCCGCGCTTGCCAAAAAATAAAGACGGCCTCCCCGGATATTGGGAAGCCGTCTTTGAAGCATGTAGCGAATCCGGGACTCGAACCCGGGTTTCCGCCGTGAGAGGGCGGCGTGCTAGGCCACTACACTAAATCGCCTCGCATTTACGATGCAAAGGTAAAACTAAATTTTATGATATGCAATACCCTGACTCATTTTTTATATTTTTTCGCATCTATACACGATATCGGCATGAATACCGAAGGATATGTATTGCCCGCACGGAATCCGTACGGCGCGCCACTGGACGGTTTTGGCAAAAGTGACTCGCTCGGCATACGGGCATAAAAAAAGACGGGAGAGAACGTGTTCTCTCCCGTCTTTTTTTATGCTGTTTTACGGCTGTGATGTGATCAGCGGGCGTAGAATTTGAGTATACGGTTGTCGACTTTCTCGCGACCCTGGAGCAGACGGCCCATGCGGCTGCCGAGCGCCTGCGCGCCACGGTAGTTGTCGAATGTCATGCGATACTGCTCTTCGTTGAACGGTGTAGCCGTTTTGTCGATTTCGGTAACGTAGTAAACCACTACGCTGTTGCCGGAATGGATCGGGCCTACGAGGTCGCCTTTATTGCCTGCGGCCACGCTTGCGGTGAGAGCAGCCTGTCCCATGCCGAGACCCGGGATGAACTGCTGTCCGAAGTTGACGGTAGTGGTATCGGCTGTAGCACCCATAGCTGCGGCGTATCCTGCTATATCGTTGGCTTTGCCGGCATAGTCGGCGATAAGCTTTCCGGCCTTCTTGTCGGCAAGCGCGCGAGCCTGAAGATCGCGGTTTACGTCGGGATTGGTTGCAGGCACATAGTCTTTGTATACGTCGACGATAGCGACTGCTGTAAGACGGCTGTTGCGGTCATCGGAGAATATGGGGCTTACGGCTCCTTTCTTGCCTTCCATAACCCAACGCACGATATCGCGACTGTCGGAGAGGCCGGCAATGGATGGAGTCGACGGGGTCACGAAAGCATTGTTGGCGCTGAGGCCGTGGCGCAGGGCATTTTCCATCGTGAACGCTTCTGCTGTCGTAACAGTGTCGAGAAACTCCTTGAGTTGAGCCTGAAGAGCATTGTAGGTGTTCTGCGAGGGCTCTACGTTGTATGTTGCTGTAGCATATTCATAAACGGTCACGGGAGCTTTGCGTTCTGAAACCTTTGCGATCAGAGCCTGTCCGTCGACTTGCTGCAGAACGAAGAACTGACCGATAGGCTCCGTGCGGAGCTTAGCCTTGAGGTCTTCGGGATCATTGCTGTCCACAAGCGATACCCACTGGTCGGGATTCACGCCCATCACTCCGGCTACGGATGCAGGATCCTCAGCCGATGCAAGTGCTGTCAATACACTGTCGGGTGTGCCTTCGAACGCGATCTGAGCCACAGTGACCTTGATGGAGTCGACCATCTGCGAGCGTCCGAGGTTCTTGGCTATTGTATAAACATTTCCGGTAGATGATATCAGGCGCACTGCGTTTGTGGCAGAATCGGTAACGAACGAGCGGAGGTTGGCGGGATTGATTTTAGAAGCCACGCTCTGATTGCGGTCAACAATAAATGCAGGATCGACCGACACGCCTTCCATAGCGGGCTGAGTGCGCAGGTTGACGATGGCTTTCTCGACACGCTGCTGGGCGTCCATGCGATCCTGGGCTGAGGGAGCCACAGGTATATTGATATAGTTTACGACGCGGGTCTCCTCGTCGATGGCATACATAGGTTTCTGGCTGTCGTAGAGGGCACGGATATCGTCTGAAGCTACGCTGACTGCCGAATCAGGGACAGCAGACAGGTCTTTGCGCACGTAAGCGATGGTGTAGGTGTCGGCACCCTCGTCGAAAAGCGCGCGGGTATCGAGTTTGTTAGCTGTAATCGCACCGGCAAAGAGATTGTAGTATTTCTGACGGGCAAGGAGCTGCTCCATATTGTGTTCCATGTTGATCCACTCCTGCTGCAACTGTGTTGACTGCTCGAGGTCTATGCCATACTGTGCGGGATTGAATGCCATGTCATGCAGCTCACGCGCCGATGGAGCGCCGAGGCTATTGGCCCATTGTGTAATATATGGATGAGGCGTGTCGCCCACCATAGCTTCTGTAAGCTCACCGTCGGTTACGGTGATGCCGAGAGCATCGAGCTCGTCGGCAAGAAGCGCTTCCTCGACCATGCCCTGAAGCACCTGCTGCTGCAGCATGGCGTTGTCGATGTCGGAGCGACCCTGCTGCTGCAGGGCATGCGACTGCTGCTCAACCCTACGGCCGAATTCCTCGACGGATATCTTATGGCCGCCGACACGCGCTACCGAGGTGTTGTCCTGGAACATAGCCCATGGATTGTCGACCAACGTGATGATAAACAGAACTAAGGCGAAGCCGATCACACTCACAAGCAAGACTGACTTGCTGCGGATTTTCTCTAATGTTGCCATTTAATTATGCTGAATAATTTTTTGTTTTCGTGATAATTGACAATTGGTTACAAACGTTCTGCCCTTATTCGGGCAAAGAAGCGCACAAAGATACATTTTTTTCAGCATCCTCCCAAAAAAATTTAGGCTATCAGCCATTTATGGTGCGGGGCGATGTTGAAACAGCTATCAATCGCATATTATCCCGCACCTGTGATAATTGGACAATTCTATACTATTTTAAGAAGGTTATGATCCGTTTATCAATACATTCCAACATATTTTCGAGGACCAGCAATAAGTAAGACTATCATTATCAAAACCGGAGTAAAAACGAATGACAAAAGCACCCACAAGGCTGCATCACGATTACGTTTTTTAGCCATTCCGGCCACAATGACATAAAGTCCAACTATAGCAGCAAATATACCCGCTATACATAATACAGACAAGATCATCCCCAAGCCTCCAGCCAAAACACCAAATATAGTATCATCAATAGGTTCTTTTTGCGAGTCATCCGTTTCAGACAAAGCATTGGTATTGTAGGCATTGAGCAGAAAACGCAATAAGCCCAATAAAAATTATCCCAAGCGTTTCATAATATTTCAATCAAGCCGCTGTACCTATCTCATACAAAAACTCCGGAGCCAAATCTGCCCCATTAGCCCACTCTATAGTAATCCGAGTAAGACCATACTGCACAAATTTAGCTGGGTCAAGAAGCTCACCAAACACCTTTCCGGTCAAATAAGGCTTCAGATCCACCCGTTTTTTCACGCCATTGCTAAAAGCGATCAGCAATTCATATCCTCCAACGTAATCAACATCAACAATTCGTAACATATCGGTACTATTTTAATGGTGCTATTCTGTTTAATTCCTCTCCTCTCTGCGCTTTTTCCCACAAAGACAATATCTCCTGCTCATGCAGATCCATCCATTCATTAACCTTAACAATCACTTTGGATGGAGCGCTACCTTGCACGATACGGTCGATAACACTAATCGTACACTCAAAGTCTCCATACGAAAAATGGATATGAGGAGGATTATGATCCCGCCAGAACAATGAAATTATAATTCCATAAAAACGACTTATCTCAGGCATATTATCAGATTTCAGATTCTCACATATGCAAATATAACACAATCATATAAATATAAAAAAAATGACACTAACTTTTTTCCATATTTTTATGACGAGGTTACCATGTGAGTGCGACGCCGGCGCCGGCGGTCTCGACGCCGAGCGGGGGTGTGAGTTTGGTGAGGCGGACGGTGCCGCCGGTGACCTGCGGCCAGCGGTCGATGAGCGAGCGGCGCAGGCGGGCGGCGGCGTGTTCGAGCAGCTGCGAGGGGACGGCCATCTCGCGCCGGGCTATGGCCACGACCTCGCCATAGTCGACTGTGCCGTCGAGCCGGTCATGTCGCGTGGCGGCTACAGCGGCATCCATACTGAGCTCGATGTCGAGTTCGAATGTGTTGCCTACGATACGCTCCTGCTCCAGAACTCCATGGCGGGCCTCGATACGCAGCCCTTTTACAAATACAGTCATTTTCATAGTCAGTGGATTTTGCGGACCAATACGCGTTTGCCGCGCATCTGAGATGCGCTTTCTGTACAAAGGATAGTCAGAACCCCACGTGCAAGCACGCGGGGTTTAGCATATTGCGCATCTCAGATGCGACATGATGGCGGTTGGCGTAGATCAGACGGTCAGGATCTCCTTTTCCTTGGCAGCAAAGAGATCGTCGATCTGGCGCAGGAAGCGGTCGTGAAGTTTCTGGGCTTCGTTCTCTGCATCTTTCTCAACATCCTCGGGCATGCCGTTCTTTACAGCCTTCTTCAGTCCGTCGATGGCGTCACGCCGTGCGTTGCGCACCGACACCTTGGCCTGTTCGGCCTCGGCCTTCGACTGCTTGACGAGCTGCCGGCGGCGCTCTTCCGTCAGCGGCGGAATAGAGAGTCTGATAACCTCGCCATTGTTTTCAGGCATTATGCCAAGCTCAGAATCTATGATCGCTTTCTCGATGACACGGAACATGGTTTTCTCCCAAGGAGTGATCACAATGGTACGTGCATCGGGAACCGAGACATTAGCCACCTGCGATACCGGCACCAGCGAACCGTAATAGTCCACACGTATGCCGTCGAGGATCTTGGGATTAGCCTTGCCGGCGCGGATATGGGCCAGCGATTCATCGAGATAAGCCACGGCCATCTCCATTTTTTCCTGGGCCGGGTCGAGATAAGTGTTCACGTCATTCATGACTCTGCGGTTTTATTGTTATGGCACAAAGATAATGAAACTTTTTAATCTATGCGGTGCAGACCGTCGATGGAGTTGTAATGCTCCTTGATACCGATCTCATCCATCCAGCGGCGGGTCTGAACGGTCGTATACGGGCCGGTATTGAAGCCTCCGCCCACGTCGTTGTTCCATACCCATGTGGCTGTCGGCCACAGACACGCACGGAACTTAATGCTCTTATAGAATTCTTCGGTGCATCCGTTCTGTCCGTGATGAGCCATCTGCAGATAGTCGCAGTCGAGATATGGGCGGTATTCGGACGCGAGTAGCTTGTCGCCTCCTTCCACACCGAGGTCGCCCAGAAACACTACGGATTTTGAGTCGTCCTCGACACGCATGGCCATGGACGAGTTGTTGTAGAGATTACGGGAGATCTCCGGGTTCTTTTCCGACAGGATCTTAAACAGCACACCGTCGATTACCAGTTCGTCGCCGGCATGCAGATCGGTGACCGGAATATCGGGAAGGGAATCGACAGTCGCGTTCCACAGAGTGGCCTGACGCGGCTTTTCCACACCCTGACGCGGCACGAGCATACTATCGGTAAAACGCGAATGATATATGTGCCCGATACACATGCCCTGGCGGTCGGCGAGAATCTCACGGGCAGCGCCTACGTGGTCGAAGTGGGGGTGTGTGAAGATCCAGGCGGAGATCCTGTTGCCAAGAGCGCCGACGAATCCGCGCAGATAGGCGGTCTCTGCGACTTTACCTCCGTCGATGACGATGATGCTGTCGTTGGCGGTACGTATCACATAGGAGTTGCCGTGGTCGTCGACTACAGAGGGAAGCTGCCACAATGTGAAGTGCCCCGACGGACGGGCTCCGCAGGCGAGAGCCGCAACAGCTGCGGCTCCTACCAGTACAGACCGGAAAAAGTTAATAGCCATACCCGTATCAGTCTATGCGTTGGAGGCCATCGACCGAAACATAATGCTCGGTTATCCCTTTCTCATCCATCCAGCGGCGGGTATCGGCAGTGGCGTATGGTCCGGTACCGGGACCCTGGCCGAGGTCGTTGTTCCATATCCACGAAGCTGTGGGCCACAGACATGCTTTGAAATTGATGGTCTTGTAGAATTCCTCGTTGCATCCGCGCTGCCCGTGGTGGGCTATCTGGAGATAGTCGCAGTCGAGATCGGGACGATATTCGGATGCGAGCAGTTTCTCACCGCCTTCCGCGCCGAGATCGCCAAGGAACACGACCGACTTTACATCATCCTCGACGCGTACCACCATGGATGAATTGTTATATACATTGTCGGTGATTTCGGGATTGATCTCAGAAAGGATCTTAACGCGCACGCCGTCGATCGTGAATGTGTCGCCTGGATGCGATTCTATCACAGGAATATCCTTTACGGAATCGATCGCCGCGTAGTAGTCGACGGCCCAATGGCTGTGGACAGGATCGGCCGCTATCATCTCGGGAGTGAAACGGCTTTCGTATATGCCTCCGATCTCCATGCCCTGGCGGTCCCACAGGATGTGTGTCAGAGCCTCCACGTGGTCGAAATGAGGATGAGTCACGATCCAGGCGCTGACATTGTTGCCGAGGGCTCCTATGAAACCGCGCAGATATTCTGTCTCGGGCGCCTTTCCACCGTCGATCACGATCAGGCTGTCGTTGGCGGTACGTATCACGTAGGAATTGCCGTGGTCGTCGACCATGGACGGAAGTTGCCACAATGTGAATGTCTTTTCAGAAGCCGAATCGCCGTCGGCCTTAGGCGCGCACGAGGCCATAGCTGCCACCAGAGCCACGCCTGCAAGCATTGTAAATGTCTTAGTCATAAGTGTGATTATGTTGGTTAAGTATAGTCATTGCTTTCTGCAAAGATATGAAAATAAAATACACAAAGCGGGGGACACATCCATTTTTCAGATGTGTCCCCCGCTTTGTGCAACCGGTCTGGAATCGGAAGGAGCCGGCTGCATACATGAATGAGGCTATGTCCGGACGTTAACGTCTGTCGGTTCCATATTTATCAGTTTGCCTCTCAGATATAATCTCTATTGTTCAGTAGCACTAATTTTTGCCATACAGACACCGTTTTGTTTACTTACAGCTGTCTTAAAAAAAGAATCACATCACCCATGAGACAGACTATCAACGGTAGTCGCTGAAACGCTCCTGCAATTTCTTGCGGGCGAAAAAGATACGGCTCTTTACCGTACCGAGCGGCAGATCCATTTTTTCGGCTATCTCATTGTATTTGTATCCGGCCACATGCATCGAAAACGGTATACGGTACTCGTCGGGAAATGCGTTGATGGCATCGGTTATCTCGTTGGCACCGAAAGCGCCTTCCGGAGTCTCAAGCCCTGAATCCTGCGAGAGATTGAGATGGTAAAGGTCTTCGGTCTGATCCACAATCGTAGCCGAACGGGCTACGCGGCGGTAGTTGTTGATAAAAATATTGCGCAT
Source organism: uncultured Porphyromonadaceae bacterium (assembly GCA_948467675.1). Taxonomy (GTDB): domain Bacteria; phylum Bacteroidota; class Bacteroidia; order Bacteroidales; family Muribaculaceae; genus CAOKFI01. The sequence continues at coordinate 17,469 of CAOKFI010000024.1, forward strand.
GATAGTGAACACCCATCCCTTGAAATTGGTATTCTCTATGTACTTCTCCTGATTGTCGAGCGCTTTCAGAGTCGTGTCCTGCAACAGATCGTATGCATCGTCGCGGTTAGAGGTAAGCATATAGGCAAAGTTCAGAAGATTGCCCTGCAAGTTCATCAGATTGTTCTTAAAATTCTTGTTCGATTCCATTGTATCAGTGCTTTAATGTTAATGAATTTCTGTCTGTTTTTTTTGTTCTGTCAACCCTTGTTATTTTTTGTTTGACGATTCAAAGGTAGAGCCATAAAATAGAAAATCAATAACCAGCAAGTTAATAAATATTAAATCAAATAATATCACATCAACTATGCATATAAAACATTAATTTATACTCAGTTAAATATTATATATTTTTGTTACACAATTGTTACATTACGTACACATAGCTATAACATTCAATTATACAAATTAAAATATAGTTGTTTTTAACTTTACATAACACTATTTCGGGAGAGTTCCCGGAGTAATGCGAAGCACATTTCTTTTCATGGCAGACACAAGGAGACCAACACAACATGCCTGCAGCTGCATTGTCTGGTGCAGCCGCAGGCAATACAGACCATAACCGTTCAGAACGCCAGACGGCTCATGCCGTCTCCTACCGACAGAGTGGCAACCGCACCGTGCAGCAACGGCACATTGTGGTCGACATGTCCCACAGGAGCTCCGAATGACACCGGATAACCGTAGTCTGCTGTCATATCGTATATCATAGCCTCCATATCACGGTAATTACGGTCGGGGCGATATTCGGTGAACCGCCCTACGACAAGACCGGCAAGCGCAGGAAGCACGCCGCTCAGCCTCAACTGCCATAATATACGTTCCACCTTATATATAGGCTCGGCAATATCCTCTATAAACAGGATGGTCCCGGGGCTGAAAAGATCGTATGGCGTAGACACAAGTCCGGCTATCACAGCCAGATTGCCGCCTACAAGCAGACCCGATGCCTCTCCCTGACGGCTGCCGGCACCGCTGGTCCAACTGTATTGCGGCCTGCCCCCCTCCAGAATATCCCACAGAGCGGCATTGTCGGCATCACCGTCGGGAAACAGCGCCAGATGCTTCGCCATCGATCCATGGACCGATACAATACCCTTGCTCCGCCACAGCGCATGAAGCGCCGACACATCGCTGAATCCTACGATCCACCGCGGATCGGCCGGATCGACCGCATCGGACAACCCTTCGAGCAGATGAACACAACCATAGCCTCCGCGGCTACACAGTACAGCACGGACACACGGATCAGCCAGGACACCACGCAGATCGGCCAGGCGGTCAGCAGCACTGCCGCTATAGCTGCCCGACACGCCGAGGGCGTGCTCGGCCACCAGCGCGCGATAACCCCGCGAGCCTATGGCAGCGACAGCACCTTCTAAAAGCGCGGGATCTATGACACTCGCAGGCGACACGATAGCGACAGTGTCGCCTTTACATAACGGACGGGGAAACAGACAGGACTCCATAACATCAGCTTACGGTCACATCCATACCGGTCTCCCGGCGTATCCTGCCGGCAATCGCCTCCAGCTCCTCACGAGGCACTTTCTGCAGATTCTCCTCGGGTGTCTTGCGGTCTATGGAATAGATCATGATCTGCCGCGGCGCAATACGGCGGTATGCTCCGATCAGCGCATCGATCTCCTCATCCGTAGTATTGTCGACAGAAACCCCGTCATGACTGCCCCGGAGGAGCATGGTCTGCACGATACAGTCACTGCCGAACGCGGCTATACGCTCTATCAGCTCCTCCGACGACAGCGAGGCAGACCCCGGACGGTCGAGCATACGCATGGTCCGGGTTATGGCCGAATCGAGTTTGAGCAGATTGTTGTCGACACGGCGCAACGCCCCGCACACCAGGGGATCGGACAGGCGCGTCGAATTGCTCAGCACGGATATCTTCACCTGCGGAAACCACCTGTCGCGCAAACGTATGGTATCGTCGACGATGGCAGCAAACTCGGGATGTAGCGTAGGCTCGCCGTTGCCAGAAAAGGTTATCACGTCGAGATGATCGCCCGCCTCTTTCATAGATCGCAGTTTATCTTCGAGCAGACGCGCCACATCGGCACGCGACGGCAGGCCGGACGTACCGGGCCCCTGCGCATTGAATCCGGCCTCGCAATACAGACAGTCGAACGAGCACACCTTGCCGTCGACAGGCGAAAGATTGACCCCGAGCGACACACCCAGACGGCGGCTGCTGACAGGCCCGAATATAGTGGAATGAAACAATACTCTCTGCATAGGTAAGATATATGAAGTATAATCGTATGCAAAAATACAGCTTTCCATCCGAAATGCGTAACTTTGCGCCCATGAATGGAGAGCAACCGTCACCGACATTATCGCGCGCAGTCACCGTATACTGCGCCAGCAGCCCCGATGCACCCGCCGCAATGATGCAGGCAGCCTACAGGCTCGGACAGGCCTGACAGGCGCCGCGCTATATATCGTGGCCCGAACTCCCGAAGAATCCCTCGACATAATATTCCCCTCCGACAATGCCTGAAACCGCACTCACCGACACCGCCGCAGCCGCAACCGACACGACCTCCATGCCGGCACCGGACTCCGTGGCAGCAATCGTCAGGCAGCCGGTACCGAAACTGCCATGGTCGGCCACATGCCCGGAAGCATCGGCACCGTCGGCTCCGTCCGACAGCATATTCCGCATCGAGATAGCCACCGACTGGCTCGCAGGCATGGCCGGCACGCAGCGGCCAGTGCGTCCCGGATACGACTCCGGAGTGCTGACCCTGCTACTCTGCTCATTCCTTATCGTAGCAATGGGCTTCCACCGCGGAGCCCGTCTGTGGAAAAGCCTTATACACGACCTGACCGACATACGGCGCCGATCCAACGCATTCGACGACCGCACCACCGGAGAGACATGGGTGATCAGCGCCATGATACTTCAGAGCTGCATCTATACAGGCCTCATGATCTATGCGCTTCTCGGCATACAGGGGGAGCAGCAGACAGGCAAACCGGTATTCGCATCGGTAGCCGCGATGACAAGCATAGCCATAGGACTGTATCTGTTCCGGCTCTGCGGATACTGGGTAACGGGATATGCGTTCACCGACCACATGGGGCGCCTCCAGTGGATACGCGGATTCAACGCCTCGCAGATCATGCTCGGATGTCTGCTGACACTCCCCTCGCTCATTGCCATCTTCTATCCTGATGCCGCTCCGGCCATGCTGATCATAGCATCAGTATCCTATATAGCAGCCGAATCAGTGTTCATTTGCAAGGGTTTTAGGATTTTTTACCACCATTTTGAATCGTTGCTTTATTTTATTTTGTACCTTTGCGCCCTTGAAATCATACCTGTGATTTTAGCCTTTTACGGAGCCGTAAGTTTGTATCGGCTCATCACATAAACACAAACTACAAAGCAAGAGTGAAAGTCAAAAAAGTATTAGTTTCACAACCGAAACCATCTTCCGAGAAATCGCCCTACTACGAAATTGCTGAAAAATATGGCGTAGAAATCGAATTCCGGCCCTTCATAAAAGTCGAAGGGCTGACCGCCAAGGAATTCCGTCAGTCGAAAATTTCAATACCTGACTTTACTGCTGTCATTTTCACCGCCCGTACGGCCATAGACCATTTCTTCCGCCTCTGCGAGGAAATGCGCTATACCGTACCCGACACCATGAAGTACTTCTGCACTACCGAATCCATCGCCCTTTATCTGCAGAAATACATAGTCTACCGCAAACGCAAGATCTTCCATGGCGACACAGGCAAACTCGAAGGCCTGCTGCCGGCTCTGAACAAACACAACCGAGAGAAATTCCTCTACGCGGTGTCCGACGTCCACAAAGAAGATCTGAACGTACTCGACCGCACCGGCATCAACTACACCAAAGCCGTAATGTACCGTACTGTGAGCAACGATTTCGGACCTGACGAGAAGTTCGACTACGACATGCTCATATTCTTCAGCCCCGCAGGCATACAGTCGCTTCTTAAAAATTTCCCTGACTTCAATCAGGAAAATATCAAGATCGGAACGTTCGGCGCAACCACAGCACAGGCTGTGCGCGACGCCGGTCTCCGTCTGGATGTGGCGGCACCGTCGCCCGAGGCTCCGTCCATGACGACAGCGCTCGACCTGTTCCTGCGCGACGAAACACGCAACAACTGATCCTCTTATATCCAGGCACCGTGGCCTCCTTCCGGCTATACAAAAGCGAGAAGCTCTGCTCCCAGACCGCCATCGACCTGCTGTTCGGCCGCAGGCAGACCACCATATGTGCCAATGAAAAAACTACCGAGACAACAGAATCCGGCGACCGCCCTGGCGGCTCGCTGGCATTTCCGTTGCGCGCCGTATGGCGTCATAATCCGGGACGCACCCGCGGGTCGGACGTACAGTTTCTCATATCCATACCGAAAAAGCGTCTGCGCCATGCCGTAGACCGGGTCACAATGCGCCGGCGCGTACGCGAAGCCTACCGGCTCAACCGTCATCTGCTTGACTCTGTTCCCGACGGAATGCACATAGATGTGGCTTTCATATATGTCGCGCCTACGCTCCAGCCATACGCCTCCGTAGAGCAGTCGGTATGCCGCCTGCTCCGCCGCATGGCCCGCAGCTTCACTCCCTCCGACAATGAACATCCTGAATAAAGCCGCCGCTGCTCTGCTAATATTGCCAGTACGGTTCTATCAGCTAAGCATATCGCCGATGCTGCCTCCAAGCTGCCGGTTTACACCTACATGCAGCCAGTACGCCATAGAGGCCCTGCGGAGACACGGTGCCGTGCGCGGCACACTGCTCGCATTGCGGCGGCTCCTGCGCTGTCATCCGTGGGGAGGCAGCGGCTATGATCCTGTGCCATGATCCAGCTTCCGCCAGATATACATACCCACGATCCCGAACGCCACGATGCCGTGATACAGCTTACACCCGGCCGGGACATGGCCGACGACGGGCGCGTATATTCCATCGGCATACACCCATGGGACACCACCGTCACCGACGCAGACTGGGAACAGCTTCTGGACGAAGTGTCACGCACATCATCAGACCGGCGCATAGTCATGATCGGCGAAACCGGAATCGACAGCCTCCGCGGAGGATCGATACCCCTGCAGACCATGCTCCTGCGACGGCAGGCGGAAATATCCGAAGCCTGCGGCAAACCGCTGCTGCTGCATGTGGTCAGGGCGTGGCCACGGGTACTCGCGCTCCGCCGCCGGATGCGCCCGTCACAGCCGTGGATAGCCCACGGCTTCCGTGGAAAACCGCAGCTCGCAGCCGAACTGCTCCGCTCAGGCATAGACATATCGCTCGGCGAACACTTCAATCCGGAGACCGCCGCCATGATACCTGCCGGACGACTATATACCGAAACAGACACATCGCCGGCGGGCATAGACGAGATCAGACAACGGATCAATGCTTTCCGTAGTGAAAAAAAATTTAATTAATCCCTCTAAATCAACACTCGATATTGTATTACGGAAATTTTTCGTAATTTTGCATCGCTCCATTGAAAGGGGTATTATTAAGGTAGGATTATCCATAACCCAATAATTAATATAATTATGACAAAAGTAGGTATTAATGGCTTTGGCCGCATCGGACGTTTCGTTTTCCGTGCATCCACAAAGAGAGAAGACATCGAAGTTGTTGCTATCAACGACTTGCTTCCTGTTGACTACATGGCTTACATGCTCAAGTACGACACCATGCACGGTCAGTTCGACGGCACCGTAGACTACGATCTCGAGAAGAGCGAACTTATCGTAAACGGCAAGCACATCCGCGTTACCGCATGCAAGAACCCTGCAGAAATCGCATGGGGCAATGTAGGCGCAGAATATGTTGTTGAGTCTACCGGCCTTTTCCTCACCAAGGAGAAAGCACAGGGTCACATCGACGCCGGTGCAAAGTATGTTGTAATGTCAGCTCCTTCGAAGGACGATACCCCCATGTTCGTATGCGGTGTTAACGCCGATACCTACGTTAAGGGCACCCAGTTCGTATCGAACGCATCCTGCACCACCAACTGTCTCGCTCCCATCGCCAAGGTTCTCAACGACAAGTGGGGCATCACCGACGGTCTTATGACTACCGTTCACTCTACCACCGCTACTCAGAAGACTGTAGACGGTCCCTCTATGAAGGACTGGCGTGGTGGCCGTGCCGCTTCCGGCAACATCATCCCCTCTTCTACCGGCGCTGCAAAGGCTGTAGGTAAAGTTATCCCCGCCCTCAACGGCAAACTGACCGGTATGTCGATGCGCGTTCCGACCCTCGACGTATCTGTTGTCGACCTGACTGTAAACCTGGCTAAGCCCGCTACTTACGCTGAGATCTGCGCAGCTATGAAAGAAGCTGCCGAAGGCGAACTCAACGGTGTACTCGGTTACACTGAAGACGCAGTCGTTTCTTCCGACTTCCTCGGTGACACCCGCACTTCTATCTTCGACGCTAAGGCTGGTATCGCTCTGACCGACACCTTCGTTAAGGTTGTTTCTTGGTACGACAACGAGATCGGCTACTCCAACAAGGTTCTCGACCTCATCGCCGTTATGAAGAAAGTAAACGGCTAATAACCGTTACCGCCTTACAATAAAGACGAAACCCACAGCGGGGCGCCCAACCACGGGCGCCCCGCTTTTCTTTTGGTCGCCCGACACCGCACTGTTGGCCGGACCACATATAATTGCTATATTTGGTTCACATAATTGGCTCCGCCACCGCGAACCGCCCTTCGGGCGACATACGCTATTATGTTTCATCGAATATTCTCCGTATATTTGGTTCACATAATTGGCTCCGCCACCGCGAACCGCCCTTTGGGCGACATCCGCTATTATGTTTCATCGAATATTCTCCGTATATTTGTAATAATATATTATGTAGTAATGAAAGCTATTGATGTGATCGGATACACACCCGCGGCCTGCGAACTGCTCAAGGCCATCAACGAAAAGATACTCGTGCTCGACGGAGCCATGGGCACAATGATACAGCGTCTCGGTCTGGACGAAACCGGATTCCGCGGCAGCGAGTTCGCATCGCACCCGTCGTCACTGAAAGGGTGCAACGATCTGCTCGTGCTCACCCAGCCGCATCTGATCGAAGATATACACCGGCAGTATATCGATGCCGGTGCCGACATAATAGAGACCGACTCCTTCAATGCCAACGCATTCTCTCTGGCAGACTATGGCCTCGGAGATCTCGTGGACCGCATAAACCGCGCCGCCGCCGCAATAGCCCGCAGTGCGGCCGATGCCGCCATGGCGGCCGATCCTTCGCGCCGCCGCTGGGTGGCCGGAAGCATGGGACCTACAAGCAAATCGCTCTCAATGGCCGCCGAACTCGACGAAAGTGGATCAGGAGCGACATTCGACACACTTGCAGAAACATATCAGACTCAGGCATACGCCCTGATCGACGGCGGGGTCGACGCTCTGCTGATCGAAACCATATTCGACGGTCTAAATGCAAAGGCTGCCGTATACGGCGCGCGCCGGGCTATGGAACAGGCCGGACGACGTGTCCCCATAATGATTTCGGTGACTCTGACCGAAGCCGGACGCACTCTTTCCGGGCAGACCATGGAAGCGCTCGTAGCCTCTGTGGCGCATGCCGAACCCCTGTCGATAGGCCTGAACTGCGGTTTCGGTACCGACGGAATGGTGCCGTACCTCGACAGGCTGCAACAGATGCCGTATGCAGTGAGCCTGTATCCAAATGCCGGACTGCCGAACGCGCTCGGCCAATACGATGAAACTCCGGAGACAATGGCCGGAAAACTGCATCCGCTTCTGGCCGGAGGCCTCATCAACATAGCAGGCGGATGCTGCGGCACCACTCCGGAACACATAGCGGCAATAGCGGCAATAGCGGCGGAGTGCACCACGCGCCTGATTCCGTCGGATAACGGCAACGACCGCCTTACACTCGCCGGTCTGGAGGCCATGACCGTAGATCCGTCGGGATTCACTGTGATCGGCGAGCGGTGCAATGTGGCCGGAAGCCGCAAATTTCTCCGCCTCATCAAAGAAGGATCCATCGACGAAGCAGTAGAAATAGCACGCAAGCAGGTCGATGCCGGTGCCATGGTAGTGGATATCAACATGGACGACGCTATGCTCGACGCCCCTGCCGAAATGAACCGGTTCGTGAGCCGCATAGGCATGGAACCCGATGTTGCGAAGGTTCCGCTGATGATCGACTCGTCGGACTGGCAGGCCATACTTGCCGGACTGAAAGCAGCGCAAGGGCGACCGATAGTCAACTCCATAAGCCTAAAGGCCGGCGAGGAGCTGTTTCTCGAACACGCGCGCCAGATCCGGGAACTCGGTGCGGCAATGGTCGTAATGGCATTCGACGAACAGGGACAAGCCGACACTTACTTGCGGAAGGTAGAGGTATGCACCCGCGCCTACCGTCTTCTGACTGAAAAAGGAGGAATTCCGGCTACCGACATCATATTCGATCCAAACGTGCTCACTGTAGCCACAGGCATAGACACCCACCGACGCTACGGCATAGACTTCATCGAAGCCGTAGGCGAGATACGCCGCACATGTCCGGGAGCACACTGCAGCGGCGGTGTCAGCAACCTGTCGTTCGCGCTGCGGGGAAACAACTATGTGCGAGAGGCCATGCACGCCATATTTCTTGACCGCGCGCGTTGCGCCGGACTCGACATGGCCATCGTCAATCCGTCGGCATCAATCTCCGCCGGCAGCGTAGCGCCCGACCTTGCGGCCGCCATAGACGATGTGCTGCTCGACCGCGGTGCCGATGCAACCGACCGTCTCGTAGAACTCGCTGCCGGAATCATGGCAGCCAGACCGGAATCCGGCAAAGCCGCCGCAGCCAGCACACCGACGGAACAGACACCCGCCGAACGCCTTGAGAATATGGTGGTGCGCGGGCTTACCGACGGCATGGAACCGCTGCTGGAACAAGTCCTGGCATCGGCCGGAAGCGCAATGGCCGTAATAGAGGGACCGCTGATGAACGGCATGAACCGCGTAGGCGAACTGTTCGGTGCCGGCAGGATGTTCCTTCCCCAGGTCGTGAAGACCGCCCATTCCATGAAACACGCCGTAGCATGGCTCACTCCGCATATCGAAGCCGAAAAAGCGGCATCCGGCCACGGATCGGCCGCCAAAATGGTGATCGCCACAGTCAAAGGCGATGTCCACGACATAGGCAAGAACATAGTATCGGTGGTGATGAACTGCAACGGCTTCGACATGATCGATATGGGCGTGATGGTTCCAGGTGAAGACATAGTGCGTCGGGCGGTAGCCGAACATGCCGACTTCATAGGTCTCAGCGGCCTTATCACCCCGTCGCTCGAAGAGATGTGCCGGGTAGCCCGGCTTATGGAAGCTGCCGGATTACGCATACCGCTGCTAATAGGCGGAGCCACGACATCCGACCTGCACACAGCCGTCAAGATAGCACCATGCTACGGAGGCCCGGTGATATACACACGCGATGCCGCCATGATGCCAGAAGTGGCTCGCCGTCTTCTTCAGGGCGATACAGCCGCCATAGACGAACTCCACCGCCACCAGGAGGAGCTTCGCCGCCGGCACGCCGGCGAAACTTCCGCGCTGCTCACTCTTGAAGAGGCACGCGCCAGGCGGCTGCCTTACGGACCGGCGGCGACACCGGCTCCCGCTCATCCGGGACGCCACGACATCAAGGTGTCAGTAGCCGAGGCACGGCTGTTCATCAACTGGCGTGCATTTCTCGCGGCATGGGGTCTGCCTGCCTCAGGCAACAATCCTGAAGCCGACAGACTCACCGCCGACGCACGCGTTGCCCTCGACCAGATGGAGAAAGCCGGCATACACCTGTCGGCAAGAGTGATACTGACAGAAGCAGGATCGGAAGGCGACGACATACTCTACCGCGATCCATCCGACGGATCGATAGCGCGCATACCAACTCTGCGCCAACAGCACACCACCGACTCCGACGGCCATAGCGAGCGTCTGGCTCTCGCCGACTATCTGTTGCCGGTATCGGACGACGGCTCGCTTTCAGACCACATAGGCCTGTTTGCCGTGACATGCGGATCCTATTTCCCGGATACAGTACAGCACTACCGCACCGAGGGCGACGAATATCGCGCCATACTGTATCAGTCGCTTGCCGACCGGCTCGCAGAAGCAGCGACCGAACTCGTCCACCGCAAGGTACGCACGGATCTGTGGGGATATGCCCCCGATGAACCGGCTCCGCAGCCTGAAGCCCCGCTGCGCCACTACTACCGCGGCATACGCCCCGCCATAGGCTATCCGTCACTCCCCGACCAGTCGCTGCTGCGCATCACGGGCGCCACCCTCGGAATCGGCGACCTCGGCATATCCCTTACCGAAAACTGCGCCATGAGTCCGGCCGCAACCACATCCGGCCTGATGATAGGCCATGAGTCGGCACGCTATTTCGTAATCGGACAGGTCTCCGACAGTCAGCGCGCCGACTATGCGCGCCGACGCAATCTGTCAGACAGCGACATAGACCGCTTCCTGCCTCGCCGATAGGCCGATATTGCCAAAGAATCACTATCTTTGCACTCCGATGACAAGACGTTTCTGCCTAATAGCCATACTGTCGGTATGCTGCCTGTCGATGGCGGCAGCCGAATCCGCGACCTGGGAACAGACCGACGCGGTGCCCCGTACTGTAGCTATGGAACGTCTCGACACCGAAACCAATACAGCCATAGCCACAGCAGGCGAATATATCTATATCGAGACCGCGCGCCCCATCGAGATCAAGCTGTTCACCATTCTCGGACAGCTCATAGGACGCCGGCAACTCGAACCGGGAATACACCGCATACGCATAGCCTCGCGTGGAATATACCTTATCAAGGTGGGTTCCGTAACGCGGCGTGTAGTCATCTGATCATATCGTGAACTGAACTATAGCAGAGTCCGGTTTGTTTTACATACCGACATACATTTTTTACAGTTCAACTCATTTATTATGAAAAAGATTCTACTTACATGCGTAGCGCTCGCGGCTTTGGCTACCGTATCATGCTCACACAAAGAATCAGCAGCCGATGCTGCCGCATCGACCCTCACTACCAAAATTCAGAATTGTACCAACCCAGACAGCATAAAAGCATATGTCGAGGAAGCCAAGGCATACGCCGCCAGGCTCGTCAGTGAAGGCAAAGTCGACGAAGCCCGCAAATACCTCGAAAAAGTAGAGCCCGTAGTCAAAAAATACGCACCCTCTCTTGCCGGGGTAGTTACCACTGCCGAAAATGCCGCCGACAAGCTCTCCGAAGCTGTAGGCTCCAAGGCCGACAGTGTCTCTGCCGCCGCATCTGACAAAGCATCGGCCGCAGTCGACTCCCTGAAGAGCGCCGCCGCCGATAAGGCCGACGCTGCCAAGCAGGCAGTCGCCGACAAGGCTCAGGATGTGAAAGATGCCGCTGCCGACAAACTGCAGCAAGCCAAGGATGCCACCGCCGACGCAGCCCAGAAAGCCGCCGACAAAATACAGGGAGCTCTGAAATAATATCGTCCGATACCAATATGCCTGACTACAGCAGGCGGGTGCCATACATCGGCTCCCGCCTGTTGTATATTCATCACAAAAGTCCGATACAAAATGAAAGTGCACTTCTTCACAGAAGCGCACCTCCCTCATAACCAAAATTCAAGTATATAGTTAAATGTCTAACAAAACGATGTCCTAAAAGAATTAAAAGAGATTATTTTAAAGTTAATGGATTTCGCCATTATTACGGGTCCTGCGGTCAGAACTCATAATAACAACCAGTATCCGCAATATCCGTGACGGGATGTATGCGGCTATCAATCGTCAGATACGTAAATCGGGATGATGTCCTATAGATGTCATGTGCCTTTAATGATTTAATAAATGTGTAGGTTAGTTCGGCAAAGTTAATACCATTTTCTCATATTGCAATTCAATTTGCAATCAAAACGCGCTAATTATTGTTAATTTCACACATATCCAATCTTTTTGCCAGCATCGCGCCAGATTATCATCCTTAAAATTCAATGCATTCGGAAAAAGAGCGTGAACATCACACCATCAAATAATTGTTGTATATTTGCAAAATTTGAGATAAAATATCTTTCATAACCTGAATATATGAACCATATCTTCCGACAGATCCTTACCGTCGCAGCCACGGCAGCGGTCTCGTTTGCCGCATGGGCAGAGATTCCGGCCGGATATTATTCAAAACTTAACGGCAAAACGGGCTCCGAGTTAAAGACCGCAGTATTCGAGATAATAAATCCGCACACAGAAGTCAGCAGCTACTCTGATCTGCCGAAATATTTTCAGCGCACCGACATGTATCCCGAATCCAACCGATGGTGGGACATGTACGGAAACATACCCCTCTACGGACCTTCGTTCAGCGGCCTCAACCGCGAGCACTCATTCCCCAAGAGCTGGTGGAAAAACACATCCTACGGCTCTGGCGACATCAATGTCACCTACACTCCGGCATATGTGGACCTCAACCATCTGTATCCTTCGGAAGCCAGAGCCAACCAGGCCAAGAGCAACTATCCGCTCGGCACGGTTGCCTCTGTTCCCGGCGGCGGATTCGACAACGGTGTGGTCAAGGTCGGCATAGCCGTATCCGGACAAGGAGGAGGCGCAAAATATGTGTTCGAGCCTTCCGACGAATACAAAGGAGACTTCGCGCGCACATATTTCTATATGGTCACATGCTACCAGAACCTCACATGGAATCCGTCATACCTGTTCATGCTCAACCAGGGAGCATATCCCACCCTCAACAAGTGGTCGCAGGATCTGCTGCTGCGCTGGGCCAGGGAAGATCAGGTGAGCCAGAAGGAGATCGACCGCAACGAAGTGGTATACTCCATTCAGAGCAATCGAAATCCGTTCATCGACTTTCCCAGTCTCGCCGACTACATCTGGGGCGACAAAGTGGGCGAACCGTTCTACACCGATATCCCAGACACTCCTGTAGGCGACCCGACACTGATCACACCCGTACAGGATATGGAACTCGACTTCGGCCAGGTGGCCATTGGCTCGTCGACAACAGCCAAACTGCATCTGCGCGGCGAAAACCTCACAGGCAATCTCCGACTGCGGATATATAGCGCCGATGCCGCTTGTTTCGCCGTGAGCGACAGCCGTGTATCGGCATCGCTGGCCAATAATGCCGACGGATACTGGGTGACAGTCACCTACACACCATCGGCACTCGGCATCCACACATCGCGCCTGCTCATCGACTCCGGAGGACTCGTAGGCTCCATCGGCATAGGCCTGCGTGCCGAATGTCTCGAAGTGCCGGTTCTGTCGCGGCTTACAGCCACAGCGGCTACCGATGTCACCGAAAATTCCTACACTGCGCATTGGGATGCACCCGACGAAGTGGTGGACTACTATGTGGTGACACGCACACGCTACACCGCAGGATCGTCGGCCGAGGAAAAGCTCGTAGCCGAGGACAATTCCATAGACATAACCGACTTCGATGCGTCGGAATCGGAGAGCTACTACGTACAGTCATCGCGATTAGGATATCTTAGCGAACCATCCAACGTAGTGTTCGTGTCGCATTCCGGCATACAGGGCGTCGACGATACCGCCAACACCCTCGGGTGGGCCGGCTTCCCGGGCGGCATACGCCTCGTGTGCGGCACGCCCCATACCGGCGGCATAATCTACGACGCCACAGGACGCACAGTAATGGTGCTGCCCGTGATAGAGAACAATACCGAACTGATGCTGCCGCCAGGCGTCTACATAATAGCCACAGACCAGAGCCGCCGTCCGGTCACAGTCATAATCAGATGACACCTGACACCGGCATAATATCGCGCATGCGCTATCTCATGGAGATATCGCGCATGTCGCAGGCCGACATGTCACGCCGCCTCGGCATGGATCCGGCCACTCTGTCGAAGATTCTTTCAGGCAAGCTCCCTGTCACCGAAGGGTTCATAAACAGGGTCGTGGCCGACATGGGTGTGTCGAAACGGTGGCTCCGCGACGGCGATGACCTGCCTTTCGCCAAACCGGTACGCGCCCGTACCATCGACTCTCCCGAGATATCTGACGATCTGCCGTGCCGCGGTGTTCCGGTCTACGACATCGACGTCACTGCCGGATTCGGTTCTCTCGACCGCATGTTTACGCAGGAACACATAATAGGCATGGTCGATCTGCCGCGCATAAGTCCCGATGCCGCCATAGTGCGTGTCAGCGGCGACAGCATGTCGCCCACCGTACCGTCGGGCGCTTTCGTAGCGGTGCGCGACGTCACAGCCGCTCCTGCCATATTCTGGGGACAGATCTATGTCGTGGTCATGGACTCCTACCGCATGGTCAAATTTCTGCGCCGGCATCCGTCGGATCCTTCCATGGTCATACTCCACAGCGACAATCCGGCCTATGACGACATGGACGTGGCTCTGGCCGACATACGCCGTCTGTATATAGTAGAGGCCATTCTCAACTACGATGTACGATGCTGACTGCAAAAAGACTGGCCGCCGCAGCGCTGTATGTGTATGTATGCACCATATTGCCGGCAGCTGCCGCCTCATCGCCGGTTTCCGGCGATGAGACCCTGATACTTACCGGCACCGTCGACGGGCCGCGCCTGCGGGCTGTAGCCGACAGCATTCCGTCGCTACGCCGCCTCGATCTTTCGGCAACGACCATGACATCGCTTCCGGCCTATTCGCTGGCCGCTTCGGCGATAGAGGAAATCATACTGCCCGAATCCCTGACCGCAATATGTGAAGGCGCCCTCGCCGGCACTCCGCTGCGATCGCTCACAATCCCGGCGGCTGTCTCTGTCATAGAACCCTATGCCCTAAGCGGATGCACCGCACTCGAAACAATAGAAGGCGGCTCCGCACTGCGGGTGATCGGCGAAGGAGCCATGAGGCGGTGTACCGCTCTCCGGTCAGTTCCTTTTCCGTCCACTCTCGATTCCATAGGACCATCGGCACTGCGCGGATCAGCCATTGTCTCAGCCGACCTGAGCCGATGCACAAGGCTCGCTTCGATAGGAGAATGGGCTATGAGCGGATGCCTGTCGCTCGAAAGCATATCCCTCCCCGGGAATATGCGGAACATAGGACGCGGAGCATTTTTCGGCGACCGCGCGCTAAGCCGTATCACTATAGCCTCCGGTCTCGACTCCATATCGGATTTCGCCTTCGCCCACGCTTCGTCGCTATCGGAGGTCGATGCATCGGCGCTCACCAGCATACCGGCTCTGGGCAGCGGCACATGGCACGGCACAGACCAGCGTGCGGCCACACTCACCGTACTGGAATCTATGCTCGACGACTTCGCCGCCACCCCGGGATGGAATGAATTCCACATTGCCGCATACTCATCGGTCATCCCGACAGAAGCGGCTACGGCAGCAGCCCTGACAGCGGCTTTTGCCGGACAGCAGCTCAGAGTCGCCTCACCGGCGCCGGCACTCACGGTCACAGTCTACAGTACCGACGGACGTCTGCGCCGGTCCTACGACGTGTCAGGGCAAGAATCGCCGTACGCTCTCGACGCATCAGCACTAAACCCGGAACTGTATATCATAGCCGTGACAATGACCGACGGCTCTATGTCGGCTGTAAAAGCTCGCAAATAAACTTTTTTGCTATCTTTGCAGAATAACTATAACCGACTTGATCCTATGGGAAAAAACAAGCTGCGCAAGTTCAGCGAGATGGCCACAATGGAGCGTGTGCTCCAGTATCCGTTCGGAGTTCTCCGTGAAGAAGGTTTTCCATGGCGCGGACGCTGGGCGGAATTTTTCGGCAACGGCAATCCTGTGACACTCGAACTCGGCTGCGGCAAAGGAGAGTATGCCGTAGGTCTGGCACGCCGGTTTCCGGAACGCAACTTCATAGGCATCGACATAAAGGGAGCACGCATGTATACCGGTGCCACCCAGGCTCGCGACGAAGGTCTCTCCAACGTAGCGTTTCTGCGCACGAGCATAGAGCTTCTCGAACACTTCTTTGCCCCCGGCGAAGTATCGGAAATATGGATCACATTCCCGGACCCGCAAATGAAGAAAGAGCGCAAACGTCTGACAGGAACCCGCTTCCTCGAGATGTACCGCCGCCTCATAGCCACAGGCGGACGCATACGCCTGAAAACCGACAGCCCGTTCCTATACACCTATACATCGCTTGTGACCGGCCGCAACAACTTGCCAGTGGAAGCGTCTACCGACGACCTCTATGCCGCTCCAGCCACCGACGGGCTGCCGGAAGCACTGCGCTCCATACGCACATTCTACGAGCAGCAGTGGCTTGACCGCGGACTGTCGATCAAATACATCGCATTCGGTCTTGACGGCGACACACCCCTTGTGGAACCCGACGAGGAAATACCGTTCGACACATACCGCAGCTTCTCGCGCGGACAACTATAACGAATTAAAAGACAGCAATATGCAGACACTATATCCCAATCTCATACTCGACGCGCTCCGCAATGTGCGTTATCCGGGAACCGGCAAAGACATCGTCGAGTCCGGCATGGTAGAGGACGACCTCCGCATAGACGGCAACAAGGTCACATTCTCGCTCATATTCGACAAACCGACCGATCCGTTTATCCGCTCGGTAGTAAAAGCCGCCGAGACAGCCATACTCACTTTTGCCGACCCAGACATCGACATAAAGGGTAATATCGCCGTCAAAACACGCCAGCCGCTGCCGGAGAAACCGCAGAATCCGCTTCCCGGTGTCCGCAACATCATCGGTGTCAGCTCAGGCAAAGGCGGTGTCGGCAAATCGACAGTTGCCGCCAATCTGGCCGTTGCCCTCGCCCGTCAGGGCTACAAAGTGGGTCTGCTCGATGCCGACATCTTCGGCCCGTCGGTACCCAAAATGTTCGGACTCGAGGAGGAGCAGCTGTATATGCGCACCGACGAGGCCACAGGCCGCGACCTCATCATCCCGGCTGAACGATACGGCGTGAAAGTACTCTCCATCGGATTCATGGTGGAACGCGACAGCGCTGTGGTATGGCGCGGATCGATGGCGTCAAACGCACTTCGCCAGCTCATCACTGAAGGTGACTGGGGCGAACTCGATTACTTCCTCATAGACATGCCTCCCGGCACATCCGACATACACCTCACACTCGTCCAGACACTCGCCCTCACCGGTGTGGTCATAGTATCGACACCGCAGCAGGTAGCGCTGGCCGACGCACGCAAAGGCATATCCATGTTTACCGGCGACAAAGTGGCCGTGCCCGTACTCGGTATTGTCGAAAACATGGCATGGTTCACACCGGCGGCACACCCCGACGAACGCTACTACCTGTTCGGACACGACGGTGCCGTGCGTCTCGCCGAAGAACTCGAGGTGCCGCTGCTCGCCCAGATTCCTGTGGTGGCCGACATCTGCGACCGTGGCGACAGCGGAGCACCGGCAGCGCTCGAGGACAATGCCGAAGGTATGGCATTCGCAGCTTTGGCAAAAGCCGTGGTAACAGCTGTCGACAACCGCAACGCCACTCTGCCTCCTACCGCCAAAGTAGAGATAACCCGCAAGTGACTATGAACATAGCTCGCAAACTCTATTACGCACTCTCTCCTGTCGGCCGCCGACGGGTACGTCGTCTGGTCTACTGGCCATACGACACATACATGTCGCTGACACGCCGCCGCAACCCTATGGTGCCGCCCAAAGGCAAGATTTTTATCGGATCAGGCGATTTCGTGGCGCAGGGACGTCACATAGCGGCCATGCTTACCGACCTGACCGGAATGAAGCCAGACATGGCCGTGCTCGACGTGGGATGCGGCATAGGACGTGCCGCTGTGGCTCTGACATCCGTCCTGTCCGACAAAGGCCGTTACGAAGGATTCGACATTGTGCGCGACGGCATAGCCTGGTGCAGGGAGCGCATCACTCCGCGACACCCCAACTTCAGGTTCACTCACGTGGATCTGCGCAACGACCTTTACAATCTCTCCACCGAGGCCGAGGCCGCCGATTTCAGCTTCCCCTACCCTGACGGATCATTCGACCGCGTGCTGCTCACATCAGTGTTCACCCACATGATGCCCGACGATATGTGCAACTATCTCAACGAGATACACCGTGTGCTCCGACCGGGAGGAGTATGCCTCGCCACATACTTCGTGATCGACGGCGAGGCTCTGCGCCAGATGGAAGCCGGACAGGCATACTTCGACTTCCCGCACGACTTCGGCCACTACCGCCTGCTCGACGCCAACGTGCGCGAGGCCGATGTGGCATTCTCATTCGAATGGCTCCGCAGCGCTTTCGACAATGCCGGACTATCTCTGTCGGCATTCCACCGCGGCACATGGGCATGTGCTCCGGCCGCAACTGCCCCCGACTTCCAGGACGTCATCATACTCACTCGCTAAAGAGCGGCAATACCGGCTTATTTTCAGCTTTTATAAGCCTGCGGCGTCAACATTTCGGATAAAAAAATGTTATAGAAGGTAAAACTATTTACTTGTGATGAGCCGTGCCGTAGGGAAAAAAGTATTGAGATGCACGCTGTGGACTCTGGGTGCCGTTGTTGCCCTGATCTTCGCAGTGCTGATTGCGCTTTACATACCGGCCGTGCAGAGATGGGGCAAGGATTTAGCCCTGGAGAAAGTCAATGCCACCGGCCCGATGCGCATTTCGGTAGGTGATCTGCGGCTGCGGTTCCCACTGCACGTGAGCGTCGAGGACGTCACCGTCGAAAACTACCCCGGCGACACAATGGCCACTGTAGCCTCTCTCAGTGCTTCGGCTCGGCTCCTGCCGCTGCTGCGCGGCGTCATATCCATAGACGGCGCCGACGCTTCAGGAGTACGTTACCGCATGGGCACACCCGACTCTGTGATGTATCTTACTGCCGATGTGCGCTCGCTGCACGTAGGATCAGCCGCCATGCACCTTGCCGGATGGCTTATCGATGTGGAACGCGCCACTCTCGACGGAGGACGCGTGAACCTCGACTTGAACAACGATACCACAGCCACACCTGTCGATACTGCGGCATCGCAGCCGCTGACCATACGTGCCGCACTGCTGGAATTGCGTTCGGTACACTACTCCATGACCATGGAGGGAACGATCGACTCGCTCGGAGCAAGAATCGGCCATGCAGTGCTGCGCTACGGCGAAGTGGATATGGCGACACGTACCATAAACGCGCAGTCGCTATCGGTCGACTCGCTCTACGCAGCCTATATTTACCCTCCTGCCGAGACTGCCGCCGATACTCCTGCTCCGGCTACCGCCGAAGCCGCTGCCGATTCGGCGATGTGGACAATACGCGCCGACAGTATTAGACTCGACGGCGGACACGCGCTGTATGCGCTGACCGGTGCCCGCCCAATGCCCGGACTCGACATGAACTACCTGCAGGCCGACGGAGTAGGCATACTCGTGACCGGTTTCTACAACCGCGGCACATCGATCACAGTACCGCTGCGGAGACTCCATGCCGTAGAGCGCTCCGGACTGCAGCTCGATGCCGACGGCACATTCATGATGGATACGGCAGGAATGTCGGCCCGCGACTTCAGCATCAACACACTCCATTCATCACTTCATATCGACGCATCGGCGGGAATAACTCCGGCACGCCCATTCGAAACAGCTCCGCTAAGCATCGACGGACGCTTGCAGGTGGGCATGGCCGATGTGGCGACAGCTTTTCCGGCTCTTGCCCCGATGATACGTCAGCTGCCGCAGCGCACACCGCTGCAGGCCGTGATAAGCGCCGACGGACGCATGGACTCGCTCGCAATCGACACCGCAAGGATATGGATGCAGCGCGTGTTCGACATGGCCGCCGACGGACGTGTCGTCGACATGACCGACATGAACCGCATATCGGGACGGATCGGCTTTCGCGGATCGCTGTCAAACACAGGCTTCATAAAGCAGACACTGTTCGACGCCAGGATGCGCCGCACTGTCGACCTCCCTCCTCTGAGCCTAAGAGCCGATATTGCCGTGAACCGCGGTACCGTAAGCGGTACGATGCGGGCCGTGACCGGATCCGGCCGCATAGCCCTCGACGGAACATGGACAGGACGCACCACGTCATATTCAGCAAAATTGCGCGCCGACTCGCTGCCGGTCAAGGCATTCCTCCCGACAATGGGTATCGGTGCGGTGACAGCCCGTGCCGATATCAAAGGCCACGGACTCGACCCGATGTCACCTCGCACGGCACTCACTGCCGGTATCGCGATCGAGCGGGCTGAATATCTCGGTCATGTATACAGCGACATAGACCTGACAGCCACCCTCGCCGACGGACGTGCGCGCGCACTGCTAAGCAGCGACAATCCCGCCGCCGATCTCGACATGGCCGTCGACGCCACTCTTTCACCGACAGAATACACCTGGGAAGCCGACGGCCGTATCCGCAATCTCGACCTGCGCGCGCTCGGCATGGCCGACACGACAATGAGCGGACACCTCGATCTGCGGTCATCGGGACGCATGCTTCCTGACGACGGTATCATCGACGCATCGGTCGATATCGACAGCCTGTTCTGGTCCATGCCCGGAACCGATCTCCACACAGGACCGGTAAAAGCCCTGTTCGCATCGACCGACAGCAGCGTCAGCGCAACCATAGACAACGCGGGACTCCATGCCTCGTTCAGCTCACCGCAGGGCCTTGATTCACTTATGACACATCTTGCGGCCACAGGACCGATGATGACCCGTCAGATGGCCGACCGCCGTATCGATGTCGAAGCACTGCAGCGCACACTGCCCCCCATGCGTCTCGACATGCATGCCAGCGGACCGAGCCTGCTCGCCGATTTCCTCAAAGGATCGGGAATGTCGGTCAACGACATTGCCCTGTCGGCCGCCAACGACTCCCTGCTGAGCCTTAACGCACGCGCGCTCCGCATAAAATCGGGCGACACAAGAGTAGATACGGTGACTGCCGACATACATCAGAAATCGAAATTTCTCATCTACAATCTGGCCATGGGCAACCGCCCAGGCACCATGGATGAGTTCGCAAGCGTAAGAGTGCGGGGCTATGTGGCCGACGACAAGCTGGCTCTGCTCGCCAGGCAGAACAACATCCAGGGAAAGACCGGCTACAAACTGGGTCTGACAGCATCGGCCGACAGCACAGGCATAAACATCAAGCTGACACCCTACAAACCGGTCATAGCCTATAAAGACTGGACCATAAATTCCGACAACTTCATACACCTGGACATAGCCCGCAGGCATTTCGACGCCAATCTCGACATGGCGGGAGCCGGAAGCCGCGTGCGGCTCTATACCGAGCACTCCGACTCCGTGGCCACACAGGAAGACGTGATACTGAAGATCACGGATCTGCAGCTTGCCGACTGGCTTGCCATGTCGCCGTTCGCACCGCCGGTAAAAGGCACGGTAAGCTCCGACATGCGTTTCGGATGGGACGAATCGTCGCTCACGGGATCAGGCACAGTATCGCTCGACGATCTCGTATACGGACGTGAACGCGTAGGCTCGTTCGACCTCGGTGTCGGCCTGTCGACCTCGGCGGCAGGAGTGATACGCGCCGACGCCTCGCTGCTCATCGACTCCGTCAAGGTCATCACCGCATGCGGATCGCTCAACGACTCCACCTCGGCCACCCCGTTCAATCTCGACTTCTCAATGATCCATCTGCCACTGCGCATACTCAATCCGTTCCTGCCGGCCGACATGGCCAGACTCAGTGGAATGCTCAACGGCGAGATGGATATAACCGGCGACCTGGCGCATCCGGTATTCAACGGCTACATCGATTTCGACTCCACAGCGGTGCGCGTACCTATGATGGGCACCGATTTCAGATTCTCCGACAACAAGGTGCCTGTAGTCGACAACGTGGTAACGTTCGACAACTACACCATAAAGGCTGTCAATGACAATCCGCTGTACATCAACGGCACCGTAGCCTTCCGCGACATAGCCGCCCCGCAGATGGACCTGTTGCTCAAGGCCGACAACATGCAGATCGTCGGCAACAAGCGCGGACGCGGAGCCGACATATACGGCAAAGCGTTCATCAACGCCGATGCGACAGTGCGCGGCACCATGGCGCTGATGATAATCGACGCCGACCTGTCGCTGCTGCGCGGCACCAATGTCACATATGTGATGAGCACCGATGCCTCCACAGCCATAACCTCGCGATCGTCGGGCGATATGGTGCGTTTCGTCAATTTCAGCGACTCGCTGGCGATGGCCGAGGCCGACACAATACAGCCTACCGCCATGGGCATGGCTCTCGACGCCACACTCAACATTCAGTCCGGAGCGACCGTCAACGTAGACATATCGACCGACGGCAAAAACAAAGTCCAGCTCAATGGAGAGGGATCGCTCAACTATGTGTCGTCGCCGCTGGGCGATACCCGACTCACCGGACGCTATACCATCAACTCCGGATTCGTGCGCTACAGCATGCCGATGATCTCCGAGATGGTGTTCGATTTCAATCAGGACAGCTACGTGGCATTCAACGGCGACATGCTCAATCCAACGCTGCACGTCAGCGCCGTGGACCAGAAGCGCGCCAACGTGACACGCGAAGGACAGAACTCCCGCCTCGTCAACTTCGACATCACACTCACCGTGACAGGCACACTGGAGGATATGAACGTGGCTTTCGACCTCTCCACGCGCGATGACATCACCGTACAGAACGAGCTCCAGAGCATGAGCGCCGAACAGCGCGCCAACCAGGCCATGAACATGCTTCTCTACAACGTCTACACAGGACCCGGCACCAAGGCCAACGCCAATCTCTCGGGAAATCCGCTGTACTCGTTCCTGACATCGCAGGTCAACACATGGATGGCCAACAACATACGCGGTGTCGACATATCATTCGGCATTGACCAGTACGACCGCACCTACGGCGGAAGCACATCGACAGCCACGAGCTACAGCTACCGGGTGTCGAAGACCCTGTTCAACGACCGGTTCAAGATAATAGTCGGCGGCAACTATTCCACCGACGCCGATGCCGACGAGAATTTCTCGCAGAATCTCATCAACGACATATCGTTCGAATACATGCTCAACCGCTCTGGATCGATGGTCATAAAGATATTCCGCCATACCGGCTACGAGAGCATACTCGAAGGCGAAGTCACTCAGACCGGTGTAGGCTTCGTGTACCGACATAAACTCAGCCGCCTGGCCGATATGTTCCGCTTTCTGCGGCCTAAGGAACAAGCTATAAAACCCACCGACGATGAAAACCAGTAACCGCTTCGCCATCACCTTAGCATGCGCAGCAGCCCTGTTGCTGGCATCATGCTCCACCACTCGCCGTCTGCCCGAAGGCGAGCAGCTGTATACCGGAATAAAAAAGGTCGAGATCACACCTCCGGAAGGCACGAAAGTTCCGTCGGGTGTCGACGATGCCGTGCGCACCGCCGTATTCGTAGCGCCCAACAACTACTGGAAACTCGTGGGCTGGCACTATCCTTTTCCTCTCGGACTATGGGTATACAACAACTGGCCCAATCCGGACAAGGGACTTAAACACTGGATCTTCGACAAACTGGCGGAAGAACCTGTACTCGTATCGGATGTACGTCCGGCAGTACGCGCCCGGATGATCGACGAGATTCTCGACAACAACGGCTATTTCCGCGGTTCGGCCACCTACACTCTGAATCCGGCCAAAAATCCGCGCAAAGCCTCTGTGACATATACCGTCAACACCGGCCCCGCCTATCTGCTCGACAGCATCATGCTTCTGCCAGATACATGCCATCTGTACCATCTGGTCGACTCGATAGCCTCCCGAAGTTCATATCTGCAGCGGGGACAGCGATACTGCACCGACTCGCTCGCTGCAGAACGCACGCGCATAGCCAACTCCCTGCGCAACCGCGGCTATTACTTCTTCCGTCCGGAATACATAGAGTATCTGGCCGACTCCGTCGTCAACCCCGGCAGCATAGCACTGAAGCTCTCCGTAGCACACAATGTCCCGGCTCCGGCTCTGCGCCGGTACCGCACAGGCAACATCACCACACGCATATACCGCAACACCGGAGGAGGTACCCCCGATACGATAATGAGCCGCGGAGGAAGCGCCGTGATACAGATGAAGCCGTCGAGGCTGCGCCCCCAGATCATACCGGAATGCGTCACATTCCGGCAGGGACGCATATTCTCGTTACGCGACATGAACCGCACGCAGACATACCTGTCGCGGCTCGGCATTTTCAATGCCATAAGCATAAACGTGATCCCCGACACCACCGGCACTCGCCACGACCTGCTCGATGTCAATATCGACTGTACGATCGACAAGCCTCTCGAAGCAACGGTCGAGGTCAATGCCTCCTCGAAAAGCAACTCTTATATAGGTCCTGGAATAAGCCTCGGACTTACGAACCGCAATCTGTTCGGCGGCGGCGAACTACTCTCGGTCAACCTCACAGGCACATACGAATGGCAGACCGGACGCGACCGCAAAGGCTCCGTGTTCAACTCCTATGAGGCCGCGCTCACGGCTTCTCTGTCATTCCCCCGGCTGCTCGCTCCAGGATTCATACCCAGGAGCCGCCGATCGGTCAACTGGACGCGCATCACTCTCAACGCCGACCTGCTCAACCGCCCCCATTACTTCAAGATGGCGCAACTCAATGCCTCGTTCAACTACGACTGGCAGGCCACACGTCACGCCACAAGCACATTCACCCCGCTGAAACTCACCTACACCAAACTCATACACACAACCGCCGAGTTCGACTCCATCATGGATGCCAACCTCGCCATAGCGCAGAGTTTCCGCAACCAGTTCATACCACAGATGTCGTATACCTACACGTATGACCGCGCCTACGGGTCAAGAAACACCCTGAACTGGACATTTACCGTATCCGAGGCCGGCAACCTGTTCTGGAGCATCTGGCGGGCATGCGGGGTAAAGGGCGAGAAGAAACTGTTCGGCATGCCATTCTCGCAGTTTGTCAAGGCCTCCACACAGCTCGTCTACGGCCGTCGTCTGGCAGGCGACCACTGGCTCGTGAGCCGTGCGGCAATAGGTGCCGCCCACGCCTACGGCAACTCCGCACAGGTGCCGTACAGCGAACAGTTCTGGGTAGGCGGCGCCAACTCCATCAGAGCGTTTACCGTACGCTCCATAGGCCCCGGCAGCTATCACGCGCCGGAGACCGCCAACGGCTACTTCGACCAGACAGGCACATTCAAGCTCGAACTCAACACCGAATACCGTTTTCCGATATTCGGCCCGCTCCACGGCGCGCTGTTCATCGACGCCGGCAATGTGTGGCTTCTCCGTCCCGATCCGCAGCGTCCGGGCGGCACGCTCCAGGCCCGTTCGTTCCTGCGCGACATAGCCCTCGGCACCGGCGCCGGACTCCGGTTCGACATAAGCATGCTGGTGATCCGCGCCGACCTCGGCATAGGCATCCACGCCCCGTGGGACACCGGGCGCCGGGGCTACTACAACATGACCTCATTCGGCAATTCCCTCGCCTTCCACCTTGCCATAGGCTACCCCTTCTAAGGCACCCGGCAGCCGCGGGTCGGGGACCCGCAGGAAAAAAACCGCGCCGCGGCAGCTGCGGGTCGGAGACCCGCAAGATGTGAAACCCCATGCAGTCATGCATGGGGTAGAATCAGCACCCTCATCTCCAAGCGCGTCGGAGACGCGCAGGAAAAAAAACGCGCCACGGTAGCTGCGGGTCGGGGACCCGCAAGATGTGAAACCCCATGCAGTCATGCATGGGGTAGAATCAGCACCCTCA
>CAOKFI010000025.1 GCA_948467675.1 uncultured Porphyromonadaceae bacterium
CTCAACACTCTACAAATCACTCCATTATTTGTTTGCTTTAAAACATATTTTTAACCTTTGTTAAGAATTAGCCTTTAGAAGGAATATCTTTGCGGTATAGAGTGTATACATATATACTCAAAAAACAGGATGAACAAAGGATGGTAAAAAATCATGATCACCGGATATCGGAATCGCATAATTCAAGCTCCACACGAAGCTGACGTAACAGTCTGCGCTGACGATAGTCGGCGCAGACGCCGATGGCCAGGCCGATAAGGAGGCCTAGCCATCCGCCACATATAATGGCAGGATCGCCTATTTCATAGAATATCGAAAAGATCCACACCAGCACAGGTATAGCAAAACACCATCCTGCCAGCCGCCCGTAACGCACATAGCGTCGGACATCATATACATATAACAATGCCTGTCCGGTATTGGCTGAAGACAGGTCGATCCTGGAGATCCGGCGATAGATAATCCAGTTCACAAGACCCATAAACCAGAAAAACAGCGTATAGACAACATACAAATACCATGAGGCGTCCAGAGAGCGTACCAGCACCGGAGCCAACAGCAAAGGGGCAACAATACAAAGTATAGCGCTACGTTTACGGTAATTCATCAGCTTCTGGCGCAGTCCGCATGCACGATTTTCATTCAGCCGCGAAGCCAATATGCGGTTGCGCCGCTCAAGATCCTCGACACGCAACTCCATAGCCTGCCACTGACGCTGCAGATCTTCGATATTATTATATGATGTATGGCTATTCATAAATACTTATTTCTTTATCTGATGTTCTACAACTATTCCTGACTCATTTTAACCAGTTTCGCTTTTATCCTACGCAATCGCGAGGCGACATTATTGCGTGAGATACCTGTAATATCGGAAATCTCATCGTATGTCTTTTCATCAAGCCAAAGCAAAACCAAGGCTTTGTCCATTTTATTAAGACAACTTACAAGCCTGTACATTTCCTTTAATTGCGACGGTTTGTCCGAACGGTCATCTATCAACTCTGTCAACTCATCGATAGAAGAAGCATTGGACATAACCTTATTCCGCCGATAAAACGTTATGCACGAATTTATAGCCGTACGATAAATCCATGTGGATACCTGCGAATCGCCACGAAAGCGATCCAGCCCCTGCCATATATTTATCAACGTCTCCTGATACAGGTCGTTGAAATGGTTTGAATCAGTGGCATACATATAGCACACCTTGCAGATCAGCTGCCTGTTACAGCTGATCAGATCCAAAAAACGATGTTCTTTATCAGATGCTGAGTTCATTCGTGGCTCTACAGTCGTTTCAATTATTAGACGGTGACAACAGTCATTAGTTGCATCAGAGCACACAAATATATATAAGTACCAGAAGATTTTTGTATATTCGCCACAAAATTTCAACGCCAAAACGATTACCGCATGAAAAAGATAATTTCCATGATATTTGCCGCATCAATGGCACTATGCCCAATGTCAGTCTCGGCCGCAGGCACCAGCGCATCAGCTACGGCAGCGGCTCCTGCCGGCAAATCTATCAGCGAAAGCCATTTTTCATGGGGCGCCTCTATTGGGAGTTCTATCGACATGAGCGGCAATGACATGTCGTCAATCGATCTGTCTGCATGTTTCGGCTACAAAGGAGCGGGGATACAGATGGCTGGAGTGGGAGCCGCTATAGACATGGCGGTAAACAATGGCTCACGCATGTTTCCAGTCTATGCAATAGTGCGCACGAATTTCCGCAAAAAGCCATCGTTATGTTTCATGGAGGCGAAAGCCGGCTGCTCTTTCAACAGTCTATACGACCACGAAACACAACAAGGACTATACGGATCGTTAGGTGCCGGGGTCAATCTGGCCACAGGCAAGAATTTCAGATCTTTCGTCATTCTGTCGTATACATTC
Source organism: uncultured Porphyromonadaceae bacterium (assembly GCA_948467675.1). Lineage (GTDB taxonomy): Bacteria > Bacteroidota > Bacteroidia > Bacteroidales > Muribaculaceae > CAOKFI01. Next base: position 1,903 of record CAOKFI010000025.1, read on the forward strand.
AATCATATACGTCCTTACGGAACAGAAGAGAAGACGGCCTCTCTCAGCGACTTACATCAGGCATCGATATCGATAGGCATCAGCTTCTGACCCGAAGTGCCGAAACTAAAAAATATCAGCAAACAGCCGCTCTGCACAAATCAAACGTAACAAAAAGGCATATTTTTACAACAATACGCAATCAAAACAGGGAATTTAATTGTTATTTTTCTTGACCAAATAAAATATAGGTCGTATTTTTGCAACCCAAACACAGCTATTGGCAACAATCAACCGATGACATTTTTGCCATGCACAGCCTTTCTTCCAAGCGAGGAGGGGTTTAATTTTTATAGTGAATCACATAACTGCTGCAACTCATGAGCAATAGATTGTTTATATTCGACACTACGCTACGCGACGGAGAACAAGTACCCGGATGCCAACTCAATACGGTAGAAAAGATCGAAGTAGCCCGCGCTCTGGAACAACTCGGAGTCGATGTCATAGAAGCCGGATTCCCAGTCTCGAGTCCCGGCGATTTCAACTCGGTAGTAGAAATCTCAAAGGCCGTAACATGGCCTACCATCTGCGCGCTGACCCGCGCCGTAGAAAACGACATCAGGGTAGCTGCCGATGCTCTGCAATACGCCAAACACAAACGCATACATACAGGCATCGGCACGTCCGACAGCCACATACGGTATAAATTCAACTCCACCCGCGAAGACATACTCGAACGTGCGGCAGCTTGTGTGAAGTATGCAAAAAAATACGTGGAAGACGTACAGTTCTATGCCGAGGATGCCGGCCGCACCGACAATGAATATCTCGCCCGAGTAGTCGAAGCCGTCATCAAAGCCGGCGCGACCGTAGTCAACATTCCGGACACAACAGGATACTGTCTGCCTGAACAATTCGGAGCCAAGATAAAATATCTGATGGAGCATGTCGACGGCATACACAAAGTCACGATAGCCACCCACTGCCACAACGATCTGGGCATGGCAACCGCCAATACCGTGGCCGGAGTCCTCAACGGAGCACGTCAGGCCGAAGTCACGATCAACGGTATAGGCGAACGAGCCGGCAATACATCGCTGGAGGAAGTAGCCATGATATTCAAATCGCACAAAGAACTGGATATCACCACCAACATCAATACTACAAAGATATACGGCATGAGCCGTCTTGTGTCGAGTCTAATGAATATGCCGGTACAACCCAACAAGGCTATCGTAGGCCGCAATGCCTTCGCACACTCATCGGGCATACATCAGGACGGTGTTCTGAAAAACCGCGAAAGCTATGAGATAATCGATCCGAAGGATGTAGGCGTAGACGAGAACTCCATAGTACTCACAGCCCGCAGCGGACGTGCCGCGCTCAAGCACAGGCTGTCGGTGCTCGGCGTAGAGCTGGAGAAAGACGCTCTCGACAAAGCATACGAAGGGTTCCTACGCCTTGCCGACCGGAAAAAAGAGATCAATGACGACGATGTGCTGATGCTCGCCGGCAAGCACCACACCGCATCACACCGGATCAAGCTCGACTTCCTGCAAGTCACCTCAGGCGTGGGAATACAATCCGTGGCCAGTGTCGGCCTTGACATCGCCGGCGAGAAATTCGAGGCCTGTGCTTCAGGCAACGGCCCCGTCGATGCCGCCATATCCGCAATCAAGAATATCATCCACCGCACTATGCTTGTCAAAGAATTCCTCATACAAGCGATCAACAAGGGCAGTAATGACGTAGGCAAAGTCCACATGACGGTCGAACATGAAGGCACAAGCTATTACGGCTTCTCGGCCAACACCGACATCGTGGCTGCAAGCGCAGAGGCATTTATCGATGCCATCAACAAATTCGTACGATAAAGACCACCAACATATCACATCCAATGGGCAAGACTCTATTCGACAAAATATGGGACGCTCACACCATCAGCACAATCGATGGCGGCCCCACACAGTTATACATCGACCGGCACTATTGCCATGAGGTGACAAGCCCTCAGGCATTCGACGGACTGCGGCAACGCGGACTGCCGGTCTTCCGACCGGCCAAAACAATATGCTCGCCAGACCACAACATACCAACCATACACCAAGAAGATCCAATCGCTGATCCTGTTTCACGGCATCAAGTAGAGACCCTTGCCGCCAACGCCCGAGAGTTCGGTCTCACACACTACGGCATAGGTCATAAAAACAATGGCATTATCCATGTGATCGGTCCGGAAAACGGCCTTACACTTCCCGGATACACGATCGTATGCGGCGACAGCCACACTTCAACCCATGGAGCATTCGGAGCTGTGGCATTCGGAATCGGGACATCGGAAGTGGAGATGGTTCTCGCATCGCAATGCATATTGCAACCTAAACCGAAAACCATGCGCATCAACGTCGAAGGCAAACTCCCTGACGGCGTTACGGCCAAAGACATAGCACTCTACATCATAGCCCGGATGACCACAGGCGGCGCCACAGGATACTTTGTGGAATATGCCGGCGAAGCCATACGAAACCTGAGCATGGAGGAGCGCATGACAGTATGCAATCTTTCAATCGAAATGGGAGCCCGCGGAGGCATGATCGCCCCCGACGACACCACATTTGCCTATGTCAAAGGGCGTGAGTTCGCTCCATCCGGAGAAGAATGGGACAAGTCTGTCGCCTACTGGCGGACACTTGCCTCCGACTATGACGCGATCTTCGACAAAGAAGTCACATTCCGCGCCGAAGATATCGAACCGCGCATCACGTTCGGCACCAATCCGGGCATGGGAATAGGCATCTCAGAACCTGTGCCTGCTTCTGAAGCCACCGACGAAGCCGGCGCCGCGAGCTATCAGAAAGCGTTGGACTATATGGGGTTCAATGTCGGCCAGAAGTTAGAAGGCACACCTGTCGACTACGTATTCCTCGGAAGTTGCACCAACGGCCGCATAGAAGACTTCAGAGCCTTCGCCAATATAGTGAAAGGACATCATAAGGCCGACAATGTAACAGCGTGGCTGGTTCCGGGCTCCTGGAAAGTCGCAGACCAGATCAATGCCGAAGGTTTAGACCAAATACTCACCGAGGCCGGATTCGAACTACGCCAGCCAGGGTGCTCGGCATGCCTGGCCATGAACGACGACAAAGTTCCGGCAGGGAAACTCGCAGTATCGACAAGCAACCGCAATTTCGAAGGACGCCAGGGCCCCGGCGCGCGTACAATACTGGCCGGTCCGCTTGTCGCAGCCGCATGCGCCATAACAGGTGTGATAACAGATCCACGCAAACTATAACCCGCACAGCACGCACAGATGAAACAAAAATTCACAACCATAACATCGACATGCGTACCGCTGCCGATCGAGAATGTAGATACCGATCAGATTATTCCCGCACGCTTTCTGAAAGCCACATCCAGAGAAGGATTCGGCGAGAACCTGTTTCGGGACTGGCGTTACAGCGCCGACGGACACCCCAATCCGGATTTCGTACTGAACGATCCCACATATTCCGGCTGTATTCTGGTTGCCGGCAAGAATTTCGGATCGGGATCGAGCCGCGAACATGCGGCTTGGGCCATAGCCGATTACGGGTTCCGAGTCGTTGTATCAAGCTTCTTCGCCGATATACACAAGAACAATGAACTCAACAACTTCGTATTGCCCGTAGTCGTCAGCGAAAAATTTCTCGCCGAGCTATTCACATCGATCAATGCCGATCCAAAAGCAGAGGTGAAAGTAGACCTGGCCGAACAGACCATAACGAATATCAGCACCGGCAACAGCGAGAAATTCGACATCAACCCGTACAAAAAGCTCTGTCTGTCGGAAGGGCTGGACGACATCGACTATCTGCTGTCGAAACGCGATGACATAGAATCCTGGGAGACAAGACATCAATAACCCAACCCGACTGCGAATATGCATGTAGAAATAATGGATACGACGCTACGCGATGGAGAGCAGACCTCCGGCGTATCGTTTTCCGCGTCAGAGAAACTGAGCATCACCAGGCTACTGCTTCAGGAGCTGCATGTACCCCGTGTGGAAATCGCATCAGCAAGGGTTTCGGACGGTGAAATAAACACTGTATCGCAGATATGTTCGTGGGCAAAACGCAACAGCCTACTGGACAGAATAGAAATTCTCGGGTTCCTCGACAACGGGCAATCCATAGAATGGATCAGAAATGTAGGCGGGCATGTCGTCAATCTGCTGTCGAAAGGCAGCGAAAAACATTGTGTGTATCAGCTCCGGATGACTCCGGAGGAACATATCCAGGCCATACGCCGCGAGACCATTGCCGCCCATAATGCAGGAATGGATATAAATCTGTATCTCGAAGACTGGTCAAACGGAATGCGTAACTCGCGGGAATATCTGTGGCGACTGATGGACAATATCTGCGATCTGCCGATCAAGCGTTTCATGCTTCCAGATACATTAGGGATCCTCAATCCGGAGGAGACCCACGAGTTCATAAGCTGCATGACCGGCCGATATCCGCAACTGCAATTCGACTTTCATGCCCACAACGACTACGACATGGCCACTGCCAACGTCTATGCGGCAGTCAAGGCGGGAGTCCACGGAATCCATGTTACAGTCAACGGCCTCGGCGAACGGGCCGGCAACGCCACTCTATCGAGTGCCGTCGCCACCATACACGACCATCTTGGCCTCACCACAGGCATCGATGAAAGCAGGATCAACAAGGTGAGCCATATCGTGGAATCATTTTCAGGCATCATGCTCCCCCCCAACAAGCCGATAATCGGCGAATCGGTATTCACCCAGTGTGCCGGAGTACATGCCGACGGCGACAACAAAAACAATCTGTATTTCAACGATCTGCTGCCTGAAAGATTTGGCCGCGAACGCGAGTATGCACTCGGCAAGACATCCGGCAAGGCCAACATACAGAAGAATCTTGAAACCCTCGGCATAGAACTCAGCGATGAGAACCTGCGGAAAGTCACGCAACGCATCATCGAGCTCGGCGACAAAAAAGAACTGGTGACCCAAAGCGATCTGCCGTTTATCGTATCAGATGTCGTCAAACATGACACCCTGCCCAATAAAGTGAGGATTGTCAACTACACACTCAACCTGTCACAAGGCCTACGCCCTACGGCGACTGTACTGCTCGATATCGACGGCACGGAATATCAGGAGACCGCTGTCGGCGACGGCCAATACGACGCATTCGTAAAGGCAGTGCGACACATTTATCACAACCATCTGAAACGTGCGTTCCCGATACTCACCAACTATGCCGTCAACATACCACCCGGCGGACATACCGACGCCCTGGTGCACACGACCATATCCTGGGACTACAAAGGCACGCCACTCAAAACCCGAGGCCTCGACGCCGACCAGACAGAGGCCGCCATACAGGCAACCCTCAAAATGCTCAACATAATAGAAAACCTATAAATACGCTTTACAATAATGAACCTGAAAATTGCAGTCTTGCCGGGCGACGGCATAGGCCCCGAAATATCCCGCCAGGGAGTAGATGTGATGAGCGCAGTATGCGACAAATTCGGACATCATGTCGAATACAGTTATGCCGCATGCGGTGCTGCGGCGATCGACGCGGTAGGAGATCCGTTTCCCGAAGAAACATTCAGGATATGCCTCGACGCCGATGCCGTTCTGTTTTCGGCTGTAGGAGATCCCAAATTCGACAACGACCCCAATGCAAAAGTACGACCCGAACAAGGTCTGCTGGCCATGCGCAAGAAACTCGGACTTTATGCCAATATACGTCCGGTCGAGACATTCCCGTGCCTGATCCACAAATCGCCGCTGAAAGCCGAGCTAGTCGACGGCGCCGATTTCGTGTGCATACGCGAACTTACCGGCGGCATGTATTTCGGCGAGAAATTCGAGTCCGACGAACGCGCCTACGACACCAACGCATACACACGCCCCGAGATAGAGCGGATACTACGCACCGCATACTCATACGCACGCAGGCGCCGCAAGCACCTGACAGTCGTAGACAAGGCAAATGTGCTGGCATCGAGCCGCCTCTGGCGCAAAGTAGCACAACAGATGGCATCAGAGTATCCCGACGTGACCACGGATTTCATGTATGTCGACAATGCGGCTATGCGCATGATCCAGGAACCACGTTTCTTCGATGTGATGGTAACCGAAAATACATTCGGCGACATTCTTACCGATGAAGGCAGTGTGATATCCGGCTCGATGGGTCTTCTGCCGTCCGCATCCACAGGCGAAAGCACTCCGGTGTTCGAACCGATACATGGCTCATGGCCTCAGGCCAAAGGGCTGAACATCGCGAACCCACTGGCCCAGATACTGTCTGTAGCCATGCTGTTCGAGTATTTCGACCTAAAAGAAGAGGGAGCGCTGATTCGCCGTGCTGTCAATGCGTCGCTCGATTCCGAAGTACGAACTCCCGAAATCCAGGTACCCGGAGGCGCCCACTACGGAACCCGGGAGGTAGGCGCCTGGATCGTCAACTACATACGCAACGCCTGACGAAAGATCTGGATCTACTTTTCAAACATACGCGCCATCGACCGTTTATCCTCTCGTTCCTTTATCGACTGGCGTTTATCATACTCTTTTTTACCGCGGCCTATGCCAATGACCAGCTTGGCAAGGCCGCGGTCATTTATAAACATACGCAGCGGCACAATCGTAAATCCGGTCTCTTTGCCGTTCTTTTCCAGATTGGCTATTTCCTTGCGGTTCAGGAGCAGTTTACGGTCACGACGTTCCGCGTGATTGTTATACGTGCCGTAGAAATATTCAGCCACATACATATTCTTGACCCAGACCTCGCCGTTATTCACATAACAGAACGTATCGACAAGGCTCGCCTTGCCCTGGCGGATAGATTTGATCTCTGTCCCTGTCAGGACTATACCGGCGGTAAATGTCTCCGATATAGCGTAATCGAATGTGGCTCTCCGGTTTTTTATGTTGACTTCTTTAAAGTTCATAACGGGTCTGTCTTTTTTTTACAATATCAGGTTTAATAATCCCAACAAATATACCGGAACAATTATCGATGCGACCGCCAAAATAACGAACTGGTTCATCTTTTCGTCTGTCACTCCGAGATACGGCGCTCCTTTCCACAATATGACTGCCACATACAACGGCAGGAACTGCACGAGCGACAGCTCTACCGGCAGGCAATTCACTATGATCGCCAGAAGCGCCAGCAGCCCGAGACCGAGAGAGATAAAAACACTTACACGATCATCGGAAATATCGCCTTCTGCCACATATCTTCTTATGAATAAAGCGAAGACAAACTGCGCTATATAGTATGAGATAAAAAACTGCACAAAAGTAATTATGGCCCGCTGGAGCAGATTCACGAACGTGAGCATCGGGTCATACAGTCCGACTATAAATGAGGATACTGCCGCTATGCCGAAAAGAGGATACAGGCATTTCGTCATGAGACGGCGCGGCTCCGGCTCATCAAGCGCCACATCCTCCCAGCCGCGCACAGGCGACAGGATCAGATGAAACAACATTTTAAGAAATAATGCCATAACGCTTATAGTATTATGCGGAATCCGTTCCGTCGTTGAGGGTGACAAAGTTAATAATAATCGGTTATGTTTCGGATAAAAACACTATTTTTGTACCACGATTTTTAAACTCAAATAACCATAAAAGTCACATGCTGAAGACTATCCTATCAATTGCCGGCCGTCCGGGCCTATACCGATTAGTCAGCCAGGGCAAGAATATGCTCATAGTAGAATCCCTGTCGACAGGAAAGCGCACTCCCGCCTATGCCCATGACAAAGTGATCTCATTGGGCGACATTGCAATATATACCATCGAAGAAGACAAACCGTTAAGCCAGGTTCTTGAGGCCGTAAAGGCCAGGACTGGCGGTCAGCCGGTCGACGTAAAAGGTCTCGGCGCCGATGACAAAGTACGCGCTTTCTTTGCCGAGATTCTTCCCGATTTCGATCAGGACCGCGTATATACCGCCGACATCAAGAAACTCCTCAACTGGTACAACCAGCTCATAGCCGCCGGCATAACCGAATTCGCGGAGCCGGAAGCCGAGGAAACAGCCGGCGAAACAGCTGAATAACATTCCTGCAACTACAAAACGACGGACGCGTGACATACCCCTGCGGTATACCACGCGTCCGTCTTCTTTATTTTACCTCATCACACCAGCGCGTAGGATATGACATCGGCCACAGTCGTGACATAATGGAATGTCAGGCCTTCGACATAGATGCTGTTGATCTCCTCTACATCCTTGCGATTGCTCTCCGACAGTATGATATCTGTAATGCCTGCGCGTTTGGCGGCAAGAATCTTCTCTTTTATACCTCCCACAGGGAGAACTTTGCCGCGCAAAGTGATCTCGCCTGTCATCGCCAGACGTTCACGCACAAGCCGACCTGTATAAGCCGACACTATCGAAGTAGCCATCGTAATGCCCGCCGACGGACCGTCCTTGGGTATCGCGCCCTCAGGCACATGGATATGAAGGTTATTGCTGTCGAACATCTCCAGACCTATGCCGAAATCGGAAGCATGCGCCTTGACATATTGGTGCGCTATCACTGCCGATTCCTTCATGACGTCGCCGAGATTTCCGGTCAGCGTCAGTTTCTCGCCCTTGCCTGCCGACAGCGACGATTCGATAAACAAGATCTCACCTCCGACAGCCGTCCAGGCAAGCCCGGTGACCACACCGGGAAAATCGTTTCCTTCATAACGGTCGCGGGTATATCGCTCCACCCCGAGATACTCCTTCAGATGATCCGGAAGTATTTCATGAGGCCATTCCTTGCCGCTGACTTTAGCCCGGACGATCTTACGCACCACCTGGGCCAGTTGTTTTTCAAGCTGGCGCACACCGCTCTCTCCGGTATACCCCTCTATGATCCGTACTATGGCATCGCGCGAGAATGTCAGTTCGCTTTCTGTAAACGCGTGCTGTTCCATCAGACGCGGCAACAGGTGTCTTACGGCAATCTCGACCTTCTCCTCCAGCAGATAACCGGATATATCGATCACCTCCATGCGGTCGAGGAGCGGCTGCGACAGTGTCGAGAGCGTATTTGCGGTTGCAATAAACAGGACTTTCGACAGATCGAAATCCACATCTATATAATTATCGTGGAAACGCTTGTTCTGCTCCGGATCGAGAACCTCGAGCAACGCCGCCGAAGGATCGCCTTTGAAATCCCGCCCCACCTTGTCGATCTCATCGAGCAGAAGAACAGGATTGGAGGTACCGCTGCGACGCACCGCATCCATAATACGTCCCGGCATTGCGCCTATATACGTACGCCGGTGTCCGCGTATTTCCGATTCGTCGTGAAGGCCGCCGAGCGACACCCGCTGATACTTCCGTCCGAGAGCCCGAGCCACGGATTGGCCGAGCGACGTCTTGCCTACTCCCGGAGGCCCCACCAGACAAAGTATCGGCGAACGCCCTTCCGGCGTATTTATCATCACGGCAAGCTGCTCGAGTATACGGTCTTTGACCTTGTCCAGTCCGTAATGGTCGCTGTCCAGAATACTCTCCGCCACCGCAAAATCGCTGTTCTGCTCCGAATATTTTCCCCAGGGAAGATCCAGAAGTGTCTCCAGATATGAAAGCTGTACACCCCAGTCAGGACTCTGCTGATTGGTCCGGCGCAGTTTGTCGAGTTCCTTAGCGAAGGTCTCGGCCACCCGTTCCGGCAGATTCGCTTCTGCGGCCCGTTTCTCGAGCTGAGCCACCTCGCCCTGATCGCCATACAGTTCCTGACGTATCTCCTCCATCTGCTGATGAAGAAAGTGGTTGCGTTGCTGCGAATCGAGACTCCGGCGCGCGCGTTCCTGCATCTCACGCGTGATATCTACCATCTGTTCGTTGCGGGTAAGCTCTGTCAGCAGCGCGAACGCGCGCTCCTTTAGCCTGTGCATCGCAAGCAGATCCTGCTTCACTTTAGGACTCAGAGGCGAGTGAGTGGCCACCATGTTTATAAGTCCTACAGGTTCCGGATAGTTCGAGACATTAAGCACCATTTCCGACAGGTTGTCGCCCATCTTCTTCAGGATGCTCACGGTCGAATCCTTGATTGCCGCCGAAAGAGCGAGAAATTCCTTGTCGCCCTTACGAGGATTGGTATCCTTGACAAGTTTGACCGATGCCGACAATGGAGCGTCAGGAAGCGAGCGGCCGGCTCCGGGTCCAAGAATCCTGAACTTCTGACGCGCACGCACCACTGCCGTATGGGTGTCGTCGGGAAGACGGAGCACCTTCAGCACATCGACTATGACACCATATTTATACAGCCCCGACGGAACGGCCGGAGCATCGTCGTCGGGCGACACCTGACACACGAGCCCGACAGGCATGCCGAGACGGTAAGAGGCCTCCGCTGTTTTCAGCGATGCCGGCCGTACGAGATTCACCGGAAATGTAACGCCCGGAAACAACACCAGATTGCGGGTTGCTATCAGTGGCAGATCATCGAGATTCGGATCGGCCGTAAACTTCGAAGGATCGATTTCGATATGACTTACGGGAATAATATTGTTTTCGTCTGAGTCGTTTATATTCATAATGGAGTATATCCAAGCAAATTTTATGCCAAAGTTACACAACGGCTGCGGGTCTCGAAACTTTTTACTCGAATTATTTGTTAATTCCACAAATAGAAGTACCTTTGCAGCACTTTTCAACTGATTGCAGATGCCGATATGTTAGTCCTTTAAGCAGGACGCATCCAAAACCATAACGGCTCCGATTCCAAAAAGTATTCCCTTTAATCAACAGCAGTATCAACAGCTACGGCATACGATCATTTGCGTGCGGTAGCCACATCCGGGGGGATTAAGACTCCGCCCGTTCACCAACAAAGATATTATCAGTTACTGTTACTGACCGTATTAATTTTATGTACAACATCACCGATCTAAATGCGATGAGCGACGAGGAGCTCAAGACGGTTGCCCGCGACATGGGTATGAAAAAAATCGACAGCACTCCGAAAGACGATCTCATTTACAACATCCTTGACCAGCAGGCTATCGACATGGCCGCAAATGCCACCGATCGCAAGAAACGCGCCCCGAAAGAGGCGAAAGAGCCTCGCCAGCGACGTCAGCGCACACAACAGCCCGCCGACAGCGACCAGCCTCAGGAGCCCCCTGCAGCAGAGCCTGCGCCGGTTTCCGACCAAGAAAACCCCGACAATAACACCCCGGCCGAAAACGCCGCAGCACAGAAACAGCCGTCGCGCCGCGGTCGCAAAAAGAAAGTACAGACCGATACCGTCGTAACCGAAAATGCAGAGCCATCCGAGTCTGCCGAGACTCCAGCCGGACAAAATACCCGCGAAACTGACGGCAACACCGAAGAACAGAGCCGGCGAGGACGGCGCAAACGCATATCCGATCCCAAACCGGTCGAAACCGAAGGTACTGCCGAAACCGTACCGGCCGTATCCGATACCGGCCTGACGGCACCGGATCCGGCACGCGAACTCCCCGCCGCTCCCGAAGCCGTGGCCGCCACTTCTGACAACGATGCGCAGACTGCACCCCGGATGGAATCGGCCGATACCGCCAACGAACCGGATCACAGCGACAACGGGGATGCCGCCACAGAGAATCCCGGACAGCAGCGTACACGCAACGATTTCCGCCCCGGCAACAACACATCGCTCGGATCATTCTTCCCCCGCGCCGAAGGCAAACGCTTCGTGCCCCGCTCACAGCGCGAGAAAGAGGAAGCCGCTGCCGCCGCAGCATTGGCCGCCGCTACAGCACCCATCATAATACGCGAGCCCGGACAGGAGAAGCAGATGCCTCAGCAGCAGAAACAGGGCAAAAAGCAGAAAAACCGCAACAACCGCGACATGCAGTCGCAACAGCAACAGCAGTCGCAGCAACAGCAGCAGGAACCGCTTTACAACTTCGACGGCTTCATCGAAGCATCGGGTGTGCTCGAAGTCATGCCCGAAGGCTACGGATTTCTCCGCTCCAGCGACTACAACTATCTGTCTTCGCCCGACGACGTATATGTGACACAATCGCAGATCAAATCATACGCGCTCAAGACTGGCGATGTGGTCGAAGCCACAATACGCCCGCCGAAAGAAGGTGAAAAGTATTTCCCGATGAGCAGCGTCAAAAGCGTAAACGGACGCTCGCCCGAATTCATACGCGACCGCGTGCCGTTCGAGCATCTCACACCGCTCTTCCCCGACGAGAAATTCGATCTCACGAGCGGACGGTCATCCAACATATCGACACGCGTTGTCGACATGTTCTCCCCCATCGGCAAAGGCCAGCGCGGCCTGATCGTGGCTCCGCCCAAAACAGGTAAGACAATCCTGCTCAAAGACATCGCCAATGCCATCGCCGAGAACCATCCCGAGACATATATCATGATCCTGCTCATCGACGAACGCCCCGAGGAGGTCACCGACATGAGCCGGAGCGTCAATGCCGAGGTCATAGCATCGACATTCGACGAGCCGGCCGACCGCCATATCAAAATAGCGGGTCTCGTGCTCGAGAAAGCCAAACGGATGGTCGAGTGCGGACACGACGTAGTGATACTGCTCGACTCAATCACCCGACTGGCCCGCGCCTACAACACAGCCTCCCCGGCTTCTGGCAAAATACTGTCAGGCGGTGTCGACGCCAACGCCCTGCAGAAACCGAAGCGATTCTTCGGCGCCGCACGCAACATAGAAAACGGAGGATCCCTTACAATCATCGCCACCGCGCTGACCGAGACCAGCTCCAAGATGGACGAAGTGATCTTCGAGGAATTCAAAGGCACAGGCAACATGGAGCTGCAGCTCGACCGCAAGCTGTCGAACAAACGCGTGTTCCCGGCCGTCGACATCATGGCCTCGAGCACACGCCGCGACGACCTGCTGCTCCGCACCGAGACGCTCAACCGCATGTGGATCCTGCGCCGGTTCCTATCCGACCGCAACTCCATCGAGGCAATGGAATTCATCAAAGACCGCATGGAACGCACCTCCGACAACGACGAGCTGCTGCGCACCATGGGCGACTGAAAATAATTGCGACACAAACGCTTGGCAGTTACAAAGATTTTGACTACCTTTGCCCCGCAATTTCGTAATCGCTGGCAAAACAAGCAGTTTGCTATATTGCGAATAATATAACATTTAATTATCACAATAAAATGGACTTAATTAAAGTAGCTGAGGAGGCATTTGCCCAGAACAAAAAGCATCCCCGCTTCAACCCCGGCGACACAATCACTGTATCGTACCGCATCAAAGAGGGTAACAAAGAGCGTATCCAGCAGTATCGTGGCGTAGTGATCCGTATCTCCGGCGACGGTGACAAAAAGCGCTTCACCGTACGCAAGATGAGCGACAACATCGGTGTAGAACGTATCTTTCCCATCGAATCTCCGTTCATCGACTCTATCGTAGTAAACAAATACGGTAAAGTACGTCGTGCCAAACTTTACTACCTGCGTAGCCTTACTGGCAAGAAAGCCCGTATCAAAGAGCGTCGTCTCAAGGCTTCAGAGCAGGCTGCCGCAAACTAAGCACGGCATACCGGAAAGCCATAAAGAGAGCGGTTCCAGAAACTGGAACCGCTCTCTTTGTTTATATAAAAAACTCCGTCCGGCACAATCGGCTAACCGCCAGGCATTTCAACCAGTATAGCCCCAATGGGCCAGACAATGTGCACCAACTGTTTATACATTTTTCATTTTATGATTTTTTAACCATCGGAGGCTAAACATTATGCTAATTACCGTTTGCACATGTTAGCGATTTGTATGTAATTTTGCGCACTGCTTTTCAAATATCATGATTACTATAACCACAAGAGCAGTAGTGATTAAATTTTTATCTTACATGGAACTGAATTGCAGATTACACTATCGCATTTCACTACATAAATCATTCTACACAGTATTGAGCGTCGGCATTATTGCCGTCGTGCTATTGTCGTGTATTCCCGCTGCCGCACAGTCGCAGCCCGACTCCCTGTTGACCGACACGATATATTTCCGCCATTCATCGGCACACATCGACAAGGAACTCGGATCCAATGCCGTAAAAATCGATCTCATACGCCGGTATCTATCCGAAATCGGTAGCCGCGACTCCATAGGCATAAACATTTTCGGATACGCGTCGCCCGAAGGTCCCCATCAGTTCAACGAACACCTCGCCAGACAGCGCGCCGAAGCGCTGCAAAGCGCCATAAAGCCGTTTACCGACATAATTCCGTCGATAAAGTGGGGTGTTTCCCCCACGGCACCGCGCATCGAATGGCCCGGACTCCGCTATGCGGCCATAAGTGTATGGCGACAATCGCGTCAGCAAGGCGGATCTCCCGGCTTGCTGACGGAGGCAGATGCCTCCGCGGCTTTTCAGGCCGAAACTGCTGCGTCCGACTCAGCAGCCACCCTGCTCAACATACAGGAATCAGCCGGTCACCTGTCAGCAGGCCAGTCCGATACCGGAGCAGGCAACAGCGGCATGCAGGAGATCGATACAGCCGGATCATCACGGTGGATAAAATTCTTTATCGGCACAAACATGCTTTATGATGCCGCTCTGACTCCAAACATTTCAGCAGGCATATATCTCGGCAACAGGATTACTGTCTATGCCGACTGGATGTATGCGTGGTGGAGCAAACGCGACCGCCGCAGATACTGGCGCGTATACGGAGGCGACATCGAAGCACGCGTGCAGCTCGGCGGAGGACGGAGCCTCAGCCCGTTTGCCGGACACCACATAGGCATCTACGCTTCGATAGTCACCTACGACTTCCAGTTCGGATGGGATCACATCGGTGTGATCGGCGACAAATACAACTATGCCGCAGGCATCAGCTACGGCTACACGCTACCGGTCACACGTCGGCTTAACATCGACTTCTCGATAGGTGTGGGATACATGTGGGGACGATACATGAAGCATACCCCCATCGACGACCACGACGTGTGGATCTCGACCCACAACCGCCGGTGGTTCGGCCCGACCCGTGCCGAGATCGGTCTGCACTGGCTCATCGGTCCGGAAAACACCAACACATGGAAAGGAGGCCGCCGATGAGACTTGCCGCCAGACGAATACAGTCGCTGCTTGCCGCCGTCATAATATTGGTGGCATGCCAGTCGTGCCAGCACAGGGAATTGTGCTACGACCACTCCCACACCTCGCCTGTCAGCCTCATCTTCGACTGGTCGCTCGCACCTGACGCCGATCCCAGCACCATGGTGGTATGGTTCTTCCCCGTAGACGGATCAGCCGGCACCCGCTTCGAGCTTACACGCAACGGAAGCACCACACGCGGCAACACCGCTTTCAATACAGAGGTGAAAGTAGCTCCGGGACAATACTTTCTGGTCAGCCACAACGGCGATACCGACAACAACATCGAGCGGGGCAACTCTTTCCACTCATATCATGTCCAAACCTACGACGACAACATACTGTCGCCGATGAACCGCGACGAGAACGCTCCTCGCCCCGACGACACCGGATCGCAACCAATCAGGTCGGCGGCCAACACGCTCTACTCCCACACCCATCCCGATGTGATAACAGTAGAGCCGAGCGCCACAAAAGCCGTCTCCGTGATCATCACGCCACGCGAAGTCACAGCCATATACAATATTCTTATAACAGACGTAACGAATCTTACCGCCGACACCGAAGCCAGCGCCGTCGTGACCGGTGTAGCCGAGACATGGCATCCGGCATCGGAGAGTCCGGCCGGAGCCGAAGTGATCGTGCCGTTCGCGCTGAACCATTGCGGACCGGACTGCCTCAGAGGATCCGTCGTGCTGTTCGGCGACAACGCCCCCCACGATCTGCCTCACAAACTCAGAGTATACACATCCTACAAATATTATTACGATTTCGACATAACCGACCAGGTGCACTCGGCTCCCGATCCCCGGCATGTCGACATCGTGGTCCACGGACTACGGCTTCCGCAGGGCAGCGGCTCCGGCATGTCACCCGGCGTAAGCGACTGGGGAGAGACCATCGATCAGGATATAAAAATGTAACATACATATAAATCAATAAATTCAATCACAAAATGAAACTTACACCTATCTCACTCGTAATGATGGCCGCCATGATGGCCACATCTTGTGCCAACGAAGAACTGGTGGATGCAAACCCCGACGTACAGGGCAATGCCATACAGTTCCGTCCTCTGGTAGGTCATTCGCGCGCTACCGAGACAACAGTCAACAACCTCGGCGATTTCGCAGTGGTAGCCAAAGGCATACACCCGCATGGCGGCGTCTACTCCAACTACCTGATCGGCAGCGCCAACGGCGGAGATAAAGCCATCTGGAAGGAAGGCTCTATATGGAACCTTGAAAGTAATGTATATTGGCCTACATCCACACCATCGGCTCTCTTCTGGGCTTACACGACCTCTCAGAGAGCTGGAGGCAAAAGGACCCCCATTTTGCCGGAAGGAGTATCATTCGGCTTCGATGAAAATGGCACTACACCTACCATATCTAAATTTAAACCGTCAAAAGCCGACATCAGCCAGGCTTCTGATAACGGCTACTGGAACGACGGCACAAACCAATCCGATCTGTTGGTCGCATTCACACAGCAAGACAGATCGACAGACGCCTCAAACGTAAGTCTTAATTTCGAACACGCTCTTTCCCAGATAGACATTCAGGCTGCATCAAACGGCAAGCTGTCAAGCGACAACCGTATAGTAAGAATAAAAGGGGCATGGATTGTCAACGCCAATAACAAAGCCAACCTGTCGGCCGGATTCACATTCGATGAAGATACCCAAAAAGCAGATGCCAAGACTGAATGGGGCGCTCTCAGCCTCGACGGGTTCTCTGCATACGGATCGTTCTACACTACTCCTATAATTTTGGATAATGCGACCGAAACGAGAAAGCTCCTCAGAACATCGCTGATGATCATACCTCAGACACTTACCGCGTGGAATAAACAAGCCGGAGAGGCCGACAATAACGGAGCCTATATACTTCTGCTCTGCCGAGTAGAGCTCAAACATAAGGGCGATCAACACTCCGGCGAAGACAGTGCCAACGAAGACGTATACATCGATACGCAAAACCATATGCATTACCACCAGCAATTCCCGGTCAATGCCACCGACAAATTCGACGCCGCCGAATACGGTTTCGTTTGCGTACCTGTCAACTCGACATGGGAAATGGGCAAAAAATATCAATACACACTTGATATCTGCGGTGCCACCACTGGCGCGGGCATATATCCTCCCGACCTGGCCGATACCAATTTCAGCACTCTTATACCTGACGGGAACAAGTTTGACTTCTTCGGGAAGGAATACACACTCAAGATCGTGGGTCGCGACGAGGAGAAAACTGGCAAAAACGTAGGTGATGCAGTTCTCAGCGAACCCATACAGTTCTCAGTAGACGTTAAACCATGGGATGCGAACAGCGGCTGGACCTCCGGCGATATCAACCTGCAATAAACTGTCAGAATTCCTCTACATACTACAATTCAGGGGAGTGCCACGGCACTCCCCTGATCTCCTACCGCTGGCTCAGCCGACATCTATCTGTAAGACAGACCGTGAACCAACGGCAATAACGTTCAGGGAAACGATATCCCTCCACACAACTCAAAGCTATCCGCAAATGAACCGCATATATAAAGGAATCATCATGCTGTCGGCTGTCGCCATCTCGGCCGCCGACACAGGCTGCTCCGACGATTTCGAAAACGACATACGCATGTCGGGCAACGTGATTTTAAAAATCGACGCACCCGCACAATGGACCAGTGGCAACACCGTCACCGACGGCACCGCAGGCTCATCTCGCTGTATATCGGTAGAATCGACCGAATCCGACGGCGACACTCCCTTATATCTGCATACATTCGAATCAGACAACACCGCCTCTGCGCACGTCCTGTCAAGAGGCGCGCTATCCAAATCGGTAGACTCATTCTCTCTCAGCGCAATCTGCTACCCGGGAGAATACCCGTCAAATGAAGCCGCCATCACATGGACGCCCGACTTCGCCTACGACCTCACATATACCGTCAACGGCTCTACAGCAGCCGGAACCACTCTGCAATGGCCTGCAGGCGGAAAAGTCCGCTTCTTCGCCTTTGCCCCTATAGCCGACAATTCACAGTCCGACGCAACCGGCCACTTCACTCTCTCGCCGAAGAATCAGCCCGGTTCGCCGAATATAAAATATACCGTACCCGCCGATGTCACTAAACAGACCGACATAATGGCAGCATGTACCGACGCCACATCGGCCGACGTGACACTAAACTTCCGTCACGCCCTCACCGCTGTAAAGATCGTGGCCGCCGCCGATATGCTACCCGGCAAAATCACGGATGTGGAAATAAGCGGAGTCTATGGCTCCGGAACATTCACCCCGACACCCGACGGCGGATTCTGGAAACATGACGACGCCACGGCCGCCTATAAGGTGACACGCGACATCAAACTGTCGCCGGCAGAAAACAACTCAGGCTACAAGCCAGCAGGCGACACCGGCGACAAGAAAGGCGAGATTATAGGCGACATACCCGACAAATCGGAAATCACAGGAGAAACCGGCGACCTCACCATGCTGCTCATTCCTCAGACACTCCCCGAGAACGCCCGCCTGACCATAAAGTTTACCGACGACCTGACCGGTACCCAACGCACTCTCTCGGCATCCATCGCAGGCAAGACATGGCCGGCAGGCAAGATCATCACATACTCCTTATCGCCGTCGAGCATCCACATCACCCCAACAGTGCTGTTCAGCAAGGATCCCGCGACCGACACACTGCCATACTCGGGCGTATGGCACGACTCCGAGATAAAAGCCTATGTAGCCGTGACTCAAAACGGAGTCGAGGGCGCCCAGTATATAGAGTTGCCCCGCCCCGATATCGAATACTCGCTCGACGGAGGCGCATCATGGTCACAGACTCCGGCCATATACGATGCCGATCCCGCGGCCGACCAGGCGGCCTCTGCCGCCGACGCCGCACAGCGCATGGTGGAATGGCACGAATCGCCCGACGGATTTACCGTATACAAGGGCTCATTCGTGCTGAATCCGCAGTCCGACTTCACAACTCTCAGCGGCAAACTGACAAAACGGGACAAATGCAAGGGTACCCGCGAGACCCCTCACAATCTGCTTGTCGACACCAATGGCGAGACCGCCAACTGCTACCTCGTGGATCAACCCGGCTACTACTGCTTCCCCATAGTCTACGGCAACGCCTACAACAATCCGGCAGCCTACACCGTAGAGCAGATCACCGAAAATCCGGGCATGAGGTATTTTGTCGACTACAAAGGCCGGAAGATAGCATCGGCTGCTCCGGCGGAAGCAGACATAAAGGATGCTGTGCTCGCATGGCAGGACGCTCCCGATCTGATCGACGAGGTAAAGATACTCGACTCCAACCAGCCCATAGCCGGACTGAAATGGATACGCTTCCGCCTGCGCAAACACTCCATCACCCAGGGCAACGCGCTCCTCGTGGCCAGAGATGCCGCAGGCGAGATCGTATGGAGCTGGCATATATGGGTCACCCAGCATCGCGACGCATGGATGGAGCAGGGAACATCGGCGTGCCACGTATTGAAATCGCGAATCGGAGAAGGCACATCCTATACCGAGACCGGCAACACATACTACCTGACCAGCTGCAATCTCGGCTACTGCGACCCGCACAACGGCAACGACTCCCGCAAGGTAAAAATACGCTTCAGACTCGACTGCAGCAAAATCACCGGCAGCAGCGTGCCGGTAGTGTGCAACGCGTTCTATACATACAAGGATGGCAAACAGGGCGACAAAAAAATCGACTGCGCCACAACGCCATTCACACAGGCCGAGTTCAAGGGATCATTCGCAGGCGACAATACCTATTATCAGTGGGGACGCAAAGACCCGATGCTCGGCGGCATATACAACGACCGAACCGCAATATACGATATAGGCAGTTCCAACTTCGCTGAGATGAACATGGAAAACAAGCCGACATTCAACGCCTACAACAAGGACGGAGTGTCGTACGACTTCTCTCGCAACAAGCCCGGCACAAGCGCAATCGAGCGGGGTGAAGAGACAGGTGTGACCATAGACTATACCATAAGGTTCCCCTACCGCTTCGTGATGAGCAAATATGACAGTAATGACGAAGGCTTAAAGACATTGGAATACCGAAAGCACTGGCATGTCCTATATGATAAAGAAAAAGAAGGAGAGCTTCCTTCATATATCAAAGAAAAAGGAAGCATCATGTTCCAGACATGGAATCCGTCGTCAACTAAAAAAGGTATAAGTTCAAAAAATTCAGCCGATAATGAACAGCATGTAACCAAATCGGTCTACGACCCGTGTCCGGCAGGATACCATGTGCCTCCGGCCAACGTATTCTCAGCCCTCGCGATGGGTGGTGAAGCAACACACAATAAAAGATATGACCTGGATGACTATAAGACGCGTGTAGATTACAGCAACCATGTCTGGACCGTTACATATCCGGACGGAACAATCCAGTTTCCTGCCACAGGCATGCGCAACATGAGTCTGAGATACAAATCCTTCGGTAAAATAACCCGATATACAGCCTCACGTGCCGACGAATTTTCAGATCCATACTCTCTGAAGGATCAGACATATCCGGCATTCCGCATGATCACATATATCACGACCTCGACCATTTCCGGAACTCAGACCGAGATATATTTTATCGACAACCGTAATGAATTCTTCTATGACGGCAAATTACAAACAACCGGTAAGCTATACACCAACATCGGCGATATCGACAGGAATACAAAAGTGCCTGCTACAGCATCATGCACAGGCTCCAACAACGGCTACGGACTGAGTGTGCGTCCGGTTCACGACTGACGCTCCTCAGGGGCATCGGATAAGCCGCGGACTTTCACAGCAGCTCCAGGAGCAGACTGCCTATACGCTCTGAAGCACGACCGTCGCCATAAGGGTTAGCGCGTCCGCTCCTCTCTATATAATAGGTCTCATCGTCGAGCAGACGCGACACACTGCCGACAATCTTCGCACGATCCGTGCCGACGAGCTCTACAGTTCCGGCGGCAAGCGCTTCGGGACGTTCGGTAGTGTCTCTCATCACGAGTACCGGCTTGCCTAACGACGGTGCCTCCTCCTGTATTCCACCGCTGTCGGTCAGAATCACATGGCTCGACATCATCAGGTATACGAACGGCAGATAATCGACCGGTTCGATAAAGAACATATTGTCTGCCCGCCGGTTTCCGAATGTCTCGGCTATAGGCTTCCTGACATTAGGATTGAGGTGCATGGGATATACAAAATCCACATCTGCCCCGTAGCGGGCCGACAGATCAGCCAAAGCCATGCAGATATTGCGGAAGCCATCGCCGAAGTTCTCCCGCCGGTGTCCGGTAACAAGCACAAGCCGGCGCCGGCCATCCAGACGCCCCATATCGTAACCGAGCCTTTTGATCGTCTCTGTCACCTCCGCCCTCAGTTCAGGCGAGTCTTCAAGATCTTTCCTTACCTGGACAAGCGCGTCGATCACAGTGTTGCCGGTGACAAAAACCGACTTTTCATCGATATTCTCCGCGATAAGATTCGATTTGGCCACCGCTGTCGGAGAGAAATGGATATTGGCGATCTGGCCTGTGATACGACGGTTCATTTCCTCAGGCCACGGTGAATATATATCGCCTGTGCGCAGACCGGCCTCGACATGGCCTACCTTGATTCTGGCATAGAACGCGGCAAGAGCCGCAGCCGTAGATGTCGATGTGTCGCCATGGACAAGAACAATGTCCGGCTTCTCTACGGCAAGGACATCGCGCATGCCCGTCAGGACTCTCGATGTCACATCATAGAGATCCTGTCCCTGACGCATGATATCCAGATCGTGGTCCGGCTTTATACCGAATACTTCAAGCACACTGTCAAGCATCTGGCGGTGCTGTCCGGTCACTGTGACAACTACATCCAGGCGATCGGCATCCTTCTTCAGCTGTCGTATGACAGGTGCCATCTTTATGGCCTCGGGACGTGTGCCGAAGACCAGCATAATCTTTTTCTTATCCATCATAAGTCAGAATTTCTTGAACAACAGCCACCAGGCGAATCGGATTCTCACCCAGTCACGTTTGATACGTGAAGGCTGGCACAGAAGACGATACATGAATTCGGCATTATGCTCGATCCACCACTTCGGAGCGCGCTTGGCCCGACCGGTATAGACATCGAAACTGCCGCCCAATCCCTGATATACCGCCTTGTGACGCTTTAACATGTCGGCCATAAGGAACTCCTGCTTCGGCGATCCCATTGCCACGAACACAAAATCGGGACGCTTTTCGGCTATATCGTCGATCAAAGCCATGCGTTCGTCATCGGTCTTGAAGTATCCGTCGCGCGCGCCTACGATACGTATGCCCGGAAAATCCTCTCCGAGCCTCTTTACGGTCGCGGCAAAGACATCCGGCCTGCCGCCGACGATATAAAATGTAGAGTCCGTATATTTCCGCCTGATTATTTCCAGCCACAACTCACAGCCTGCGATCTTGCGCGCATTCATGGCTCCGGCCTGACGGGCGGCGATCACCACTCCCGAGCCGTCGCAATAGCCTATATTGTCGTTTATCAATGACTTCAGCTCCGGTGTGGCCTTTGCCATCTTCTCGGCATTGACTGCTACCAGTATACCTTTCCGGGCTACAGCAAAATCTATCAGCTCCTCCGGCTCCGACGCCGGATATATTCTTATGCCTCTGAGATCAACAGAATCCATCTGCCCTATTTTTGTCCTTCGAATACGCCGCAGAAATCAAGCACATCGCAATGTCTGCATTCCTTGTCGAGATCTCTGAAACAACTGTGAGCCGTCAGCATCACGGCGATATCGGCCTTGTCGAATGCCTCGCGGAAATCGGTAAGCACGTAGCGCGGATGATCCTTGATATTAGGCTCCACAAGCAGTATCTCCGCTCCTGTGCCGGCGCCGACAATCGCATCGGCTATGCGCAGTGCCGGACTCTCGCGGAGGTCGTCGATGTCGGGCTTGAATGCCAGCCCCATAAGGGCTACGACCGGTTTACGACTATTGGCGAGCTCGAAACGCAGAATAGCATTCACCACCTTTTCGACACACCACTCGCTCTTGTAATTGTTGACAGCTCTGGCTCCGGCTATGATTTTAGACTCCTCGGGATAAGCCGAGACTATGAAATAAGGATCGACTGCTATACAGTGCCCTCCCACCCCGGCGCCGGGACGCAGAATATTGACTCTGGGATGCCGGTTGGCAAGTCTGATCAGCTCCCACACATTGATGCCGGCTTTGTCGCAGATAAGCGACAGTTCGTTGGCGAATGCTATCTGCACGTCGCGCGACGAATTTTCTGTCAGCTTGCACATCTCGGCTGTACGGGAGTTGGTGGAAAACAGCTCGCCTGTCACAAAGCGGCTGTAGAAATCTTTGGCTTTCGCTACCGATTCGCTGTCGATACCGCCTATTACACGGTCGTTATGTACCAGTTCATATATGATATTTCCGGGCAACACGCGCTCAGGACAGTAGGCAATCGAGATCTGTCCGCGTAGTTCGGGACGCTCCGCATAGATGATATCGGCCATCATTTCGGTAGTGCCTACCGGCGAGGTGGACTCGATGACAAACAGGTCGCCTTGCTTCAACACCGGAATGACCGAACGTGTGGCGCTCTCCACATATGAAAGATCCGGTTCATGTCCTTCGCCGAATGGTGTCGGCACAACGATAAAAAAAGCGTCGGCGGTTTCGGGACGTGACGATGCACGGAGACGTCCGGAATCGACAACCTTTTTCAACAGGATGTCGAGCCCCGGCTCGATTATATGGAGTTCTGCTTTATTTACTTTTTCTACGACCTTGGCGTTGACATCGACACCAACCACTTCGACACCGCTGTCAGCTGCAATAATCGCTGTCGGCAAGCCGATATAGCCAAGCCCTATGAAACATGCTTTCATGAGTATAAATTAATAGTCTACCAGCCTTCCGGCCGATTCATGATATATCATACAAAAGTAGGCAAAATATCCAGAATTTCCAAACACCCGGACGGACCGGAATCCGACAGCCGCCGGCCGGGATTCCATTTCGCTTCACGCACTTCCCGATGTTGTCTCTGTGATAGCGCATAATGACACAAGGCAACGTCCGCGGGGGACGTTGCCTTGCATATCTTGGATTCTAATTATTCTCTGGTGAGAATTATTCTGCAGCCGGTGCTTCTGCTGCGGGTGCTTCTGCTGCAGGAGCTTCAGCGGCGGGTGCCTCGGCAGCCTTGTCGGCGCTGCGGCGAGAACGGCGGGTACGGCCTGTCTTCTTTGCAGCTTTCTCCTTCAGCATGTTCTCGTTGTAGTCAACGAGTTCGATGAAGCACATCTGAGCGTTATCACCCAGACGGTTGCCGGTCTTCAGGATACGGGTGTAACCACCGGGACGGTCAGCGATCTTCTGAGAGATCTCGCGGAACAGCTCAGTGACTGCATATTTGTCCTGCAGGTAGCTGAAAACCAGACGACGGTTTGCCATCGAATCCTCTTTGGCACGGTTGATCAGCGGTTCGGCATACATGCGCAGAGCCTTGGCTTTGGCAAGCGTGGTGAAGATGCGCTTGTGCTTGATGAGCGAGATGGTCATATTGGCCAGCAGCGCGTCGCGGTGAGCTTTCTTGCGGCCGAGGTGGTTGAATTTTTTATTGTGTCGCATCGTATTTACTCTTTATCTAATTTATACTTTGAAATATCCATGCCGAACGAGAGGTTCAGGTTGGCAAGGAGTTCGTCAAGCTCGGTCAGCGACTTCTTGCCGAAGTTGCGGAACTTGAGCAGGTCGGTCTTGTTGAATACCACAAGTTCTCCGAGTGTTTCGACCTCGGCGCTCTTCAGACAGTTGAGCGCGCGAACCGAAAGATCCATGTCGACGAGCTTCGATTTCAGAAGCTGGCGCATGTGGAGCACTTCCTCGTCGAATTCTTCGTTGCCGTCGGTCTCCTGGGTCTCGAGTGTGATCTTCTCGTCGGAGAAGAGCATGAAGTGATATATCAGGATCTTGGCGGCTTCCTTCAGAGCGTCTTTGGGAAGTATGGAGCCGTTGGTAGTGATTTCAAGTATAAGTTTCTCGTAGTCGGTCTTCTGATCTACACGGAAGTTCTCGACAGTATATTTCACATTCTTGATCGGGGTATAGATCGAGTCGATTGCGAGGACATTGATGTCATCGCCGGGATTCTCGTTCTCTTCGGCCGGAACCCAGCCACGACCCTTGTTGATTGTGATTTCGATCGAAAAACTTGCGCCCGGATCCAAGTGACAGATTACCAAGTCCGGATTCAGAACTTCAAAACCGGACAGGACTTTGCCTATATCGCCGGCTTTGAACACATCAGTTCCTGACACGGTGATCGTTGCTTTCTCGAATTCGGTTTCCTCTACCGTCTGCTTCAGGTCTACCTTCTTGAGGTTAAGGATGATGTTGGTCACATCTTCCTTTACTCCGGGAATGGTGTCGAACTCGTGCTTCACTCCGTCGATACGTATCGACGAGATGGCGAAGCCTTCGAGCGAGGACAGAAGTATACGGCGCAGGGCATTGCCTACAGTGATACCGTAACCAGGCTCCAATGGCTTGAACTCGAATTTGCCGAAGAAGTTATCGGCCTCCAACATCAGGACTTTGTCAGGTTTCTGAAATGCTAATATAGCCATGTGGATCTTGCTTTATGGATTACTTAGAATACAACTCGACGATCAACTGCTCCTTGATGTTTTCGGGGATATCCTCGCGTGCAGGAACATGCAGGAACTTGCCGGCCTTGAGCGATTCGTCCCATTCGATCCAGGGATACTTGCTGTGGTTGAAGCCTGCAAGTGCGTCGGATATCACTTCGAGCGATTTCGATTTCTCGCGTACGCCGACTACATCACCGGGCTTTACCTGATAGGATGCGATACCTACTACAGAACCGTTGACTGTGATATGGCGATGAAGCACCAGCTGGCGTGCGGCTGCACGGGTAGGCGCTATACCGAGACGATACACTACATTGTCGAGACGCGACTCAAGAAGCTGGAGCAGAACCTCACCGGTGATACCCTTGATGCGGGCGGCTTTGTCGAAGAGGTTGCGGAACTGACGTTCGAGAACTCCGTAGGTATATTTGGCTTTCTGCTTCTCACGGAGCTGTACACCGTACTCCGAGGTCTTGCGACGGCGGTTGAGGCCGTGCTGTCCCGGGGGGTAATTCTTCTTGGTCAGGACTTTGTCCTCACCGAAGATCGGTTCACCGAATTTGCGGGCGATTTTGGTCTTGGGACCTGTATATCTTGCCATTTTTGTTTTAGTTTGCTTGGAGCGTTAAAAGCGTCGGGCAGTGCCGGTGAGTGCAGCCGCGACCATAGAGAGGTGAAGTAGAATTATGGTCTTTCACTCGTGTCGGCGTGGCAGTGGACGCTCTTTCCGTATGCTCCGGGTTGAAATTATGTTTGGATTGCTTAAAGTCGATTGTTAAAGACTCCGGCGCTGTTATTATACGCGACGGCGCTTCGGAGGACGACAACCATTGTGGGGCAGCGGAGTCACATCCTGTATCTCGGTGACTTCAATGCCTGCACCG
Source organism: uncultured Porphyromonadaceae bacterium (assembly GCA_948467675.1). Taxonomy (GTDB): domain Bacteria; phylum Bacteroidota; class Bacteroidia; order Bacteroidales; family Muribaculaceae; genus CAOKFI01. The sequence continues at coordinate 28,574 of CAOKFI010000025.1, forward strand.
TGTACGGTACGAATGGCTGACTCACGGCCATTGCCCGGACCTTTCACATAGGCTTTCACCTTACGGAGACCCAGATCATAGGCCACTTTGGCGCAATCCTGTGCTGCCATCTGAGCGGCGTAAGGGGTGTTCTTCTTTGAACCACGGAATCCCATTTTGCCTGCGCTCGACCAGGAGATCACCTGACCTTCGCTGTTGGCTAAGCACACGATAATGTTGTTGAAAGACGAGTGAACGTGAAGCTGGCCAGCGGCGTCAACTTTAACGTTTCTCTTCTTAGCTGCGACTGTTTTTTTTGCCATAATTCGTTATTATTTAGTAGCTTTCTTCTTGTTAGCAACTGTTTTCTTGCGTCCTTTGCGGGTACGGGCGTTGTTCTTGGTGCTCTGGCCGCGTACCGGAAGGCCGTTACGGTGGCGAATACCGCGGTAACAACCGATATCCATCAGTCGCTTGATGTTAAGCTGGATCTCGCTGCGCAGATCACCCTCAACCTTGTAGTCGGAAGAGATTACCTCACGCACTTTGGCTGCCTGTGTGTCGGTCCAGTCTTTCACTTTGATGTCCTTGTCGACGCCGGCTTTCTCCAGGATTGAGGTAGCGGCGCTCCGGCCGATGCCGAAGATATAAGTCAAGGCGATTTCACCTCTTTTGTTCTGGGGGAGGTCAACTCCCACGATTCTAACTGCCATATTGTTGATTGACTATATTTTTCTGCAAAATTACAAAAAATTATCCTTGGCGTAGCTTATACTTAGGATTTTTCTTGTTTATCACATACAGGCGCCCTTTGCGGCGGACGATTTTGCTGTCCGGAGTGCGCTTCTTAACTGAGGCTCTAACTTTCATGTTATTTCGTTTTTTCTGATTATTTGTATCGGAATGCGATACGCCCTTTCGACAGATCGTAGGGCGACATCTCTACACGGACTTTGTCGCCGGGCAGTATCTTGATGTAATGCATGCGCATTTTTCCGGAGATGTGGGCTGTGATTTCGTGGCCGTTCTCCAGTTCTACACGAAACATTGCGTTAGACAATGCTTCGACGATGGTACCGTCCTGCTCGATTGCTGCTTGTTTTGCCATTAGTTGTAGATTGTTGCAAATTTGGATAATATCAGATGAATCTGTCGCCAAGCACTTCTTCTATATATTCGAAGGTGGTGAGTACCCGGGGCTCGTCGTCGACGAGGGCTACGGTGTGCTCGTAGTGCGCGCTGGGCTTGCGGTCTTTGGTACGGCATGTCCAGCCGTCGGACTCGATGACGATGTTGCGGCTCCCGAGGTTGATCATCGGCTCTATGGCAAGGCACATGCCGTTTTTGATCAACGGTCCGGTTCCGCGACGGCCGTAGTTGGGCACCTGGGGGTCTTCGTGCATGCGGCGGCCTATGCCGTGTCCGCACATCTCACGCACCACGGTATATCCGCGTGATTCGCAATATGTCTGGACTGCATTGGCAATGTCGCCGATCCGGTGTCCGACGCGGCATGCGTGGATACCTTTGTAGAGTGACTCTTTCGTGACCTGACACAGACGGAGCACTTCGGGTGCGATCTCGCCTACAGCGAACGTATAGCACATATCGGCGTTGACGCCGTTGAGCTCCACCACGCAGTCGGTTCCTATAATGTCACCTTCACGGAGTGTGTAGTTGCTGGGGAAGCCATGCACTACCACTTCATTGACCTCCATGCAGACAGCTCCCGGAAAACCTTCGTAGCCGAGGCATGAGGGGCGGCCGCCGTTGTCGTGGATAAACTCACGTGCGACAGCATCCAGCTTATGTGTCGTCACACCGGGAGCCACCCACTTGGCGATTTCGCCAAGTGTGCGGCTCAGCAGTATGCCGGCTTGCTGCATCAGCTCGATTTCTTCGAGTGTCTTCAGATATATCATCTAAATGTTTCCGTTTTAGCTTTACTCTATCGGGTAGGATTCATGTATCAGTATGCGCTGCCTGTGGTGCGACCTTTGATCTTGCCTTCTTTCATAAGGCCGTCGTAGTGGTGCATCATGAGGTGGCTTTCGATCTGGGTAAGAGTGTCGAGCACTACACCCACGAGAATCAGCAGCGAGGTGCCGCCGAAGAACTGGGCGAAGTTCTGGCTGATGCCGAAGAAACGGGCAAAAGCGGGAAGTATCGCCACGATGCCGAGGAATATGGATCCGGGCAAGGTGATGCGCGACATGATCGAGTCGAGGTACTCGGCGGTCTTCTTTCCGGGTTTCACACCGGGTATGAATCCGTTGTTACGTTTCATGTCTTCTGCCATCTGGGTGGGTCGCACTGTGATGGCGGTATAGAAGTATGTGAAAGCGACGATCATTATGAAGTAGACCAGGTTGTACCAGAAGCCGTTGATATCGGAGAATGTGGCGAAGAAGCCTGTGCCTCCGTCGGCAGAGCCGAAGCCGGAAAGAGTCAGCGGGATGAACATGATTGCCTGGGCAAAGATGATAGGCATGACACCTGCGGCGTTGACTTTCAGGGGTATGTACTGGCGTGCGCCTCCATACTGTTTGTTGCCGACGATACGCTTTGCATACTGTACGGGGACTTTGCGTGTTCCCTGCACGAGAAGCACTGCGCCGACTGTTACGGCGAAAAGCAGTATGAGCTCGACGATGAACATTACCATACCGCCTTCGGAGCCTGTAGATCCCGGCAGACGGCTTACGAACTCGTAGTAGAGCGATCCCGGGAGGCGTGCTATGATACCTACGAGGATTATGAACGAGATACCGTTGCCGATACCGCGGTCGGTTATGCGCTCACCCAGCCACATGATGAACATGGAGCCGGCTGCGAGTATGATGGTCAGGTAGAGCAATGTCCAGACGCCCATCGATACGCTGCCTCCGGCTGCTGTGAGCTGATGCTGGAGGTTGATCAGGTAGGCCGGACCCTGGAGACAGAGAATCGCCACAGTCAGATAACGTGTGTACTGGTTGAGTTTCTGTCTGCCGCTCTCGCCTTCACGCTGCATCTTCTGAAAAGCCGGAAGCACCATGCCGAGAAGCTGTATCACGATCGATGCCGTGATATATGGCATGATACCGAGGGCGAAGATGGATGCCTGTGAGAAGGCGCCGCCCGAGAACATGTCGAGGAGCTGCATCAGACCGCTTGAGCTTGCGAACTTTGACAGTGCGGCAAGATCAGCTGGATTGATTCCCGGCAAAACGACATAACACCCCAGCCGGTATACGAATACCAGCAGGAGGGTTATGAGAAGTCGCTTGCGGAGCTCTTCGATTGTCCAGATGTTCTTTATTGTTTCGACAAATTTCATCGGAGCTTAGAGTTTATTGATTGAACCTCCAGCTTCTACGATAGCTTTTTCAGCCGCAGCAGAAAATGCGTTGGCTTCTACGGCCAGCTTGCGGGTTACAGTGCCTTTTGCCAGCACTTTCACGAGCTCTTTCTTGGCCACGAGGCCGGCTGCACGGAGGTCGTCCAGTCCGATGGTCTCGAGGTTCTTGGCAGCAGCCAGAGCCTCGATGTCGCTCAGGTTGATAGCCTTGTAGGCTACACGGTTGATGTTTTTGAAGCCGAACTTGGGCAGACGGCGCTGAAGCGGCATCTGACCGCCTTCAAAACCGATCTTGCGGCTGTAGCCGGAGCGTGATTTCGCACCTTTGTGGCCACGTGTAGATGTGCCGCCTTTGCCAGAGCCGGGACCACGGCCCTTGCGGGTCTTATTCTTAACAGAGCCTACTGCAGGCTTCAGGTTATTCAGTTCCATAGTCGTGATTATTCGTTGGTTTGTTCAACTTTTACCAAATGACTTACTTTCTTTACCATCCCGAGCACGTCAGGGGTGGCTTCCTTGACCACTGTGTGGTTCATCTTGTGGATGCCGAGGGCGTCCAGCGTGCGTTTCTGCACTGCTGGCGCCTTGATGCGGCTCTTTATCTGGGTGATTGCTATTTTTGCCATTGATTGATCTTATTTTAGGGGATTAACCGTTGAACACTTTGTCCACCGACACGCCGCGGTTCTGCGCTACCTGAGCCGGGCTACGCATTTCGCCGAGGGCTTCGATAGTAGCCTTGACGAGGTTGTGGGGGTTGGACGAGCCTTTTGACTTGGCGAGGACGTCGGTGATACCCACGCTCTCGAGCACGGCACGCATAGCGCCACCGGCTTTAACACCGGTACCGTGGGATGCGGGCTTGAGAATTACGCGAGATCCGCCGAACTTGGCTTCCTGTTCGTGGGGGATTGTGCCCTTGTTGACGGGAACTTTTATGAGGTTCTTCTTTGCAGCCTCCACGCCTTTGGCGATAGCGGCGGTAACTTCGTTGGCCTTGCCTAAGCCCCAGCCCACGATTCCGTTTTCATTGCCTACTACGACAATGGCTGCGAAAGTGAACGTGCGGCCGCCTTTTGTAACTTTCGTCACACGGTTGATGGCGACAAGACGGTCTTTAAGTTCGAGGTCGTTGGTGGATTTTACCCTATTGTTCTTATTTGCCATGATCTATTAAAATTTAAGACCGCCATTACGAGCGGCGTCAGCCAATGATTTTACTCTGCCGTGGAAGAGGTATCCGTTACGGTCGAACACCACTTCGGTAATGCCTGCGGCAAGTGCTTTCTGGGCAACTGCATCGCCAACTTTGGCAGCGACCTCACACTTCGTACCGCCTTCAAGGCCTTTCGACGAAGCCGACACCAGTGTGGTGCCAGCGAGGTCGTCGACGAGCTGTACGTATATAGCCTTGTTGCTGCGGAACACTGTCATGCGGGGGCGCTGGGCTGTGCCTGATATTTTGCCGCGTACGCGGGTCTTGATCTTGTTTCTTCTTTGTATCTTGGAAATCATGATTCAGTCGAGATAAAAAGTTAATTATTTGGCACCAGCCGATTTACCGGACTTGCGACGTATAACTTCGCCGACAAACTTGATACCCTTGCCTTTGTAAGGTTCGGGCTTGCGCAGCGAGCGGATCTTTGCGCATACCTGTCCGAGAAGCTGCTTGTCGTCGCTTTCGAGGATGATGAGCGGGTTTTTGTTACGTTCGCTCTTGGCCTCTACTTTCACTTCTTTGGGAAGTTTGATATATATTGCGTGGGAGAAGCCCAGAGAGAGCTCCAGAACCTGGCCTTCAGCATTGGCACGGTAACCCACACCTACTAATTCCATTTCCTTGCGGTAACCGGTCGATACGCCCACAACCATATTGTGGATCAAGGCGCGATAGAGACCGTGCTGGGCGCGGTGCTCGCGGTCGTCGGAAGGACGGGTCAGAACTACGTGTCCGTCTTCAACCTTGATGGTCAGATCGGGGTTTACCTGCTGCGAAAGTTCGCCCTTGGGGCCTTTCACTGTGACTACGTTATTGTCGACCTTGACGGTTACACCGGCAGGGATCTCAATGGGAGCTTTACCTATTCTTGACATTGCGATATCCTCCTATAAGATTAGTAAACATAACATAGCACTTCACCGCCTATTTTCTCTTCAGCGGCCTTTTTATTGGTCATCACGCCACGCGATGTCGACAGGATGGCGATACCGAGTCCGTTGAGGACGCGGGGCATTTCCTTGTAGCCGGTGTACTGGCGGAGACCGGGACGGCTCACGCGCTTGAGACACTTGATGGCGTTTACTTTGTCGACGGGATCGTACTTGAGCGCGATCTTGATTGTTCCGTTGGGGGTTTCACCTTCTATAAACTTGTAGTTAAGTATATAGCCCTGTTCGAAGAGGATCTTGGTGATCTCTTTCTTCAAGTTCGAGGCGGGTATCTCGACCACACGGTGCTGGGCCTTGATAGCGTTCCTCAATCTTGTCAAATAATCTGCTATTGGATCAGTCATTTTTTTATTGTTTAAATTGATTCGGCTTTTCCGAACAATATTTAATAATATTCCTTATTCTTATAGGGAATGTTACCAGCTTGCTTTACGGACTCCGGGGATCAGGCCTGCCGATGCCATTTCGCGGAACTGTATACGCGAAATACCGAACTGGCGCATATATCCTTTGGGACGGCCGGTGATTGTGCAGCGGTTGTGCAGACGCACGCTCGATGCGTTTTTGGGCAGGAGCTGGAGTGCCTCGTAATCGCCGGCTTCTTTGAGAGCCTTCTTCTTGGCGGCGTATTTTGCCACCAGCTTCTGGCGCTTGGCCTCGCGGGCCTTCATAGATTCTTTAGCCATACTTGGATTATTGTCTGTGTATAGTGAATTACTTCTTCTCGTTCTTGAAGGGGAGGCCGAACTGTTTCAGCAGCGCGTAGCCTTCTTCGTCGGTATTTGCCGAGGTCACGAATGTGATGTTCATGCCCTGCAGTTTCGAGATAGTGTCGATATTGATCTCGGGGAAAATGATCTGCTCGGTGATGCCGAGGGTATAGTTTCCTCGTCCGTCGAGTTTTCCTTCGATACCTTTGAAGTCGCGGATACGGGGCAGAGCCACACGGATCAGACGCTCCAGAAATTCGTACATTTTCTCGCGACGCAGTGTCACCATTACGCCTACGGGCATTTTCTTACGGAGCTTGAAGTTGGAGATATCCTTCTTCGAGAGTGTAGCCACGGCTTTCTGACCGGTTATGTCAGTAATCTCGCGGATAGCTGTCTCGATGATCTTCTTGTCCTGAGTAGCGGCACCGAGACCCTGGTTGATAACGATCTTCTTCAGCTTGGGTACCTGCATTACTGTGGTGTAGCCGAACTCCTTCTCCAGAGTGGGAACGATGCGCTCCTTATAGTCTTTCTGCAAAGTTGTGCTGCTCATTATTTAATCTCCTCTCCTGACTTTTTAGAAATGCGAACTGAGTATCCATTCTCGTCCTTGCGGCGGCTGATACGTGTCGGCTTGCCGGTCTTGGGGTCGATGGGGTTGAGGTTGGATACATGGATCGGGGCTTCCATCTTGATGATTCCGCCCTGGGGGTGCTTTGCGCTGGGCTTTGTGGCTTTGGAAACCATGTTGAGGCCTTCGACAATCGCACGCTGCTTTTCGGGCATCACCTGGAGTACACGACCCTGCTTGCCACGGTCCTCGCCTGCGTTGACGTAGACGATATCGCCCTTTTTGATATGTAACTTGCTCATTGCTTTAAATTGCTTTTTGCGGATTAAAGTACTTCAGGAGCCAGCGAAACGATCTTCATGTTTGTGGCACGCAGCTCACGGGCTACCGGGCCGAAGATACGGGTGCCGCGGAGCTCCCCGGCGTTGTTCAACAGTACGCATGCGTTGTCGTCGAAACGTATATATGAACCGTCGGGACGACGTATCTCTTTCTTTGTACGCACAACTACTGCTTTCGATACGGTGCCTTTCTTGACATCCGACGAGGGGATGACACTCTTGACCGACACTACGATTATGTCACCAACCGAGGCATAGCGACGGCCAGTGCCACCGAGCACGTGGATGCAGAGTGCTTCCTTGGCTCCGGAGTTGTCGGCTACGGTTAAGCGTGATTCAGTCTGTATCATAATTTACTTAACTTTTTCAATGATTTCAACTAAACGCCAACGTTTTGTCTTGCTCAGCGGACGGGTCTCCATCAGGCGAACGGTGTCGCCTACGCTGCACTCGTTCTTCTCGTCGTGGGCGTGGTACTTCTTTGTCTTGTTGACGAACTTGCCGTAGATCGGGTGTTTCTCCTTCCACTTGATGGTTACGGTGATGGTTTTGTCGCCTTTATTGCTCGACACAACCCCGATCCTTTCCTTGCGTAAGTTTCTCTTTTCTTCCATTTTGGGTTTTGATGCTTTCGGGATTACTTGTTGTTGAGCTCGCGCTGACGCAACTCAGTCTTGACACGTGCGATCATGCGGCGTTCTTTTGTTATCTGCGCCGGATTGTCCAAGGTCGAGACGGCATGATTGGCGGTGAGCTGGCGGTAAGCCTTCTCCATCTCCACGAGGCGGTCCTGAAGATCCTTGGTGGGAAGCTCTTTTATCTCTTCTTTCTTCATAATGGTTTACACGTTTTGGGTTGGATCATAGTCGCGACGCACGATAAACTTGGTGGTCACCGGAAGTTTCTGAGCTGCAAGACGGAGAGCTTCTTTTGCGATGTCGAAACTTACGCCTTCCACTTCGATGAGTACACGTCCTGGAGTAACGGGGGCTACGAATCCTTCGGGAGCACCTTTACCTTTACCCATACGTACCTCTGCAGGCTTCTTGGTGATGGGTTTGTCCGGGAAGATACGGATCCAGATCTGTCCCTGACGCTGCATATAGCGTGTCACGGCCACACGGGCAGCCTCAATCTGGCGCCCTGTGATCCATTTCGACTCTAAGGTCTTGATGCCAAACGAACCGAATGCCAACTGGTTGCCGCGCTGCGCCTGTCCTTTCATACGGCCTTTCTGGCTGCGGCGGAATTTTGTCTTCTTAGGTTGTAACATTGTTGTGTTGATTCAATTTGGTGTGATTGTTAACGATTGCTTTTAGGCTTGCGGAAACCGCCACGACGGGGAGCTCCTCCGGCTACGGGACCACGGCTCTCCTTGCCTGTTCCGGCAAATGAAGGAGCGAGATCGCGCTTGCCATAGACTTCACCACGGCAGATCCATACCTTTACGCCGATCACACCTACTTTGGTGTGTGCTTCCACGAGAGCGTAGTCGATGTCGGCACGCAGAGTGTGGAGCGGGGTACGACCTTCCTTGAACATCTCGCTACGTGCCATTTCAGCACCGTTGAGACGGCCGCTGACCTGTATTTTGATGCCCTCGGCGCCTGCACGCATGGTGGAGGCTACCGCCATCTTCACAGCACGACGGTAAGCGATCTTGCCTTCGATCTGACGTGCGATTGTGCTTGCCACGATCTGAGCGTCGAGTTCGGGACGCTTAACCTCGAAGATGTTGATCTGAACGTCCTTGTCGGTGATCTTCTTGAGTTCTTCCTTGAGTTTGTCTACTTCCGATCCGCCTTTGCCGATAATCAGACCCGGGCGTGATGTGCAAACGGTTATGGTGATCAATTTAAGAGTGCGCTCGATCACGATGCGCGATACGCTCGATTTGGCAAGACGCACGTTAAGGTACTTGCGGAGCTTGGAATCTTCGAGCAGCGTGTCGCCGTACTTTTTGCCGCCATACCAGTTGGAGTCCCATCCACGGATGACGCCCAGACGGTTGCTGATTGGATTTACTTTCTGTCCCATAGTGCTTATGCCTTTTTAGCGTTGTTTTTATTGTCGATAAGATCCACTACCAGAGTGACGTGGTTAGCGCGCTTGCGGATACGGTATCCACGACCCTGGGGGGCAGTGCGCAGACGCTTCAACATAGGCGCGGGGTTAACGAAAAGAGTGCTGATATAAAGCTCTCCGGCGTCGGCCTTGCGATCGTTTTTAGCTTCCCAGTTGGCAATTGCCGAGCGGAGAAGCTTCTCCAGACGGGCAGCGGCCTCTTTATTCGAGAATTTGAGAATACCCAGAGCGCGATATACTTCCTGACCGCGCACCATGTCAGCGACCAGGCGCATCTTGCGGGGAGAGGAGGGTACGTCGAGCAACTTGGCGAAGGCCACGTTTTTCTGGGCTTCCTTCCTTAATTCGGCTGATTGTTTTTTTCTTACACCCATTTTATCTAATTTCTTTTTTGTCGGAATTGATTTTTGTTCGGGCCTTTATCATTTCTTACGGTTGCCGGCATGACCACGGAAAGTACGTGTCGGAGCAAATTCTCCGAGCTTGTGACCTACCATGTTCTCGGTTACATAGACCGGAATGAACTTGTTGCCGTTATGAACTGCAAAAGTGTGTCCCACGAATTCAGGGGCGATCATAGAGGCACGGCTCCATGTCTTGATCACGGCTTTCTTGCCGCTCTCCTCCATTGCGGAAACTTTCTTTTCCAGCTTAACGCTGATATATGGGCCTTTTTTTAATGAACGACTCATTTGTTTACTGTTTAATCACGTTACTTTTTCCTTCTTTCAATAATGTACTTCGAAGAGGCCTTCTTCGGTGCACGAGTCTTGAGTCCCTTTGCATAAAGGCCTTTGCGCGAACGGGGATGTCCGCCTGATGCACGGCCTTCGCCACCACCCATCGGGTGATCGACAGGGTTCATGACTACGCCACGGTTGCGGGGACGACGTCCCAACCAGCGGCTGCGGCCGGCCTTGCCAGAACGCTCCAGAGAGTGCTCGCTGTTGCCAACCACACCTACAGTGGCTTTGCAGGTGGCTAAGATCTTGCGGGTCTCGCCCGAAGGAAGTTTCACGATAGCGTAGTCGCCTTCACGCGAAACCAGTTGAGCAAACGTACCGGCCGAACGAGCCATCGAGGCTCCCTGACCGGGGCGCAATTCGATGTTGTGAACCACAGTACCTACAGGGATGTTAGCCAAAGGAAGGCAATTGCCAACCTCGGGAGCTACATCGGCACCGCTTACAACAGTTGCGCCAACTTCGAGTCCGTTGGGTGCAATGATATAAGTTTTTGCGCCGTCTACATAGTAAAGCAGAGCGATACGAGCCGAACGGTTCGGATCGTATTCGATCGACTTAACTACAGCGGGAACACCGTCTTTGTTCCTCTTAAAGTCGATAACGCGATAACGGCGTTTGTGTCCACCGCCAAGGTAGCGAGCGGTGAGATGGCCTTCTGCGTTACGGCCGCCGGTCGATTTTTTACCGACTGTAAGAGATTTCTCTGGTGTAGTAGCAGTGATCGTACCTTTGAATACACCAATAACTTTGTGTCGTTGCCCCGGTGTCGTGGGCTTGAATTTTCTTACTGCCATTTGTTATTATATGTTGCTGAAAAAGTCTATTGTTTGACCTTCTGCCACACTGACTACGGCCTTTTTCCACTGTGCGGTGGTACCTTTTATAAGGCCGCCTTTAGTGTAGCGCTGCTTGCGCTTGCTGCGTACAACCATTGTGTTGACATCGGTCACGTTCACTCCGTAGAGGTCCTCGACAAGCGCTTTGATCTGAAACTTGTCGGCCTGGGGCGACACGCGGAACGTGTAGCGGTTCTGCTTCTCGGTAAGCTGCGTGGCCTTCTCAGTGACGATTGGCGTGATTGTAATATTCATTGTCGTTGTCTCTGCGGATTAAAGATTGTTAATTACATTGACACTGCTCTCGGTGAGAACCATGGCATTGTTGTTCAGTATCGCATACGTATTAATGTCCGATGCAGTCATGATTTTTGCATCGGGCACATTACGAGCCGACAAATATACGTTTTTATCCTGACCTGCTAAAACGAGGAGAATCTTCTTATCGGCGAGTTTAAGATTTTTAGCAAATTTTACAAACTCTTTAGTTTTCGGAGCTTCAAAAGTGAAGTCTTCTACTACGATGATCTGATTGTCTTGTGCTTTTGCTGCCAGAGCCGACTTGCGTGCGAGCTGTTTTACTTTCTTATTAAGCTTGAAGCGATAGTCGCGGGGACGGGGACCGAACACACGGCCACCACCAACCAATACGGGCGAGTTGATATCGCCGATACGGCTGCCGCCGCCACCTTTCTGCTTGTGGAGCTTACGGGTAGAGCCGGAAACCTCGCTACGCTCTTTCGACTTGTGAGTACCCTGGCGCTGGTTAGCGAGATACTGCTTCACATCCAACCATACAGCGTGCTCGTTGACGTCTACGCCGAATACCTCGTCATTGAGGCTGATGCGGCGTCCGGTGTCTTCTCCTTTGATGTTATATACTGCGAGTTCCATTACTTTTCAATTATTACGATTGAACCTTTACTTCCGGGGATAGACCCTTTTATCATGAGCACATTGTGTTCGGGGATCACTTTCAGTACCTGAAGATTCTGAATGGTCACGCGCTCGTTACCGGTCTGACCGGCCATACGCATGCCTTTGAACACCTTGGCAGGATACGAACATGCACCTACCGAACCGGGAGCGCGAAGACGGTTGTGCTGACCGTGGGTAGCCTGACCCACACCGCCGAAGCCGTGACGCTTTACG
>CAOKFI010000026.1 GCA_948467675.1 uncultured Porphyromonadaceae bacterium
GATAGGTTCTTATAATCCGAACACTAATCCTGCTACAATAACATTGAACTTCGAGCGGGCTTTGTATTGGGTGAATGTAGGTGCACAGCCTACCGACACAGTTCGTAGCATACTTTCTCAGGAGGGTGTACTCATGATGAAGCACCTCCAGGGTGGTGTAAAGAAAGGCGCATTTGACGAAGCTGAAGCACAGCGCCGTTTCGACGCATGGAAGAGCAAGAAGCAGGCTGCTGTCGACGCTCAGAAGTCATCGATGGCTGACAAGCGCGAACTTGCAGTAAAGACGCGTCTTGAAGAAGAGCAGGCTAAAAATAAGGCAAAAGCAGAAGCTGTAGCCAAGAAGCGTGCTGAGATAGCTGCCGCTAAGGCTGAAGCAGAAGCTGCTGCTGCCGCCGCTGAGGCTCCTGCTGAAGAGGCTCCCGCAGCCGAAGAGAATGCATAATTCCTACTGGTTTTAGCTACTATAAAAAATGTCCGATACTTTCAAGTGTCGGACATTTTTTATAGTATGCAATATGTTGTTATTGAGCCAGTTTATCGGCACCAGCATGAGCCTTGTCGGCAATGAAATCGGCGGCATTTGCTCCGGCTTCCAATGCCTGTGATGCGATGTCCTTGATCTTCTCTTTCAGGCCTCCGGCCTGTTCTTTTACGGTATCCATCACGTCCGAAGCCTTGTCCTTGGCCTTGTCTGCCAGATCCGATAATTTTTCTTTCGCATCACATGCTTTGTCGGTTGCTTCGTCTTTCAAGGCTTTTGCCTTCTCCTGGGCTGCGAATTTTGCAGCTTTAGCTGATGTTTCAGCCGCTTCTTTTGATATTGCTGCCGCGCTGGACGACAATTTTTCATTTAGTTGTGACATAAATCTCTTGAGTTTTGGTTTCTGTACCATATACAACAAAGAGGCAACCCTCGTGGTTGCCTCTTTGTTGTTAACAAGTACTAATATCGGATTATTCCGTAATAAATTCGATTTCGTCCAATAGAGCTCTGGCGATATATTGTGTTGCCTGTTTTTCTCGCTGGAGTTCCTTGGCAGCGTATGATTTTGTCTCATTGACATTCTTAGGCAGCAGATTGAACATCAGTCGCAAAGCGGTATACCGTATCATATCTGATTCTGAATCGGACAAGCGTCGCGCCATATCGTAGGCAAAATCGAGATGCCGCAGCATCTTATGGCACAAAATATCTATCACTTCCTGTGTCGGCGCCTGGCAGACCCATGTCATCGCGGTATCCTCATCGAATGCATCACGCGGATATACCAAAGGAGCCAAGAGCATACATTCACGTACATTACGGTCGTCCCATAGGGCTTGAGCCGTAGCCTTGTCGTGTGTGATTTGAGATGCTATTTCTGTAAGTTGCGGTAGATTTACTCCATATATCATTCTGAATGGAGCGCCCTGTTTTCGCAAGGCATCTGCTACCACGCCATTGCGCATGGCGTATAGCAAGTGTTTGATCCGGGGCAAATCCGATATCGCGTGCATACGATCCGTTTTAGTTTCGGCTAAGATATTCGATTGTGTCTTCTATCGATAGCAGTTGTTGCTCTCCGGTTGCCATGTTTTTAAGCATAAGCTTATTTTGCTCCATCTCAGCTTCTCCTACAATAGCGACGAACGGTATAGCGGCTCCGTCGGCATATCCCATCTGTTTCTTCATTTTTGCAGTATCAGGATATATCTCTGCCGATATGCCCGCCTGGCGCAACTGCTTCAGCATTGCCATTGACGCTGCGGCTTCTTTTTTTCCGAAGTTGGCAAACATGATTTTTGTGCCGGTACGTGCCTCGTCAGGATATAGATCAAGAGTGTTAAGCACATCGTAGATGCGGTCTGCTCCAAATGAGATTCCTACACCAGACACACCGGTCAATCCGAACACACCGGTCAGATTGTCATAACGGCCTCCGCCTGTGATACTGCCGATGGCCACATCACGCGCCTTGACCTCTATTATGGCACCGGTGTAATAGTTCAGGCCGCGGGCTAAGGCTACGTCGAGCTCAAGTTCCGCACGCAGTCCGAGATTGTTTACGCCTTCTACGATCTCCTGAAGTTCCTCCACACCGCGTATGCCGGTTTCGGATGACGCAAGCATCTCCTGCAGTTTGGCCAGGCGCTCGTCAACCGTTCCATCTATGGCAAGCAGTGGCTGTAGCAAGGCGATGGCTTCAGTTGCTAAGCCACGTTCTGCCAGTTCATTGTTTACGGCATCGATGCCTATTTTGTCCAGTTTGTCGATAGCGACAGTTATATCTACTATCATTTCCGGGGCGCCGATCAGTTCTGCTATGCCGGCAAGCACCTTGCGGTTGTTTAGCTTTATGGTAATATTTATTCCAAGACGGGCAAAAACTTCATCGACCAATTGTAGGAGCTCTACCTCATTGATCAGAGAGTCGGATCCTATTATATCGGCATCGCACTGGTAGAATTCACGATAACGTCCCTTTTGAGGGCGGTCGGCGCGCCATACCGGCTGGATCTGGTAGCGCTTGAACGGGAACTGCAGTTCTCCACGGTGCTGTACCACATATCGGGCAAACGGTACTGTCAGATCGTAGCGCAAGCCTTTTTCACATAATTGTCCTGTGAGCTTGCCGCATTCGCCAGCATCGATCAGAGAGCGGTCTGCATTGCGAAGAAAGTCTCCTGAATTCAGAATCTTGAAGAGCAGTTTGTCGCCCTCTTCGCCATATTTTCCCATGAGCGTGGATATGTTTTCCATTGCCGGAGTCTCGATTGGGCGGAATCCATAAAGGCGGAACACATCGCGTATTGTGTCGAATATATAGTTTCTGCGCGCCATCTCGGTTGGGGAGAAGTCGCGGGTCCCTTTGGGAATACAGGGTTTCTGAGCCATTTTCAGTATAAGATTTGCAAAATGTGAATGTTTGGCAAAGATACGAAAAAACTTGATGTATCAGTCAAGGAACATATACACCGTGCAGCGTTGTCGTGGAGTGTGACAAGCATCTATAACGAGTCGCATTCGTCCAGCCATAATCTGGCCGATGCATCCGATGGCATGCGCCAGTCCCCGCGCGGTGACAGGCACACACTTCCTACTTTCGGACCGTCGGGCAGACAGGATCGTTTGAACTGCTGGGCGAAGAAGCGGCGGAAAAACGTGCGTAGCCAGTGCCGTATTGTGTCATCGTTCCATTGTCCTGCGAAAGCATGCCGGGCCAGCATGTATATACGTCTGGGAGAGAATCCGTAACGAAGGGTATAGTAAAGGAAGAAGTCATGTAGTTCGTATGGACCTACGAGATCCTCGGTCTTTTGTTTTATATTTCCGTCATTGTCGGCAGGAATAAGTTCGGGACTGATAGGAGTGTCGATTATATCAAGCAAAGCTGTGCGCTCATCCTTATCGCATGTGCGCGATGCGAACCATCTCACCAGATATCGGACCAATGTTTTGGGCACTCCTGCGTTGACACCATACATCGACATGTGGTCACCGTTGTATGTGGCCCAGCCCAAAGCCAGTTCCGACAGATCTCCGGTGCCTAACACCATGCCGTTTACCTGATTTGCCACATCCATCAGTATCTGCGTGCGTTCCCGTGCCTGAGAGTTCTCGTATGTCACATCATGAACCGCTGCATTATGGCCTATATCTGAGAAATGTTGGTTGACCGCATTTGCTATAGGGATTTCCCGGATGGTCACGCCAAGACTCTTCATCAGTGTCAGTGCATTGTTATATGTCCTTCCGGTAGTGCCGAATCCAGGCATTGTGATGGCTGTGATCCCGTTGCGGGATATGTTGAGCATGTCGAATGTCCGGCATGCTATCAGCAGTGCCAGTGTGGAGTCTAATCCCCCCGATATTCCGATGACGAGAGATTTGCAGCTCGTGAATTTCAGACGACGTGCCAGTCCGGCAGCTTGGATAGAGATTATCTCGCCGCATCGTTCATCGATATCCGCATCCGATGTCGGCACGAAAGGGTAGGGAGATATAGTACGTATCAGGTGGTCTGCATTGTGTCTGTAAGTGTTGCGGTCCGGGACTTCTATAATTTTATATTCCGGTGACTGCTCTGTTTTTGCACAGTCATGAAATGATCCGGTATGTATTCTGTCGCGGTTCAGAGCATCTATGTCTATATCGGCTATCGTATATGATGGGGATTTGCACCATCGTTCGGATGTGCTTATTATGCTACCATTTTCTGCGATAATAGCCTTGCCGTCGAATACCAGATCCGTTGACGATTCGCCGAAACCGGCACCTGCATATACGTATGCGGCGATACATCTTGCCGATTGTTGCTTGATAAGGTCGGTAAGGTACCTGTATTTGCCTATGAGATCATTTGATGCGGAAAGGTTTAGCAATACATTGGCTCCGCATAGTGCCGTATGCGATGATGGAGGTATCGGAGTCCATAGATCCTCGCAGATCTCTATGCCTATTTCCGCCGCGCCGGCCTTGATTATCTGTCGCGGCGAAAGTTCTGTTGTCTGTCCTGCGATCTTTACAGGTGTCGAAACATCCATCCCCGATGACCACCATCGTTTTTCGTAAAATTCATTATAGTTTGGAACGTATGTTTTAGGGATTGCCGCTA
This sequence comes from uncultured Porphyromonadaceae bacterium, assembly GCA_948467675.1. Lineage (GTDB taxonomy): Bacteria > Bacteroidota > Bacteroidia > Bacteroidales > Muribaculaceae > CAOKFI01. The sequence continues at coordinate 4,596 of CAOKFI010000026.1, forward strand.
TGATTCTGCCTCCGGATATCACAATCGCGCAGTTATATATGGTATCATTGCATTGTATCGGAGCTCCTATGGCTATGATCATATCCCAGTTGACCGAAGCTGCCGCTATTCTGGCTATTGCCTTGTCCGATGCCTCAAGCAGAGTCTGTGAGTGGAAAATATCACCGCAGGTATATCCGGTAACGCACATCTCGGGAAAAACGGCCACTCTTACTGCTTTTGTCTCCAGCTCCTCGGCCAAAGATATGATCGAAGATGCATTTGCTTCGCAGTCTGCGACCTCTACTTGCGGCACTGCTGCCGCAACACGCAAAAATCCGTTATATGTCATAGTTTTAATCGCGATAAGTCAAAAAAGCGTTGTGCAAAAGTAGCGAATAATCTTTTCGGAGCATTAAATAATTATTATCTTTGTGTAAAATAGTTATAAAATAAGTACGGGAACGATATTTTTAAACTTTTCTAACGTTGATTTATAATCAGACACCAAATTTCATCATCGTTTCTGTTACAAGCAATTGGATATGTCAGATATAAGATTCAAATCATATTATATAGCCGTTGTTTTGTTTTCAGCATTGCTGACGGTTGTATCGTGTTCCACAAGAACGGTCCAGAAACCTGTGATCACAGTAAGCATTCAGCCGCAGAAATATCTGCTTGAGCAGATAGTCGGTGACAAGATCGACGTGCGATGTCTGTTGGCCAATGGTGGCAACCCCGAAAATTATGAACCGTCGCTTACGCATCTTATGAATCTGGAAGGGAGCGAAGCTTATTTCCAGATTGGAAACATAGGATTTGAAAGTGCGATCATAGACCGTATACGTAATAATAATCCGGATCTTAAGATTTTTAATACATCCGACAGCATCATGCTTATAATCGGAACCCATGGGGAGTGTACCGCACACGGACACAGCCATGAAGTAGATCCACATACATGGAGCTCTGTCAGAAACGGAAAGATCATTGCCGCAAACATGTATAAGGCCATGATCAATATGGATCCGGCAAATGAAAAGACATATACAAAAAATTACAGCAGGCTGGTTGCACATCTCGATTCGCTCGACAGCCGTATAGACAGTATGCTAAGCGGCAGACAGGGTTCTGCATTCATGGTCTGGCATCCTTCACTCAGTTATTTTGCACGTGATTATGGACTGGAACAAATAAGTATAGGTGTGGAAGGGAAAGAAGCCTCTGTGCAGCGTATCCAGTCAAAGATCGATGACGCTAAACGGCACAATGCTAAGATCTTTTTTGCACAGAAGGATTTTGACAGTCGTCAGGCCTCGGTTATAAGTCGTGAGATAGGAGCCAAGATCATTGATATAAACCCCCTAAACTATCAGTGGGAGGACGAATTGTATGGAGTTGCCGTTGCACTTGCCTCAGAGTGATATGCTGAAGCTGGAACATGTGGATATGATACGCGAAGGGCGTGTCATACTCTCTGATGTGAATCTGCAGGTTAAAGAAGGCGATTTTGTGGCCATAACCGGTCCTAACGGCGGAGGAAAGACCACAATGCTCCGGATTATTCTCGGATTGCTGAAACCGACATCCGGACAGGTCATATACCGTTCGGGAGGAGTGCCTGTCAGACGGCTGCATATAGGATATCTGCCTCAGAAAAACATGATAGACTCCCGTTTTCCTGTCGATGTACGAGAGGTCATTGCATCCGGTTTGCTTGGTGTCAAAGGCCTCGATGATAACACAAGGTGCGGCATGATCGAGAAAGCAGTGTCTATGATGGGACTTGAAAATCATCTGCATAGCCCTATTGGTGCGTTGTCCGGAGGTCAGCTGCAGCGTACTCTTTTGGGGCGTGCCATCATATCGGAGCCTCCGGTTCTTGTCCTTGACGAACCGCTAAGCTATATAGACAAGCGGTTCGAAGCCCGTATGTACGGGATCATAGAGGAACTGGCTGCACATACCACAATACTGCTTGTATCTCACGAGATGTCTACTATCGCCGGAATGGCCAACCGCCATCTGATAGTCGATCGCCGTGTTCATGAATGTACGGCTTCGCATCATTATGTCCGTACAGGGTGTGATGATTGACACGATGCAATAACCAGGCGTCGATATCGTTTTTCTTATAAAGATCTATTGCAGTCCATGAAACTGACATTTTTAGTACCGCCGTCGTTTGACGGACGTAAACCGGCTGAACGTACAGCCGGATGCACACGTGTGGTTTATCTTGCTCCGAATATATATGAACTTACGGTTATGGCCGTGCTTGAGAATGCAGGATACGATGTGCGATACCGAAATTTCATATATAAAGAGGAGACGACTGAAGCGTTCGAAGATTTTATCGCCAATGATGAATCCGACGTTTACTTCTTCTGGACTGTCAACCTGTCGATTGACAACGATTTGCTGGCTGTCGATATCATACGCCGACGTCATCCCCGGGTCAATATCGTGTTTCTGGGCCCTGGACCTACATATTTTACGAGTAAATGTCTGCGAAGTGCCAGCGATATAGTCGTGCGCGGTGAGCCGGAGCAGACTGTATGTGAGCTCATGGAGGCTTTCAGCACAGGATCGGATCTTGGTTCTGTCGCGGGAATATCGTATCTTGATGATGGCAGGATGGTTGCTACTGCGCCGAGACCCTTGATGAAGAATCTTGACTCGCTGCCGTTTCCTGCGCGTCATTTCATTGCGGATATGACGTTTCGCAACCCTAAACTGAAAACCGGACCTTATACCACGGCCGTGACATCGCGCAATTGCCCGTTCCACTGCATATATTGTGTGCCGTCGTCCTTGACATTTGCCCGCGAGATAGAGCATCGTCGGCTTACAGGACATAAACCGCCAATATCTTTCCGTTCGCCTGAGAGTGTCGATCGGGAGATGGCGGAACTTGCTGCTGCCGGATACCGGGCGGTGGGATTCATGGACGACAATTTTATATGGAACGAGGAACGTACGAGGGCTATATGCGACATTATGAAACGCCACGACCTTGTATGGGGATGTGAAGCGCGGGTCGATGCTATCACCGAGCCTATAGCCGAAATACTCGGTAGCAGCGGTTGCCGGTACATAGACCTTGGTGTTGAGTCGTTCGACGACCGCATTCTTGCATATATAAAGAAAGGTATTACAAGTGCCGACATATATCGGGCCATAGCATTGCTGAAGAAATATAAGGTTCCGGTAAAACTCAATGTACTTATCGGAAGTTGTCCGCTTGAAACCAAAGACACCTTACGCCATACCCTGCGCGAGGCCAAACGCCTTGATGTGGATCAAGTCATGTTTAATATTGTGTCTCCGTTTCCGGGAACCGAGTTTTATACTATGGCCAAAGAGAACGGATGGCTCGCCACTCCTGATTATGTTCCTACCGATGTGCAGCGTGAATCCATTCTTAACTTTCCGGAGTTGTCGGCACGCGATATGGAGCGGATTCTGTATCGCAACAATATCAGTTTCTTCTTCTCTCCGCGCCTGATATGGAGGCAGATGAAGCGGTTCCGTAGCTGGGGCGAATTTACGTCGGCTCTACGTGCACTGAGGATCAAACTGTGGGGATAGATCCATGCGGCTCTCTATAGTCATACTGACATGTAACCAACGGGACATTACATTCCGTTGTCTGAACGCTTTGCGCTATCAGTACAATAGGGGAGATGTCGAGATAATCGTGGTCGACAATGGTTCGGATGATGGCACTGTCGAGGCTGTCGAGGCTGGATTCCCTGATGTAATGATGATAGCCAATCAAGAGAACCGTGGTGTATCATTCGGACGCAATCAGGGTCTGCGCATGGCACAAGGTGACAAAATCCTGATCCTTGACAACGATACAGTGCCCGACGACGAGGCTATCGACACTATGTGCCGATGGTTGGACGACAATACGTCGACTGGTATTGTAGCCTGTCGCCTTACGGATCCACAAGGCAATACTCAGGATAGCTTCAAGCCATATCCTGGACTCATTGTCAAGATCTCTAATCTGCTGCATAGAGGGAAAAAACGCCATGTCGAATTGCCTTCGGAGCCAGTGTGTCCTGATTATGTGATAGGTGCCTGCCAGATGTTCCGGAGGTCATTGCTTTTTGAGATCGGAATGCTCGACGAACATATATTTTACGGCCCGGAAGATGCCGATTTTTGTCTGCGAGCCCGCAGCGCAGGATATACCATAACATATCTTCCTCATATTTCCATGGTTCACGATTGGCGCCGTGCCACAACGCGCCGTATCTTGTCACGGCTTGGTCGCCGCCATATTTCCGCTCTTTTTTATCTTTACCGTAAGCATCGCCGCATCTTCTGATATATGCCCAGACCGTTCTGTTTGAAGTTTAGGCTGGAAAATTTCGGATAAAAAGGTAATTTGATTACCTTTGCACTCGACGACAAAGGGGTGCTGCCTTGCGGTGGCTGAGATTATACCCTTAGAACCTGATACGGTCAGCACCGGCGCAGGGATTGTTTCCTTCCACCGATATTGATATAAACGCATTATGCGTTCGCTCCGTTGCCGTCGGTTTTAACCAATTTGTACGACGATGAAGCGATACGTTCCTGTCCTTACCATTGCCGGTTCCGACTGTTCCGGCGGAGCTGGAATCCAGGCCGATATTAAAACAATGTCGGCACTCGGGTGTTATGCAATGAGCGTGATTACGGCTCTGACGGCTCAGAACACAACCGGAGTCACTGCTATAGAAGGCGTCTCACCATATATGGTCGGAACTCAGATCGATGCTGTTTTTGCCGATATACTGCCATTTGCCGTCAAGACCGGAATGTTGTATGACTGTGATACCGTTGTGACAGTGAGTGATAAGATGCGTCAGTATGGCGTCAAAGAATTGATTGTAGATCCGGTCATGATGTCTACTTCCGGCTCGAAACTGATCGCAGACAAAGCAATTGAAGCAATGCGAGAACTTCTGTTTCCGCAGGCATTGATGATTACGCCTAACAAAGAGGAAGCGAAGTTCCTTAGCGGTTCTGATGATGTGAATTGTCAGATCGACAGACTTTCGTCTATCGGAGTCCGATATCTTTTGCTCAAAGGTGGAGATGACAACCGTACTGATAAAAAAGTAGACTGTCTTGTGGATTATACGTCCGGTTCTGTTATGCCGATAGAAGGAGAGGCGATAGCTACGCGAAATACTCATGGCACAGGCTGTACGCTGTCAAGTGCCATAGCCTCGTTTATCGCTATGGGTGTCGGTGTTGTACAAGCCGTGTATGAAGCCAAAAGTTACATCATTCAGGCGCTGAAAGCTGGAGCCGTAGTAGAAGTCGGCGCCGGACATGGCCCGGTAAATCATTTTTTTGATCCTAAGTCATTAATAGTAAAATAATATGGATATCAAGATAAACGACAAATCGTATACGGTCGAAGAGGGGCTGACTCTTGAGGCGTTGCTTCCTATAATAGGGATTGCGCCGACAGGTATCGCTATAGCTGTTGACGGCGCTGTGGTTCCACGGGCAGAGTGGAATGTAAGGATATTGTCCGACGGAGCGTCGGTAGTCATAATAAAGGCTTTTTATGGAGGCTGATTCTCTGATGAGAATTGCGATTACGCCGCCTGATATACGTATCGGAGAGGCCGCGATGATAACGGCCGTATTTGATGCCGGATGGGACTATGTGCATCTGCGTCATCCTCAGGCATCGGCTCGCGATATAAAGCGTATAATCGAAGATATTCCTCAGAAATATCATTCGCGTCTGCGGTTGCACGGCCATTTCGGACTCGTGTATGAATTCAATCTCGGAGGACTGCATCTTAACAGCCGATGTCCTGAGCCTCCCGCGGGATATAACGGGCCATGTAGCAGATCCTGTCATAAGGTATCAGAACTCACTCAATATCCGCAGTGCGATTATCTTACCCTGAGCCCCGTATTCGACAGTGTGTCCAAGCCAGGATATCAGGCTGCGTTTACAGCATCCCAATTGCATGATCTGCCGGCTGAAATACGTGTCGTGGCTCTTGGAGGAGTAACGCCGGAACATATACACTGGATATCCATGCAGCCGTTTGCCGGATATGCAGTGCTCGGCTATCTTTGGAATGCGGTCGGTATGACGGATTTCAAGCGGCGATTGAACGAATTTAATCAGATATAAGATATGTTACAGTTTATAACGCATCCTTGTTCCCGGTATTCAGTAGCCGAAGAAATACGTATGGTCATAGACGGCGGTTGCCGTTGGGTGCAGATACGAATGAAAGAAGCATCGGACAATGAAGTCCGACGTGTAGCTGAGGAGGTGATACCTTTGTGTCAGGAGACTGGTACAATACTTGTGCTCGATGACCGGGTGGAACTGACAATGGAACTTCGTGTGCATGGCGTGCACCTCGGCAAAGGTGACATGCCTGTGGCTGAGGCACGCGAATATCTCGGCCCCCATGCTATAATAGGGGCTACAGCCAACACTGCTGCGGATATATTGGCCCTGAAAGGGCTCGACGTGGACTATGTGGGGTTGGGCCCTTTCCGGTTCACCAATACTAAAAAGAATCTTTCGCCAGTGATCGGGCTTGATGGTTACCGCTCTATAATGGACAGGATCCGTGATGAAGGTTGTGAACTGCCGGTAGTCGCTATAGGTGGTATATGTCTCGATGATGTGGATCCGCTTATATCGACTGGCATCAATGGCATCGCAGTGTCCGGTTCGATTATAAATGCCGATGACCCGGTGGCATATACCGCCGAAATTATCGAACGTCTTAATAAATATGCACAATAAAAACATCAAAACAGATATATGGATCAATTGACAATAGGGGGACGTTCCTTTACGTCGCGATTGTTTGTCGGTACAGGCAAGTTTCCCTCCAATCAGCTTATGCTCGATGCCATTGTGGCATCTGGCACGGAAATGGTCACTGTGGCAATGAAGCGCATTGATCTTGACAAGAATGAAGAAGATGATATGATAACTCATATCAATCGTGAGAGAGTGCAGTTCCTTCCAAATACATCCGGAGCCCGCGATAGCAGGGAAGCTGTCAGCGCCGCTGTAATGGCTTCGCACTTGTTTGGGACCAGATTCATTAAACTCGAGATTCATCCTGATCCGAAATATCTGCTTCCTGATCCGGTAGAAACACTCAAAGCGACAGAAGAACTGGCTAAACAGGGATTTCATGTGCTTCCGTATATACAGGCTGATCCGGTACTGTGCAAGCGCCTTGAAGAAGCTGGCGCTGCTGCCGTTATGCCGCTTGGTGCACCTATCGGAACCAACAAGGGACTGTTGACCCGCGATATGCTCAGGATCATAATCGACGAGAGCCGTCTGCCTGTCGTTATTGATGCCGGACTCGGAGCTCCAAGTCATGCTGCCGAAGCAATGGAAATGGGCGCGGATGCCGTGCTTGTCAATACGGCAATAGCTGTTGCGGGCAATCCGGTCGAGATGGCAAGAGCCTTCCGTATGGCCGTAGAGGCCGGTCGAGCCGGTTATCTGGCCGGTCTTGGAGGATATTCCGACAATGCAGTGGCTTCGAGTCCGCTCACTTCATTCCTTGATTGATAAAACAAGTATCCATAATTATATGAAGATAGAAAACATAGATGTGAATTCGTATCCCGGATCTGAGAAAGTATATATGCCGGGATACTTATATAAGAATATCCGGGTTCCGATGCGCCGGGTCAATCTTACTCCAACCGTCAGGATCAAGGACGGAGAACAGGAGATTACGGAAAATGCACCGGTTTATGTGTACGATACAAGTGGTGTCTATACCGATCCGGCTGTGGAAGTAGATATAAACCAGGGAATTCCGCGAATACGAGAGGAATGGATAGCTCAGCGCGATGATCTTGAGTTGCTGCCAGCCATTACGTCGGACTATGGCAGACAACGCGAATCGGATACGTCTCTCGATGGTATCCGCTTTGCCTGTCGATATGCTCCGCGCCGTGGTAAAGAGGGCAAGGCTGTCACGCAGATGGCTCTCGCTCGTGCCGGCGTGATCACTCCGGAGATGGAGTATGTGGCTATCCGTGAGAATATGAATGCCGAGGCACTCGGTATCGACACTCATATCACACCGGAGTTTGTACGTAAGGAAATTGCCGAAGGACGTGCTGTGCTTCCTGCCAACATAAATCATCCGGAAGCAGAGCCTATGATCATAGGACGTAACTTTCTTGTCAAACTCAATACCAATATCGGTAACTCTGCTTTGTCTTCAGGAATAGAGGAAGAGGTTGGCAAAGCAGTGTGGAGCTGCTATTGGGGCGGAGATACACTTATGGATCTCTCGACAGGCGACAATATACACGAGACTCGTGAGTGGATAATACGGAACTGTCCTGTCCCGATGGGTACAGTGCCGGTGTATCAGGCTCTGGAAAAAGTCGGCGGCGATGTCAAGGCTCTTACATGGGAGATATATCGCGATACACTGATTGAACAGGCCGAGCAGGGTGTGGATTATTTCACTATCCATGCCGGAGCGCTTCGGACTCACGCCGATATGATATCCGAGCGTCTTACCGGTATTGTGTCACGTGGCGGAAGCATCATGACCCAGTGGGCTGTGCTTCACGGGGAAGAGAATTTCCTCTATACCCATTTCGAAGAAATCTGTGAGATACTTGCCCGTTATGATGTGGCGGTATCGCTGGGCGATGGACTGCGTCCCGGCAGTATTCATGATGCAAACGACCGTTCGCAGTTCATGGAACTCGATGTGCTTGGTGAGCTTACCGAGATCGCATGGCGCCACAATGTTCAGGTGCTCATCGAAGGTCCCGGACATGTCCCTATGCACAAGATACGGGAGAATATGGATCGTCAGATCGAGAAGTGCCACGAAGCTCCGTTCTATACGCTTGGCCCTCTGACTACAGATATCGCACCTGGCTACGACCATATAACATCGGCGATAGGAGCGGCTCAGATTGCATGGATGGGTACTGCCATGATATGCTATGTCACTCCAAAGGAACATCTTGCCCTTCCGAATCTCGAAGATGTGCGCAACGGCGTCATCACATATAAGATCGCGGCTCATGCTGCCGATATAGCCAAAGGTCATCCGGGAGCACAGGTGCGTGACGATGCAATGAGCAAGGCCCGTTATGATTTCCGTTGGAAAGATCAGTTCAACCTTTCGCTTGATCCGTCGCGTGCGCGTCAGTATTATGTTGAGAGCCATAAATCCGACGATCATTTCTGTACGATGTGCGGCCCTAATTTCTGTGCCATGCGCATATCCCGGTCTGTTGCTGAGGACTGTTCCAGATAAGCATAACTGAATATGTTTTACGACGAACTGAAAAAATACGATTGGGACGATACGACTGCAGCTATCGCCGCAAAGACATCGGCCGATGTAGAGGCTGCTTTGCGGCGTGAGCGTCTGACCGTAGATGATTTCATGGCTCTTATATCGCCGGCTGCTGTACCGTATATTGAGCGGATGGCGCAGTTGAGCCGTAAATACACACTTGAGCGTTTCGGTAAGACTATATCCATGTATATACCCATGTATGTGTCCAATGCCTGTTCAAATGCATGCGTGTATTGCGGTTTCAACCATGCCAATCCGTTGACACGTATTACTCTCTCGATGGATCAGGTACGTGCCGAGTGTGAAGCCATACGGCGTCTGGGACCATTTGAGAATCTGCTTATCGTCTCAGGTGAGTTTCCGGCGCTTAACGGAGTGGATTATCTCGAACAGGTGTTGCATGTGGCTCGACCGTATTTTCACAATATGACCATAGAGGTGATGCCGCTTAAAGAGAAAGACTATTATCGTCTGACCAAAAGCGGACTTAATGGGGTAGTATGCTTCCAGGAAACATATCATGAAGCAAATTACAAAAACTACCATCCGCGTGGCATGAAGTCTATATTCGAATGGCGTGTCAACGGATTCGACCGAATGGGAGCTGCCGGAGTGCACAAGATCGGCATGGGTGTGCTGATAGGACTTGAGGACTGGCGTACGGATGTGACGATGATGGCTCGTCATCTGCAGTATCTGCGCCGCAATTACTGGCGTACACGATATTCGGTCAACTTTCCGCGCATGTGTCCTGCGGAGGGTGGTTATCAGCCTAAAGTCGTTATGACCGATAAGGAATTGGCCCAGCTCACTTTTGCATTCCGTCTGTTCGATCACGATGTCGATATATCTTACTCAACACGTGAGAGCCCATCGTTCAGAGCCAATATGATGCGTCTCGGTGTCACATCAATGAGTGCCGGAAGTAAAACAGAACCGGGAGGATATGTGTCGACACCCGACGCGCTGGAGCAATTTGAGGTTACGGATGACCGTACGCCAGCTGAAGTGGCAGCCGAGATACGTTCGCTCGGATATGAGCCGGTCTGGAAGGACTGGGATAAATTGTATGACTAACAACTGCCAAAATATATGATCGAATATATAACAGGACAGGTCGGCCAGCTTACACCTGTCGACGTAGTGATTGAAACTGGTGGAGTGGGGTATCTGCTCTGTATTTCGTTGGCTACGTTTTCCAGACTTGAAGGAGCCGCTACCGTAAAACTGCTCGTACACGAAGTGATACGTGAGGATGCCCATACCCTTTACGGGTTTGCCGACGAGCAGGAACGTGTGCTTTTCCGTGCGCTTATCGGAGTGTCTGGTGTTGGTCCGGGAACAGCACGGATGATCCTTTCCTCGTTTTCGGTGCCTGAATTGGAACAGATTATCATATCGGGTGATCACAAACGGCTTAATGGAGTTAAAGGGATCGGCGCAAAGACCTCGCAGCGCATTATTGTAGATCTCAAAGATAAAATAAAACCTATGGGCGATCCGTTAATTATGCAGCCGAACGTTACTTCCGATGTGTACGAAGAAGCGTTGGCCGCTCTGCTCATGCTCGGATTCACCCGCCAGCAGTCGCAAAAAGCATTGAAAAAGCTATTCGACGCGGATCCGGCTGTCAAAGTGGAGACGGCCATCAAAAAGGCTCTTGCCATGATGTAAGGAGCGCTTTTGCGGAACATGTCCGGACTGTCGGCCTGATATTTAATGAGAACAGTTTCCGGTTTGCGCCGAAATATAGCCATTGTCGTAGCCATGAGCACTATTATAGTGCTCATGTGTTATGGCATGTTGGCATACGGACAGTATTACAATCCACAGATCCCCCCGCCGGCACCTGTAATGCCTCCGTCGCCTGTCGATGCGGCTGATTCCATTATGATGCCGTTTGGCGTGCAGCAGACAGTTCCGCAGTCATACGGAGATCTGATGGAAAGTGAGTTTGCTGCGGATCTCGCTACCCCGTCCAATATTACCACACAGGCTGAATTCGATCCGGAAACCGGGTTCTATGTAATCCGTACCAAGATGGGCGATTTCGACATTGCCACTCCATTTATGTTATCGGCCAGCGAATACAACAACTGGCAACTGAAAAAATCCATGCAGGAGTATTACCGGCAACGCAATGCCGAGTTGTATGAGAATAAGTCGAAAGAGCCGTTTAACATATTTGACATGAACTTCGCACTTGGGCCATTGGAAAAAATCTTTGGTCCAGGCGGTGTACAGCTTAAAACCCAGGGTTCGGTACAGATCTCCATGGGCATAAAAAGTAATAAGACCGATAATCCTGCGCTGTCAGTTACATCGCGGCGCAAGACATATTTCGATTTCGATCAGAAAATACAGGCCACCGTCAATGCTTCGGTCGGAAACCGGTTGAAGTTCAACATGACATACAATACCGATGCCACCTTCGATTTCGATTCAAAAAATCTGAAACTCGGATACGAAGGCGAGGAAGATGATATTGTGAAAAGCATAGAAGCCGGCAATGTGAGCATGACTACCGGCTCGTCTCTTATACGAGGATCGACAGCCTTGTTCGGCCTTAAAACACAGTTGCAGTTCGGCAAACTTACCGCCACCGCTCTTGTATCGCAGCAGAATTCCGAATCCAAGACCGTCAGTACGAAAGGTGGTGCGCAGACAACGGAATTTTCGATCAATTGCGATAATTACGATCAGAACCGTCATTTCTTCTTATCGCATTTCTTTCGCGACAATTACGACCAGTTTGCCTCGAAGTTGCCGTATATAAACTCAGGTATAAATATCACACGTATAGAAGTATGGGTCACCAATAAAAGCAACAACTACAATGAATCGCGCAATATGGTGGCCTTTATGGATTTGGGAGAGAACAAAGCCCTTGCATCCGATTACTGGACACCTGATCCTGCCATGGACAATCCATCGAACAGTTCCAATAATCTGTTGTCTGTCATAAAGGATCAATATCCCGGAGCTCGCAATATCAGCACTGTGACACAGGCACTCGAACCGCTTGGCGCGTTCGGTATAGAAGGCGGCCGTGACTATGAGAAGGTGGAAAGTGCCAGGTTGCTTTCGTCTTCGGAATATACATTGAACTCTGCGTTAGGTTACATCTCTGTCAAAAGTGCGCTGAACGCCGACGAGGTGCTTGGGGTGGCTTTTGAATATACATATCGCGGACAAGTGTATCAGGTGGGTGAATTTTCCGGAGATATCACATCGACCGACCAGTCTCTATATGTGAAGATGCTTAAAAGCACGACTGTAGCGCCTAAACTTCCCATGTGGGATCTTATGATGAAGAATGTGTATTCGCTGGGAGCTTATCAGGTTCAAAAGACCAATTTCCGTCTCCAGATAAAATATCTGAGCGATACCACCGGTATTCAGATAAATTATCTCCCTGTAGGCAATATAAGCGACAAGACACTTCTTCAGGTCATGAATCTTGACCGGCTGAACTCCAATCAGGAGAGCAGTCCTGACGGATTCTTCGATTTTATCGACGGCTATACGATAATACCCTCTACAGGCAAAATCATATTCCCTGTGGTGGAACCATTTGGTCAACATCTTGCAGCGCAGATCGGAAACGCATCAATCGCATCTCAGTATGTCTATCAGGAACTTTATGATTCGACCCTGATTGTAGCACGTCAGTTTGCCGACAAAAACAAGTTCGTACTTACCGGCGAATACCAGGCCTCTGCCGGATCCCAGATAAGACTGAATGCAATGAATGTTCCTCGCGGATCGGTCGTTGTCACTGCCGGAGGTGTACGACTGACCGAAAACAGTGATTATACCGTAGACTATTCTATGGGTATAGTGACTATAACCAATCAGAGCATTATCGATTCCGGCCAGAGTATAAGTGTCACCCTCGAGAACCAGTCATTGTACAGCACCCAGCGGAAAACATTGTTGGGATTGGATCTCAATTACCGTTTTTCGAAGGATTTTAATGTCGGTGCCACCATCCTGCATTTTTCAGAGAAAGCCCTTACGGAAAAAGTGAATATCGGCGATGAGGTGATTAATAATACAATGTGGGGATTGAATATGAGCTACAATACGGAATTTATGTGGCTTACAAATCTGATCAATAAAATACCCACAGTCAATGCCGTACAGCCATCCAAGTTGAGCCTGACAGCCGAATTTGCCCAACTGGTACCGCACAAACAGCAGTCAGGGTCGAACCGTGGCAGTTCTTATGTCGATGATTTCGAGGCTACGCAGACAGGTATCGATCTCAGATCGCCGTATTCGTGGTTTCTCGCATCGACGCCATACGATAACAGTCCGAATGCCATGTTCCCTGAAGCGGCGTTGAGCAATAATGTCGACTATGGAAAGAACAGGGCTCTACTGGCCTGGTATTATATAGACCGGATGTTCACACAACGAAACTCCTCGATGTGTCCGGGCTATATTGCAGCTGATCTCAAACAGCTCAGCAATCCGTATGTGCGTGAAGTGACATCACACGAGATATTTCCAGGACGAGAATTAAGCTATGGGGAATCGTCGACCATACAGACCCTTAACCTGTCGTATTATCCTGAAGAACGAGGCCCGTACAATCTTGATGCAACAAATATAGATGATGAAGGACGTCTGCTGAATCCGGAAAAACGCTGGGGCGGAATCATGCGCAAGATGGACAATACCAATTTCGAGCAGTCCAATATCGAATATGTGCAATTCTGGCTGATGAACCCGTTTCTTGATCCGGAAAACGCCAATAACGAGGGAGGCGATCTATATATCAATTTCGGCGAGATTAGTGAGGATATATTGAAAGACGGTCTCAAAAGCTATGAAAACGGGGTGCCGTATGATGGCAATGACCAATATATGCAGGAGACTGTCTGGGGACGTGTTTCGTCACAGACTTCGTTGACTTATTCTTTTGATAATAATTCAGGATCACGGCCGGTGCAGGATGTGGGGCTTGATGGACTTAAAAACGACGATGAGTTCTCGTTTGGATCATACAGCCGGTATCTTGACCAGTTGCGTCAGCGTCTGCCTGCATCTGTCATCGAACGCATGCAGCAGGATCAGTTCTCTGCATTCAATGATCCGGCAGGCGACAACTATCATTTTTACCGTGGATATGACTATGATGAGCAGCGTCTTTCCGTCTTGGAACGTTACAAGCATTACAATGGGGTGGAGGGCAATTCGCTCTCACCGGAGGATGCCGGCGATCCGCTTTATCAGTCATCGCGCAGTGTGCCGGACGTCGAGGATATAAACCAGGACAATACGCTTAATGAATATGAGCGTTATTTCCAGTACCGCATATCGATTCGTCCCGAGGATCTTGTGGTAGGCAAAAATTATATTACAGATAAGCAGGTCTCTGTAGTCCCTACCCGTGACGGTACAGATCCGGAGGTCGAATGGTATCAGTTCAAGATCCCTTTGAGCGATTACGAGAAAGTCGTAGGATCGATCAGCGACTTCTCCACAATCCGTTTTGCGCGTATGTTTATGACTGGTTTCAAACATGTGACTCACTTGCGTTTCGCGACATTGGAACTGGTACGCGGAGAATGGCGTTCCTACGATTTTAACCTCAATAATCGAGGAGACGCACCGGCTGAAGGCAATCTCGATATCTCTGTCGTTAATATAGAGGAAAATGCCGGACGAGAACCGGTGAACTATGTACTCCCTCCGGGAGTTAACCGTATAGTCGATCCGGGACAGTCACAGATCGTACAGCTTAATGAACAGTCCATGTCAATGAAAGTGACAGGGCTTCATGCCGGCGATGCACGTGGTGTATACCGTAATACATCGCTCGATCTGCGCAATTATAAGCGGATGCAGATGTGGGTGCATGCCGAATCGCTTATCGACGATGTGACAGATCTGCGCAATGGAGATCTGTCGGTGTTCATCCGTCTTGGAAGCGATGTGAAAAATAATTTTTATGAATATGAGGTACCATTGACTCTAACTCCTCACCGGCGGTATAACCGTGATCTCCCGGGTGATCGTATGATTGTATGGCCTGATGCGAACCGTCTTGATTTCAATCTGCAGAATCTCGTTTCTCTGAAAAAGGAGCGTAACCGGGCTCGCAATGCCGATGACAGTACAGTAAGTTTCACCACACTTTATACCGGACGTGATCCGGAAAACGAAAAGAATCGTATGTATGTGATGGGAAACCCGTCATTGAGTGATGTACGCGTGATGCTGATTGGTGTCCGCAATAACTCAAGTACGTCTAAAGATGGTATAGTATGGGTCAATGAACTTAAAGTGACAGACTTCGATGAGTCTGGAGGTTGGGCTACCAAAGTAAATGCGAATCTCGGTATCAGCGATATCGCGACATTGAATTTCGGCACACACATGGAATCGGCTGGATTCGGTGGTGTGGATCAGTCGTTGAATGATCGTAGGCTGGATGATTATGAGCAGTACAATTTTGCCATGCAGGCCGATCTGGGACGTTTCTTGCCTGAGAAAGCAAAACTCAAGGCTCCGGTATATTATTCGGTTACCAAAGAAAAATCCACGCCTAAATATAATCCTCTTGATCAGGATGTCCTATTTAAAGAGGCTCTTGACGATTGTTCCTCAAAGCAGGAACGGGATTCCATATCAGCGTATGCGGTAGAGCGCTCTACTGTTCAGAGTTTCAGCATTTCAGGGCTTAAATTCGATATCCAGAGCAAAACGCCGATGCCATGGGATCCCGCCAATTTCACATTTAATTTTTCATTTAACAAACATGCCGAGATGGATCCGACTACGGAATATGAGAATACAAATGACTATCGCGGCAGTTTCCAGTATTCGTATTCTCCCTATGTGAAAGGATTGAAACCGTTCGGTTGGATTAAAAGCAAATCGAAGCATTTGAAATTTTTACGGAACTGGGAATTCAACTACCTGCCTACGAATATTTCATTCCTGACCACTATGTCGCGTTACTATTATGAACAACAGACGCGCAGTGAGGTCGACGACATGTTCCGTCTGCCGGTATCGGTGAGCAAGAATTTCCTGTGGGATCGTCAGCTGAATCTCACCTGGAACATAACAAAGCAGGTGAATCTGGCATTTACCTCCAACACCTCCGCCAGAATCGAAGAGACAATGGGGGCGGTCAATCGCAGGCTGTTTCCAGACAAATATAAGGAATGGAAAGATACTGTGATGCGCAGCATACTGCACATGGGCACGCCATGGGCATATAACCAGACATTTACAGCATCGTATAAAGCTCCGTTCAGTCAGATGCCGGTACTGGACTGGCTGAATGCCTCGGTAAGTTATAATGCGCATTACCAATGGGATCGAGGGGCGACTATCGATGGCATAAGCGTAGGCAATACGATTGCCAACCAGTCATCGATGAATATAGACAGTCGTGTCAATTTTGAGACTATATATAATAAATCCACTTATCTTAAAGAGATTAACCGGCGGTTCGCAAACTCCAAGAGGGCATCAAGGGCTCAACAGAAAAAAGCCCGAAAGTTTGAACGCACATATAAACTGAATCCAGATTCGACACTGATAATAAAACATAACCTTCGCAACAAGAAAGTGAAAGTTCTGGCTACGGATATGGCAGGGAAACCTGTGGTTGTGAATGTGCGTCCTATCGATGCGAATTCGGTGGAGATTCTGGACAAGTTAGACCGGAATCTGAAATTTACTGTGCTGGAGATTCTAAAAGAAGACAAAGGCCTTTGGCGAGAAGTAAGAGACCATGCCGTCCGTTTTGCCATGATGCCGCGTTCTGCATCTGTCAGATGGCGAAATACCAGATCGATGTCGATTCCGTTATACGCTCCGGAAGTCGGCAATATATTCGGACAGAGCCGTAGTTACGGACCCATGGCGCCTGGTCTCGATTTTGCGTTCGGATTTACAGACGAGACATTCATAGATAAAGCTAAAGCGCGTGGATGGCTTCTGTGTGACGATGGTCAGACGTCGCCTGCGATATGGTCTAAGACCAATGAACTTAATATAGAACTTACTCTCGAGCCTATACGCGGACTTAAAGTCGTACTGACGACAAACCGTACCGATAACCGTACGAATCAGGTGCAGTTTATGTACGACAACATGCCCGTTACACGCACAGGGAGCTACACAAAGACCCATTGCGCCATTGGCACGGCTCTCGGTAGCAGCAAAGCGGAAGATGGATATTATAGTCCGTCATTCGACAGATTCCTGGCAAACATACCGGTGGTGGCCGAACGAGTGCAGAACCAGTATAATGGCATGATCTATCCCGCTACTGGATTTATGAAAGACAATGTGCATGCAGGCATGCCGTTTGACCCCGCGGTAGGAGGTGTGAGCCGGACAGGAAGCGATGTGCTTATCCCTGCGTTTATCGCTGCTTATACAGGCACTGGTGCGGATAAGATTTATCTCGACCCATTCCCGTCGTTTGCCTATGTGTTGCCCAACTGGCGTGTGACATACGATGGATTCATCAATATAGGCAATCTGCGTAATATATTCAAGACATTTACGCTGAACCATGCTTACCAATGTACTTATTCAGTCGGGTCCTATTCGAGTTACCTTAACTGGGTCGGAGTGAACGACAATCTCGGATTTACTCTTGATGAACTTACCGGTCAGCCAATACCGTCGTCTCCGTTCAATATATCGTCAGTAGCCATAACCGAAAAGTTCGCTCCTCTGCTTGGTGCGTCGGTCACTCTTAAAAACGATCTGCAATTAAGTGCAGAGTATCGCGACAGCCGTACACTGACCCTTAACTCCGCTGCCGGACAATTGGTCGAGGCGAGCACTAAAGGACTGACATTCGGTGCCGGATATAAAATAGTAGGATTCAATACAGTATTGAAGATGAAAGGATCGCAGGCAGGTGTCAGCAATGACCTTACGGTCAACGCGGACTTCTCGTATTCGCAGAGCCAGGCGCTGATACGTCGTATAGAAAGCAACTACACACAGGCTACGAGCGGTGCTCGTACTGTCTCGTTTGATCTTACAGCCAGTTACGTTCTTAGTCGGCGTCTTACATTGACAGCATTCTTTGACCATCAGATAAACACGCCGCTGGTATCGTCGAGTGCATATCCGACCACAAACAGTTCCTATGGTATAACGCTCAACCTGTCACTGGCTCGTTAAGTCACTGTTGACGAACTTTTGCAGATGCAGAAGTGTTTTATTAAATTAAATTTATATCTTTGCGTTAATTCAATTGACGAAATTTTAATTAAATCCGATAATATGGAAAATGAAGAACTGATCCGAACTGTAACAGAGCGTGCCAGAATATGGCTGGGAGCCGGTTACGATGAGGAAACCCGTGCAGAGGTACAACGTATGCTGGATGCCTCAGACAAAACCGAGTTGATAGAGTCGTTCTATCGGGATCTGGAATTTGGAACAGGAGGTCTGCGCGGAATTATGGGCGCCGGCTCTAATCGCATGAATATATATACTGTTGGGGCTGCGACACAAGGACTCGCCAACTACCTGAAAGAGGCTTTCGCTGAGCTTCCAGAGATAAAGGTAGTAGTAGGACATGATGTGCGGAACAACAGCCGTCGTTTCGCTGAAGTCGTTGCCGATGTATTTTCGGCCAATGGTATAAAGGTATATCTGTTTGAGGATTTCCGTCCCACTCCTGAACTTTCATTTGCCATACGCGAGCTCGGCTGCCAGAGCGGTGTCAACATCACAGCATCCCATAATCCTAAAGAATACAACGGTTACAAGGCATATTGGGCCGATGGCGCACAGATTATAGCACCGCACGATGTCAATATCATTGACCACGTAAATCGTATCAAGGGTGTAGAGGCGATTAAGTTTGAAGGCGACAAGTCTAAGATCGAGATCATAGGCAAGGATATAGATGACAAATTTCTTGCCGCGATCAAAGGTCTTTCGCTGAGTCCTGATATTATCCGTGAATATCATGATCTGAAGATCGTATATACTCCTATCCACGGTACTGGAGTCAAGATGATACCTGATTCGCTTGCGAATTATGGTTTTACCAATATTATACATGTTCCGGAACAGGACATTCCGTCTGGTGATTTTCCTACCGTCGAATCGCCTAATCCCGAAAACCCGTCGGCAATGGCAATGGCAATAGCAAAAGCCAAGGAAGTCGGAGCCGATCTTGTCGTGGCTTCGGACCCTGATGCGGACCGCATAGGATGTGTGATCCGCGACAGCAGTGGTGAATATGTACTGATCAATGGCAATCAGATTGTCATGATACTGCTTAATTATATCATGACACGAAACGCCGAACTCGGCATGCTTAAAGGTAATGAGTATATCGTTAAGACTATTGTTACGACAGAGACCATAAAGTCGATAGCCGACAAGAACAATATACGCATGTTTGACTGCTATACCGGCTTCAAATGGATTGCTGCCGTGATCCGCGATCATGAGAAGACAGCGCGCTATCTCGGAGGCGGTGAGGAAAGTTACGGATTCCTGGCCGAAGACTTTGCCCGTGACAAGGACTCGGTAAGCGCAATCTCTCTTATGGCTGAGATCGCAGCCTGGGCTAAATCTAAAAACATGGATTTTCTGCAGATGCTTCAGGATATCTACGTCAAGTACGGATATTCGCATGAAGAAGGAATCTCGGTTGTCCGTCAGGGCAAGAGCGGCGCAGAGGAAATAATTGCCATGATGAAAGGATTCCGGGCAAATCCGCCCAAGTCTCTTGGTGGAAGTCCTGTAGTGATGGTCAAGGACTATGCCGACCTCAATGTGACAGATCTTACCACCGGTAAGATCGAGAAGATGGATATGCCTACCACATCCAACGTTCTGCAGTTCTTTACTGCCGATGGCACCAAAGTCAGTATCCGTCCTTCCGGAACAGAGCCTAAGATAAAGTTCTATGTCGAGGTCAAAGGCGAGATGAATACTGCCGCTGATTATGACAAGGCTAACGCCGAGGCCGATGCCAAGATAAAGGTTATTAAATCTGATCTCGGAATCTGATCGTACAGGTTCATAGATATTGATACATGGGCTACGTCGATGACAGGCATAGCCCATGTATCGTTTTTAGTGCTGAATGTGGTTTAATACTATTGACGAGATATCGGCTATGATCTGTTCTGATCCGGACATGTCTGTGTCAGTGTGGCCTATGAATACGGCAATCGCATAAGTCCTGCCATTTGAAAGACGTATGCACCCGACATCGTTTATGCCCTGGGGATTACCTTCGAGATCATTGAAGCCGGTTCCTGTCTTATGTCCTATTATGGCATCGCCGGGTAGCGGAGAGGGCAGACGCATGTTTCCTGTTTTGCATCCCGTCAGTGTGGATATTAGAAAATCCTGGTATTCCGGTGCATACAACTGCTGAGTGAATAATTTGTGGATCAGGCTTGCTGCAGCCGACGGGTAAGTCCAGTTGGCATCGGAGAGTGTTGGATCCTGGTGCATGGCGTTTTCGTTAACAGTTATGGCGAACCCCTCTATGCCGAGTGTGCGTATATATCTGTCGGTATCGTTTGTCCCGGCTACATGATCGAATAGAATATCGCATGCATTGTTGTCACTTTGCTGAATAGAGTATTCTATAAGTCTGGATATCGGAATCAGTATTTCATTCTCGGAATTATATTGGTCTCGCATGGGACTCCATGTGTCTGAATGGAGTTCCGATGGCTGGATGGTGACTACGGAGTCGATCGGCATGCCGCCTCGTTCAAGGGCATTCATCACTGCCATTGCCTGATATAGTTTCATGACACTGTTCATCTGGTATCGGCGGTGATCGTTTACTGTTATAGTATCTCCGCAGTCGGTAATGACAGCGACTCCTATATCGGCATTACTCCGGCCGATATAGGCATTAAGTTCTGATGACAGATCTGTTATCGCTCCGGCTACAAGCGTCTGTATCAGCAATATAGTAGATATCGCGAGACGGTAAAACATATTTTTTTGATTATGGCGGCAATTTGCGAATTTACGAAAAAATTTGATGTAAACAATTGGAAAGGTAGGGTGTTATAACAATACAAGGATGAGAATATGTAAAATAACTAATTTAATGATGATTTTGGATATGAAGAGACTTTATTATTTATTATTGGCTTTGCCGTTGGCATTTTTTGCTTCTTGCGATGATGATAACGATCTGCCGGAAGTTACTTTTGATGTGACTATGTCGGGGGGAGTTGAATCCGAGGGACAGATATATGTTGTGCAGGGTGAAACTCTAATGGTCGATGAGGTAAAGGTTACATCCGATACCAATAGCGCCGCCACTCTGGGGGCTACGACTTATTTCTGGAACGGTCTGCCTGTCGGCACAACCATCGTGGTGCCTTTCGCCTGGGAGTTCAATACAACAGGGCTTGAACCAGGAGCATATTCAATGCAGATTCAGACCAATGTTTATCAGACCGACAAGGCACCGGCTGTCGCGTTGTTGAGCTATCGTATCAATGTCGTTGCTTCGGCTGATGATCTGCCTGCCGGTAGTGTCGCTTTAGGCACTCGTACGGTCACTCCTCAGATCAGTGAGGCCAAATAAACTGATCGAACCTGTAAAAACGGATTAATACCGCGATGGATAGTCTATACTGTCTATCGCGGTTCTTTTTCTGACAGTTCCAGCCAACGGAATTCCTTTTCGTCGATCAGTTCTTTGATCTCATTATATCGTGCCGATTTGTTTTCTATATCTGCTATGGCTTCTCCTGAGGCAAATAACGCCTCTAATTCATTTCGTTCTGCATTGAGACATTCCAGTTCCTTTGTGAGAGTCTCCATCTCGAGTTTCTCCTTATATGTGAGACGTATGGAAGGTCTGGGAGCTGTTGCTTGCTGTGGTTTCTTTTCCGGTTTGGTGGTTTCTTGTTTTGACTTGTTTTCTTCGATCCATGTGCGATAGTCAGAATAATTTCCGGGAAAGTCTTTGACAACACCGTCGCCCTCGAATACAAATAGATGATCCACGATTGTATCGAGAAAGAAGCGGTCGTGGGATATCACTATCACACATCCCTTGAATTCGGCCAGATATTCTTCGAGCAATCCGAGAGTTACTATGTCGAGATCATTGGTAGGCTCATCGAGAATCAGGAAGTTCGGAGAGCGCATCAGTACAGATGCCAGATGCAGCCGGCATCTTTCGCCTCCGCTCAGTGTATGTATATATTTTTGTTGGTCGGCTGGCGAAAACAGGAAATGCTGAAGAAATTGCATTGGAGAGTAGTGCTCCCCGCCATTTATTGTAATGTCATCGGCAGTCTCGGTGATCGCATCGATCACTCTTTTGTTGTTATCGAATGTAATGCCGTCCTGACTGTAATAACCGAAACGTACGGTCTCTCCTACATTCCATTCACCGGAATCGACCGGAATCAGTCCCTGTAGCAGTTTTATAAAAGTCGATTTGCCTGCTCCGTTGTGTCCTACGATCCCTAATTTCTCATAACGTGCGAATGTATAGGAAAAGTTATCCAGTATTACTTTATCTCCGAAACGTTTGCTTACTCCTGATGCCTCAAATATTTTTGATCCTATATATTCCGATTTTACATTGAGGCGGATCTGTCGTTCAGTATAGTCGGCCTGAGAACGGCGTTTGAGATCATGGAAGGCGTCGATACGGAATTTGGCTTTTCCCGCACGTGCCTGCGGCTGACGGCTCATCCATTCCTGCTCTTTTCGCAGAGTGTTGCGAACTTTGGCAAGTTCGCCGGTTAGAGCCTCTATACGCTCCTGGCGTCGACGGAGATAGTAGTTGTAATTCCCATCATAGGTGAATATCTGCTTTTGATCGAGTTCTATTATTTTGTTGCAGACGCGATCCAGAAAATATCGGTCATGTGTTACCATAAGCAGAGTGACCCGACTGCGCCTGAGCCAGTTTTCAAGCCATTCTATCACCTCTATATCAAGATGATTCGTCGGCTCGTCGAGTATTATGAGATCCGGCTCCTGAAGAATTGTATTTGCGAGAGCTATTCGTTTCTGCTGGCCGCCGGACATGGTGGATACAGATGCGTCAAGATCCTTGATGCCGAGTTGGGTGAGGAGTTGCCGTGCGCGGTCGGCACTGCTCCAGCTGCTGTCGTCATGTGTTGGAGCCGTACCTCCGCATACACTCATTGGCGTATCTGACGGAGCGAATATCGGTGATTGATCCAGTATTGCGACTCTGATGCCGCTACGGAATGTGATCGATCCCGAATCGGCTGACTCTTTTCCGGCAATAAGACGCAGAAGGGTCGATTTGCCGGTTCCGTTTTTAGCGATGACGCCTATTTTATCGCCTTGGTTTACACCGAATGTTATACTGTCGAACAGCATCCGGTCTCCATAACTTTTAGTCAGGTCTTCGACTTGCAGGTAACTGATGAGTGCCATGTGGGTACGATACGTATCTTATTTGCAAAGATAGCGAAAAAGCCCGGATGCCAGCGAAGGCTTCAGGGCTTTTCGGATAGATTATTGTTAAGTATCGGTTATTCAGACATGTGATTCCATCCTTGGGCGCGTAATGGAATCTCGCCTCCGTCGCGTGTTACAAGCGCGCAGCCGAGATCTTCACGGGTGATGTGTCCGATAAGTTTTATGCCCGGCAATTTATCAATAGCATCGTGCTGCGACAGAGGTACAGTAAAGAGCAACTCGTAATCCTCGCCACCGTTTAGGGCGGCTGTGACCAGATTCATGTTCAATTCCTCGGCCATGATTGCTGTCTGATAGTCGATCGGAATCCGATCTTCGTAAACACGGCATCCTACATGGCTCTGCTTGCAGATATGCAGTAACTCCGACGACAATCCGTCCGAAACATCCATCATGGATGTCGGTACGATACCGGCTTTATCCAGTTCCTCGATTATGTCGCGCCTGGCTTCCGGCTTGAGCTGTCGTTCCACAAGATACTCTTTGCCTGCAAAATTTGGTACGAAATCTTTCTGGCCGGCCGACGCCACTTTCTCCCGCTCGAGCAATTGCAATCCCATGTATGCGGCACCTAAATCTCCGCTGACACATATCAGATCCGTGTCTTTGGCACCGTCACGGTACACGATTTTTCCCTTTGGTGCATCGCCTATACATGTAATGCTGATCACAAGCCCTGAACGTGACGATGTGGTATCTCCGCCAATGAGGTCGACACCGTATATCTCACATGCCAGCTTTATTCCGGAATATAGAACTTCGATATGCTCTACGGTAAAGCGTTTGGATATGCCGAGCGATACTGTGATCTGTCGCGGGCGGCCGTTCATGGCATATATATCGCTGAAGTTGACTACCGCGGCCTTATATCCCAAGTGCTTCAACGGGACATAGGTCAAGTCGAAATGTATGCCCTCGAGGAGCAGATCCGTGGTAACCAATACCTCGCTGTCTTTATATTCAAGCACGGCGCCGTCATCGCCCACTCCTTTGAGTGTTGATGCATTATGGTGTGTCAGACCCTCTGTAAGACGGTCTATGAGACCGAATTCGCCTAATGCTGATATTTCTGTATGTTGCTGATCCGACATATAGTTTTTATGAATGTTAGAAACGGCTTACAAGTTCACGCATGATTTCCATCATCTTGGGCTGTGCGCCCTGAGCTGCTTTCTGGACTTCCTCATGCGAGACTTTCTCTACAATACCTTCGACACCGAGATCTGTTATGACAGAAACTGCGAAAACCTCCATTCCTGAGTGGCGGGCCACAATGACTTCCGGTACCGTCGACATACCTACGGCATCGCCCCCGATTATATGAAAATAACGGTATTCAGCCGGAGTCTCGAATGTCGGGCCTGATGTGCCTACATATACACCCTGCATCACACGTATGTCCTTTTCTTTGGCAATATCGAGGGCATGCTTGATCAGACGGTGTGAATATGCCTCGCTCATGTCCGGGAAACGCGGACCGAGTTCATTGTAGTTTTTGCCGCGGAGCGGATGTTCTGGGAAAAGATTTATATGATCAGTAATAATCATTATGTCACCGATTTCAAATGCCGGATTCATTCCACCTGCGGCATTGCTTACGAACAGAGTCTCTATACCCAAGGCTTTCATTACACGGACAGGAAATGTGACCTGTTTCATGTCGTATCCCTCATAAAAATGGAATCGGCCCTGCATCGCCATGACACGTTTGCTGCCAAGTGTGCCGAATATAAGATTTCCGCTGTGGCCTTCGACTGTCGAGACCGGGAAGTTAGGGATATCGGTGTAGGGTATATATTGTTTGTTGTCGATATGGTCGACAAGGGCACCGAGGCCGGTACCGAGAATTATCGCTGTCTTAGGCATCTCGCCTTCCACGCGTGAGCGTATGTAATCGGCGGTCTGTTTGATGGTCTGTAACATAATTGTTGGAATTTGGTCTGTTAAATAAAACAATAGGTATGAGGGATGGGTTCATTGCCTATTGGCTTGTGGAGTTGCCGTCGGCTATGAGTTTCCGGAGAGTCTCGTCAAACGATACGTTTCCTTGTTGCTGCGTGAACTGGACTTTTACCGGCAGATAGAATGTGTGGGCTTTTAATGCCTGCGGATAATGAGGATGACAGGCAAGCTTCACAGCATCTTTCTCTGTCGTGATGATATATTTCTTTTTGCCAGGCATAGCTTCGAACCTTTCCAGTATACGGTCTATGTCCCGGTATGAGAAATTATGGTGGTCAGAGAAGACTTTTACCTTGATTCGAGCCTTGAATGTCCGTAGATAACGGATAAATGGTTTCGGGTTGGCTATGCCGGATATCGCCAGTATTGTATCGTCTTCAGTAAGCCAGTTAAGATACGGTATATAGGTCACATCGTCGGGAAACACCGAGACAAGATGTCCATACACGAATCTGGAGAAAAACAATTTCTGATACGGATACAGGTCAAGACGTTTTGTAAATGCCCTGCATTCGATCGGCTTCAGATCTTCGGGACATTTGGTCACGATCACAATGTCAGCACGGTTGAATGCAAAGGTCGACTCGCGCAATCGCCCCAACGGAAGCATCCTGTCGTTGAAAGCCGGACGGTTGAATTCGGTCAGTACTATGGCTACCGACGGTTTGACATAGCGGTGCTGGAAGGCGTCATCGAGCAGAATCAGGTTTACCGACGGATCGATATTGCGCAATTCCTCTATACCCTGACAGCGGTCCTCGCATACTCCGACAGTCACATCTTTCCCGTATTTGCGGTATATCTGGTATGGTTCGTCGCCTATATCGTTCGGCCCTGTACGGTCGCTGGCAAGGAGAAAACCTTTTGTCCTGCGGCGGTATCCGCGACTGAGGACGCCAATCCTGAAGCTGTAGCGCAGACTGTCAATGATATATTCGGTATGAGGCGTCTTTCCTGTTCCTCCTATAGCGATATTGCCTATGACTACGACCGGAATGTCGAATTCCTGTTGTTTCAATATGCCCATGTCGAACAGACGGTTACGCATGTCAGTGACCATTCCGTATACTTTTGATACCGGATTAAGCACTAACGATGAGAATACCTTGTTCTTCTTGGCCATTTGATGGTGATATGTTGTAGGAATTATAGGCGTTTATTCTATAACAACTGTTTCCATGCGGCATTGCATCGGTTCAAGTGTTTTAACACGCTCGATAGCGTTGTAGAACTCGTATGCATCGCCAAGCTGACTGCGTACGATCCGCTCTTTGATCGTACCTTCCATGGCGAGGGCTTCTTCCCACCATTTTTTATGGATGCGTGGATATTCATCGATTGCATATCCTTTGATGTCAAGATCAGCAGCCATGTCGCTTATCACATCGTGAAGTGGTTTAAGGTCATCGACCAAATGCAGACGTAAGGCTGCCATACCGTCCCATACACGGCCTTCTGCGATTGCTTTAATTGAATCTACAGGCATGTTGCGCCCTTCGGCACAACGTCCTACGAAGGTCTCGTAGCCTCGGTTTATCATCTGTTGCATTTTTGCCTGTTGTGACGGAGACATCGGTTCTGCAAGAGAGGGGAAATTGCCATTGGCATTGGTCTGGACTGTTCCGAAACCGAGCGACAGTTTGTCGGTAAGCAGCTCTTTGGCGCATGGAATGAGTCCGAATATACCGATAGAGCCGGTGAGTGTGGTAGGCTGCGCGTATATGCGGTCTGCTCCACAAGATATATAATATCCGCCGGAGGCTGCTACATCGCCCATCGACACATAGAATTTCTTGCCTTTTTTCTTGAATTGTTCCAAGGCCTCCCATATCTGTTCTGATGCGTATGCACTGCCGCCGCCCGAATTCACTCTGAGTATAAGGCCGGCGATATCTTCGTTTTCGGCTAAGTCGAGAATCTGCGGTACCATTGTCGAAGCCGCAATACAGTTGCCGTCGCCGTTGTCGACTATATCGCCTGTGGCATAGAGTATGGCTATTGTCTTTTTCTTATCCTGTCTGATATCTGGAAGATATGAGGGATCAAGTATGTTGACATCTTTGCAATAGTCAGCGACCGCCACGAGCGGGAGATCGTCTTTTTCTTTGGTGTCTGTAAGTTCTTTCAG
The DNA here is from genome assembly GCA_948467675.1 of uncultured Porphyromonadaceae bacterium. Classification (GTDB taxonomy): domain Bacteria; phylum Bacteroidota; class Bacteroidia; order Bacteroidales; family Muribaculaceae; genus CAOKFI01. Next base: position 32,475 of record CAOKFI010000026.1, read on the forward strand.
GCGCTTCTCGACTTCATGGCGGTAATACAGTCCGTCGGCAGCCCTGACGGTTATATAATGTTCGGCGTTTTCGGTCACAATCATGTTGTCTGCCCATCTGTTGACATCGGCGACGTCTACATGACGGTTTTCAGCAATCTGCTCTGAAAGCACGCCCCAGATAGAATTCAGATATACCTCCTGCTGCATACGGCTGGCGGCGCTCATTTCTTTAAGGATAAACGGCTCTACGGCACTTTTGAAAGTGCCGACTTTCAATACCTGCATTTCGACACCGAGTTTGTCGAGCAGTCCGGTATAAAATATTGTGGTGGCAGCCAATCCGTGGATATCGATGCTGCCTTGCGGATTGATGAAAAGGGAATCAGCCACGGATGCTATGTAATAGTCTCCCTGGGAATAGCTGTCGGCATAGGATATGATCCATTTGCCGGATTGTTGGAATACACGGAGAGCCTCTGCTATGGACTGGCGTGTAGCAACTCCGGCTGAAGAACCACCGCAATTTATGTATATGCCGGAAATTCGTTTATCGGTTGCTGCCCGGCGGATGGCGCCGGTTATATCGTTGAGCCCAGTGGTCTCCGGTTCGCCTCCAGATATTATATCGGCCAACGCCGGTGTCGAAGCACGTTCCTCTATTACACCCGATAGATCGAGATAGAGTATCGACTTGTTACTTATTTTGACAGGCGCGGAGGTGTTAAGATCCGACATGGCAACGCCGATAGTCATGAAAAACAGGATACCCAATAAAAGAACTGATGCCCAGATGGCTGCCATAGAACCCATGAAGGACACGAAAAAGCGCTTTAACATATTGTGCAGCGGATAAAAATGTATTTTAACTTTAGTTCGCAACAAAGATAAAACAATCCCTCAACCCGACAAAACCAAATCGGATCAAAAAAATGTCTGGTTGTTACGGTTGATATTTGGGGACTTCTATGAATGATGCTTGAAAATGTTGCCCATTGAAGTGTCTTTTTAGAGAGATGACGATGTTATTAGACCCTTTTTTGAGTTGGATTGCTACCGGATTTCGCATCCAGTATAATTGCTCGTCGGTATATGGTAATTCTTCTTCAAGGCGTGCCCAAGTATTATAATGATAGCGATAGGCTCCTGGTTCATTCCAGATCGGTGGAGTAATATTGATTCCGTTGACAGATATTCTTCCTTCATTAGGCCATTCGCCTTGTTGGGCTATACCGTCTGAATTTCGGTTTGATCGTGCCGGAGCCTCAAATCCGATTTTGAAATATTTTACAGTATCGATATCGCTATGTATATTTCGGCTTATCTGGCACGAGAGCGGAATATTGTCTGGGATATTGTGAACTCTGCACAAGGCATCCAGATCAAGGATATCGCCATAAGCTTTAAATTCGCAGTTGATCGTGTCGTTATGGATCTCGACATCCCATTCGGGAGCATGGATAGGCGTCCAGTATGACAATTCTTGTTCGAGAAACCATTGTTTATGGTATGCAATGCGTTTCTGAAAATTCTCGAATTGCTGCATCCCACGATCGGTATGAGGCGGTATTATCGTTCCGTATGGCATCGAATCGTCTGTACTTGTTGAACCGCCGTACCATGCCCGTTCGCTAAAAGCCATAATTCCGCTTGCGAGACCGTTGTGTTGTGCAGTAAGATCTTTGTCTTCCACTCGTACGTCATTCCAGAGGCATACGATTCCTCCGATCCGATGCTTATCGGCACGTCCTGTTCCGCAAATGGTGTGGAAATATATCTTGGCTGTAGCCAGCAGAGGATCGTAATTGTTTAGATATCCCATGGCTGAATCCACGAATGGTACATTCTCAGGATATTTTTCACCGTTAAGTCCGCCTTCTCGCCAGAATTGTCGGATGGTAAAGCTGTCGGCGGGGAGCCCCGGATCCCATGCCATGGTGTTTCGTCCATGACTCCTGACAAGCTTCTGTGCCCAAGACATGAACCCGTCCGGATCGGTTATGTGGACTTCGTCTGATCCGATATGAATATATGGGCATATATCTGCCGGAATTTCCTCACAGAATTCGGCGATACAGCGTTCCAATATATTTTTGCCACGTTCGCTGTCCATAGGCACACCGAATGTGGTTTGGAAATAGTCGCTGTGTCCCGGCATGTCGATTTCTGGTATAATCATAATGCCGCGTTGGTCTGCATATTCGAATATCTCACGGATCTCATCGTAGGTATAAAATTTGCCTTGGTCACGTCCGGGACGCTGGAACCGGCCGTCGTTGAGTCTTGGAAACGATTTACATTCGATGCGCCAGGCTGGCTTGTCAGTGAGATGCCATTGAAATGTATTTAGTTTATATGACGACATTATGTCGATGTATTTTTTGATCCTATCTACACCGGCAAAATTCCTGCCATCATCATACAAAAAACCACGTATAGGGAACTCCGGATAGTCTGTTATCTGTATCTGAGGATATGATCCGTCTGGTTGACGTAGCTGCATTAGTGTTCTTTTAGCCCATAAAGCCCCTTGACGGTCATTGGCTGATATTTGGATATGTTTGTCGTTAATGATTAGTCTGTAGCTTTCGCGTGACGCTGGCAGATCGACAATTCCCGAGGCGATTGTAATTGTTGGAACTGTGTCTTCAGGTACGATATATGTATGTCCTAACCATTTGATTGATTGTGGCTGAGGTATTATCGGCAGTTCGTCGCTTGATGCTTTGGCTGAGGTTGCGATACTGGCATATATCAGCATAAATGAAACGATGGCGTATTTTAGGCTCATTATGATTTATGGTTAAAAGTGATTTTAACAAAGATACGGATAAGTCGAGAGCAAAAGCAAGCTTGCTTGCGATTTTGCCGAGCGAGAGTATCTCGGGCGAAGCCAAAGATACGAAAAAATACGTTTCGTTGAATCTTGTTCTGCGAATAAAATTCTTTCTTATCAGAATGTGAAGTGCAGAGCTATGCGCAGACCGCTGCGGTCGCAATGGTAGGTATCGCGGTATGACAGACGCCAGACATAGTCGACACGCAGTATCTTGATGATATTGTCGATGCCGACACCTATTTCCATATAGGGGCCATGATCCATCGGGCGAGTATGGGCATCTGATGGAAAACGGAACAATTCGTTGTTCAGATCGGGATTGTTGCGATCGCTAAGTTTTCCAAACAATCCGCGAAAACTGAATGCCTCGCGCAGTTTAAGTTTTTTGAAGTATGGTATGTAGTTGAATATGGCACCGTTTGCCCAGTATGTTATATCCCAGCTCATATACCTGTCATTGATAAATTCCATCGGATTCATCAAAGCAAAACTTTCCGGCTGGATTGTATAGCTTAGGTTGGCATTGGGAATGAGTAGATTGGGGTAGGGCGACCGGCTCCATACCCATCCGCCTTTGATTATTCCGTCCAGATAACCGAATGCAGAAAACCATATTCGCTTCTGGATGCTTATTTCCGTGCGGTTTATCGCAAACATATTTCCGGCAATGCCTTTTGGTGCGAACGTATGGCTGAGAAGAAATACCGGTGCGTCGAGATTTATAGGATAGCGGTAGCTCCTGTTCTGGTAGAATTTCTCGCCGGGAGCATAACGGAGCTGGATTTCCAGTGTTGTTTCGTCATAGTGGCTGAAATTGCGGTTGTCTCCGTCTGTAAACGGCATATATGCGGTAGCTTCCTGACGTTCGTGAGCTAATTTCGTATAGAAAGTGAAATTATTTTCCAGTTCCAGTGTGTATTCCAGCTTTGTAAGCCGGTGGTATGTCATCTGTGTGTCAGGTTGGCGCTTGAGCGATAGGAACACATTGTCAGGATTAGTAAACAGATAGTGTTGTCCTATCATATCTACATCGTATAAATGTGTAAGCCTCAATGATTGCACCGGGAATTCCCTGGAATGACTTTTCTTATCTATAAACGAATATTCAGCCTCTGCGGAATATTTCCATTTATGGTCTTTGAATCCGCGGGCCACATATCCGCGTCCGAACCATCGATTGTTAAGTTCGGCGGTGGTAGTACCTCCGGCACGTAATCTTACGCCCTCCATGTCGTTGAAACTTATGGTGGTATTCATTGGCCCGAAATCCCATTTGCTTTTCGGCCCGGTAGGAAGATAACCTGACACGAGTACCTGTATGACCTTTTCGGTCCAGTAATATATCGGGACTGAACGCATGCGTTGTATCATCTGTGCGATACCGCTTTCGCCGGATGTCATAGGTATCGGTCTGTGTTTGTTCCAGTATTCTGAATTGCGGACATAAGCTGCCGGATCCACTATTGTCTTATGGCGGATATCGAATACTCCGGTTGCCGAAGCAATATCGAAATTGTGATCTGAGTATACCGTGCTGCGGCGCCCGTAAAACGGCTGTGTGCCTGGTATCAGAGTTATCTCGGCTACCATATCGTCTTTAGTCTTCAGCCTGGATCCGTCTGCAGCGCGTTCATACTCCTGTGTCATATATAGTCGGTCTATGAAATTGACATTGATATCGCGCGGCAATGTCATTTTTACCCGTTTTATAAACATCGTGGAGTCGTTGGATGATACGTATATCCGTCCTAAAAATCCGAATGACTGCGGATTGTGTGGCGCGAACGACAACTCTATCAGAGAATCTCCAGGAGCGGATATGTCAGGTATGGTATCTGTCAGATAGAACTTATAGAAATCGGTCGCTATGCGTCCTAACGGACTTACGAAACGGTTCTGAAGCAGTGTGATATCGTTTTGATACAGATCGATATCTCGGAATATGTCGGCCAGAAACGTGTGCATGCTTTCTTGATCGGTAATATCGTCGAGACCAGTACGGCGTAGAGCTTGTATCACATCTCGTTCGCCTGGAGGAGTACGCCGATAATGATGATCGGATATTTTTTCTTTTACAGAAAATGTCAGAATCGGCTTGCCTGAGATCTCGGAGGTATCGGTATATTCTTTCAGAAATGCGAATTTGCGCCCTATAGTATTGCTTTTTGCAGAGTCGGCAGGAGTGAAGTCGTTTAGCGCCAACGATATGCGTTCGTATTCGCGATAATTGTAATTGTCGTTTCGTTTAGGATCGGTAATGTCGCGTGCAGCCATGATGCGCTCCACGAACTTTACTGCGGGATTGTTCCGCTTTGAGTAATGTTCTTTGGTGCGCCTTACTGTGACTTCGTCGAGGCTTACGCCTACCGGACTTATCTCGATCTGGACCGGAAGTGAATGTATGTTAGGTACATATTGCTCCTTTGGCGCAAATCCCATCGATGAGATCCGCAGTGTGGCTGGCAGTTGTGCGGAATTCAACACGAACGTCCCGTTTTCATCGGTCATGGTTCCGGTATTGCTTCCTTTAAGATATATGGCCGCGTATGGTACCGGTTCGAGGGATACGGAATCGCGCACTGTCCCCGAAATGTTGCATCCGGCAACTGAGGTTTGGCCATGGATTGGGATCGATACAGCCAGTAGCATGACTGTCAAGGCCGCTATGAAGATATACAGAGGCTTGTCTGTGATGAAATGCGTCAAAACCTTATGCGTCTATTTGGAAACCTGTTAACTTTGCAAAGTTAATACATTAATTATTCATAGCATCGATGGCAGAAGAGATAGAACGGAAATTTTTGGTCAAAAACACTTCATTTGTGGATCTTGCGGAGATGGCCGTCGACATACGTCAGGCATACCTGTCACGTAATCCTGACGCAACTGTGCGTATTCGCATGTATGGCGACAAGGCATTTCTGACAGTCAAGGGCAGAACTCACGGCGCGACCCGCGATGAATGGGAATATCCTGTCCCGGTGGAAGATGCGGCCGCAATGATTGAGCGTCTTGCCGACGGTATTGTGATCGACAAGACGCGTTATATAGTGCCATACGCCGGTATGCGGTGGGAAGTGGATATGTTTCACGGTGCTCATGACGGGCTTATCCTGGCGGAATTAGAACTCGAGACTGAGTGTCAGTCTGTGGATATGCCTCCGTTTGTCGGCGACGAGGTCACTGGCGATCCGCGGTATTATAACTCGCATCTTGCCGGAGAATCAGGGAAGTCTGCGCCTGAATGAAAGCACCGTGATAGCGAATGTCAGCATTTCGGAACAGGGGATAGCTGCCCACGGGCCATAGTCGGGAAAAATCCGTGGCATAATGAAAAACAGAGGAACCAGAAGTATTATACCGCGCAGCAATGTCAGAACGATAGCCCTGAGCGCTTGTTTGGTGCTTTGATAGAAGCCGATAAACGATATGTTGAGCGCGAAAAATATCGCGCATGAGGAAAATATGGGCAGACCTTGGGTTGCAAGTCTTGCCGCTTCACAGTCGGGATCGATGAATAGCCCGGCTATTGAATGTGCTCCGAAGCCTATTCCGCACGATGCGATTGTGCCGCATATAATAGCCGCCGCGATACTCACGCGAAGCGATGTCCAGACACGGGCTATGTTGCCGGCGCCGTAATTGTAGCTTATGATCGGTTGAGCCGATTGGGCTACAGCATTATTGATCATGAATATCAGAGGGAACAGGTAGCATGCTATGCTGTAGGCCGCCACACCGGCCTCACGCCAAGTGTTCATAAATACATGGTTGCCAGTAAGCATCATTATTGACATTGTGATTTCTGTGACAAATGCCGACGACCCTATTTTTACCTGATTTATAAAATTGCGGCCGATGTTGGCCAGGGAGAAAACGAATCTAAGCACATAGGAAAACCTGAAAAAGTAAGTTACGGCCATCAGACCTCCGATTATGGTGCTTATCGATGTAGCTATAGAAGCTCCTTCCACACCCATATCGAGTGGGAACACGAATATAAAGTCGAGTATTCCGTTGATTACGGCCGGGATTATATTGCATAGCATGGCGTATGTGGGAGATCCGTCGAGACGAATCACCATCATGCCGATACTTTGAAACGTGAGAAACAGGATACCGGGCATCAGCCAGAAAAGATAATCGGTAGTTTTCCCTATCAGCCGTTCGGAGCTCCCGAGGGCATGTGCTATTTCATCCGTGAACAGCACTCCGGCTGTGATTATCACGACCATGGCTGCCAATGAGAACGTGAACGCATGTGTCATTGCGATATTGGCTCTGCGGACATCGTTTTGCGCCAGACATATACCGGCCATGACCGCTGCACCAATTCCGAACATCAGGCCAAAACCTGTCGCGACCATAAACAGCGGAGCGATGATGTTGACGGCTGCAATCCCATCGGGGCCTACGCCCTGACCGACGATGACACCGTCCGTAATGGTAAGCAGGGCATTGAAAACCATTCCTAACAGAGTCGGGAAAAAGATTTTTGAAAACAGACGGCTTATTTTGCCGCAACCATAGTCCAAACCTGTCTTAACTGTATCTGTCATATTCTGTAATTAATCGATATTATCCATATAGAAAGCCGGATAAGAATAGAGGTTTTACCCAGTCATCTTATCCGGCATTATATCGTGCCCTCCGATGAGGATTACAAAACACTGTCTTGAATCGGCACTGCAAAGGTAGGAATAATAATTAATCCGAAAAAATTTTTCTATATTTGACTCACATAATTGGCTCCGCCACCGCGAACCGCCCTTTGGGCGACATCCGCTATTATGTTTCATCGAATATTTTTGTTATATTTGATGTAGTCCTGGGCTAATATTTTGACTACAAGGTTATTCTTGAGAATTCGCGTGAGGATGGGCAATGGA
>CAOKFI010000027.1 GCA_948467675.1 uncultured Porphyromonadaceae bacterium
ACTCCTCGCCTCAACACTCTACAAATCACTCCATTATTTGTTTGCTTTAAAACATGTTTTTAACTTTTGTTAAGGATTAACAACTGAGCGTAGCATTTTTTTTTGGCCGTCGGCAACGGATATACTATATTTGTATCGTAACCGCAGTTGCGGTATCTGCAACCCAGAATACAACCCGGACATCATTATTAATCCCAATAATAATACACCTTAAAACCCAACTCCAAAATCTATGGTACAGAGATTCATCCTCAATGAGGTATCCTATTTCGGCCCAGGCGCACGCAAAGAACTGCCTGAGGTAATCGCCCGATTAGGCAAGAAAAAAGCATTGATCGTAACCGATAAAGACCTGGTTCGTTTCGGTGTGGCCGCCAAAGTGACCGAAGTTCTCGATGCTGCGTCGATCCCCTACGAGATATTCAGCGATGTAAAGCCGAATCCCACCGTATCTAATGTGAATGCCGGACTTGCCGCATTCAAAGCTTCAAATGCCGACGTGCTCATAGCCATAGGCGGCGGTTCATCGATCGACACATGCAAGGCCGTAGGCATCATCGCCAACAATCCCGAGTTTGCCGATGTGGTATCTCTTGAAGGCTGCGCCCCCACCAAAAACAAAAGCGTGCCCATCGTAGCGCTTCCCACTACAGCCGGCACTGCGGCCGAGACCACAATCAACTATGTGATCATCGACGAGGTCAAGAAAAAGAAAATGGTATGTGTCGATCCCAACGACATACCGGCAGTAGCCATAATCGATGCCGAGCTCATGTACTCACTCCCCAAGGGACTCACCGCAGCGACAGGCATGGACGCCCTTACCCATGCCATCGAGGGCTACATCACCCGCGGCGCATGGGAGATGTCGGACATGTTCGAGATCGAGGCCGTGCGCATGATCGCCCGCTATCTGCCCGTAGCCGTAGAGCAGCCCACCAATCCTGAAGGCCGCAACGGTATGGCCGTGGCACAGTACATAGCCGGTATGGCTTTCTCCAATGTCGGCCTCGGACTCGTACACGGCATGGCTCATCCGATGGGATCGCTATTCGACATACCCCACGGTGTAGCCAACGCACTTCTACTCCCGACCATAATGGAATTCAATATTCCGGCAGCCGGTGAAAAATACCGCGCCATAGCTGAAGCGATGGGCGTATGCACCAAAGACATGAATGCAGACGAAGCCGCCAAGGCCGCAGTCGACGCCGTACGCGACCTCGCTGTAAAAGTCGGCATACCACAGCACCTGGGCGATCTCGGAATCACCGAAAAAGACATACCGGCACTCGCCGAACAGGCACTCGCCGACGTATGCACTCCGGGCAACCCCCGCGACGTAAGCTACGACGACATCGTAGCCCTTTATACAAAGGTGCTCTAAAATATATTTGGAATACCCGAGTTTTTTTCGGAACTTTGAGCGGCGGCATATCAGATATGCCGCCGCCTTAATGTGTATGAGCAAAATAAGTGCAACCATAATCACCCGCAACGAGGAAGCGACCATAGGCAAATGCCTGCAGTCGCTCGACGGCGTGGCCGATGAAATAATAGTCATCGACTCTTATTCCACCGACCGCACAGCCGATATATGCCGCGAAGCAGGATGCATGGTACGCCAGCGGCGGTTTGCCGGATACGGTGCGCAACGACAGTATGCCACATCTCTTGCCACACACCGGTATGTACTCACCATCGATGCCGACGAAGTGCTGTCACCATCACTGCGCGAGACCCTGATCAACCTCAAAGAGGAGGGGTTCACCCACCGCGTATACTCACTGTCGCGTCTCAACTTCTATTGCGGAGAACCCGTGCGCCGGTGCGGATGGTATCCTGACCGACAGATCCGCCTGTTCGATAAACGATATGCAGCATGGAACCTGCGCGAAGTGCAGGAAGCCGTGACATTTCCCGATTCGGTACGCCCGTTCGAACTTGACGGCGACATACTCCACTACCGCTGCCGCACAGCAGCCGAATACTCCCTCACCGAACGCCGGCATGCCGGCATACGCGGACGGGTAATAGCCGCCCAGACAAACCACGTCGGTCTTATAGCCCCTGTATTCCGCGGCATAAAGGCATTCATGGAGTGCTACATCGGCGAAGGCGGAATCATGGACGGCCGCCCCGGCCGGGCCATCAGCGCCGAACGGTACCGGTCGACCCTCACCGCCTACCGCATAGCCCGACGCATACTGCGCCGGCAGCACACACAGACGGAACAGAAATAACAATCCTTTTGGCTGGATCGGCATCGAAACTTTATACAGCCCGTCTGTTATATATTAATTATAGTATATAGAAACGAGATTCATTATGGAAACTACAAGACAAGCTAAAATAGCACGACTGCTCCAGAAAGAGCTAAGCGAAATATTCCGTCAGCAGACAGCCAAGACTCATGGCGTGATAATATCGGTAAGCACCGTCAGGGTATCGCCAGATCTGAGCGTAGCCAAGGCATACCTGTCGGTATTTCCGTCAGACAAAGCCGACGACATGCTTGAAAGCATCAACCGTAGCGCCAAGACCATACGTTACGACCTCGCCCAGCGCGTGCGTTTCCAGTTGCGGCGCACACCGGAACTGACATTCTACCTCGACGATTCGCTCGACTATATCGACAATATCGACAGTCTGCTCCGCAGCGACTCTACCGACCGTAAAACCGAATAAACACTCTGACCACCCGACGGCCGATGGTAGCGCTACAGATAGCCTTACGGTATCTATTTTCGAAAAAGAAACACAGCGGGGTAAATATCATATCCCTCGTATCAGCATGCGGCATAGCAGTGGCCACGATGGCCATGGTCGTGGTGCTTTCGGTGTTCAACGGATTTACCGAGCTGGCCATGAGCCGGCTCGGCATGCTTGATCCCCAGATCAAGATCGTGCCGATACAAGGCAAAACGATTGCCGAAGCCGATTCTCTGGCCGAAGCCATAGCCGCCTTGCCGCAGATAGCCGCCGCTACTCCGACCCTTGAGGAACGCGCACTTGCCGTCATCGAGGAACGTCAGATGCCCGTACGCCTCAAAGGCGTGGATTTCGCGGCATACGGCAATGTGAGCGACATCGATGCCACCATCATAGCAGGAGGGGGAGCGACCGATCTGCCCGACGGGTTCTCGCCTGCGGTATTCAGCGTCGGAGCCGCATCGCAACTAAAGATATATCCCGGCTACGATCAGCGTGTCGACATCTACATGCCACGCCGTAAAGGTAGCCTCAATCCGGCCAATCCGGCCGCATCGTTCCGTTCAGCCATGCTGCAGCCTGCTGCTGTGTTTCGCGTCGACCAGACCGAATATGACACTGATTTCATGTTCATACCGCTCGAATGCGCCCGCACCTTGCTCGACTACACCACTGAAAGTTCAGCCATCGAAGCCGCCATATCCCCGGAATCAACCGAATCCGAAGCCATAGCGGCTGTCAGAAACGCCATAGGCACAGACTACGATGTCAAAGGGCGTCTGCGCCAGCAGGCCGCCTCCTACAAAATGATCGGCGTAGAGAAGTGGATCACTTTCATGCTTCTCGGATTCATACTCGTCATAGCGTCGTTCAACGTCATATCCACACTCTCCATGCTTATCTTAGAGAAAGAGGACAACATAGCCACCCTAAGCTCGATCGGAGCCCCGAACGGGCTGATACGCCGCATATTCGCCATACAGGGATGGCTTATTTCCATAGCCGGAGGCCTCGCAGGAGCTGCCGTCGGAGTAGCGTTATGTCTCGTCCAGCAATGGTTCGGGATCGTCAGGCTCGGAGGCGACCACAACGCCATGTCCATCACCGTCTATCCAGTAAAAGTAGAGGGCAGCGACCTTCTTGTGGTCGCCACCCTCGTTATCATTGTCGGCGCCCTGACAAGCATGGTCGCCACACGCATCAAAAGCAGCCGTTAGAACTCAGCGTTACCCGGAGTACGCGGGAACGGTATCACGTCACGTATGTTGGTCATACCAGTCACAAACAGCACCAGACGCTCGAATCCGAGACCGAAACCGCTGTGAGGCACTGTTCCGAAACGGCGGGTGTCGAGATACCACCACATGTCTTTCATCGGAATATTCATTTCCTCTATGCGGCCGAGCAGTTTGTCATAGCTCTCCTCGCGTTCCGAACCACCGATGATCTCGCCGATCTTCGGAAACAGAACATCCATGGCGCGAACCGTGCGTCCGTCGTCATTGAGTTTCATATAGAAAGCCTTGATATCCTTAGGATAGTCCGTAAGAATCACAGGCTTGCCGAAATGCTCCTCCACAAGGAAGCGTTCATGCTCGCTCTGAAGATCCACACCCCACTCTACCGGGAACTCAAACTTGCGTCCGGAAGCCTTCAGTATATCTATGCCCTCGGTATATGTGAGACGCACGAACTCCGATTCGAGCACACCGCGCAGACGTGCCGGAAGATCCTCGTCATACATTTTGGCAAGGAACTCTATATCGTCGGCGCAATGCTCCAGAGCATAGCCGATGCAATACTTGATAAAAGCCTCGGCCAGATCCATGTTGTCGGTAATATCATAGAACGCCATCTCAGGCTCTATCATCCAGAATTCCGACAAGTGGCGCGGAGTGTTGGAATTCTCGGCACGGAATGTCGGGCCGAAGGTATAGATCGCGCCCAGTGCGGTAGCGCCGAGTTCGCCCTCAAGCTGTCCCGATACGGTCAGCGCCGTAGGTTTGCCGAAGAAATCGGCCGAATAGTCCACGCGGCCATCCTCGCCTTTAGGCAGATCGTTGAGATCGAGTGTGGTCACCTGGAACATAGCTCCTGCACCCTCGCAGTCGCTCGCTGTGATAAGCGGTGTATTCAGATAGAAGAAACCTCTCTCCTGGAAAAACTTATGGATCGCAAAAGCCAGTGCCGAGCGTATGCGCAGCACTGCACCGAATGTATTGGTACGCGGGCGCAGATGAGCTTTCTCGCGCAGGAACTCCAGGGTATGCCCTTTTTTCTGTAGAGGATACGACTCCGGATCGGCGGTGCCGAACACCTTCAGCGTGTCGGCCTGTATCTCGGCTGACTGCCCTTTGCCCATCGATTCCACCAGACGTCCTGTCACATGAATACTCGACCCCGTGGTCACAGCCTTCAGCTCCTCGTCGGTGAAGCGGGCCATGTCCAGCACGATCTGTATGTTGCGTATGGTAGAGCCGTCGTTCAGCGCCACGAACTGCACATGCTTGTTGCCGCGGCGCGTACGCACCCATCCCATCACGCTCACTTCCTGCCCTATCATCCCGGGGCTGAAGAGATCGGTTATCTTGGTTCGTTTCATTTGGTTTGTTATCTTCGGTAATAATGATTGTTGTATTATTCAAACGATCCCATCTTCAGGAAGTTGACCTCTTCCTGAGTCAGATAGCGCCAACGGCCGCGGGGCAGGTTCTTTTTGGTCAGACCAGCGAAGTATACACGGTCGAGTTTTGTCACATGATATCCGAGCGACTCGAATATGCGGCGCACGATACGGTTGCGTCCGGAGTGGATCTCGATACCGGCCTGATTGCGGTCAGTATCGGTCGCATAGCTGATAGCGTCGGCATGGATAGGCCCGTCGTCGAGCTCTATGCCGTCGGCTATACGCTGCATATCGTCCTCGCTGATATCCTTGTCGCACCATACGTGATAAATCTTCTTCTTCACATACTTCGGATGTGTCAGCTTGGAGGCGAGATCGCCGTCGTTGGTAAGCAGAAGCACACCCGTAGTATTGCGGTCAAGACGGCCAACCGGGTATATACGCTCTGGGCACGCGCCCTTCACTATATCCATCACCGTCAGACGGCCGTTGGGATCATCCGATGTGGTGACGCAATCCTTCGGCTTGTTGAGCAGGATATAGCATTTGCTCTCCAAAGTCACGACCTTGTCGTTGAATTCCACTACATCGTTGTGGCTTATCTTTGTTCCGAGTTCGGTCACGACCTCACCGTTGACCTTAACCAGACCTTTCTGGATAAATTCGTCGGCCTCGCGGCGCGAGCATATACCGGCGTTGGCCATGAACTTGTTAAGACGGATCTGTTCGTCGGGATCGGGTATCGGCATTTCATATTCGACGCGCTTGGGACGCGGCACGAAACTCTTGCCCTGCGGACGGTTGAAACCACCCGGACGCCCCTGCTGCTGGCGGTTGCCATAAGGGCGCTGACCTTGCTGGCGGTTGTTATATCCGCCCTGACGGTTATTGTTGTAGCCGCCCTGACGGGGCTGATAGCCGCCATCGCCCTGGGTACGGTTATTGTAGGAACGCTGCTGATAGCCGCCCTGACGGTTATTGTTGTAGCCGCCCTGACGGTTGTTATTGTACGGACGGTTGTTGTAGGGACGCTGCTGGTAGCCCTGACGGGGCTGATAGCCGCCCTGCTGTCCTGACATTGCAGCCTTGGTCTCATCGGTCGATTCTGCCGATGCGGCTGCTGCGCCATCTGTCACAGCTTCAGAACCCTGCTGGTTGAAATCGGCACGCGGGGTGCGGGAATATCCTCCTGCCTCGCCGTTATTGTTGTAGCGGTTGTAGGGACGCTGCTGATAGCCGCCCTGCTGGTAGCCGCCGTTATTGTTGTAGCGGTTGTTGTAGGGACGCTGCTGATAGCCGCCCTGACGGTTATTGCTGTAGCCGCCCTGACGGGGCTGATAGCCGCCATCGCCCTGGGTACGGTTGTTGTAGGGACGCTGCTGATAGCCGCCTTGACGGTTATTGCTGTAGCCGCCCTGGCGATTGTTGTTGTAGCGGTTGTAGGGACGATGCTGGTAGCCGCCCTGGCCATACTGATGCTCCGAATCCGAATCATCTGCATGGTAGTCAGACGATGTCGTATGTCCGGTATATTCTACTTTCTCAAAACGGGAAGTATCCTGGCTGTCCCCTATAGTCTCACGGTTCTCGCCTATACGCGGTCTTTTAGGCTTCTTCTCATTACTATCCATAATTGTAGTCACATTTTTTGTTAATCTGCCTCGCGGCGGTAATTTGTTTTGGTTAAACTCTATGCTTGCTTGTTAGTTATAAACTTATATTACACGTTCTATTCGATTGATTGTCAACCCATTTTTGCGGCCATCGTTCCCCATCGGGCGAAATGGTCGCTGTACTGATTGCTTTTATTGCTGCAAATATATAAATTATTTCAATTAAATTAATGTATAATCACTGCCAAAAGTTCACTTTCCCACGGGCGACAGAGATCCGAAGGCATATATCTCATGTGACGCCGCAGACGGCTGTCTGTCCCTAATCCATATAGTTAAAAATTTATATTATTTATTAAATTTAAACCGACAACCATGCAGATTGGATAATTTTGTAAAATATTTGCGGTGTAACACACATACGAACCTACACCCCTGAAAATAAAACAATTTACCAATCAAATAATATTCACACACATTTCTTGATATGAAAATACCCCACTTCCATCGCCGCCTCGCACACTCGGCGTTGATAGCCGTTTGCGCTACAGCCACGGGATGTATCGACGACAACTACGATCTGAGCGACATCGACACTACCATTCAGGTATCAGTCAACGATCTTGTCCTGCCTATACGCATCGACGACATCACACTTGGAGACATAATCACTATCGATGATGACTCACGCATTAAAGAAATAGACGGCTATTACGCACTGATCGAAGAAGGCACATTCCAGTCCGAGCCTGTGTTTATCGATCCGATCAGCATACAGCCGCCATATATCGCGCCGATCAATATAACGGCAAGAGCTACAACCATGACAGGCATTACGCCGAAATTTACGGAAGCCTTGCCCATAGGACGTCACACCTCTCCCTTCGACTATATCACACACAATGTCAGCGAATGTATCAAATCCATCGACCGCATAGGCACATCGTTCAGTTTAAGCCTTACCATATCGGTCGACAATACGGCCGGAATATTCTCCTCATTCCGGTTGACAGGCTTTCAGCTACAGCTTCCCGCCGGACTCCAGGGCACACCATCCATCGGAACCTACGATCCTGCCACCGGCATAGCCGATCTCGGCAACTTCACCACTACCGGGACATTTGTCTATGACATGGCCGTAAACGGCATAGACGCCTCAAAAGCCAACATCAGCTTCTCGGCCGACACCCGCACCTTCTCTTTTGCCGACGAGATAGGCATAGCCGGCGGATATATTGAGCCTGAAAACATTCCGGGCGCAGTACCCCAGGCATTACAGCTTTCGGTAAATTTCAACCTCAGCACACTCTCGATCACATCGTTCTCCGGCATTTTAAGCTATTCGGTCAACAATTTCGACATAGCCCCCATAACTCTCAACGATCTGCCATCCGTGCTCGACCAGCCCGAAACCGACATAGCGCTCACCAATCCGCAGATCTACCTCAGCCTCATCAATCCCCTGTCGGGCTACGGCATTACGGCCGAGGCCGGTCTGTCCATAACTCCATGGCGCAATGGCGTTGCCGGACAATCATACAATCCTGATGACGGCAAACTCATCCTCGACCGATCCACCCAGGCCGGCACAGGAGACTATCAGTTCTGCCTGGCACCGGAAATGCCGGCAAAATACCAACCCGGATATGCCGAAGCCGCATACCGTCCATACACCGGCCTGCGCGACATTCTCCGCGGAGAAGGACTTCCCGACGAACTTAAAGTAAGCATACTCGATCCCGGCATGCCGACCCAACAGGTCAACGACCTCCGTATCGGCACATACGAAGGCCCGATATCCGGCAACTACACATTCTTCGCACCTCTTGCCCTCGCAGCAGGATCCGAGATCGTATACACCGACACAGAATCCGGATGGAACGATGCCGACACCGAGTCAGGCGATGACGACGCCATAGTCGACGCACTCACCATATCCACGCTCGAAGTCACAGCCACAGTGACCAACGATCTTCCCGTGTCGATACACATGTCCGGCTACCCTATCGACATCGACGGAAACCGTATAGGAAATGTCGAGATCACCGGTGCCGACATAACAGGCGGAGCCAAGGATCAGCCGCTGACCATACGGATGACCGGTACCGTGACACATCTCGACGGAATAACATTCACCGCCCGCGCGACATCGGCAAACGCCGCCACCCCGCTAAGCCCAGAACAGAAAATCACACTGCGCGACATACGCGCGAAAGTATCGGGCCACTATCTACGAATACATAAAGACTAATAACCGATCCGACTGAACAACAATGAAACTCAACATACGCGCGGCCATAGCCGCAACCGCAATCCTCTGCCTGCCCGCACTCGCCTCCGCACAGAGCCGTTCCGCATATTTCTCCGACGGATACCTGTTCGGACATCAGCTCAACCCGTCGTTCGCCAACAACCGCAACTATATATCGATACCCGGCATAGGCAACATCAACACCGGAGTCATGGGAACCATCGGAGTCAAACACATACTTTATAACGTCGACGGGCGCACCACAACCCTCCTCAATCCGGCGGTATCGGCGGCTGAGGTCATGAACGGCCTCAACAACAGCAACCGTCTCGGTATCGACGCCCGCATCGGACTGCTGTCGGTAGGCTTCAAGGGTATGGGCGGATACAACACCATCGCAGTCAACACACGTACCGATGCCCACGTAAAGATACCCAAATCCCTGTTCTCGCTCGTAAAAGAGGGGATAAGCAACAAGACCTACGACATATCCGACTTCGGAGCGCGTGCCGACGCATACGTGGAAGTAGCTCTCGGACACTCCCGCACACTGCCGTTCGACAAACGCTGGCGCGTAGGAGCGACTCTCAAGTTCCTCATCGGAGCAGGCGCCATCGACGCCCACCTCGACAAAGCCGACCTGACACTCGGACAGGACGCCTGGCACGCAATAACCAACGCCCGTATCAACGCATCGCTCAAAGGCTTATCCTTCACAAACAGTTTCAGCGATGTCACACGCAGATATTATGTCGACGGAGCGGAATTCGACAGTGACGATCTCGGCATAGGCGGATTCGGCGCGGCCATCGATCTCGGAGCCACATTCCGCCTTAACAAAGACTGGTGTTTCTCTGCCGCGCTGTCCGATCTCGGCTTCATCAACTGGTCGAACAATATCGAAGCCTCGACCGACGGCGACCGTGAGGTCATAACATCAGACTATCTGTTCAGCACAAACAAAGATGCCGACAACTCATTCTCCAACGAATGGCGCCGCCTGCGCGACGGACTTACCGAACTATACCAGCTCAATGACCACGGCGATCTCGGATCACGCACACGCATGATAGGCGCGACACTGTCGCTTGCCGCACAATACAATCTCCCGGTCTATCGCAACGTATCGTTCGGCCTGCTCAGCACCACCCGCTTCATGGGCGACTTCACCTGGAGCGAGGCTCGCCTGTCGGCCAACTATTCCTATGGCGTCATCGATCTCGGAGTCAACGGCGTCTACGGCACATACGGGCTCGGTTTCGGATGGATCGCCAACGTCAACGCTCCCGGATTCAATCTGTATCTCGGCATGGACCACACCATCGGACGTCTCGCAAAGCAGGGTATCCCCCTGTCGTCAAACGCCTCCCTGTCGTTCGGCATCAACATTCCGTTCTGACACAACTCATTACACAATAAAAATAATAGGCCGGAGCATGCTCCGGCCTATTATTTTTATTGCTGACCGATGGAGTATCATAATGTACGTAGACACGGCCAGAACAGTCTGTACTGCCGTATGCTATCAGTCGGTGGGAATACGGAATATCGAGAAATTTACCGATCCGTAGACACGGCGGTCGATAAACCCCGGCAGTGAGGAGAAATCGTGCTTCTTATTGTGTTCGACCACAACTACCGTACCGGGACCTACAGCGCCGGATGCGAGAATCTTGCCGGGAATTTCGGCAAACCCGTCCATATCGTATGGCGGATCGGCAAACACGAGATCGACAGGCTTGCCGCACGATTCTATAAAACGGAGAGCATCGCCCTTGACCAGATTGATCTCACGGCAGTTGAGCTGCTGGGCGACTTTACCTATGAAACGGTATTGCGTCACCGCCTTTTCCACAGCAGTGACCGATGCCGCTCCACGAGAAAGCATCTCGAAACTTATGGCACCTGTGCCCGCAAACAGGTCTATGGCCGTAATGCCGTCGAAATCGATCATATTCTCGAGCACATTGAAAAGATTCTCGCGGGCGAAGTCCGTTGTCGGACGCGCGGTTATCGATGTCGGCACGTCGAATCGCCGACGTCCGTATTTTCCTCGTATTATTCGCATGACGGTAGTAATATTAAATCGAGCGGGGCATGGATGGCATCATGACCGCAGCGCATCAGCGCCGACGGAAACACAGCGGGCATCACGCTCCCGATATATTCGCGCAGTATCGGAGTGACTGCAGCGCGTGCCGCAGTATCGCCCGAAAGGATCAGCTCGGCCGACATATCCATGCCCAGCATCTGACGGGATGCGAGTATATAATACACGGCATCGGCCGTATCACTATAGCGGAAACTGTTGGCCATACGCAACTGCCCCGATCCGAATGCCATTATATCTATGGCGCCTGCACGCAGATGGGCAAACATCTTACCTCCGTTTCCAAGCTGGCTATGACCGTAGAAGTGTCGGCAAAGCGGCTCCAGATGATGATGAAAACGTACGTTGTAGAACGTTCGGCGCAGAAATCCGGCCTCGGCGGCGTCCATACGCATGACTATGGCAGCATCGAGCTGCGGCAGCGCGCACAGAAATGTCTCGGACGGCGCTACGGCTCCGTCAAATGATGACTCAGCAATAGCCTCGATACAGTCGGCCGACTCTATGCCGCCCGGAATCACAGTCGCATCGGGAATATCGGCCACCACATCCACACGTCCGAAATCGCAAAGCAACAGAGGATTGTCGTATACTGCATCCTCTATTGCCCGCAACCGTGAGGGCGCCGACAGATCGAGAGGTATAGTGCGCCAGATCAGCGAATTGTCCTGCACGGTACACGTGAGTACCACATCTATAGTCGATTCACCGAGACCAAGCGCCAGGCGCCACAGCCGCGGTTCTGAAATCATGTCCTTGTCGAGCCTTCCGCTTTCCATATATCTGCAAAGATACGTAAAATATATCAGTAGCGGGTGGCATTGGTACGGAAGCCCCCGGAAGACACTCCGGTCGAATTGCGGCGGGAGCTGTCGTTGCGGCGGCTGTTGGGATCGAACGGATTTTCGTTCCAGTCGTCGTATTCCTCCTCTTCATATTCTTCAGGAGCCATGCCCTGGCGGTCGCGGGTCTTGGGCTTGTTCTTCTTTATATCGTCGGGTTTCTGACGGTCGATAGGCAGCTCATTTATGTCCCACGCCTGATCCACGTCCCAGTTCTTGCGCAGATTGAGTTTCTTGGGATAGTAATACACCTCCTCTGGCTGAAGGCGCTCGGATATGGAACCGGTATCCCACTCGCCATTGCCGTTGCGGTCTACGTACAGACGCGCGTAATAGGTACCCGGCTGTATATACCTGAACCAGGCGGAACCTCCCTCGACCGGGACAACAGCCACGGGCTTATCGCCGGAGGCAAGAAGCTCGGCCATAGCCGGCAATGAGTCGGGCAGTCCGGATATGTCGAATCTCACCGATGAATAGTCCTCAAGCGGCTTCACGCTGAACTCATGTTTGAACGGCTTGTTCCACTCGTGGTAGACACCCACTATCGCAGCAGAATCGATTGTCAGACGGTATTTCGCGCCTGGCGTCCAATCGTATTCCATCGTGTAACGGCGTATCGCCCCTCCCGGATCCCGCATGATAGGCGGCACTGCGAGGGTGTCCCACACAGTGTCGTTGACCTGCACCGCAAAGGCAATAGCCTCGGGAAGTATCGTATCGAGCGGCTGCGAAGCCTCGAACACCAGCGGACGGTGTACATCCTGCGATGAACCGGTCTTGGCCTGGAATGTAAGGAACGTCAGCTCGGGAGCGGCTATGCTGTCGGAATCGGAAAGCTCCTTTTTCTTTTCTTTGTTCTTTTTTCTGGACTTCGCCTCACGGTGTATCAGACGGAGCGTATCGGTAGCCCACGACAGCTGCTGCAGAGTATCGGTCCGGAGATAACGGGCCTGCAACAGCAATGTGTCCTGGCTTACAAGAGCCGTGTCCGTGATCCAGTAGCTGAGAGTGTCGAGTGTTGCCGAATGTTCCAGACGGGCCCAGTCGTCTACAGGCATATCCGGACGCGGACCGTTGATAAGGCGTATATCCGGCAGCGTATCGGATTTTGCACCGAACTCCAGATGTATGATTCTACGATCCTTGCGGGAATTATCGCGAAGATACTGCGAGGCGTATCCTTCGTTGAACCACGTGAGCAGGATATCGTCGGGCAGATACCTCACCATGGAGCGCACCGCCAGCGAATCGCTGCCGTCTGATGCCGCGAAAGTATCGGTCACTTCTATGGTCTCGGTCGCCGGCGACACTGCGACATCGTAAAAGGCCACATCTTCGGTACGGTCCCAGCGGTAATCGCGGTTCACATCGTTGAGCGCGAATATCTGATACTGACCGGGCTTCAGGTTGCGTACGGTGAACTGTCCCAGCTGGTTTGTCTTGGCTATGCGCTCAAGCTGCAACGAAGTGATAGCTGTGTCCGAAAGATTGGAATATATCCCCACAAGCATGCCCTGGGCAGGTTCCAGATTACGAGCCTCGAGCACCATACCGCTTATACAAAGGGTATCGATCGAATCGCCTGTAGAGAAGTCGATGGCAAGACCGTCGAGCACATTGCCTTCATTCAGATCCTTGATGGCATCGGCGAAATCGATGGTATAGGTCGTATTGGGCAGCATGGTGTCGCGCAGCTCCACATTGATATGGCGGCCGCCGGCCGAAATTGACGGCATCTGCTTCTGCACCGGCGATATCACCACTTTGCTGGACGCCTCGGTCAGCTGCACATTCTCATCGAATGTCAGAGTGATACGGTTGCGGTTGACGTTGAGTGAACCCGGAGCCGGATTACTGCTCACGAACACAGGGGGGAGTTCATCGCGCGGGCCGCCTTCGGGACGACCCATACTCGCACATGCGGCGAGCATGAGCGCGCATATGACTCCGAGTAGCAGGCGCATGGCATTTAGGCGTATCATGATGCGGAACGTGTTGTCTTGATGAAATAATACAGAAACAGTACGGCAGCAAGCACAAGCGAGCATGCGAAGCTGAGTATGATGCCGTATGTACCCAGACCGGCCGGGAATGCAAGAAGCCAGGTCGACGGGATACCAACCACCACATAGCTCACTGCCGCTATCCATATCATGGGCATGACATGCGAGGTACCGCGCAGCGCATTGGCGAAATTGATCTGGGTGGCGTCGGCCAGCTGGTAGAGAACAAGCGGAAATATCAGTGTGAGTGCCAGCGATATCACTTCGGGATCGCGTGTAAACACATGGATCAGATCAGCTTCGAACAGGATGAACGTGAACGACGAAAGCAGCGCGAGCGCCAGCATGATATGATATCCTGCAAAAGCGGCGCGTCTCATGCCACGGCGGTCGGAAAGTCCGGCGGCATTCGACACCATGATGGCGACCGCCGATCCTACACCGTAATATATGCAGAATCCGAGCATGCCGGTGATCACTATCACCTGGAATGCGGCGAGCGAGATCTTCCCGATCCATCCGGCCATGACTGCCGCTACGGTAAACGATCCGCTCTCCAGCACAGACTGTATGGCCACCGGCCACGATGTGCGGTTGACCTGAGCCAGCTTCGTCAGACTGATACGCGACGACACAAAACCGGCGCGGTAGCTCCTGAAACGGCGCATACGGAAAAACAGAAACATGATCACCGCCGGGCATACCCAGCGAGCGGTCAGTGTGCTTATGCCGGCTCCGGTGAGCCCGAGCTCCGGACAGCCGCAGTTGCCGTAGATCAGCAGCCAGTTGCCAGCTATATTGAGCATATTGGCCGACAGCACGATCCACATCGGCATCTGGGTGAGCTTGATACCGTACGACCACTGAGCGAACGCATTGAAGAGCGATATCGGCAGCAGTCCGGAGAGATACAGCAGAAAATACGGCTTTATCAGAGGCATCAGCTCCGCCGGCTGTCCCATACGCTCCACATTGAGATACAGCACACCCATCACAGCAGTCACCACCAGCGAGAACAGGACATTGAGCAACAGCCCGTTGCGCAGAGTCTCGCCTATAGTGCCATGACGGTTCTGAGAGAAAAGGGCTCCGATCAGAGGCGTAAGTCCATAAGTGAACCCAACGCATCCGAATATGGCCACATTAAATAGATTGTTGACAAACGAGGCCGACGCAAGCGCCTCGGTCGAATAGCGCCCCACCATGATATTGTCGGCGAAACCGACCACTATCATGCCGAGCTGCCCCACGAGTATGGGAAGCCCGAGCCTCGCTATCGCAGCATAATTCGCCTTGTATTTCTGCCAGATTCCGTTCATAAGTCAGTGTGCAAAGTTACTGAAACGTTTCCACACGGCGAAATCATAGCTGACCCTGCTCCAGCGCCACGCATACCCGCTCGACTATGGCATCGTTCTCATCCTTGTCGGGGCGGTACTGCGATTTGAGGTTCACGCCGAACATACGCCCGAACGTCTGCCAGAATCCGGCACGGAACGACCCAAGAAACGCCTTGAGTATATTATAGCTCGACTGGTTGGTCTCGCGCTGGATCAACTTGACCAGAAGCCTCGCCTGATTCTTGGTAAATTTCTTCAGCGCAGGCTTGTATTGCTCGAACACAGCGCTTTCCATGGCTTTAAGATGGGCATCACGCTCTTTCTGCGTAGGCAGGGTCTCGATATACTCGTAGGTCTCGATCAGAGTCTCGCATATCAGTTTGGCATAGGGCAGTGTCTTGCGCACATCGCGCACCGTGCGCCAGTAAAACTCCTCCTGCTTCCTGTTCTTGAACCGGATCTGAGGAAACACCGTTACCGGATGCATTACCAGCACGAGCACCGTGTCTCCGTCGTCAGTCACCGTATGATACTTGCCCTGATAACCGCGTTGACGGTAACTGTCGGCGCCGGACAGATCAGACACATCCTGCGCTGCCGCCAGAAAAGGCAGCATCGCCATAAGCAATACGGACATACGCAACAGGAGTGTGCTCATACCTAATTATAACGTACGATACATCAAATAATTTCACTCTCTGTCCGCAAAATCGCCCATACATGTCACTGCTTGGCTGCCGGCGGATAGTCTAGTGTATAATGTAGACCGCGCGATTCATGCCGTTCCTTGGCCTGACGCATGATCAGATAGCCTACATTGATGATATTGCGCAGTTCGCATATCTCGCGCGATGCTTTGGAGCACTTGAACAGACGTTCGGTCTCTTCATAGAGGATATCCAGACGGTTCCAGGCGCGGTCCAGACGCAGATTGCTGCGGACTATGCCCACGTATGTGCTCATGATCTGGTTCACCTCCTTGATACTCTGGGTGATCAGCACCATCTCCTCAGGATGGCGGGTACCCTCGTCGTTCCACTGCGGCACATCGGTGCGGAACTGATAGTGCCCTATCTGCTCCATGGCATGGCGCGCCGCGGCATCGGCGTAGACTACAGCTTCGATCAGAGAGTTGGAAGCCAGACGATTGCCGCCGTGCAGGCCGGTGCACGAACATTCTCCCACCGCATACAGCCGCTGTATCGACGACTGCGCGTTGGTGTCGACCTTGATACCGCCGCACAGATAGTGGGCGGCGGGAGCCACAGGTATATAATCTCTGGTTATGTCGATGCCCAGCGACAGGCATTTGCGGTATATATTTGGAAAATGGCGGCGGGTCTCCTCAGGATCCTTGTGCGTAACATCAAGATACACATGATCATCGCCATAGAGCTTCATCTCCGAATCGATGGCGCGTGCCACGATATCGCGCGGAGCAAGCGACAGACGCGGGTCGTATTTGTGCATGAACTCCTCGCCGCGCAGGTTGCGGAGCACAGCGCCGTAGCCGCGCATGGCTTCGGTGATCAGAAACGACGGACGGTCGCCGGGATGATACAGCGCCGTAGGATGGAACTGTATGAACTCCATATCCTTGACGGTGCCCTTGGCCCGGTACACCATGGCTATTCCGTCGCCGGTAGCCACAAGCGGATTGGTTGTAGTCGTGTAGACAGCCCCTACGCCGCCGGTGGCCATAAGCGTGACCTTGGCCAGAAACGTGTCGACGCTGCCGCTCTCCGGATCGAGCACGTATGCGCCGTAGCACGTTATGTCGGGGGTACGGCGCGTCACGATCTTGCCGAGATGGTGCTGGGTTATGATCTCGATGGCGAAACGGTTCTCGTATATATCGATATTGGGATGCTCCTTGACCTTGCGTATCAGGCTCTCCTGAATCTCCGCACCTGTATTGTCCTGGTGGTGGAGTATCCTGAACTCCGAATGCCCTCCCTCGCGGTGAAGATCGAAGCTGCCGTCGGGAGCCTTGTCAAACTCGACGCCCCAGCCTATCAGCTCGCGTATCTGGGCCGGAGCCTCGGTGACCACCTTGCGCACCGCCTCAGGGTCGCTGAGCCAGTCGCCGGCAATCATGGTATCCTCTATATGCTTGTCGAAATTATCTACCGCGAGGTTGGTGACCGATGCCACACCTCCCTGGGCCAGAAACGTATTGGCCTCCTCGAGCGTGGTCTTGCAGATCAATGCCACACGTCCTGTGGCAGCCACTTTCAGAGCAAAGCTCATACCGGCTATGCCTGAACCTATGACTACATAATCATACTGATAAGTCATGACTTATTTTCTTTTTAATGCTGCAAATATAAGGATATTCTCATAAATCTTATAAAATTTTCACAAAGCGCGCAAACGATAGGCATTAGACAGAGAAATGCCTATTTTGAAAGAATTTTGATATGATATTTGCATATATTATATCATTTATATTACTTTGCACCGTAAATCAATTGCATTTTGATATCACAACTATGACAATTTCCGGTAAAAGAGTAAAAAAACGGTGGATGCTCATGTTCGCAGCAATGACCGCCGTAAGCGTTTCAGGTTTGTTTGCATCCTCATCAGAAGGACAGTTCGATCTTCCGAATGACA
The DNA here is from genome assembly GCA_948467675.1 of uncultured Porphyromonadaceae bacterium. Classification (GTDB taxonomy): domain Bacteria; phylum Bacteroidota; class Bacteroidia; order Bacteroidales; family Muribaculaceae; genus CAOKFI01. The sequence continues at coordinate 18,117 of CAOKFI010000027.1, forward strand.
ATCTGTGGGCCAATATAGCATGGATGATCACAGCCACGATCTTCGTGCTCATGATGACCCCAGGGCTGTCATTCTTCTACGGCGGCATGGTCCGGGCCAAAAACGTGATCTCTACCATGCTTCAGAGCTTTATAGTGATGGGCGCTGTCAGTGTTATCTGGGTAGTGTTCGGTTTCAGCCTCGCATTCGGCAACGATATATGCCACATCATAGGCAACCCTCTTGATTTCCTGATGTTTGACGGCGTAGGAGTCCATAACGTAACCGCCGCACAGAGCGAACGCGTGCTTACCGAGATCGATCTCGGAGTGGCCACCATCCCACTGGCGCTGTTCGCTCTGTTCCAGATGAAATTCGCCATCATCACCCCATCGCTGATCACCGGATCGTTTGCCGAACGCGTGCGCTTTTCAGGCTATCTGGTATTCATGATGCTGTGGGTAGTGATAGTCTACTGCCCGCTCGCACACTGCACATGGCATCCCGCAGGACTCTTCGCCTCCATGCATGTACACGACTTCGCCGGTGGCATCGTAGTGCATGCCGCATCCGGAGTAGCGGCACTCGCCGGAGCCCTGTTTCTCGGCCGGCGCACACCAGCCACAGACAGCAAACCGGCCAACGTGCCGTTCGTGCTTCTCGGCGCCGCGCTGCTCTGGCTCGGATGGTTCGGATTCAACGGCGGATCATCGCTCGCCGCCGACGGCATAGCCATAGCGGCATTCCTCAATACCAACACCGCTGCCGCCACAGCCATGGTCACATGGGTAGTGTTCGACTGCCTGCGCGGACACAAACCGTCGGCCATGGGTGCCGCCATAGGTGCCGTAATCGGACTCGTAGCCATCACACCGTGCGCCGGATGGGTGACTGTGGGACAGAGCATATTCATAGCCTTCGCCACCACTCTGTGCTGCAACATGGCCGTGACATGGAAAAACAGCGCGCGCCACACCTTCGACGACGCCCTCGACGTGTTCCCAACCCACGGGCTCGGAGGCATTATCGGCACAGTGTTCACCGGCATCTTCGCCTATGGATTCTTTGTGCGCAACGACGGTCTCGAAATCTCACACACGGAATTTTTCTGGAACCACATCCTTGTTGTGGCGATAGTCATCGTATACACATTTATTGTGTCGTATGCCCTCTATTGGCTCACCGACAAAATGATACCCCTGCGGGTAAGCCGCCGGAGCGAGGAGATCGGCCTCGACCGCTCGCAGCATGACGAAGAATACGGCACCGAAGCCACCACCGAACTTGCAGAAGATACAGTATCCGATTCCGACTGGCTCCGATCTGTCAGTGAAAACTGATCCGTCAGAACGATAGCGACAGACTCAATGCCGGGGTGTAGGCCATGGATCCGCTGTTCAGCCCGGGAGTGTGGATGGCCGACACCCCGAATGACATATTCCGGGCCTTGTTACGATAGTTGTAAGCGCATATCAGCACCGGTATACTGCCGACGAGAAGCGTACCGCCCGGTATAAGCAAACCTAAACCAACAGCCTGCAGATCTTGATCATTATACATCGCTGAAAAGCCGGTAAACATCACGCCAAAAAATACCAAAGGCACGGAAGCACCCAAGGCACTCCAGCCCACAGCACGCATGATCTTGTACTTGCGCCACTCGTCGGTCTGCTTGTAGTCGAAGCTATACGTCAGCTCCACAGCTTGTTCACTCGTAGCCGGACGGTTGGCATAAGTCTGCCCGTACGAATGACACGTCAACGAAACCAGCAGCAAAAATATCAAGATCTGTTTCATATATCTTATCTATAAAGTCAGCGGCAATAATGCCGCTGATAAAAGTAGCTTATCGAAATCATCACTGCAAATCTTTCTGTCGCCTAACTATCACAAGTCCTTGAATATTATATGTATCCCCTTTTTCATCACCTTGATGACAACGACCTGTATAAAGGCAATATGGTTCTGTCTTAAAAAATACAGCCATATTCTCTGGATAAAGCTGGTATTCAATAAATGAGTCCGTAGACAATATCGACGTTTCAATACCATTAAACGTTATCTTACCGATTTTATACCGAGTCATTCCGTTTTCATCACCAGTATGCTGACGTCCCAATATCACATACCCATCAGGAGCATGAAATACTGAATCATTTTCCTTTATTGGCTCTGTCCAATAGCTATTGACAATACATATCTCTCCCTCAACAGTAAATCCAGCGTAATCAACCGCTTTAAGAGATGCGTATAAGCAAATTGTATTTCCCAATTCATCTCCCGTATGTTTACGGCCAACCATAACCATATTTTCCGGAGCCTCAAATATGAAACCACCGTTTTCCGGTTGCTCGGATGATAAGTAATATTGATCGGCAACAATAGCCAGATCTGTAGGTTGTATATGATCCATCAGGCTGATACGGCTTTCCCACCAATAGTTAAACCTCTTGAACCATGCGCCAAGCGGACCGGTAGAATGTACATTTAATCCAACTTCACCCCATGCACCAGCATATTCACGCCATTGCTGTGACCCCAAGCGCTCTATCCGATCCGTAATCAGCCACTTATATCCTGCATAGGATGTTTCATCAATGACCCAACCTGCATCAAACCGATCAGGTCTATTATATAATGCATGAGATCCAATGGCACAATATACCACAATGCGTTGCCGTCCGTTAACGGTAGTAACCTGAAGATTTGATACCGGGGTGTAACTATTCGATGTATGAGCACTGAGCCATGCTCCGACCACTTTATTATCAACCATTTTCACCATTATATGCTCCCAGTCTCCTTGATGAGACATATGCACTGTTGCAGCAAATTTTGGTGCGGCATTATATCCAAAAAACAACCAAAAATCTACGTATGTCATCTTGGCTCCATCCGGCATGTTATAATTCAGTTCATTAACATATACAGGAACCCTACCATTGGGATCGGTATCACCATATAAATTGGCAAATGGTTGTATGAAATATGTTTTTCCATCTTTAAGCCGAAATTCATCCCGCGGTCTAAGATTGAACAAACGATAATGCTCTTTGGTCGAATGATATTTCTTTATTACAGACACCGGAACATTATAAAAGTTCATATCGTGACTGTTGCCGTTGACAAAATCTCCTGTATTCTTATCATATCCCAGATCGGAGCCTCCTGAAATATGCTGCCTAAACCTCGACAATATAATATAATCCGATGGAATCATTGGGAAATACTCCTCATTTTCGTGAAGTGACACGATGAGATCAAACGGATAAGTAATCTGTGTGGCATATTGACCACAAAAAATTATGCCCATTCCATAATAAGTGTAGTCATTCTCATCACCATAGTGATGTCTGCCAGTCATGACATAGTTTTTATCGCACACAAAAGCCCCATTACTCTCTATCTGTATCTCCGAAACGGTATAACGTTTAATAACTGTAGGATATCCGTTAAATTTGACCACAGCAGTTGCATATTGGGTATTCCCATTTTCATCTCCACGGTGCCTACGCCCTACGATCACACGATTTACTGGAGCATCAAATCCGTCTCCTTTACTCTCTTTTATCTCTGCATGTCAGATTATATTCTCTACAGTTATATTGCCGGGCACCTCCTCTCCTTTGGTATTTATGGCTTTAAGCGTTGCATACTGGTATGTCGTTTCTCCATTTTCATCTCCATCATGCCAACGACCGGTAATCACAGTATTTACCGGGCACATAAAGTCGCTTTCACTTTCTCTTAATACACTTGAGACAGATCTTATATTCGGAATGATATATGTTCCTTTAGGTGCTGGATCCAACAGAGTCGAATCATATACCAATTCTGCAGTCAGATAAAATGTCATACCGTTTTCATCTCCGATATGGCATCTACCTACTATTATACGATATGCGTCGGTCACGAACCAGACCGACGCGGATTCTTTAATTGACGGTGTCTGCTGTATTGATATAGTTGGGACGATTTCTCCATTCGCTTTTACAATCGCTGTTGCATATTTTGTCCAGCCGTTTTCATCTCCCGAATGTTGACGCCCGACTATAACTCGATTTTCCGGAGCCTGAAATAAAATACCATCCGATTCCTTGATAGCACCACTCCACTTAATATCGGTCACCTCAATTGTCATTGGCAGAACATTACCACTGCTATCAATTGCCTTTAACGTAGCATATTGATACATCGTGGGGCCATTTTCGTCATTCTCATGCCAACGACCGGTCATTACTGTATTAGCAGGGCACATAAATATAACACCTTCACTCTCTTTAATGTATTCAGTAATCATTCTTTTGTCCGGAACAATGCGAAATTTTGTTGACATGGCTGAGTTTTATTAGGTTATAGTAAGTATAATAGTACAACAATAGGCACATGTTATAAGTTGGCAATTAAATAGGATTTTCTACCTTTTTGAGTAAAACAGTCAACCAAGTGTCACACATAATGTTGTATTTCATCGGATTAAATGCTACCTTTGTCGGCAACAAACATATTAATAGGCTATGAGACACCTTATTATTGTGACGCTTATGGTTATGCTGACATGTCATGCGTACGGGCAGACTTACAGCAGCCACACCACCGATAGAGAACAGACCGCCACGGCATATCACTTCGACTACAAGCAGACCGACGAGTGGCGCAAGTACAAGATCATGCGTGCTGTGGGCTGGAGTGCCTTGGGTGCTTCCGTGCCTTTGGTATTTTTTGGCGTGATGTTTACCGGCTTTTCAGCGATGTATAATGATCAAGATCTGCAGGCTGTTGGTTTAGGTTTGCTTATACCGGGCGGTACGCTTCTCGTCGGCAGTATACCGGTGCTGATATGCGCTTACAACTATCGTAACAAGGCCCGGAATATGTCATTCGGGGTGTCGGCCATCCACACTCCCGGGCTGAACAGCGGATCCATGGCCTACACACCGGCGCTGAGCGTGTCGCTGTCGTTCTGACAGAGGCTCGGCCTCAAATCTGTAGCCATCTACTCCGGCAACATACCCGCCTCGGAGCGCGACTGAACGTAAACGGATTTTTTTCGCTAACTTTGCAGTGTTTAACTACCGACCTCTGCAAAAGTTATGCGTATCGATATACTGACCGTGCTTCCAGAGATGATAGAGTCGCCTCTGAACTGCTCTATACTCAAACGCGCACAAGCCAAGGGCCTTGTGGAGATATGTGTCCACAACCTGCGCGACTATACAACCAACCGCCACCGCAAGGTCGACGACTATCCGTTCGGCGGCGAAGCCGGCATGGTGATGATGGTGGAGCCTGTGGATCGTGCCATCGCCGACCTGAAGTCGCAACGCCACTACGACGAGGTCATATTCACCTCGCCTGACGGCGCTACCTTCGACCAGCCTATGGCCAACTCTCTGTCGATGCTCGAAAACATGATCATACTCTGCGGACACTACAAAGGCGTAGACTGGCGCATACGCGAGCATCTCGTGACACGCGAGATATCGATAGGCGACTACGTACTCACAGGCGGCGAGATTCCGGCAGTGGTAATAGCCGATGCCGTTGTAAGACTCATTCCGGGAGCCATAGGCGATGAACAGAGCGCTCTGTCCGATTCGTTTCAGGACAATCTGCTGGCTCCGCCCGTCTATACCCGCCCCGCCGACTACAACGGATGGCGGGTGCCCGACATTCTCCTCTCGGGACATGAGGCGAAGATAGCCGAATGGCGTCACGACCAGGCCATGGAACGTACACGCCGACTGCGCCCGGATCTGCTCAACGAATAAACAGACCGGCAATGCACAATATAGCCATACTCGCTTCCGGATCCGGGAGCAACGCCGAAAACATAGCGCGACGGTTTCATGACAAAGGCAACGCCCGCGTAGCCATTGTCATGAGCAACAAGACAGATGCCACGGTCCACGACCGTATGGCCGCACTCGATGTAGACACCCTGACATTCCCCAACGAAATCTGGGACAAAGAGCCGCAGCTGATCATCGACGAACTCGTCAGGCACAATATAGACCTGATTGTCCTCGCCGGCTTTCTACGCAAGATACATCCCGCGATAGTCCGCGCCTACCGGGGGCGCATGGTCAACATCCATCCCTCGCTGCTTCCGGCCTACGGCGGCAAGGGCATGTACGGACGCCGGGTACATGAAGCAGTGATCGCCTCAGGCGAGACCCGCACCGGCGCCACCGTACACTATGTGACCGACGAGATGGACGAGGGCGAGATTGTAATGCAGGAAAGCATTGCCGTACTGCCTGACGACACCGCGACTACACTCGAAGCCCGTATCCACGATCTCGAATTCGACCTGTATCCCCGCGCCATAGAATCCATACTCCAGCACCTTCCGGATAAGGGCACTCCCGGCAGCACACACGTCTAAATCAAATACCGCCGGTGTCATTCCGGCACAAAAGCAAAACAATATGAAACTGCGTATCACATTATTACTGACCGTTGCCCTTGCCGCATCGGCAATGCGCGGAGCCGATACAGCCAAACCGGTAGTATCGATTCTCGGCGACTCATACTCGACATTCGAGAGTTATATACCCGAGGGAAATGCCGTATGGTACAGTCCGGTCATCAAGGACAACCGCACCGACGTGAACGATGTACGCCAGACATGGTGGTGGCAGCTTATATCCGAGGGTGGCTACATACTCGGCGTCAACGAAAGCTACAGCGGCGCCACGATATCGTATACCGGCTACAACGGCCAGGACTTCAGAGACAGGTCATTCGTAACACGACTTCCACGCATAGTACCGTCCGACATACTGCTGATATTCGGAGCCACCAACGACAGCTGGACAGGCGCCCCCGTAGGCGAATACAGATCCGACAATCTCACGCTCGGACACATGTATGAATTCCGGCCCGCTCTGGAGGTGTTGCTCAAGGATGCCGTAAACCGTTTCCCCGGCACACGCATAGTATTCATAATCAACACAGAGCTGAAACAGAGCATAACCGAATCCATCGAAGTGCTGTGCAAACGCTACGGAGTGGAGTATCTGCGCCTGCACGACATAGACAAAATCACAGGCCATCCATCAATCAAAGGCATGTCGCAGATCAAGGACCAGGTTCTGGACTATCTGAAGAAATAGGACGCGCACACCGAAACCGGCCAATGCCGCACTGCTGCCACGGTAGCAATTAAACATTATTAAATTGGCGGTTAGGCGAGGAAACATTAACTTTGCGCTTTGATTCAGAATCATCACAACACGCTGAATGAGAAAGTACAACATCATCAACAATTCGTTGGGGTGGCTTTGCTTCGCGATCGCCGCCGTAACCTATCTGCTCACATTGGAGCCAACGGCCAGTTTCTGGGACTGTCCGGAGTTCATATCGCAAGGATATAAACTTGAGGTCGGACACCCGCCCGGCAACCCGATATTCATGCTCGCAGCACGCTTCTTCGTCAACTTCACCGGGGGCGATGTCACCAAAGTGGCAGTAGCAGTCAACACGATGTCGGCTCTGCTCAGCGCAGCCACCATACTGCTGCTGTTCTGGACCATAACACATCTGGTACGCCGGCTCATAACCAAAGACGATGCCGCGGACTACACCGCAGCCGAGATGATATCGATATTCGGTTCCGGTCTGGTCGGAGCTCTGGCATATACATGGAGCGACACATTCTGGTTCTCGGCTGTCGAGGGCGAGGTATACGCATTCTCGTCGTTCTGTACGGCACTCGTATTCTGGCTAATCCTCAAATGGGAGAACCGCGCCGACCAGCCGCACAGCGACAGCTATCTGATACTTATAGCCTATGTGATAGGCATATCGATAGCCGTACACCTGCTAAATCTGCTCTGTATCCCGGCCATTGTGCTCGTGTTCTACTACAAGAAGTTCAAGAACATCAACGCAAAAGGCTCGATGATAGCCCTGTGCGTGTCGTTCGTGATCGTAGCCCTCATACTCTACGGTCTGGTTCCCGGATTCATCGAAGTGGCACAATACTTCGAGTTGATGGCTGTCAACGGATTCGGATGGAGCTACAATTCAGGAGTAGTGCTGTACACAGTGATCACACTGGCCACATTTATCTGGGCCATAACCGAGATATACCGGCAGAAAAATCCGGCCAGAATCAAGCTGTCGTTTGCCCTGAGCATACTGTTTTCAGGCATACCGTTCATTGGCAGCAGCCTGTTCATACCGGTGCTCATCATGATAGCTCTCGGAGCATGGCTCATAATGTCTAAAAGTCTTCCTGTACGGATACTCAACATAATCGTGCTCAGCGTATTCGTGATATTCATCGGATATTCGTCGTATGCGCTTCTGCTCATACGCTCCTCGGCCAACACTCCGATGAACCAGAACGGACCCGACAATGTATTCTCGCTCAGCTCATATCTCAACCGCGAGCAGTACGGCCAGCGCCCTCTGTTCTTCGGCGAGACATTTACTTCCGACGTGCTCCGCGATGCATCGGGATCTCCGATATACAAGACCGGCGAGGCCGAATATTCAAAGACCGTCAAGACCGACTCCCTGCAGCCCGACCGCTACGACGTGACCGGCTACGCCAAGACTCCGACCTATATGCCCGAACTCGACATGCTCTTTCCGCGCATGTATTCTCCCGACGCTGACCACCGTCAGGCATATATGGACTGGCTCGGCATAAACGAATCGGATCTGTCGATCGTACAGGCCACATCGACTGTCGACGCCAACGGCAACACCCTCGACCGAAAGATGATGCGCAAGCCGACCTTCAGCCAGAACCTGCAGTTCTTCATCAACTACCAGCTGGTACACATGTATCTGCGGTACTTCATGTGGAACTTCGCCGGACGCCAGAACGATATCCAGGGCAACGGCGAGGTAAACCACGGCAACTGGATATCAGGCATACCGCTTATCGACAACCCGAGGCTCGGGGATCAGAGCCTGTTGCCCGACGACATAGGCCGAGGCAACAAGGGACACAACGTGTTCTATATGCTGCCTCTGCTGCTCGGCATCATAGGCCTGCTATGGCAGTCATTCTCATCGCAGAGAGGTATCGAACAGTTCTGGGTAGTGTTCTTCCTGTTCTTTATGACAGGCATCGCCATCGTGCTGTATCTCAACCAGACACCTCTGCAGCCGCGTGAACGCGACTATGCATTCGCCGGATCATTCTACGCATTCGCCATCTGGATCGGCATGGGCGTAGCAGCCATAGCGGAAATACTGCGCAAGATTCCGGTCAAAGATTCCGGATCGAAGACACACGCCACAGGATGCGCGGCTCTGGCCACAGTCATAGGACTTATCGTACCGCTTCAGATGGTATCGCAGACATGGGACGACCACGACCGTTCCGGACGATACACGACCCGCGATTTCGGAATGAACTATCTGTCATCGCTCGACGACAACGCCATCATATTCACCAACGGAGACAATGACACCTTCCCGCTGTGGTACGCACAGGAGGTCGAGGGATACCGTACCGACGTGCGCGTGGTCAACCTGTCGTATCTGACCACAGACTGGTATGCAAACCAGCAGCTCATACCATCCTATGAGGCCGCAGGCATCCCGATGACAGCCACTGCCGCCGATTTCGGCCAGAACCGCCGCCAGTACAGCATCGTCGTACCGTCCGATACCACGCCTACTCCTATGCTCGGCGCTCTGCGGCAGCTCTACAGCCCGGAAGCCGACGTGGTGGGCGAACGCCTCGGAGTAGCCACACCGGTGATGATCTACAACAATGTCTACATACCTGTCGACATTGACCAGGCGGTAGCCGCCGGACGCATCACACCGGAGGAAGCCACAGCAGCCGAGACATCAATAGACCTGATGCTCGTCAACCCGTCGTCATCGTCCTGGTACCGCGGGCTCAACCTAAGCCAGGCGCTCACGCTCGACATACTCGCCACCGACATCGTCGACAGCCTGTGGAGCCGCCCCGTCTACTTCGCAATGACCGTCCCCAACCGCTACTACATGGGTCTTGACAAATACCTTCGTAGCACCGGTATGGCCTATGAAGTATCGCCCATCATCGAAAACGGATCGGCTCCGGGTGTCAACACCGACAAGATGTACCGAAACGTGATGGAGCGCTTCCGCTGGGGAGGCATCGCAGAATCGAAAGACAGAATCTATCTCGACGAGACTGTGAGACGTATGGTCACTACCACTCGCTCGACACTGCTCGATCTCGCATACGCGCTGTATACCGAAGGTCGCAAAGCCGAGATCGCAGCCGTACATCCCGACTACGCCGGAGTGGCCGACTCGACCGAATTCAGCGATTTCGCCCGCGAACGCTACCTCAAGGCGCTCGACATAATGAATCTGATGGTCGAGAAACTGCCTGTGGAGCCGGCGCCGTACGGAGTGCAGATGGGACAGCAGGTAGGCGACATGTTCGTGTCGCTCGGCGATGTGCTCGGCGATCCCGACATCACCGCACGCGGCGCCGAGATACTCGAACACGAGATCCGTCTCTACGGCCAGCACCTCATCTATATGCAGCACCTCAAGCCATGGCAATATTCACTGCTGCCGCAGAACGACCGCTATGTGCGCCGTCTGCAACTGAGCGACGGACCCAAGAGCTATTTCCTCGATCTGCTGCTGAGCTACAACGATGCCGCTGACCGGGATTCGTTCCGCAATCTGCTTGTAGAGCTTCAGGATCAGGGTGTCGACTTCTCTCTGCTTCCTCTGACGGAATACGGTTTCGGATCTGGATCCGACAACCAGTCACAGCCTCAGGCAGCCGAAGGCTCCGCGGTAGGCGCAAGCGCATCGTAACCACCGCCACCCGGACACCATGCTTATCGAACAGCCCCCATTGCCGTATCGCCTCCTTTTTCCGGAGGCGATATGGCGTATAAAGCGCAAGAAGCGCCGCGTCGTATACCTGACATTCGACGACGGCCCCATTCCGGAGGTCACACCATGGGTGCTCGATCTGCTCGACAGCCACGGAATAAAGGCCACATTCTTTCTCGTCGGCGACAACGTGAGACGCCATCCGGAACTACTCGAGGAAATCCGCCGCCGCGGACACTCGTGGGGCAACCATACCATGCATCACCTGCAGGGATTCAAGACCGAACGGAGGCGCTACATGCGCGACATTACCGAAGCCGACACACTTATCGACAGCCCTCTGTTCCGCCCCCCTCACGGACTGATACGCTGGTCGCAGGCCGCAGCCATCAAGAACCACTACAACATAGTGATGTACGATCTCGTGACCCGCGACTACAGCTACAAGATGACACCCGACCGAGTGCTCGCCAACGTGCGCCGGTATGCCCGCAACGGATCCATAATCGTATTTCACGACTCTCTGCGAGCCGAACGCAACCTCCGCGAGGCTCTTCCCGCCGCAATAGAGTGGCTCAAAAGCCAGGGTTATGAATTCCTCCCGATCCCTATGTAAAGAGCATATACGCCGCATCATGCTCGATGCAGGAGCCGAGACCGTCGGGTTTGCCGAGGCAGCTCCTGTAAGCGGTGAGGCAGAACTGCGCTATAACAGGTGGATCGCAGACGGACGACATGCCGGAATGAGCTATATGAAGCGTTATCCCGACGTGCGGCGCGACCCGCGACTGCTGCTTGAAGGCGCACATACCGTCATAGTGGCGGCTTTCAACTACACCCCGACCCGACGCCAGCCCCACGGAGCGCCTCGGATAGCAGACTATGCGCTCGGACTGGACTATCACGACGTGATACGCGCACGTCTCGGCGGAGCGGCTGAGAAAATGAAACAGATGTATGGTGGCGAGACCCGTATATGTGTCGATACGGCACCGTTGCGCGAACGCTACTGGGCTGTGCGTGCCGGACTCGGATTCATCGGTCTCAACAATCAGCTCATAGTCCCCGGAATCGGAAGCCGCGTATTTATCGGCACTGTCATCTGGACAGAAACCGTCGACCCCGACATGCCATGCACGGATTCATGTGCCCGCTGCGGAGCATGCCTGAAAGCATGTCCGGCCCAGGCACTCCAGCCCGACGGATCAGGACTGGACGCACGCCGGTGCCTATCATACCTCACCATCGAACACCGTGGCGATCTGCCGGAAGACCTGCATACCGGAGGCCGTCTGTATGGCTGCGACGCATGTCAGGACGTATGCCCGCACAACCGCACGGCAACTCCCACAGCCATTCCTGAGTTTACCCCATCCGAAAGCATCACCGCCCTTACCGAAGCTGATATCGACACAATGGATGCCGACCGGTTCCGCACACTGTTCCGCCACTCCGCCGTGCGCCGCACAAAGCTCGAAGGCCTCCGCCGCAACCTCCGGCACCTGTAAAAAAACGACGAAGCCCTGCTGCCGGATGACAGCGGGGCTTCGCTTTATTCCTAAAGTATTACTCTATACTTATTATCTGATACCGCCTTTGTCGGAGGCAAACGGAAGCACAGGCAGGCCGTTCTCTCCGAACAGGTTCACATACGGATAGTCAGCCCATAGATAGCGCACTACAGCAGGAGTCTTAACCTCCGGAGTGGAAACAACCAGTGTATCGTCACCACGGAGTCTGGCCTGTCCCTGTACGAACCTGCCGTCCTTGCCTGCCACTATAAAGCCCTGGATAGCGCAGGAGCGTGGAGCCAGAGGCTTGTCGAAGCGGATCACTACGTTATGTCCGTCGAATTTAGTAGACACTGGACGCGGGCCATCGGTCTCACCCTTTATGCCGTAGGTACGGTCAAGTGCCATGGTCGAAAGGCGGCGTGCCACCTCCTGCTTGTTTTTTGGATGTATATCTGTAGGATGTCCGAGATCCACGGCTGTGATCATGCCCGTATTGGGGAGCTCCAGAGCATTGGCCTGTGCCTGCCGCAGATGTGCCCATCCCGATTCCGGCTGCTCCACCGACGGCACGCCGAACGCTGCGAGCTGAACGAAATAGAACGGCATGTCCTTCCTGCTCCAACGTTCGCGCCAGCTCTCGATCATACCCTTGAACATATCGGAATACTGCTGCGGGCGCCCCACGTTGCTCTCGCCCTGATACCAGATAGCGCCCTGTATGGGGAGCACATGAAGCGGATGGATCATCGCGTTGTAGAGACATGCCGGAAAATTGTTGGAACCGATCGAAAGCGATGTGGCCAGCTCCGGCGAGGCTGTCAGATCGGCAAGCACATGGAAACGCCACTCGCCTTTGAGATCAACACGTGTCCCGCCGGGCAACAGCGCATAGTAGTCGTCGGGATTGCCGGTAGTACCGCCAGGACCGCCGTAGTCGCGGGCACGGACCGAAATCACATTCTTGCCAGCCTTCACGAGCGAGCCGTCGACCGAATATACACGCTGCATGTTGTGGCCTACAGTGCTGCCGATAAGCGTCCCGTTGAAATATGTCGACTCTTCGTCGTCGAAGTATCCCACACTCAGAGTCATAGGCTTACCGGCCTGGTCTTTCGGCACATCTATCTCAGTCTGGTACCACGCTATGCCGTCAAGGGCAGGATATCCGTGCTCTTCCCAGTAGGCGGGCACAGGCATCTTCTCCCATGAAGTGTTGAACTTTGCCGGATCGAACGGTTTGCCGCCGTCGGCTATGGTCGATCCGCATTTCGCCATCAGATCGGCGGAATAATTTTTCACTTTCTCGTCATTGAACTCGCACTTCTCGGCTATCGCTATCTGGGTCTGGAATCCATCTATGCCGCGGAGAGTCTCGTAAGGAGTCCAGGCCTCGCCTACAGTACCTCCCCAGCATGTCTCGATCACGCCTACAGGCACCCCGAGCGATTTCTGAAGATTGCGGCCGAACAGATATGCTATGCTCGAAAATTTGGACATATTGTCGGGATCGCACACTACCCATCCTCCCATATTGACCTCGCAGTCGTCTTTCTCGCTGTAGGCCACGGCCTTCTTTACCTGAAGCATGCGTAGATCCGGATCGACAGCCAGTACCGACTCGTCGGCTCCGGCCATCAGCCCGCCTATGTTGACGTTCATCTCCATATTGGACTGTCCGGAACACACCCAGACCTCGCCGGAAAGTATGTTGACAAGACGGAGAGGATTGCCGCTGCCGTCGTCGAATGTCATTGTATAAGGTCCACCTGCTTCAGGTGTGGCCACTTTTACTGTAAATCTGCCGTCGGCTCCGGTTCTGGCTGTCCCGAGCACACCGTTGGTCCATGTCGCGGTCACTTTCACAGTCGAGCCGGGAGCCGCTTTGCCCGGAACAGTAAGCATGGCATTGCGCTGCACCACCATATTGCTGGTGATGAAGCGAGGCAGTGTCACGGTGGCCGTAGCCACCGTGGCTGCCATCAGCGCAAGGGTTGTAAAGATTGCTTTTTTCATTATGCGATAAAGTGTGGTTTATTTGATATGATACAATTTTGTCAGCGCTTCCATTCGATTCCAGCTCGAGGCCGAGGCCAGCGGCACCGGGAAATGAGTCCAGTAGCCATGGATCACATCCAGACCGATCAGCAGAGGCACCCGGGAACTATCCACTGCCACCCGCATAGCGTCGTACGATGCCTTGGGATCGGAACCGCCGACAGCACTTACAAGACCGGCGGCTATCGCCTCGTCCTGCCCCAGTGCGGTGCCTACCACACGGGGAGTGCCAACACCACCGAAATTGAGCTGACCTATTTTCTCCCCTAAGCTCATATTCCTCATCAGGGAGTCCAAGGCCCTGTCCATGGCCGGATCGGAAGAAGCGCCGGCAACCGCAGTGGCCGCCAGCGCTAATATTGATATGGCTTGTTTCTTCATCGTCTGCTGATGTTTATTTCATGGCCAACGTCGAACCGGCCTTCTTCACAACCTTTACACCCTTGGGAGCGTCGACCTTGCAGTCCACAGCGCCTTTGGCATTGCGGCTGGCACTGATCTTTACCGGGCCGAACGGTGTCGGGAACGTACCCTCCACCGAGTTAAGCGAACCCAGGTTGGGAGCCACCTCGATGGTACGGCATCCGGGTTCCAAAGGGGTCACACCGAGCACATGGCGGGTCATCCAGCTCGTGGGACCCGAAGCCCATCCGTGACACATGCTCAGACGCAGACCGGTGTAGCAGTACGCACCGCCGCCGGAATGGATGTCGTAACGGTCGGCAGGCACGATCTCATCGATACGCCCGGCATTGGCTACATCACTGTAGGTCAGATCCTCCCAGAATGAAGTAGCGCCCAGATCAAGCATAGCTCCCCAGTATTTGGAGATCAGATCCATCGCCTCCTTGTAGCGTCCGCCTTTGGCCAGAGCCTCGAGCATATAATATCCGTAGAATGTCGAGAATGCCTCCGGTCCGTTCTTGATGATAAGATCGCAGTCGGCATCGACATCTTTGCTCTGGCCGGATATCACCGCCAGCGCAGCCGCCTGTGAGTTGCCGCAATTGTCGATCGACACTCCGTCCATACGCTTGAGACACGCGTCGGCCACCGCCGTCATCTCCTTGTCGCCGATCCATCCGCCGATCTGCGACGCCGCCTGCATAGTCATCAGCATCATCGACTGCAGACCGCAGTGTATCACATCCTCCATCTCCGAAGTGGGCCAGTCAAGGAAACGGCCGGCGCCGTCAAGACGCTCCACACCATCCTCGCCGACACAGGCGGCGATCTGCTTAACCAGCTTGTTGAGATAAGAGCTGTGCGACTTCAGATAGGCCAGGTCGCCGGTGTGCATGTACAGATCGCGCTGTATGATCACCCACCACAGCGAATAGGAGCACATACCGTTCATCCATCCCGGAAGCGGAGTATCAGCCACCGCGAAATCCAGACTCTTGGGCACGACCTCGTGCGCACCCCACACATTGGATATCGTAAGCACCTCGGGGTGCATGTCGCCGACCCACACGAGACGGTCGCGCTTGATGCCGTCCCAAAGATACTCCTGCATGTTCAGTTTGACGGTATAGGCACCGACATCCCATATCTCATTGAGACGCGGATCATCGCTGCGGAACGAGCCGATCTCCTTGTCATCGCGGATCTGCGACGTAGCCGACACATTCTGCATAGTGAAGTCGGTATCCTTATCGACCAGGTCTATCCGCACGAATCGGAAACCGCTGTTGCCGCACTCCACGCTGCCGAGCCACGGCGCCTGCACCGTGAAATCGCGCATACCGTGCTCGTTGGTGGCTCCAAGCGGATTCCCCTCCTGGTTGATGTCGTACATGGCCTCCGTCACAGACTCGCCGAAGCGGACACGCAGACGGACGGGTTTCATGTTGGCACGCATAGCAGCCGAAATCTTGACTCCACCATGTAGTTCGCGGCCGAAATCGAGCAATACCCCCGCCGTGTGTGTCGAATCGCTGCGGAGGGTTGTGTATTTTGTACCGGCCACCGATACCTGACCGCTGAAAGGTTCGGTGAGCACTCCGGGATTTGCGACATACTTCCCGGTCGAATCAGAAAGCCACACGACTCTGGTGGCTGGCACGAGGGTTTTGGTGATGGCCGCGTTGCAGGTCATCCCGACTGCAGCGGCGGCACCAAGCATAAATAAATGTAATTTCATGTGGTTGATATTGCGATTGGGTTTGTGATTCTGTCGGTTGGTTTTCAGATTACAATGTTAGTCATAATTATCCGTTTGAAATATCTCGTTAATACCTCATTGCATAACAAACGCATTCGGATGGACCGCATTTGTTGCAAATGTTTTCATATTTGTTTCAAATGCAGTGACTGTACACCGTAAGTATACCGCCATTTCAAATAATCTTATAAATTTGCATTATAAATTACTCTAACCGTCTACCGTGAATCATATCCGTATCATAATCTGTGCCTGCCTGATGGCGGCCATATCGATCCCCGCGGAAACAATGGCAGCAATGCCTCAGCAGCGCTACGATCTGTCCAACGATCATGTACACGCATTCGCACAGGACTCCCTCGGTTTTGTCTGGGTGGCCACCGCCAACGGACTCAACAAAAGCTATGGCAAAAACTACGACGTATATTTCCACGACAAGGGAGATCCCCGCTCCATACCCTCCAACAACATAATGGGACTTTACGTCAGCTCCGACAGCACACTGTGGGTGGCCACGGCACGAGGCGTATGCGCGAGGCATCCGGCTCTTTCCGGATTCAGCAGATATCTGGTGGCCGGATCGGATTCCGATACCGGCACCGATGTATATATACACGGATTCATCGAATACGAATCACGGATGCTCGCATTCGGATACAACGGTCTGTACACCATCGATCAGGCATCTCAGACCCTGGCGTCCACAATCAGAACCGAACGCCAGGCTATCACGGCATCGGCCGTCGACGACGACCAGTACCTGTGGCTCACAAACGGATCCGAACTGCTGAGAATCGACAGATCGATGCGGATCGTATCGAAACTGGCCATCACATCTGGCGAACAGGTGACATGCATGCTGCCATACGGCGACGGAAGACTGATACTCGGCACGAACCTCGGCCTGCGCTATCTCGACGTGAAAGCCAACAAGGTACTGCCGGGACCTCTTGAATTCAACGGCGCCACAGTCAGCGCAATGCTCAGACTAAGCTCCGACGCGGTAATGGTATGCACCGGCAACCGCGGAGCAATGGTATGGCACTGCGACAACGCCACTGTTGACCGCTGCTACCGCAACATGAGCTTCGACAACATACCGTCGACCGACATAACCGCAGCCCTGGAGACACGCGACGGCAACGTATGGGTAGGGACTTTCGACTCCGGACTCTTCATGGTGTCAGACCGGAAACAGATATTCAACAACGACAGAAATCTGGCATCGCTCATGCGCAACAGATTCGTGACGCGTGTCACCGCCGACCACGACGGAAGGCTATGGATAGGCACACGCTACAACGGCATACAGAGCTACAACCCCAAAGACGGCACATCGGTACAGTACAAAAGCGCAAACACCCCGTGGCTGCGCGATTTCAATTCCGACTTCGTGCAGGAGATATACTGCGACAGCAGGCAGCGCCTGTGGATAGGCTACGGCGACGCTTTGCTCGTATGCGATATACTCCCCTCCGGACAGCTGACACTGCGCAAATCATGGCCACATACAGGTAATGTCGTCACAATGGCCGAAGACAGCTCAGGGCGGATATGGGCCGGAACATCGGAAGGCGGCATCCAGATTATCGGAACCGACCTGGAACGGCAGAACCGGATCAACTCGACGGTATCCAACTCAAACAACATAACACGTATCATACCGTTCGGATCCGACAAGATGCTGTTTTCGGCATATTCCGACAATATATATGTGATCGACACAGGAACAATGGTATCGGAAGCCCTCGACAGCAGATGTCAGAACGAATGGAATGCCGTGATCGACTTCATACAGGACTCCGGAGGACGGCTCTGGTTCGGAACCTACGACAACGGTCTGATATGCTACGACACCGCATCCAGAACGATGAAAAAATATACCGGATTCCTTAGCAACGACATCGTGGCGGTAGAAGAGGACACCGACGGAAACATCTGGGTCAGCTCATCATTCGGTCTGTACCGGATCAACAGCAGCACAGACGGCATACGCACATACCTGCGGCGCGACGGAATAGGCGGAAACCAGTTCCACGAAAAATGCCGGTACATCGACGCCGACGGACACATATACTTCGGCGGCAACGCCGGATTGGAAGAGATCACTCCGGCCAATGTCGACACCGCACGCACCGAAATTCCGGTATACCTTACCGATATAACCATGCTGCGGGGGCAGGAAAGCCTGACGGCCGACTCGGTTGCCCCCGACATATCCTATCTGAGCGCGATCGATCTGAGCCATGACAACAATGCCGTGACTCTCGGATTCACCGGACTATGCTACGACTCGCCAGAACACATGGAGTATGCATATCGCCTCAAAGGACTCGACAATATATGGATACACTCCGGAACCCACAACCGCGCCGTATACTCCAATCTGCCACCGGGACACTACACATTCATGGTAGCGGTAAAGAACAGCGACGGACACTGGAGCGAGCCGACATCGCTGCTCGACATCACAGTGCATCAGGCGCCTTGGCTCCATCCACTGGCCATAGCGGCCTACATCATTGCCGCCATAGCGCTTATACTGTTCGTCAACAGGCTGTATCTGCGCGCCCGCATGGCCAAGAAAAGATATGCACTGGCTCAGATGCAGGTCGAACAGGAACGCCGCAACACCGAAAACAAGGTCACATTCTACAACAACATATCGCACGAGCTGCGCACACCGCTCACAATGGTATACGCTCCGGTCAAACTGCTCCGGTCAAAATACAGCGACCTCTCGCAGAAACAGATAAGCGACAACCTGGAGTTCATCGACAAGAACATAGACCGCCTGCTACGGCTCACGAACCAGCTGCTCAGTTTCCGCGACATAAAAGACAAATCGCTGCCGCTCAAAGTCGGGCGACACGATGTGGTGGCACAGCTCGACAGCCTGGTACGCATATACAATATCTATGCGGCCGAAAAAGATATTTCCGTACGGCTGGTATGCCCATATTCCACACTCACGGTAACATACGATTCCGACAAGCTCGACAAGATCGTCAACAATCTGATATTCAATGCCACAAAATACACTCCCGCACATGGCCACATCACCGTCGAGGCCTCGCTGATAGCAGCCCCCGACGGCGCCGGAACCACATCGGCCACATGGCTCGAGATACGCGTCATCGACGACGGCATAGGCATTGAATCCGGAGGACTCTCCGGTCTGTTCGAACGGTTCAAACGGCTTGTAAGCCCCGAACGACGCGACAAAATCAAAGGATTCGGTATCGGACTGAATTTCGTACGCCATCTGGTCAGTGTCCACAAAGGAACCATCCACGCCGACCAGAACAGCGTCAAAGGCATGACATTCACCGTCGCGCTCCCGGTAGCCGACGACGCATATACTCCGGAAGAACATGCCGACGACGATCTGGACGCACTACGGCAGACTCTGGGTGTGACCGACGCCGACAACACGGAGATTCCGGAAGCCCCCGAACGGCACGAAGCGTCATCCGATACAGAACAGGCCGAAACCGACCGGCCGAGGCTGCTGGTCGTCGAGGACCGCCCGGAAATGAACGCATTCATCCGCGACCTGTTTGCCGACCGGTTCGACATCATATCGGCCACCGACGGAGCCGAAGGACTGCATCAGGCCACAGAATGCGTACCCGACGTAATCATAACCGACGTGATGATGCCCGGCATGGACGGATATGCCCTGACAGCAGCCGTAAAAGCGGATCCGTCGACATGCCATGTACCCGTAATCATGCTGACGGCCAAGATCCGCGACGAGGATCGAATAAGCGGATACAGCGCCGGCGCCGACATGTATCTGGCCAAACCGTTCAACCCCAACGTGCTGATATCGATGGTAGGAGGTCTGATGGCCCGCAAAGAGCGCATGAGAAGCGAAATCGTGGCCGACGCCGGACGTACCCCGGCCGCCAAGACCGACGATGATCTCGCTCCGCTCGACCGCCAGTTCCTCGACAAACTCTATGCCTATATCGAGGACAATCTCGACAACTGCGAATTCAACGTCAATCTGCTCGGACGCGAAATGGGATTCTCACGCACGAACCTATACCGCAAGATCAAAGCGCTCACCGGCGTGACACCCATCGACCTGCTGCGCGTGTGCCGTCTCAACAGAGCCGCCGAACTCCTGCTCACACGCAAATACAGCATACTCGAAATCAGCGAAATGACCGGATTCGGCACCCAGTCCCACTTCTCCAACCTGTTCAAACGCCACTTCGGAGTACCTCCGCGCGAATACACAGGCCAGCCGCCAGTCGGCAAGCAGTAAAAAAATCGTATATTTGCGGTGAGAAGTTACGAAAAGAGTGTAATTTATTGGAAATGAGCGTAGGTTAATTGCTC
>CAOKFI010000028.1 GCA_948467675.1 uncultured Porphyromonadaceae bacterium
CCACCCTAAATCGCCTACAAAAAAAACCTTCTCCCCCCCAAATGTCGTCGATCACATACAACAAACAAAAACGCGGGGGCTTTCCTTTTGTAGCGCCCCCGGTTCTGCTTTATAAAGATAATTGCGGATTAGTTGTCTTCGGGACGGAGACGGCGCACTGTAGCTCCGGCCTGCCACATCTCGCTCTCGCGGAGAGCTTTCAGCTCCTCCTCGAGTTTCTCGCGGTAGTCAGGCTGAGAGTTGCTGTCGATCGAGATCTGAGCCTCGTTGCCGCATTTCACAGAAGCATAGAGCTTCTCCACGACAGGCTTGATCGCATCGTGGAACGGCCCCATCCAGTCCAGGGCGCCACGCTGTGCTGTAGTAGAGCAGTTGGCATACATCCAGTCCATGCCGTTCTTGGCAAACAGAGGCATCAGCGACTGCGTAAGTTCCTCGACAGTCTCGTTGAATGCCTCCGACGGAGTGTGGCCGTTTTCACGCAGAACCTCGTACTGCGCCAGCAGCAGACCCTGTATGGCTCCCATCAGCGAACCGCGCTCACCGGTCAGATCCGATGTAGCCTCGCGGCGGAACGTAGTCTCGAACAGATAGCCGGAACCGATACCTATACCGAGCGCGAGTGTGCGTTCGAGAGCACGGCCGGTATAGTCCTGCTCTACGGCATACGAGGAGTTCAGGCCGCGGCCTTCGAGAAACATGGTGCGGAGCGATGTTCCGGATCCCTTGGGCGCAACGAGTATGAGATCGACATCAGCGGGAGGAACCACACCGGTACGGTCGCTCCAGGTGATTGCGAAACCGTGAGAGAAATAGAGAGCCTTGCCAGGGGTAAGATACTCCTTGATACGGGGCCATACGTCGATCACGGCCGCATCAGACAGCAGGCACATGATGATGGTACCGCGCTGGCAGGCCTCCTCGATACCGAACAGCGTCTCTCCAGGAACCCATCCGTCGGCAACAGCCTTGTCGTAGGTCTTGCCCGGACGCTGTCCTACTATCACATTGAAACCGTTGTCGCGCAGGTTCATGCTCTGGCCTGGGCCCTGCACACCGTAACCGATCACGGCTATTGTCTCATCTTTCAGTATCTCGCGAGCTTTTTCCAATGGAAATTCATCGCGTGTGATGACGGTCTCTTCAACACCGCCGAAGTTCATTTTTGCCATAACTATATAGCTTTTGAATTGATATTTATTACTCTTGAAACTTATTGGGTTGCAAATTTATATATTTTCGCGGAATATAACGACAATTTGCCGTCAAATTTAATTTTTATCGTTTCCCCGGGAACTGTACACATAATTGAAACGCCCGCCGGGAGCTGTATCGCCGCTGACATAGAAGTCCATGACCGATCCGGGATACTGCATGTTGTCGTTCCACTTGAATTCGAAATCCACAGCTCCCGAATCGAATCCGAGCAGACGCTTCGGCACCGCGATCTCAAGAACATTGCCGCTTACCTTATATGCGGCCTTACCTGCCGTCTCCCACAGCCAGCTGCCGTCCTTCGACGAACATCTCTCTACAACTGCCTCGTTAGCCGACGGACTGACACGGTTGATCACGAAATCATATCCGGCCCAGCCGGTATCCTTCGACCGGTCAGCGTCGATAAAGAGCTGCATCCATGCCGGATCAGACGAAGGCGTCAGTTTATCGGCTGTCTCGACATAGAAATAAAGATTATCGGCATCATGGGCCACACGCGCAGCCACGATATCGTTGCGTCCCGAATTGTCTGTATAGTGAGTGTTATAGGCCCCGTCATGGTCGCGGTGGAAAGTATTGCCGCGATAGGCCGTATAGCGCGGTGTCACATCGTCCCACTCCCCTTTTGCACCCAGACGTATGCTCTTGGGCGCCGAGGCCGTCTCAGCCGGTGTCATGCCCTTGAACCGGCGCACATTGTCGACAAGCTGCACATAGTATACATCGCCGCGGTCTCCCCATCCCTTGTTCGGCTCGATGTCACGCGAACAGTCCCAGTTGTACTGGTCCACGAACGACAGGGGATCGGACCATCCATGCTCCTTACGCCACATTCCGGCGGTAAATTCGTTCCACCCCGTGACGAAAACGAGTTCCGGATCTATCTCACGGGCACGGTCCCACTGCTCCTGAAAGTTCCATCCGTAGAGATAGCCCTCCATACGCGGATCGAATCCATTGCGCTGACTGAACGAGCGTGAGAACGTGCCCGGAAGGTTGAACGCCGAACAGTGACCGTGGGTCATGGGCCCGGCATTCTGCGCCACACCCACTGTGACCTCCTCGAAACCGCCGTCGCCGGTCTGCACATATCCGTTCTGAGGATAGTTCTCGAGCCACGCCCACTGGTCGTCACGACCGGGTCCGTTTACATAGTCCGGCTGGCCGGGACGGAACGTGAAAAACTCCGCTATACGGCGGTCCGTATCGTCCTCCACGAGATTGTCGGGATATGCCATGATCACAGGCTTGCCCTTCCAGTAGAACCACAGGTCCGGATAGCGTCCCTGAGAATACACGTCGCGGTAAAGCTGGCGCAGCGACTTCCTGGAAGCGTCAGTAGCGGCAAACGGCAGCATAAAAGCCACTTTCGGCACATCCACACCATCCTCGAGCGCCTGCTGCCATGTCTTGAACAGAGCCTCGTAGCTGTCTTCCCATGTCAGGGAGCCGTTGGTACAGTCGAAGAACACCACATCGACACCGGCGTCGGCCAGCATCTCGGCATGCTTGCGCAATACCCACGGATCGGTCGTACGGTAGTATCCCAACAGAGGCTGTTCCCAATAGAAATTGCCGGGACGCTCAGATCCGACACCCCATGCCGGATGGTTGAAGTCATTTATCGCCTCGGGATGCTGCCGGAGCACTTCGGTGATATTCCTGACAGAAGCATTGCGGTCGGTTCCCTGATGCCATGTCCAGTAGAACATGGCCACATATCTGTCGTCACGGCGCGCGGAAGCCTCCGATGAAGATGCCGCCTTACGTCCGAGGGCGTCGGTCAGCGCCCAGCTGTCGGAGGCCGTGGCCGGAGCAGGCACGGATGCCTGCGCAGCCGCTTCCGCCGACTGTAGCGCTACAGCCAGCAGAAGCGGCGGAAAAAATTTAAAAATCATAACAATAGATGTACTGTGTAATTTTACGGGTTAGTTTTATGCGATAAAAAAGATTAGAAATACGATTATCGTGGCTCGAAGCGGAGTTTCATGCGGCACACAGTGCCGTGAGGTCCCTCGATACAGCACACTGCATCAAGGCCGTCCTCATATATGAGAACATCTGCCTTCTGTCCGTAGTGAGCCTCGTCGTTATAGCATACCTCGATGCGGGCTATCGCGTAACGGTCGTGAAATTCGAGAGGCCACTGGTTAAGTATCAGCTCTATGTAGCGCACGGAATTCACATGGCGGTTAAAATCGATGTCGGTATACTGGAATGTATATTCCGACCGGCGCGTAGGCTCGCCCGACGGATGTATATGTCCTGCAGGAGCAATCGGACACGGACGGTCAGTGGCCATGTCGCCCAGTACCGTAAAGCGGCTTATGTCGCCTGCCGTGCGGTTTTTGATATCGATAGCCACCCATATCGAGCGAGCGTAGCCCATGATACGCCCGTCGGGACCCGTTATGTCGAAATTACGCTGCGAGAAACGCTTGTTGTAACACTCCACCCAGGTAGTCACAGCATACTGTTCATTGACTTTGGGACGGTCGGACATCTCGATTGCGAGACGGCTGAGCACCCAGGCCTGTCCGTGACGTATCAGATCCTCGTATCCCACACCGAGGAGATTGGCGTGTTCCGTAGCAGTCTCTATGATGCGGGCTGCGGCCAATGTCACAGGAAGCTGCTGCTCGGGATTGCATTCTCCGGCAGTCAGCAGATAATGGTTCACATAAGCGAGTTCGTCCATGGCTATATACTTGAATTGTCAGTTTCTTTTTGCTAAACCATCTGCGACTGGCGACGGTCCTGCTCCTCGAGCCAGAGCGTCAGGTATTCGACAGGCGATTTTGTCACCGCCACACGTCCGGAGCGCACGAACTGGCGTATGTCGTAGCGCTTGAGCTCCTCGAACAGAGCTTCGGTCTCCTCGCCGTGGCCGGTTTTCTCTATGACGGTGTACTCGCGGTTTATCTCCAGAATGCGGGCATTGTGCTGGCGGAGTATCACCTCGAGATTCTTCTCGTCGAGCAGACGGTAGGTAGGCACCTTATACAGCGCCACTTCCTGATACACGATCTCGTCGTCCGTATACAGGAACGCGCGGAGCACATCGATACGCTTCTGTATCTGCATGATGACCTTCTCCATTGAGCGTCGGTCGCTGACACATGTTATCACGAATTTATGCACTCCGGGAATCGACGAGGCACTTACCGACAGGCTCTCTATATTGAGGCTGCGGCGTGTGAATATGATCGAGATCTGATTCAGCAGACCTACCTGATTTTCTGTAAACACCGTGACGGTGTAGAGCTGTTTTTCTTCCATGTCAGGGTGATTTGGGTTATTTAAGCTGATATTTCTCGGTTCGAGAGAGCATGATGTCATCGACATGCGCTCCTGCCGGAGTCATCGGAAACACCATATCGGTCGGATCTATAGCCACATCCAGAAGATATGCGCCGTCATGCGCGAGCATACGGTCCACAGCCGCTCCGAGTTCCGAACGGTCCGACACGCGCTCTGCGGAGATACCGTAGGCCGAGGCTATCTTCACGAAATCGGGATTGACCATCGGGGTCTGGGAGAAACGGCTCTTGAAAAAGAGCTCCTGCCACTGGCGCACGTTACCGAGAAAATCGTTGTTGAGCAATATGATCTTGACACCGACACCATACTGCATGATGGTGCCGAGTTCCTGTATGGTCATCTGCAGGCCTCCGTCACCGGTAAAGAATGTCACCGTGCGCTCTGGAGCGGCGAGCTTGGCGCCTATAGCCGCCGGGAGTCCGAAGCCCATGGTGCCGAGGCCTCCCGATGTGATGATGCTCCGCGGATCGGTATATCGGAAATAGCGTGCGCTCATCATCTGGTTCTGTCCCACATCGGTCACGAGCACCCCGCGGTGTCCGGTGGCTTCCGACACAGCAGCCACCACCTCGCCCATAGTCATAGGGCCTGAAGTACGGTGCAGCTCGACATCCATCACTGCATCGCGCTCTACCCTTTCCGGACGGTCGAACTCGGCCAGCCACTCCGGATGCGACTTTTCTGCCACAAGCGGCAGCAATGCGGCCAGAGCCTCGCGGGCATCGGCATGGATGGTAGCGTCGGTATGGACATTCTTGCCGAATTCCGAAGCATCGATATCGATATGGACTATACGCGCCTCAGGAGCATAATGAGCCACATCGCCGGTCACACGGTCATCGAAACGCATACCGACGGCTATGAGCAGATCGGCACGGTTAGTGTTGACATTGGGGCCTATGTTGCCGTGCATGCCGAGCATACCCTTATAGAGAGGATGATCAGAGGGTATCGACGACAGGCCAAGCAGAGTCGCCGCTACGGGAATTCCCGCCTTCTCGGCCAGCGCGGCAAGCTCCTTCTCGGCTCCGGATATCATCACGCCGTGTCCGGCAAGGATCATGGGTCTGCTGGAGGCATCGATCATAGCCGCCACAGAGGCCAGGTCGTCGGGATCGGGAGCCGGATACGGATGATAGCTCCGTATATAGCGGCATTTCTCGTATTTCCAGTCGAGCAGGGCTGTCTGCGCGTCCTTGGCGAAGTCAAGCACTACAGGGCCGGGTCTGCCGGTAGAGGCGATGTAAAAAGCCCTGGCCACTGCCCATGGAACATCCTCGGCCCGGCGGATCTGATAAGACCATTTGGTGACAGGCTGTGTGATACCTATCACATCGGTCTCCTGAAATGAATCCGTGCCGAGCATTCCGGCTGGCGCCTGCCCTGTGATGACGACCATAGGGGTGCTGTCCATCATGGCATCGCTAAGGCCGGTCACCAGATTGGTGGCAGCCGGGCCGGATGTGGCTATGACCACTCCGGTGCGCCCCGACACCCGCGCATAGCCCTGGGCGGCATGTGTGGCTCCCTGCTCGTGGCGTACGAGTATGTGGCGCAGTTGATCTGTATAGTCGTACAGACGGTCGTAGACCGGTATGATGTATCCTCCCGGATAACCGAATACGGTATCGACGTCCTCGGCTATAAGCGCGCGGACAAGCGCTTCGGCTCCTGTGATTTTCTCGCTCATTCTGATGTGTCGTTTTAATATTAATGTGATGAGAGGCGTTGTGGTTCACTCACGCACGCCGCCTTTGTCGGCCGATGTGACCATCGACGCGTATGCCTTGAGAGCTTTTGACACCTGACGGTTACGCCGACGCGGTGTGAACGCGGACTTGCCGCGTGCCTCCTCCTCGGCCCTGCGTGCTGCCAGCTCGCTGTCGGAAACAGCCACATCGATGGTACGTGCCGGGATATCGATCTCTATGATGTCGCCGTCGCGCACAAGTCCGATGGCACCGCCTGCGGCGGCTTCGGGCGATATATGCCCGATCGATAGACCCGAGGTGCCTCCCGAGAAGCGGCCGTCTGTGATCAGAGCACACTCCTTGCCGAGGTGTTTGCTCTTGATATAGCTCGTGGGATAAAGCATCTCCTGCATGCCCGGCCCACCCTTGGGGCCTTCGTGGGTTATGACCACCACATCGCCGGCCTTGACCTTGTCGCGGAGTATGCCGTCGACAGCCTCTTCCTGGGACTCGAACACACGTGCTGGGCCTCTGAACCGGAATATGCTTTCGTCGACGCCCGCTGTCTTGACAACGCATCCGTCGAGGGCTATGTTGCCGCGGAGCACTGCAAGGCCGCCGTCACGCACATAGGCATGGTCGAAATCGCGGATACACCCGCCGGCCCGGTCGGTGTCGAGCGTGGCATAATAGCACATCTGCGAGCCGAGTTCTATGGATCTCTTTTCGCCCGGAGCGCTCTTCCACAGTTCGTCGGCCTCGTCGGAGAAATCCTTCCCCCCCACAGCCCAGCGGTCTATCGCCTGCTGCAGCGTCAGTCCGTCGGCGCGACTGACGGATGTGTCTATCAGTCCGTTGTCGGCCAGTATCTTCATAATCGACAGGATACCACCCGCACGGTTCACATCCTGTATATGGTAGTGGGAATTGGGAGCTACCTTGCACAGCACCGGTGTACGCCGGCTCAGGCGGTCTATATCGTCCATCGTGAAATCGGCCTCGGCCTCGTGGGCCACAGCGAGCAGATGCAGTACCGTATTGGTCGATCCGCCCATGGCGATGTCGAGAGTCATGGCGTTGAGCATGGCCTGACGGGTGGCTATGTTGCGCGGAAGCACCGATGCATCGCCGTCGCGATACCAGGCATAAGTGTTGGCCACGATCTGACGGGCGGCCTTGCGGAATAGCTCGTGGCGGTTTATGTGGGTGGCCACGACTGTGCCGTTGCCAGGAAGGGCGAGACCTATGGCCTCGTTGAGTGAGTTCATCGAATTGGCGGTAAACATTCCGGAACAGGATCCGCATGTGGGACATCCGTGCTGTTCGAGCTGACGCACTGTATCATCGTCGACACTCTCGTCGGCCGAGTCGATCATGATGTCGATCAGATCGAGCGCACGGTCGCCGAGCTTTCCGGCCTCCATAGGACCCCCGCTCACGAAAATCGCCGGGATATTCAGACGCATGGCGGCCATAAGCATGCCGGGAGTGACCTTGTCGCAGTTGCTTATGCAGACCATGGCGTCGGCCTTGTGGGCATTGACCATATACTCCACACTGTCAGCTATCAGATCGCGCGAAGGCAGTGAATACAGCATGCCGTCATGACCCATCGCTATGCCGTCGTCGATGGCTATTGTATTGAACTCTGCGGCAAAGCATCCGAGTTTCTCGATCTCGGCCTTTACAATCTGGCCGATCTCGTGCAGATGGGTATGTCCCGGAACGAACTGTGTGAACGAATTGACTATCGCTATTATCGGTTTGCCGATCTGCTCCTCTTTCATGCCGTTGGCGCGCCAGAGAGCGCGGGCTCCGGCCATGCGGCGGCCCTGGGTGCTGGCGGCGCTTCGTAATGGTTGGCTCATAGTGGTTATAAAATAATAGTTGACGAGCGGTTTCGCTATCATCCCGAAACCGATCCGATGCAAAATTATAGCAATTTGCCATAAAAACCAAATTACGCACCTAAAAGTTCTGCTTTACAGCATAAAAAAGCATCGAATACATGGCAGAGCCTCGCCAAAAGCGTGACCGCTTCCTGCCACTGGCATGGATTCCGGCCATAACAGATCATTCAGCCGGAAATGTCTTTGTCAGACTTGGGGCATGCCCGTATCTTCGTCGATGGAATAGTTGAGAAAATCGACGAGAGGCTTGAGCATGCGCATGCGCGCCGAGACTATGCGCGGCCAGTCGGGACTGCCGAATACCGATTCGTCGACAGGACTGAAACGCCCGTACTCTTTGAGGCGCAGGATTTCGGCCTGCGGATGATTGCGATCCCACCCCTGAGGGATCGTCTTCAGACGTTCGCCAAGCCATCCGGAGAAATGCCGGTGCATGTCGGGCGCGGAGCAGATCGCTTCAAATTCCTCTATATTGTCGACTATGGCATGGCGCAGTTTCTTCAATATGGCCGACGACGGACACCATATACCGCCATATACTCCCGAACCTGTAGCGGCAGGATCTCCGTCTGGATCATCCGGACCCATATGGAGGTAATATGCGGCCCGCTCGGCCTTTCGTCCCCATGGGCTGAGAAGTGCGGAGAAGTATGTCTTATATGGCGACTTGTCCTGCGAAAACCGTGTGTCGCGGGCAAAACGGTAGGCCGCTGATCTCGCTGTCTGCGAGGCCATGGCCGGTTCCCATTCGCTGACATATTCTATGAGCGTATCGACCTGCCCGAGCCAACGGCGGCGCAGGTAGTCGTACTCGTCACGGTTCGCCGCAAGCCATTCGCGGTTGTTGTTGAGGCGCACACGGCGCAGGAAGTCATAAAGTTCCATCACTTTATATCCTCCCATTCGACGTCGGTGACCTGCTGTTCGACTTCGATGCCGGTGTCGGTTCTGCCGCCATCGGACGAGGATGCCGCCGATCCCTTCGTATCGGATATTTCTTCGAAGGCCACGTACTCGCCTATGCTGCTGTCGATCTTTTTCCGCTTCGGTGCAGACATGCTGCTCCACCCGGCTTTACGCTCGCGGGGACGCTCTGCCGTGCGGGCTCCGAACTGACCGAACAGGTCGTTTGCCCTGCGCTTGGCGTCACGTACTGATATGTATATTTTGATAATGAACCATAAAATGATTCCTATCAGCAGATATGAAATAAACATCAGTCTTTTCTTGAAATGAGGTTATATATGGCTGCTGCTAGAATATATAACAAAATTGCGAGTGAAAATCCCGGCAGTCCGAATACCGAAACCGAAATTATCGCCGCCGCGAGTATCGCATAGCGCATTATATTGGGACGCAGGGCGAAATTCTTGAACTTCAGCGAGAATATGCGCATAGGCGCGAGCATGAGCCATGACATCAGCGCTATGGCTCCGGCCACGATCCAGTCGGAGGGATAACCGTATTGGTGCATGAACGCTATCGCTCCTACCCAGAATATGGCGTTTGCCGGTATCGGAAGACCTATGAATTCAGTGGTCTGACGTGTGTCGACGTTGAATCTCGCCAGACGTATGCCGCCGCATATAGCTATGGCAAGAGCCGTATAAGGCATCCAGTGGATGGACGAAAGGCTGCCTATGGTCACATACAGCAGCATGGCGGGTGCGAGTCCGAAGCTGACGAGGTCGCTCAGCGAGTCGAGCTCCTTGCCCAGCGGAGAGTATGCGTGTATCAGACGCGCCATCGCTCCGTCGCAGAAGTCGAATATGCTCGCCAGCCCTATAAATATGAATGCCCACTGATAGCTTTCGATGCCGTATGACGGTCCGGTTCCGAACGCCGATATTACGGCCATACATCCGCACAGGAGGTTAAGGCATGTTATCGTGTTTGGGATCTCTCCTTTGATTTTATGGGTCATGGGGTCAGTTGTCTGTGTCCATTAATCGTGCCACCTCGGTGATTCCTCCGGTGGTCTTGTCGCCGATCTTGACGAGTATGCGGGCATCGAGTGGCAGATACAGATCCACACGCGACCCGAATTTGATGAAGCCCATGTGGTCCTCTATTGAGGCCTCGACCCCCGGTTCGGCATAGGTGACTATGCGTCGGGCCATGGCTCCGGCTACCTGACGCATGAGTATGTCCTGCCCGTTCTCGGCGCGTATCACTATCGTGGATCGTTCGTTTTCAGTGCTCGATTTCGGGAGATATGCCGCGAGAAAACGTCCCGGATGATGTTTCGTATATATGACCTCGCCGTTGACCGGAAACCAGTTGGCATGGACATTAAGCACAGTCATGAACACCGACAGCTGTATCACACGCCGGTGGAGATATTCATTCTCGTACGTCTCCTCAAGAGCCACCACGGTGCCGTCGGCCGAGGATACGACCACATTATGTCCGTCGCCAGGAAAATGCCGTTTCGGCGAACGGAAGAAGTTGACGACAAGCAGATAGAATATGGCCGATACGACTGACAATGCTATGCCCGCCGGACGCCACAGGAACCATACGGGAATATTGACCGCAAGCAGAAGAAGCATGAATATTATGAGTATATTCACGCCTTCATGATGTATCTTCACTCTTGTCAGTCTGCGGGTCATAATGTAAATCAATCAACAAAGATACTTATTTTTCCGATATACCATGTAAAAACGGATAGAATTCTCATTTTTTGCCATTTTAACGATCGGATTTTTCAGTCTCGGGGAGATGTCTGCATAATTATCTGGCGCGGCTGCGCTGCCTACATGCCCGACCGCTATTTGCTTTTGAGAAGTTCCGTAAGATGCGCCTCCTCCTGCGCGATAAGCAGCAGCTTGTCATCGAGATAAAGGCGTGTGTTGCCTGTAGGCACGAGATAACGGCCGCCCCGCTTGACCATGATCACAAGCGTCGACGGGGGCAATGTGATGTCACGGAGTCTGTCGCCCGATACCAGAAGCGACGGATGCACCTCCCATTCGACCATGGCTGCCGTGATCTCGTCGGGAAGATCCACATTGAACTGCTTCTCATGCATCGGCTCCCTGAGTCCGAGCCACCGGGCCATACGCGTCACTGTGGTGCCCTGTATCAGAAGCGACAGTATGGTTATGAAAAACACCATGTTGAACATGAACCGCGCATGAAGCACCGACGGCGACATAAGCGCGTATGTGGCGAAGATGATAGGGACGGCTCCGCGCAGTCCAACCCACGAGACGAATATACGCGCTTTCCAGCTGTAGCGGCGGCCGAAAGGAAGCAGACACAACATAACCGCCACCGGACGCCCCACGAGTATCATGAACACACCGAGCAGAAGACCCGGCACCAGTATATGGCTGTCGATCAGCTCATGGGGATTCACCAGCAGGCCGAGCGACAGGAACATGATTATCTGCACCAGCCAGGTGAAGCCTCCGAAAAACGTGGTTATGGTCTTTTTCAGCGCCAGCTTGCGGTTTCCGACCACCAGACCGGCTATATATACGGCCAGATAGCTGTTGCCGCCGATCATTCCGGTGATGGTAAATGCGAAAAACGCGCATGCTATCATCATAACCGGATACAGGAACTCATTGTCGACCTTCAGATGGTTGATCACCCATACCGATGCGTAGCCTATGGCCACTCCGCCGACGGCACCCATGGCCAGCTGACCGGCGAGCATGGTCACCGGATTGGACCAGAGCGTGTAGACGGCTCCGGCTCCCTGAGCGTCGCCTTCGATCATCGATATTATGATTATGACCAGAAGATAGGCCATCGGGTCGTTGCTGCCGCTCTCGAGTTCGAGAGTGGGTTTCAGGCGCTGCGTAAGCCCGGTGCGGGAGCTATTGAGGATAGAGAACACCGATGCCGAATCGGTCGACGACATTACGGCCGCAAGAAGCATCGACTCTTTCCACCCGAAAGCATATTCAGGAGCCACTGCGCGAAACATCCAGTGGATAAACGTGCCGGTCACTGCCGTGGTAAGCAGCACACCTACAGTAGCAAGCACGAGTCCTGACCCCAGTATCGGCCTGATATCCGAGAAGCGCGTATCGACTCCGCCCGAAAACAAGATGATGCTCAGCGAGATCATGCCTATGAACTGTGCCGCTTCAGCACTGTCGAACTGTATGCCGAAGCCGTCGACACCGGCCATCATGCCTACGCCGAGAAACAACAACAGGGCAGGCATGCCGTAACGGTTGCCCGCCTTGCCGACAACCACGCTCAGTGCCAGCAGTATCGCCACCACAAGCATTATATTGCTCGCTGTTATTATCATTCCTTATATAATAATCCATACCGGCACCGGAACATCCGGACACCGGCCGCGCGTCAGACCATGCCGAGCAGCGTCACAAACGGAGCCGCTACCAGTCCGACCGTAATCGTGACCACAACCCACAGCTCGGCCGCACGCGACGCTCGGCGTGCGCCCTCGTAGTCGCCGCAGGCATAACGCCCCGATACGCGTGTCGACATTATTATCGCTATGATTCCTGTAGGTATGCAGCACAATATCGTGGTCAGAATAGACCACAGCAGAAAAGATTCAGGCTCCGGCTCTACGTTCACTACCGGCGCCTGCACCCACCGGTGGCCGTTGCCGTACGCGGAAGCTCCGGGACATACAGGCGCCGGAGCGGCAGGCCTGCCCGACGGGGGACGCAGCAGAGCCGCGAGTTCATCGACCTCATCGGCAGTGACCCAGCCCGCCAGACCTTCGTGCCATACAGGGGTGTCGCGGCGCAGCCACCCCAACGCCGCTATCTCTTCCGACGTCAGAGGGCCGTGCTGCCTGTTTTCAATTATAATCCAGTATTTCATCAAAAGAATTTGGTTTCTTTGCCAAGGATGTCGCCCAGCAGTGTGTTGGCGAGACGGCTTGCTCCAAGACGGAAGTACTCGTTAGTGAGCCATGACTCGCCGAGAACCTCCTTGATCACCGTATAGTAAGCCACCGCATCGCGTGTCGATGCCACGCCTCCGGCGGCCTTGAAGCCTACCATCCGGCCTGTGGCCTCATGATGTTCCTTTATGCACTGAGCCATCACATAAGCCGCCTCCAGCGATGCACCGGGATACTCCTTGCCTGTCGAGGTCTTCAGAAAATCCGCTCCCGCCATCAGCGACAGCACAGAAGCCGCACGGATATTCTCGGCCGTCTTGAGTGCGCCGGTCTCGAGTATCACTTTGACCTTAGCGCCACGGGCCGAATGCTTGAGCTCGCTGATCTCGTCGTATACCTCCTGCCAGTCTCCGTCGAGGAAATTGCCGAGATTCAGCACTATATCGATCTCATCGGCACCACCTTCGACAGCAAGAGCCGTTTCGGCCACCTTCACCTCGATAAATGACTGGCTCGACGGGAAACAGCCGCTCACACACGCTATCTCCACATCGCTCACGTCGAGTACCGTACGGACTATCTGCGCGAAATTGGGATACACGCATATAGCCGCCACATTGGGCAACTCGGGATGCTCCTCGTCGAATGCGTTCACTCGCTCGGTGAATGCAGCTACGGACTGCGGCGAATCGGTCGATTTAAGCGTGGTCAGATCGATCGTATTGAACAGAAAGCGGTATACATCCTGATTCATATTCTCATCGAGATGCTCGGCCAGGATCTTCTCCACAGCCGCTTTCACCTGGGTATCGTCAACTGTCACGTGGCTGTCGGCCACTGCCTGCTGGAATTTGTCGTTCATCTTCGTACTATCGTTTTGGTTCATAATATACATATCTCATTCGCGAAGACGCGAGTCGATTATTATCGTCACCGGGCCGTCGTTGAGAATCTCCACCTGCATGTCGGCGCCGAACACACCGCGGGCCACCTCCGTGCCCGTCAGGCGCTCCACCTCCGCGCAATAGGCGTCGTACAGAGCCGAGGCCTCGGCGCCACGCGCCGCCCTGATGTAGCTCGGGCGGTTTCCTTTGCGGGTCGAGGCGGTAAGTGTGAACTGGCTCACGGCAAGCACACGTCCGTCTACCTCGCCGAGCGGCAGATTCATCACTCCGGCTGCATCAGAAAATATGCGCAGACCTGCTGTCTTGGCCGCAAGCCACACCGCATCGTCCATGCTGTCGCCGGACTCCACGCCCACAAGCACAGCCATGCCCGTGCCTACGGAACCGACCGTCTCGCCGGCCACACTGACCGATGCCCTGCGGCAACGCTGTATCACTATTCTCATAACTCTGCAAAGATATAAAAAGTTCCGGTTTATACATCATTACAGATGACACTGACGGCGCAACGGCACGGAACCGGCCATCATCACACGGAGCGACACCATTGCCGCTTCGGCTGCGGAGGCATACCTGTCCGCGTCAGAACCCGACAGCGCCGATTCCATCACACGCAGGGCAAGCACATGTTCAAGCCCGCGCCGTAGAGCAGTCACAGCACCTGACGGAAACACCGCGCCGGAGCGCAGTGTCAGACGCATATCGTCGGTATCGACATCATCCACCAGCCGTATCAATTCCGCCGCAAGCATGGCAAACTGATCGGCCACCGCCGCCCTGAGCAGCTCTCCGTGTCCGCGTGTCAGCAACGCCGGGCGTACATCGCCGGCATCACCGGCACTCACATATCTCAAAGCCGCCAGCGCATACACTTCGTCGGCAACGGCCTCATATCCAATCTCCATCACATATTCTTCCATAAAAAAAAATCGTTATTCAGTTAAACTACTGTTATATCCCCTGTCAGCGACGATCCCGCACCGATCACCGCCGCAAAGCGGCTGCTGCCAGACCGGCAGCCAGCACCCATACCCACCACGGCACACCGGGTGCGGACGTGTGCTCCTCGACACTCTCCCCGCATACCGTCGCCTCCGACCTCATTCCAGCCACCGTCACCGTTGTGTCGCGACGCTCCTCCCCCTCGCGGCTGCGGCCGCTGACCACCGTCAATGTCACAACGGTATCGCCGGCAGCACTCCGCTCCACCCTCAGCCTGCGCACCGATATATCACGGTCGACACAGCGTTCCATCGCCGCCATCCTCACCGACAAAGCCGCCGAATCCACCTCCATGACACCCGACACAGCCTCCACACGGTCAACCCTCGCGCTACGGCATCCGGCGAGAATGCCCGCTATCGACACCGCAGCAGCCAACGCCATCCTCATCGCCGCACCCCCTTTCCGCCTGCCACCCACGGACGGGCCAGAATACGGGTCGCGACATCGCGGCTCACGAAAAAACGCGACGCATCGCCGAGCGCCAGCACATACCTCACAGCGGTTGCCAGATCCCCTATACGGTAATGACGCATCACATCATCCACTCGCCCGCTCAGCTCCCGCCACATAAGCACCTTCAGCTCTCCGGTCGATTCCGGCAGCAACCCCCTGCGGTATTGCGACAGCATCCTCACGGCATAATCAGCCGACAGATAATAGCCGGGAGCCGCCGATTCGAGCGTCAGATCGACCAGACGCCCGAACGGCAGATCCTCACCACGATGCCGGTTCATAATCTTGCGCGCGGCAATCCTCATATCGAGATCACGCTGCATGCGGAATACGCGGTTTGTGTTTCCCATAGATCAGATATAGTTAGGTTACAAAAAGTGTGTTTCTCACAGTTGAAATATTATCAACTTTTCATTGGCAAATATACAACAAAAGGTGTGCCGTAAACACGCCACACCTCCGTTAAAAAACGTTATAACCGCGCCACTACCGCACATCGGAGTAGACGCGGGTCGGAGACCACCGCCCTCAAAAAACAAGCACATCGGAGTAGACGCGGGTCGGAGACCCGCAACATGTGAAACCCCATGCAGTCATGCATGGGGAGACCATCGCCCCCACAACAAACACGTCGGAGTAAACGCGGGTCGGAGACCCGCAAGATGTGAAACCCCATGCAGCAATGCATGGGAAAACCTCCCCCACAAACAAGCCCATCTGAGTAACCGCGGGTCGGAGACCCGCAGCATGCGAAACCCCATGCAGCAATGCATGGGGAAAGCCACCGCCCTCAAAAACAAGCGCATCGGAGTGCCGCGGGTCGGAGACCCGCAGCATGTGAAACCCCATGCAGCAATGCATGGGGGAAGCCATCGCCCCCACAAACAAGCGCGTCGGAGACGCGCAGGAAAAAATCAACGCGGCAGCAACCGCACGATCGCCGGACGCATAAGAGGAGCTACCGAATCGTAAGGCAGCACCACCGAAGGCATACCGGCAGCATAGCACGCTATCTCATACTGCTGGTATGTGACATGCACACCATCAGCCATAAACTCCGGAGCACACGACGGCAGCGGCAGTGTATCGGGATCGATCAGCAGAACATCGCGCAGAGTCATATCGCCATCCCCATCGGTCTCCGTCGTGAAATACTGGGTCCACAAAGCACGGCGGATCATCGCCCTCAGATCATCCGTAGCCGAAGGCTCTATAGAGTTGGCAAACGTCAGCGCCTCACCGCTCATACGG
The DNA here is from genome assembly GCA_948467675.1 of uncultured Porphyromonadaceae bacterium. Classification (GTDB taxonomy): domain Bacteria; phylum Bacteroidota; class Bacteroidia; order Bacteroidales; family Muribaculaceae; genus CAOKFI01. The sequence goes on from CAOKFI010000028.1 coordinate 16,595, forward strand.
TTGAACGTCTGACCTAAGCCAGCCGCACCGCCGTGGGCACCGCCCTGATACACATATCCAGAATATGAATACGTAAGCAGGCTGTCGCTCACGAACACAGGCCTGAAACGACACTCGAACTCATACGACACCCGTATGCTGTCACGCTCGAAATCCTCGAAATCGCCACGGGCCATCGCCATAAGCGCACTCGCCGTAGCATTGGCCAGCGTCTGGCCGTCGGCAATCTCCGCAGCCGTCGGCACGAACAGAGGCACACCGCTGGAACCGGAAGCAAACGAGAGGCGTGTGGCCACCCACGCACGGGCGCTGTCCGTACATGCAGTCTCGCCGTCATCCGGATAAAGTCCCGAGATCTTCACCGTAGCCCTGCAGCCGCCGAGCATCAATGAATCCGAACAGCCCACCGAATCGGTAAGGAACACAACAGCACCTCCGGCACTCTCCGCCGAAACATCGGCAGCGCCACCCGCATTTCCGCGGCCACCGCACGAAACCATACCGGCCGTCAGAGCCGCAACAACGGGCGCCAGCGCCCTCCACATAGTCCTTTTCATATCACAAATTCATTATTTCCCGCAAATATAACAAATCCCCCACAAAACAAGCGCATCGGAGTGGCGCGGATCGGAGACCATCGCCCTCAAAACAAGCGCGTCGGAGCGCCGCGGGTCGGAGACCCGCAGCATGCGAAACCCCATGCAGCAATGCATGGGGAAAACCTCCCCCACAAAACAAGCGCATCGGAGTGGCGCGGATCGGAGACCATCGCCCTCAAAACAAGCGCGTCGGAGCGCCGCGGGTCGGAGACCCGCAACATGCGAAACCCCATGCAGCAATGCATGGGGATGCCACCTCCCCCACAAACAAACGCATCAGAGTAACCGCGGGTCGGAGACCCGCAGCATGTGAAACCCCATGCAGTCATGCATGGGGAAAGCCTCCCTCCCCACAAACAAACGCATCAGAGTAACCGCGGGTCGGAGACCCGCAGCATGCGAAACCCCATGCAGCAATGCATGGGGAAAGCCATCGCCCCCACAAACAAGCGCATCGGAGATGCGCAGGAACCCCGCGTTCACCCACATCCACCAGATGGGCATACTTGAGAGCGGTCCGAACACAGAATCACTTTTGAAATAGACATCCAAATTAGTTATCTTTGCATTATACCAATCGCAACAACTATCATGGCAAAAATTATAGTGCAAAATACCGATATAACCATTATCAATGTAAATGGCGAGGATTATGTGTCTATTACCGATCTGGCACGACACAAAAGCGATGATCCGACTGCCGTCATTGGAAATTGGATGAGAAACCGTAATACCATTGAGTTTCTGGGTATTTGGGAAAGCCTATACAACCCCGATTTTAAACACCTCGAATTCGAGGTGTTTAGAAAGGAAGCCGGATTAAATGCATTCACCCTTTCGCCTAAGAAATGGATTGAAACAACCAATGCCATCGGATTAACATCAAAATCAGGACGTTATGGCGGAACATTTGCCCATAAAGATATAGCTTTCAAATTTGCAAGTTGGATTTCTGTCGAGTTTGAACTATACATAGTCAAAGAGTTTCAGAGACTTAAAGCGGAAGAACAAAAAGCATTGGGATGGTCTGCAAAGCGCGAATTATCAAAAATAAATTACCGAATACATACTGATGCCATTAAACATACACTTATCCCCTCTGAAATCCAGCCAAAACAAGCAAGTATAATTTATGCCAATGAAGCCGACATCCTTAATATGGCCATGTTCGGTATGACAGCAAAACAATGGAAAGAAGCACATCCTGATCTAAAAGGCAACATAAGAGACTATGCTTCGATAAATGAACTTATATGCCTGTCAAATATGGAGAACATAAATGCACTGCTTATTCAGCAAAATATACCTCAGTCCGAACGACTTGTGCAACTGAATAAAATTGCCATCCACCAAATGGGCATACTTGAGAGCGGTCCGAACACAGAATCGCTTTTGAAATAGACATATCGGTTACTTTTATTTGTTATCACGCAACCGATTCGCTAATTTTGCACACACCAAATGCGCGCAGATATGGTAAAATACGATTTCGACAGTGTGATAGACCGAAGGGGCACGGGCGCTATCAAATGCGATTGCCTGCAGGAATGGTTCGGATGTACCGACCTCACTCCCCTATGGATAGCCGACATGGACTTCGCCGTGTGTCCAGACATAACCGACGCCCTGCGTCAACGCCTCGACCACCCGGTGCTCGGCTACTGTTCCGCTCCCGACAGCTACTGGGAGTCTATAACCGGATGGCTCCGACGGCGCCACGCCCTCGACGTGAAACGCGAGGAACTGACATTCGTGGCCGGAGTCGTGGCCGGTATCGCATTCGCCGTCAACTATTTCAGCCGTGAAGGCGACAAGATCCTCATCCAGCCGCCGGTCTACCATCCTTTCCGTCAGGTCATCGAGGGAAACAAGCGCCAGGTGCTTGCCAACCCGCTTCTGCGCGATGAAGCCACCGGCCATTACTCCATGAATATCGACGAACTGGAACGCCTCATGGAAGAGGAGCGCCCGCGCATGATGATACTCTGCAACCCCCACAACCCCATAGGACTGCAGTGGGATACCGAGACCCTGCGGCGCGTAGCCTCCGCCGCACGCCGCGCAGGCTGCATAGTGGTCTCCGACGAGATCCACGGCGATCTCATGCTCTACGGACGGCCCCACATCCCGTTTGCATCGGTCAGCGACGACGCTGCTGCCGTGTCCGTATCGCTCGGAGCTCCGTCGAAGACATTCAACATTCCCGGCATGTGCAGCTCCTGGATGTTCGTGCGCAACCCGCAGCTGCGCGAGCCGTTCTTCGGATGGCTCGAGGCCAACCACTTCTGCGAACCGCCGCTCGGCGCCATCGTAGCCACCGACGCCGCCTACCACCATGGCGAGGAATGGCTTTCGCAACTCATACCTTATATAGAAGGCAATATAGCCGCCGTAGAGGAATTTTTCGCACGCGAGCTGCCACAGGTACACCCTGTCCGTCCCGAAGCGTCATTCCTCGTATGGCTCGACTGCCGCGCCCTGGGCTACACCCAGCAGGAACTGATCGACCGTCTGCTTCACAAAGCACGCGTAGCCCTCAACGACGGCACCATGTTCGGACAGCAGGGCGAAGGATTCATGCGCCTCAACGTAGCCATGCCGCGCGCCGCTCTCCTTAAAGCACTCTCGGCACTCCCCGCCGCTCTCAAACAATGACACTGCGATGAACTACAAGATATACCCTCCCGAGGAACTGATCGAGACCGAGATCACCCTGCCGCTGTCGAAAAGCATTTCGAACCGCGCGCTCATACTCGATGCCCTCACTCCCGGCTCACCGGCACATCCCGCAGTAGCCAAGTGCGACGATACCGACGTGATGATCGGCGCACTCGCCGACCCTACTGCCGACCGCATCGACATAGGCGCCGCCGGCACCGCCATGCGATTCCTCACTGCCCTGATGGCAGCCACCCCGGAGCGGACAGTGACCATAGACGGCACTGAACGCATGCGGCAGCGCCCCATAGGTCCGCTGGTTGATGCCCTGCGCTCGCTCGGAGCCGACATAGACTATGCCGGTGAGGAAGGATTCCCGCCGCTGGCCATCCGCGGACGCCGTCTGCACGGCGGAGCCATAGCCATAGACGGATCGGTAAGCTCGCAGTACATATCGGCTCTGCTCATGATCGCTCCCGTCATGGAACAGGGACTCACGCTCACGCTCGAAGGCGACGTGACCTCGCGCCCCTACATCGACATGACCGTCGGCATGATGCGCGAACGCGGAGCCGAAGTCGATACCACCCCGACAAGCGTCAGAGTGGCTCCCGGCACCTACACCCCGGCATCCGAAAGCGTCGAGGCCGACTGGAGCGCCGCTTCGTACTGGTTCGAGATCGCGGCGCTATCGTCGGGATTCATCACTCTCCGCGGACTCAGGCCCGACAGCCGGCAGGGCGATGCCGGCATAGCCCGACTGATGGAAGTGACCGGCCTCACCCACGAATGGCAGGAAGACGGAGCCCTCGAACTGCTTCCGACACCCGATCCGGGAGCACGTCTCATAGCCGACCTCAGCGGTACCCCCGACATAGCCCAGACTCTGGCCGTGACATGCTGTCTGCTGTCGATCCCGTTCCGGTTCGGCGGTCTCGGCAACCTCCGCATCAAGGAGACCGACCGCCTCCAGGCTCTCGCCGACGAACTCTTAAAGATGGGCTATCCCATAGTGATCGAGGACGACAGCGTGATATTCTGGGACGGACGCCGCTATCCGGTGTACGAAGCACCGGCAGTCGACACCTATTGCGACCACCGCATGGCCATGGCATTCGCCCCCGCCGCCCTTTATATGCCAGGACTGCAGATCAACGACATCGAAGTCGTGACCAAATCGTATCCCGGATTCTGGGATGACCTGCGCCACGCCGGATTCACCATTGAGGAAGCCTGATGACCGTATTCTTCATCATACTCGCAGCTCTCGCCGCAGCCGGAATGGCACTCTATGCGCACCATCGGCTGACAGGCGGCTACGGATCCGGCGACTCCGCTACGGAGACCGTTCCAGCCGAAGAATCAGCCCCGGAGGTATGCTGCGGCACACACGCCATATGCGAGAAAGGGCTGCCGCCGGCAAAGCCGGTGTATTTCGACGACGAGGAACTCGACCGCTTCGCAGGCCGGGCGGCCGACAGCTATACCTCGGACGAAACCGACGAGTTCCGCGACGTAATGCTTACGCTGCTGCCCGCCGACGTGATGCCATGGACCCAGAGCATAGAGATGCGCGGCATACTCCTGCCGGAACAACTCCGCGACGAGCTGCTTATGCTCATATCCGATCCGACACCAGCCTCTGCCCCATGACATCGCTCCTGCAATATACTTTCTTCCAGAACGCGCTCGCCGGCATAGCCATAATAAGCATCGCCGCCGGGCTTATAGGCACTTATATAATATCGCGCCGCATGGTATCGCTGTGCGGAGGCGTGACCCACGCCTGTTTCGGCGGTCTTGGTCTTGGCTACTGGCTCGGAATCAACCCGGTAGTCATGGCGGCACTGTTTGCCGTCGGGTCATCGGCCTCGGTGGAGTGGATCTCCTCACGCGGCCGTGTCCGCGAAGACTCGGCGATAGCCGTGGTCTGGGCTCTCGGCATGGCCGTGGGCGTGCTGTTCGTATTCCTGTCGCCCGGATATGTGCCTGAGCTTAACGCATTCCTGTTCGGCAACCTCCTTACCATCACCAGTTCCGATCTGTGGGCATTCGCCATCTACACCGCAGTGCTGCTGATATTTTTCGGTTTTAACTTCCGCTATATCGTGGCCTGCGCGTTCGACCGCGACTTCGCTCAGGTAAGCGGCCTGCCTGTACGGTTCATCAACTACACCATGACAGCGCTTGTGGCTGTGTGCATAGTACTGACTATCAGACTTGTCGGCATCATGCTGCTCATGGCCATGCTGACACTGCCGCAGATGGTGGCCGAAACATTCTGCCGACGCTTCGGCCGCATGGCCGCAGTCTCGGTGGCGGTCTCGATGATCACCGGAATCGGAGGCCTCGCCCTCGCCGCAGTAATCGACGTGCCGTGCGCCGCCATCATAGTGCTCCTGCAGGTCGCCGTCTACGCTGTAGCCGCCGCCAGCCGTCACATCTCCGCCAGCCGTCCGGCACGACAATAAAACATACCGCAAAACCGTTATCACAGAGTGAGATTGTGCCGTGTCATATACGCCATCGCCGCAGCCGTGACCCTCATGGCCGTATGTTCCTGCTCAACACGCAAGAACACCGCAGCATCGCGCAACTACCAGGCATTCATAACACGCTACAACGTATATTTCAACGGCGACGAACACTACCGCGAGACACTCCGCGACATGGAGCGCTCGTATCAGGACGACTACACGTCGCTGGTGCCGGTGCATCCCGCCGAGATGCGCGGTGTGGCGCAGGCGCCACAGCCCACAGGAAATTTCGACCGGTCCATAGAGAAAGCTCAGAAAGCCATACAGCTCCATTCGATCAAGAAGCGCCCAAAGCGCAAACCGGGCAAATCGTCGGATCCGGCCTACAAGGCATGGCTCAAACGCGACGAATACAATCCGTTTCTCCACAACGCCTGGATGATGATGGGACGCAGCCAGTACATGAACGGCGATTTCCTCGGCGCCGCCTCCACGTTCTACTACGTCACGCGCCACTTCAAATGGCTCACCGCTACAGTCACCGAAGCAGCCCTGTGGCAGGCACGGAGCTATGTGGCCATGGACTGGCTGTTCGAGGCCGAGACCATACTGCGGCGCATCAAGGACACCGATCTCACATCGACCGATCTGCGCAGACTGTACAACACCGTGGAAGCCGACTACCATATACGCTCACGCGACTACGAGGCAGCGATACCGTATCTGCGCGAGGCCGCCCGATCCGCAAAAGGGCCGCAGCGCACCCGCCTGTGGTTTCTGCTCGGACAGGTCAACGCCCGTCTGGGCAAAAAGGCCGAGGCATACGAGGCATACCGCAAGGCCGGTTCGGCATCGGGAGCCGACTACCGCACCAAATTCAACGCCAGGATACACCAGAGCGAGGTATATACCGGAGCCGACATAATGCCCGAGGTTAAAGCCCTGCGGCGCATGACCCGCTATGACCGCAACAAAGAGTACCTGGACCAGATCTACTATGCCATCGGCAACCTGTATCTGAGCCGGCGCGATACGGCCAATGCGATCGAGAACTATATACTCGCCGCCGACAAGTCGACACGTTCCGGCATAGAGAAAGCCATAAGCCAGATCACCCTGGGCGGGCTGTACTTCGACCGCGGACGATACGATCTGGCACAGCCGCGCTATTCCGAGGCGATACCTGTGCTTCCCGACAGCTATCCCGGAATCGACTCTCTGCGCCGCCGCTCCGATGTGCTCGACGAGCTTGCCGTGTACTCCAACAATGTCGTGCTCCAGGACTCGCTGCTGCGTCTCGGGGCAATGACCGAGGAGGAGCGCATGAAAGTCATCGACAAGATAATAGACGACCTCAAAAAGCGCGAGAAAGAGGAGGAGGAAGCAGCCCGCCGCGAGGCATATCTGGCCGAACAGGCTGCCAACGGCAATCCGTTCGGCAACAGCGCCAACGCTCCGTCGACGTTCAACCTCAACACCGACGACTCCTGGTATTTCTACAATACGGCCACCCTCAACGCCGGACGATCAGACTTCCAGAAGCGCTGGGGAAGCCGCAAACTCGAGGATGACTGGCGCCGCCGCAACAAATCGGCGTTCAGTTTTTCCGACTTCGACAGCGAGAACACTGAGGACGACGACGATACCGACAGCGACCGGCAGCCTGACGACAGCAGCAAGACGCCTGACAGCGAAAGCACCGGCAACGAGGCCGAACGCGCCTCCGATCCCCACTACCCGGAATATTACCTCGCCCAGATACCGATGACCGACCAGGAACGGCTGACTGCCAACGATATCATCCAGGAGGGGCTTTACAACATGGGCATCATACTCAAGGACAAACTCGAGGACTACGGCAGCGCCCGCTCCGAGTGGGACAGGCTGCTGTCGCGCTATCCCGACAACATATACCGTCTGGATGTCTACTACAACCTGTACCTGATGTACATGCGCCGCGGACAGACAGCCGAGGCCGAACACTGGCGGCAACTTATACTCAGCGATTTCGCCGAGTCGAAATACGGTCAGGCCATGACCGACCCCGGGTATCTCGAAAATCTGAAAGCGATGCCGCAGCGACAGCAGCAGATGTATGACGAGGCGTACCGCGCGTATCTCGAAAACGACAATGCCGCCGTACACGAAGCCTACGACGAGATGATGCGGCAGTATCCCCTGAGCGTGATCATGCCCAAATTCATGTTCCTCCATGCGCTCGCCTACGTCACCGAGAAGAAATCCGAACAGTTCAACGCCACCCTGCGCGAGCTTCTCGAACGTTATCCCGACACCGACATCACCCCTCTGGCATCGTCATATCTGAGCCAGATGGCACGCGGACGCAAACTCGAGGGTGGATCGGCCAACATGCGCGGCATGATCTGGGACACACGGCTGACAAACGACTCCACAGCCGGAGAGGGATTCGATCCTGACGCACCGCTCGAGTTCGATCTCAGTCCCGACATACCCCAGCTGCTTGTACTCCTGTATCCTGCGGGCGAGGTAAGCGCCAACCAGCTGCTGTTCGACATAGCCCGCCATAACTTCGCGTCGTTCGTGGTCAAGGACTTCGATCTGGAACAGATGAACTTCGGACAGCTCGGACTGTTGATAATACGCGGGTTCGACAATATCGGGGAACTCAGCCACTACCGCACCGTGCTCGAGGCCGACGAACACCTTCAGCTCCCGCCGCAGGTACGTCCTGTGGTCATAGCCGCCGACAATTTCCGTCTTCTGCTGAGCCAGGGGCGGTCGTTCGAGGAGTATTTCCAGTACACAGGCGAACAGTCGCTGGAGGAGACGCGCGCCGCCATACTTCCGCCCGACGAGTATGTCACCGGACAGGAGGAGCGCGAGATTTTCGAGGAACAGCAGTCGCAGCAACCCGATACCGAGACCGCACAGGAGCCGGAAGTCCCTGACACATCGGCTGAAGCGAAGCCGGAAGCACCCGCGGCGAAACCGAAAGCGGCCCACAAGCCTGCCCCGGCGCCTATGCCGGAATATCCGTCGGGATCGGAAGGCGACGACCCATTGTTTGACCCGTAACACCACCAGCACTATGGCCAACCGACATACAATACTCTGGGCTGACGACGAGATAGACCTCCTGAAGCCCCACATAATGTTTCTCCGCTCGAAAGGCTACGATCTGATCACGGTCAACAACGGCCGCGACGCTCTCGAGATTGTCGAGAACAATCATCCCGATCTGATCATACTCGACGAGAATATGCCAGGTCTCACGGGACTCGAGACACTGAGCCGCATCAAACAGACCGCACCCGACATACCGGTGATCATGATCACCAAGAGCGAGGAGGAGAACATCATGGACCAGGCTGTAGGCAACAAGATTGCCGACTACCTCATCAAGCCTGTCAACCCGAACCAGATCCTGCTGTCAATCAAGAAAAACCTGCACTCGGAGCGTCTTGTCAGCGAACAGGCGGCCGGCGACTACCGCCGCGAGTTCGCCGCCATCACTTCGGACATAGCATCGGCATCGACTTTCGACGACTGGCGCGAACTCTACGGACGTCTTGTGTACCGCGATCTCGAACTGTCGTCGGCCGACACCGGTATGGGCGAGCTGCTCGACCACCAGATGACCGAAGCCAACACTGAATTCGCCAAATTCGTGCGCCGCCACTACGAGGACTGGATGCTTTCGCCCGATGCTCCGGACCGTCCCATGATGAGTCCCGATCTGTTCAAGAAGAAAGTGTTTCCGCTGCTCGACGCCGGGGAAAAAGTATTTTTCATACTCATCGACAACTTCCGCATGGATCAGTGGCGTACAGTGCGGCCGCTGCTGAGCGAGCTGTTCACATTCGAGGAGGATCCCTACTGTTCGATCCTGCCGACAGCCACCCAGTATGCGCGCAACGCCATATTCTCAGGGCTGATGCCGGCGCAGATCTCCCGGATGTTTCCCGAACTGTGGGTCGACGAGGATGAGGACGAAGGCAAGAACCTCAACGAGTCGCCGCTCATAGCCACACAGTTCGAGCGTTTCCGCCGCAAAGGCGTAAAGTTCTCGTATTCGAAGATAAATGATTCGGTCGCTGGCGAGAAACTCATACGCGAATTTGCCAATCTGGAACACAACGACCTGAATGTCGTGGTGCTCAACTTCATCGATATGCTCAGCCACGCCCGTACCGAATCCAGGATGATCCGCGAGCTGGCCTCCGGCAATGCCGCGTACCGTTCGCTGACCGAATCGTGGTTCCGCCATTCGTCGGCCATAGATCTGTTCCGCAAGATAGCAGCCAAAGGCTACAAGGTGATCCTTACGACCGACCACGGCACTATACGTGTAGACAATCCGGTGAAGATAGTAGGCGACCGCAACACCAACACCAACCTCCGGTACAAAGTCGGCAAGAACCTCAGCTACAATCCACGTCAGGTCTACGAGATAAAACGCCCCGACCGCTTCGGACTGCCGTCGCCCAACGTAAGTTCGGTCTATGTGTTTGCGTGGGGACGCGATTTCTTCGCCTATCCCAACAACTATAACCATTATGTCCAGTACTATACCGGCACCTTCCAGCACGGCGGAATTTCGCTCGAGGAGATGATCGTGCCGTTAGTCACGATGACCCCTAAGTAAGATATTTTCCAGAACCGACAATAATCCAATCAACAAAATATAAACCAATACAACAACCATGGTAACAGAGATAAAGATAGCCGATACAGCGGCACTTCCCGAAGCGGCACGCCAGCTCATAGGCCTGATGGGAGACCGCACCGTGCTCACATTCGAAGGGGAGATGGGAGCAGGCAAGACCACCTTCATCAATGCCCTGTGCCGCGAACTGGGCGTAGAGAGCGATCTCACCGGTTCCCCATCGTTTGCCATAGCCAACGAATACCGTTCCGACACCACCGCCGAACTCATATACCACTTCGACCTCTACCGTCTGGAATCGCTTGAGGAGGCTCTGGACTTAGGGTTCGAGGACTATCTCGACTGCGGCGCGCTCTGCCTCATCGAGTGGCCCGGACTCGTCGACGACCTTCTTCCGGACGACACCATACGCTGCCGTATCACAGTGGCCGATGACGGCTCCCGAACTCTCACAGCCGACGTTCCGGAATGAAACACGATGTTCAGCTCCGTACCGTAGAGGAGACTCCGAGCACTAATTCGGCCTTAGCTGCCATGGGCGCCTCCGCGCCCCACGGCTACGCCATACTCTGCCGGCGGCAGACTGCCGGCCGCGGACAACGCGGCAACAGCTGGGAGTCGGCTCCGGGTCAGAATGTGACCCTGTCGCTTCTGCTGCGTCCGCATGAGATAGACGCCGCCGCGCAGTTCACCATATCGGAAGCAGTGGCCATAGGCGTGGCCGACACCATAGCACCTCTGCTTCCGGGACATGACGTACGCCTGAAATGGCCAAACGACGTGTATGCCGGCGACCGCAAGATATGCGGAATCCTGATCGAGAACTCGCTGACAGGCCGCACGGTAGACCGCTCTATAGCGGGAATAGGCCTCAACGTGAACCAGCAGGAGTTTCTATCCGACGCCCCGAATCCTGTGTCGCTCCGGCAGCTTACCGGCCGGACTTACGACATAGAGGATATGGCCCGGCGCCTCTGCGCCAACATACTCACTCTGCTCGACACCCCTGCCGACGAGCTCCACAGCCGCTACCGCACCCTGCTGTGGCGCGGCGAAGGCCTACACCGGTGGAAAGATGCCGGCGGCCGCTGTTTCGACGCACGCATTGCCGAAGTCGCCCCTACGGGACACCTTACACTGGAGGAGATTGACGGCACCCGGAGCACATTCGCATTCAAGGAGGTATCGCCGGTGATGTGATACGGCACGGCATCTTGCCTGACCGCACATCACACGTCATCCCCCGGCGTCCGGCCTGCATGAGGCGCAAGGGCGATAAGAAGACGGTCGCGGGTGGCGCGGAAGTCGGCAAACGAAGCGAGAAGATCGTATATCGCGGCCGAAGCGGCGCGCACCTGGGCCTCGTAGAGCTGAGCCGATGTCGATCCGCTCTCGGTGCGTCCCTGCAACACACCGGCCACACCCGACACATCCTCGAAGAGCTTCATCTCGAGTCTGAGCAGCTCCGAAGCACCGGCATCGGCACCATGCGATACGATCTGCTGCGGAGGCGGCGCTCCGATACGCGGCCTGTAGGGAATGATGCTGTCGTAGGCCGACCACATCTGCGCCACATCGTTCCATTGCAACCCGGTACCGAGCTGATCTTCCGGAAACAGCAGCACACCTTTGGCCGATGAGCTCATTATATTGTCGATGAGTGTGATGAGCCTGTTGACATATTTCTGCTGATCGATCACATCCTCGACAAAGGAGTGCACCTCGCCGTCGGTGAGAGGATAAAATTTCATCACAAACGGATGCGTACCTCCCGGCAATGTGGAATCCTGTTCGTAGAGGATATGTCCGGTAGGCGCGAGCACGCGGCATTTCCATCCGACCTTAATCTCCCACTTCATCGAGATCTCCGGCTGCCCACGGTGCCTGCGCCCCTTGTTCTTACGCTTCAACACGGCAACCTGGGACGGCGAGACGGCGTATACCGTAGCATCGAGAGGGTCGTGACACAGATATCGCTCCACCGAATCGAGAGTCCATACTTCTATAACCCGGCAACGTCCCGGCTCACCGCGGAGAAAATCGAATCCGGCACCGCCTTCTGTCCCGATGGCATCAGTTCCGGCACTCCCCAACGGCACCGCCTCCGACGCGTACAGACTCCGGATCTCCCCTGCCCGCGTGCCACAACCGCCGCTATACCTCATGAGGAGTTCCGACAGACTCATGTCGCGTATCATCCCCACCATCTCCACATCAGAGGCTCTGGGGTCGGACATCCGGTCGACGAAGAAACGCCTCGGATCCACATTGTCGACCCAGACACCGGATCCGGCCGTGCGGCGCTCGCAGCATATACGCTGTATGGCGCATCCCGAAATCAGAAACTCCTCGAGCATACGGCTGTCGAGCTCATCAAGACGGTTGGCCGCCGAGATATCATCGGGCACCCCTCCGCGTACGGGGGGATCCGACCTGAAACGCCCTACTATATTCTTGACGAGCCGCCGTATCATATTGTTCGTCATCGGCACACGTCCGTTGCGGGCCGCCATCTCGCCCTCAGTCACCCAGCGTCCGTCATGGTCACGGACGCTGTCGCCCCATTGCGCTCCGTAGGTAAACTGTTTGAATCGATGCCTGCGCTTCCGCAGATATGCGGCCGACGAGTAGGCCGAAGCCGCCGCCGCAAGCAAATCCATGTTCTGTTCCATAGTAGAAAAATAGAATTATGATTATCGAAGTAAGGATCGCAGTCACAATTCGGGAGTGATGAGTCCCAGAGCGCTGTCGTCCATCGAATATGATCCGTCGGCGGGAGCCACTGCCGCCAATGCCCATTCTATCGCCGCTCCAGGTGAAGGCAGCGGATATATACGGCATCGGAACCGGTTGACTACAGCCACCGGAGCATGGCAGCTGCCACGTGTATATGGGTTCATCTGCTCGAGAGCAAGCTGTGTGCCGGGTACGGTAAGCGTTGCCGGAATCTCCCATCCCTCGACTTTCAGTTCCAGCAGCCGCCGGCAGTCGGGAGGGAGTGTTATGACGGCAGATCCATCGGCTTCAGGCAGAAGCATAGACCGGGGTGCCACGTCGACAGGCGCCAGGCGCACGGGGTCGGCGAAATCAAGCAGGTCAAGATACCATGCGCGCATCTGTATGCGCAGAATGGTGTCTATATCCAGGCCGTCGGTGCGCTCGACAACGCAGTCGGCGCGCAATGGTTCCATGGCGCGGTACAGGCGCCATCGTTCGAGCATTTCATCGGGGGTGAGCGTAATCTCCATAACATATCACTTACTACAGATCATTCACTTTGTACGGCATTTCTGGCAACGATACGCATGTGTGCCTCGGGATATCTCAGCACCAGACAGCTTGCCTCGGTTATGACGGTCGCGTCGGTATTGCGCAGTCCGCTCCCCTTCAGGTCGAGACTCTGCGTCGACAATGGAATGTGGCTGTACTTGGTCAGGTATTGCGGATCTATCACCATGCCGTCGTCCTCATGTCCGCATATATCGAATACCTCGGAATGGATTATGTAGAGGGTTCCGAACTTTGAGCACAGTTCCTGGAAATCAAGCCCCCATTTAGTCACCGCATCCTTTGCAGCCGCCACACGCACCGCATCGAACCGGCTCAGAGTCTCCACCAGCCCCGAACCTGCGATCAGAATCTTCCGCGACGAACCGGCATTGCCAGTAAAGGCCTGTCGCATCATGGCCAGGAACTCGCGGTTTCCGCCGAATTTACCGCGCTCGTAGCTGAACTCATGCGGCGTCTGGTTCCATATACCGCCGGTAAAGTATATGTCGGTACGTTTCTGCGGATCGTTCAGACGCGAGCGGCTACCGAACAGAAAACTTTTCTCCATGCCGAGACGCATGTCGTAGACAGCCGCCTCCTCCTGATCCGACAGAGTCCACCCTACTTCCTTGTCGGCCAACCGCATAAGTGTGGACTGCTCGACCTGAGCCTTGAATATCTGACAATAATTACGCATTTTCTGCGGCAACGCCTCGAACTGAGCGGTCTGGACATCGAGCTCTCCTGCGGCACGCCCCATACGCACCAGAACCGTCTCGGCGTTGATGGACGGCACCAGACCGTCGACCTTGTTGCGGCTCACACCATTGACGGCAACGACTTTCAGGCCACCCGAATCGGGCTTCGAGATCACATACAGCACCAATGGCTGCGGAGTCTCCCCGTCGGCAGGATCGACGCCCTCCACCGAGGGTACGAGTATGGTCTCGGAGGGTTCGAATATACGGTCGTCGGTAGTGAATATGATGGCCTCCCGGCTGTCGGACGAAAGTACATGCGATGTCTTCAGCCTGGCTTCAGAGGGTTTTGTGTCGACCGCATAATAGTCGACTTCCATGCTCGCCGCATGGCGGGCTCCGGCCCAACGCGAGATCTGGTCGACCGGTGTGGCCATAGGACGAAGACGCACGACACGGCTGTCGATGGCGCTCCGCAGGAGCGACGGCGATGCCTCACGGGCAAGCTCGGTAGTCAGAGGGCCTGAGGCCACATGGGTTCCGCCGGACGTGCCGGCCACTAATGCTGCATTGTTTGCTGTGTTTTCCATAATTAATTAAAATGATTTAAACGGTTTATAACTAAAATAGGTCACGAATCAGTCCCAGATATCACGACGGAGGTTCTGAAGTATCGCGGGTTCCGGGGCGGCGGTATCGGGCGGAGCCGACGGATGCAGCGGCTGCCACAGACCCGGCTCACCCATAAGCTGCTCTATACGTTCGTTGCGTCCGCGCAGATATCCGCGCTCCTCGGCCAGCCGTTCGATCTCGGCCACATCGATATTGTTGCCGGCTCCGGATTCCACCTCCCCGGGGAGGTCGGTTCTGTCTGTTTCCATAGTCATGTGTGTTTTGTTTTTTACAGGTTAATGATCACACTGCAAAGATAAAGTCGGAAAAACACGGGAGGACTGCGATTTTTCCGAAACCCGAATGTTAAATATTGTTACCGGACGATACGGCATGATAACGCCTGTGTTATACAACCATGAGAGGAGGGAGACTGACCATACGGCCTGAACTGCGCGACACGGCGATCAATGCGCTTCACGCCCTGATACTGGTTCTGTCGGTGCTTCTGATAGTGTTTATCAGCATCGACACTTTCCGCCATACTGAATTTCTGCAGAACCGCACATACATGCATTTCCAGTTCTGGGTATGTATAGTCTTCATAGCCGACTTCTTCATCGAGTGGCCTCTTGCTGCCGACCGGCGCCGCTATTTACGCCACAGGATTCTGTTTCTGCTGCTGTCGGTGCCATGGCTCAATATCCTTGACATCCTCGACCTGCCACTGACCGAGAACGAGCTTTACTGGGTGAGATTCATACCGCTTGCACGCGGTGTGCTGGCAATGTCGATCGTCGTGGGCTATGTGTCGCGCAACCGCATAACGAGCGTTTTCGCCAGCTACACCTCGGTCATGCTTGCGTTTCTCTATCTCGGAAGCCTGATATTCCTCTACCGTGAGCATCCGGTCAACCCTCAGGTGCCCGACTTCGGAGCCGCTCTGTGGTGGGCATGCATGGACGCCACGACCACAGGCTGCGAGATCCAGCCGGTCACGATGGCAGGCAAGGTGGTAGGCATGGTTCTCGCTGGCATGGGCATGGTAATGTTTCCGCTGTTTACGGTCTACATCACCAATCTTGCGCGCCAGATCGCCACATCGAAAGGAACGCGGCATACGGAGAGCTGACAATGCCGGCACATACATGCGTCAGCCGTGGATATTCGATGCCGGCGTGTTGGGTATAAACGGCAAAATTGCTATCTTTGCCGACGCTTTATAACCGGTTAAGACTTATGAATATATCGTATGATTGGCTGAGCCAATATATAGACTCCGGCCTCACTGCAGAGGAACTGGCAGCCGCCCTTACGTCGATAGGACTCGAAACAGGCTCCGTAGAGGAGGTGGAATCGATACGCGGCGGTCTCCGCGGCATAGTGATAGGCCGGGTGCTGACATGCACCGAACACCCTGACAGCGACCACCTGCACGTGACCACCGTCGATCTCGGAACCGGCGAGCCGGTACAGATCGTATGCGGCGCCCCGAATGTGGCTGCCGGACAGACTGTAGTCGTGGCCACCGTAGGCACAGTGCTCTACGACGGCGACAAGGAATTCAAGATCAAGAAATCGAAAATACGCGGTGTGGAATCATTCGGTATGATCTGCGCCGAAGACGAGATAGGGACCGGCACCAGCCACGACGGCATAATCGTGCTTCCCGACGGAGCTGCCGCTCCGGGCACTCCCGCGGCCGAATACTACGGTCTGACCTCCGACCATGTGCTTGAGGTAGACCTCACGCCCAACCGCATCGACGCCGCCTCGCACTACGGTGTGGCACGCGATCTGGCAGCCTGGATGTCGTGCCACCGCACTCCGGTGCGCGCCAAACTCCCGGATGTCGGCACCTTCGCCACCGACCGCACCGGCGACGCCGTGGAGGTGAGCGTGGCCGACGCCGCCGACTGTCCCCGCTACTGCGGTGTGACGATACGCGGCATAAAGGTGGCCGAGAGCCCCGACTGGCTGCGTCGCCGCCTGACTGCCATAGGCATGAGGCCGATCAACAACATAGTGGATATAACCAACTACATACTTCACGGCATAGGCCAGCCTCTCCACTGCTTCGACATAGCACACATAGGCGGCGGCAAGGTTCAGGTCATGACCGTGGCCGAGGGTACGGAGTTCACGACTCTCGACGGTGTGGAGCGAAAGCTCGACAGCCGCGACCTGATGATATGCGACGGCACCGGACGCCCCATGTGCATGGCTGGCGTGTTCGGCGGCCTCGACTCGGGAGTGACCGAGACCACGACCGACGTGTTTATCGAAAGTGCCTGCTTCAATCCGACAGTGATACGCAAGGCCGCACGCCGTCACGGACTCAACACCGACTCTTCGTTCCGATTCGAGCGCGGCGTGGATCCGAACGGCTGCCTTTACGCCATGAAACTGGCAGCACTCATGATCAGGGAACTGGCTGGCGGCGAGATCTGCGGCCCGGTTGTGGATCTCTACCCCGCAGTGGCGGCCCCATACCCCGTAGAGTTGAGCTACAGCCAGATCGACACCCTCGTCGGCAAGCATATAGAACCGTCGGCTGTCGACTCGATACTCGACTCTCTCGAGATAAAGATCTCAGGCCGCAAGGACGACGGCCGGGTGCTGGAGCTCGAGGTGCCTACATACCGCGTCGACGTGCAGCGTCCGTGCGACGTGATCGAGGATATACTCCGCATCTACGGTTACAACAACGTGGAGATGCCGTCGCATGTGAAAGCGTCGCTTGCGTTCCGCACACCTACCGATGCCGCCGACGCGCTCTGCGAGCATATATCCGACCAGCTGTCTGCACAGGGTTTCAACGAGATACTCAACAATTCGCTGACCGCCCGCTCCTACTATGACGGCCTGCAGACATATCCGGCCGAAAAATGCGTCAGCCTCCTCAACCCGCTGAGCGGCGACCTGTCGCTGATGCGCCAGACTCTGCTTTTCGGCGGACTTGAATCGATAGCCCACAACCGCAACCGCCGCGCGCTCGACCTGGCACTATACGAGACCGGCAACGTATATTTCCTCAATCCCGAGGCGGAATCCACTGCCGAGGCGCCTCTGAAGCCTTACAGCGAAGGGTCGCGCATAGCTATGTGGATATGCGGCGACTGGCGCCAGGCCGGATGGATGGCTCCGGCCGAAGAATCGACTTTCTACCATCTTAAAGCCGCCGTACAGAACCTGCTGGACCGCCTGGGCATAGACCCGAAGTCGATCAGGCTGACTCCTGCCCAGGCCACAGATCTGCTGAGCGCCGGTTTCGACATAGCCGACCGCTCCGGCAAACCGCTCGGCATGATGGGAATAGTGGCACGCCAGCAGCTGCGCAAGTTCGACATCGACGCCCCGGTATATTTCGCCGAACTCGACCGGGCGGCACTCACCCGCATGGCTCTGCGCCACAAAGTGAGCTACACTCCGCTGCCGAAGACCCAGCCCGTGCGCCGCGACCTGGCCCTGCTCGTGGACCGCGACGTGACCCTGGCTCAGATCGAGGCGGCCGCTGCCGAAGGCGAACGCAAACTGCTGCGCGACTTCTGGCTGTTCGACGTCTACGAAGGCAAGAACCTGCCTGAGGGAAAGAAATCATACGCTGTGGCCATGACGCTCCAGGACGAGGACAACACGCTAACCGACCGCAGGATAGACGACGCAATGAGCCGGATAGTTGCCTCCATAGGCAAACGCACAGGCGCAACACTCCGATAACAAATCATATAAAGTCATATAAGAAATACAATGGGAAGAGCATTTGAATACCGCAAAGCCCGCAAGCTCAAACGCTGGGG
>CAOKFI010000029.1 GCA_948467675.1 uncultured Porphyromonadaceae bacterium
CGTGAGAAATATAGCGTAACCAAACACACTACCAATTTCTTATCCATTGCCCATACTCACGCGAATTCTCAAGAATAACTTTGTAGTCAAAATATTAGCCCAAGACTACATCAAATATACGAAAAATATTCGATGAAACATAATAGCGGATGTCGCCTAAAGGGCGGTTCGCGGTGGCGGAGCCAATTATGTGAACCAAATATACGAATTAAGTCGAGAGCAAAAGCAAGCTGGCTTGCGATTTTGCCGAGCGAGAGTATCTAAGGCGAAGCCCAAAGTACGAAACAATATGGCTCCTCTTATGATAATAGACTCAGACCGTGCGCTACTGCGGTCAGTGGCGCACGGTCTGAGGTTGTAGGGGTATAGTTTTCCTGTGTTATTTCATAAGTACTTTCTCGGTGGTCTGGCCCTGGCGTTTGATGTAGAGGCCTGATGTAGGGTTCTCTACGCGCATGCCTTGGAGATTGAAGTATTGCACCGGAGCATTGGCGTCGTCGCTGCCGATAGCCGATATCGATGCGGAGGCGTCGTAGGGGTGTGGAGTAATTCCTTCATACAGCGTTTGATAGTTGCAGAGACCTACTTTCTGTCCAGCATTGATGCCACGGAACACGACATCGAAAAATTTTACCGGGAAGCCTGCTGCATCGCATTTATCGAGACCTTTGCCGGGACGGCGGAATGTCAGGAGATTTACAGCTCCGTAGGCTTCACCGATGGTCTGTATATTTTCAGGTGTGTTGTCGGATGTCACGTTGGGGAAATCATAGAATACGGTGTGGAAATATTTTCCGTTCTCGGGATCGCCGGTCGGATGTTCTGTGCTTTTGAATGTGGCGCATGAAGCTGCTACCGCATATCCGTTTATTTTGGTTCCTGCCGGAGCCGATACGGTGGCGTACATGCCGGTCATGTCATATACATATAGATCGTGTGAGTCGCCCGGTCGGTGCGGCGAGCCTGAATATGCTATGCGCAAACGTATGTCGCCTTTGGACACCGGCTGGAGGTTGCCTCCTATGTAGGCTTCTGCCGGGCAGGTCACGTATGCCAGGCCGTCATCGCCGCGTGTGATGGTGAGCCATTGTCCGTCGATGTCACCATTCATGAAGTTGAGATCCTCGTCATTTCTGCCGGCCATCTCTTTTCCGCCTACAACGGTTGACCCGGGAATGCTAGCCGATGTGGCCGGCGTGTATTCAGGCACGTAGATAGCTTCTAGAAATACTTCAGGGAGTTCACCGTTGACAAACTCCTGTGTGAAATTGATGTCAACATTGTGATTTTGGGCTATGCCTGCTGTTGACAGCATGGCCGCTGCGACTGCGAAGTAAATTTTTTTCATGAGTTGTAAAAGGTTAAAAAATGATGAATAAGGTTGATTGTACATATAGACACCTATAAAAGACAGACGTACCGGCATATTTATATGTTTTATAACATACTTGGTGCATTTGTTAAAAGATTTTGTTATTTCGGAATTGTGGTCTACTTTTGTGTCTGTTAATGCTGTATAAATCTTGATAAAAGTCAACGAAGCAGAGCTTATAGAAGCGGTCAAAAGTGGTTCCGCCGAGGCGTTCAACGAGATCTATCGTATGTATGCCCAGCGGCTGTATGCTTTCTGTATGCGTTGGACCAAACGTTCGGAAGATGCCCAGGATATAGTGCAGGAGGTATTCGCAAAGATATGGAATGAGCGTCATGCCATACGTCAGACGGAGACTCTGGAGCACTTGGTGTTTATAATGGCGCGCCACTCTTTGATAAATGCATTCCGCGCCACTCTGCGTAATCCGGCTTTCGAAGATTATACAGAATACCGCGACAGGCTGCCGGCGGACAATGGCGGTGATCACCTCGAATACTCTGAATTTCTGACATTGGTGAGCCGTGCTGTCGATTCCTTGCCTGACACTCGCAGCAAAGTCGTGCGGCTGTCGAAGATCGAAGGTCATAGTAACCGTGAGATCGCCGATATGCTCTCTCTGTCAGAGCAGACCGTACGCAATCAGCTGTCGCTTGGGTTGAAGGAATTGCGGCAGATTGTAGGAGCGCACTTGCACTATTTTGCCGTAACATTATTTTTTTGCGGTACGTTTTAACTAAAAAATTGTCATATCATTAAATGAATACCACAAGCAAGATGCGCACTCTGCTACATAAATACCTTGCCGACACTATTACGCCAGGTGAACTCGGTTCGCTCCGGAAGGAGATTGAAAAACTGAGCGACAGCGATATCGAACGTGAAATGTATTCCGACTGGGTCGGATCGGGTCTTAATATAAAGACCGTGTCTGTAAGACCGTCTATATGGATCCGGGCACTCCGTTGGGTTGCGGCCGTTCTGCTTCCGCTGTTTGCGATGCTGACCGTATATCTTTATAACGACAACAGGCATCTTGCGGCTCAGGATGTGGTGGTGGCTACTCTCGGTGGCGAACGCGCTTCCGTGCAGCTTCCCGACGGTTCCACAGTTACACTCAACAGCAATTCGCGGCTGACATATTCCCCTGCGGGATTCGCGTCGTCGAAACGTGAAGTCCATTTCGAGGGTGAAGGTTTCTTCAATATTAAAAAAGATGTAGGCCATCCGTTTTCTGTCAACGCGTCGCAGCTGATGGTTAATGTCATGGGCACTGCGTTCAATCTCCTTGCCCGTGACGATATGGACGAGGCTTCGCTATACCTTGAGGAAGGTGCTGTGGAGATGATGTCGATCAAGACTGGCGGCAGGGTAGGGATAGAGCCCGGACAGCTTGCCGTGTTGAATTACAGCACGGGCAGAATTACAGTGACCGCCGAACCACAGCCTGACATACGCATGGCCTGGCGCACCGGCGATCTCGTATATATCAATGAGCCGCTCGACAAGGTGCTTCAGTCTTTGGGTCGCAATTATAATTACAAGATCACTCTTGATTCCGATGAGGCCGTGGGGAGCGTCCCGTTTACCGGAACCTTGTCATCGACCAATATATACGATGCAGTACATATATTGGAGCTCACTTTCGATTTGAGTTGTTCCGGTGCGGATTCCATACTGGTTCTTTCGAAAGGAAGTTAAAATATGTTTTTAAACATATCGGGCGGGCGGTACGAATGTGCCGCCCGCTTGTCTTTATGGTTATGCAGCCCTGCTGCACAGTGCAAATATTTTTTAATTATAGTTAACCCATAAACCATTTACATTATGCCACGCATCTCGACATGGAAGCAACTATTGCTGATGTTGCTTACGGTTACATTCTGTAGCTCTGCCGCCTTGGCAGCAAAGAATGTGACAGTGGATCTCGACAATGCCACGCTAAGGCATCTGTTCAGAACCATAGAAAAGCAGACCGACTACCGCTTTTCGTACCGCAGTGATATAGTCGACGACAGTAAGGACATCACGCTCCACATGACCGACAAACCCGTACAGGACGTTCTGGCTGCGGCATTCAAAGGAAAACCACTGACTTTCAGTATCGTCTCTGACAAATCTATTATCGTCAAGGCCAAAGGTCAGGACGACGGCGCTGCTGCGAAAGCTGAACCCCGGCTGGTTTCAGGCGTTGTCAGCGACGATACCGGTGAGCCGGTGATCGGTGCCAACATCAGGGTGAGCGGTACCAATACCGTAGCCACGACCGACATCGACGGACGGTTTGCCATCAAAATGAATCCGGAGTCGGAGCTTACTGTAACTTATATAGGCTATCAGCCTGTTACACTGCGCCCGGGTAACAAGACGGATCTCGCCATCACTCTTTCGGAAAATTCCGAAATGCTCGATGAAGTGGTGGTGATCGGTTACGGTACAATGAAACGCAGGGATCTGACCGGTGCCACCGGTAGCGTGCGCGGACAGGATCTGGAAGCCCGCAATGTCATTCAGCTTTCCAATGCACTCCAGGGCGCTACCGCCGGTGTCACAGTGACACGTGGTACTGGTGAGCCTGGTTCAGGTGATGCTAGTTCCATATTAATACGAGGTGTCACTACAATTGGCGATACTAATCCTCTTATTCTTGTCGACGGTGTGCCTGTATCGTCTGTTAATGATGTCAACGCCCAGGATATTCAGGATATATCTGTACTGAAAGATGCCGCCTCTGCTTCAATATACGGTTCACAGGCGGCTGCAGGTGTTATCTTAATCACAACCAAGCGCTCTAAGGAGAAAGATCTCAAGATCTCCTATAAGTTCGACTACGGTTTCGAGTTTCCTACTGGAATTCAGGAACATGTGCCGTTTCAACGTTATATGGAAATGGTCAACGAGCTGAAATACAACGATAACCCATCTGGCGGACGCTTTCCTATATTTACTGAGGATCAGGTCAATAATTGGGTTGAGCGTAATGCCACAGACCCAGACAATTATCCTATTACAGATTGGCATGATCTGTGTTTGAGAAAATCGGCACCACGTCAGACACACGCTATATCGCTTAGTGGAGGTACTGAAAAGGTAAAGACCCGTGCGTCGTTCTCGTATGAGAGTCAGGACGGTTTGGTAAAATATGTTACTGATAATTATAACCGCTTTCAGATACGTCTGAATACCGACATTACAATCAACAAGTTTATCGCGGCTTCGATCGACGCTACTTTCGCGCAGGCAAAGCGTGAGAAACCGGCATTTACCAATGTATATAGCGGTCTTAATATCGCCTCTCCGGCATACGCATACCGTTGGACGCATGGCGGTTTGGCCGATTGCAAAGGGAATAATCCTTATGGCCGTCTGATTGGTGAAGGTGATATCCACCACCGTGTTCAACAGGTGCGCGGTAAGGCGGCGCTTTATATAACACCTTTTAAAGGATTGAAAATTTCTGCAATTGTAGCACCTAAATACAATAACTACAAATATAAGACTTTTAACAAGACACTCGGCTATACAGCGCAGGACGATCCTAATCAGATCGTGGGTTATTTCGGAAATACTGTCAAACTCACAGAGCAGCGCAACGACGATAACGATATGACTACTCAGATACTTGCCAACTATATGAACACATTTGGCAAGCATGATATCAACGCTATGGTCGGTTACGAGGATTTTTACTACTTCAATGAATCGCTGACCGCATCGCGTGATCAATACGAAGTCGATAACTTCCCCTATCTCGATGCTGGACCATCGACATATCGCGATAACTCGGGTACCGCTTACGAAAATTCCCGTAGATCATATTTTGGACGTATAGCATACGGTTACGACGGCCGCTATCTCATCCAGGCCAACGTGCGTCGCGACGCATCCTCCCGTTTCCACCGCGACCATCGCTGGGGCACATTCCCCTCGGTTTCTGCAGGCTGGGTAATAAGCCAGGAGAAATTCATGCGTGACGCCCAGTCATGGGTATCTTTCTTGAAACTCCGTGCGTCATACGGTCAGCTCGGCAATGAACGCATAGGTAACTATCCGTATATATCATTGCTCGACTATACAAATTCTGTGATGTACAATCAACTCACGGATTCTGAGGCTGCTTATTATAAAGGCATAGCACAGATCCAGTATGCTATTCAGGATATATCATGGGAGACTACCGAAAGCTACGATATAGGTATCGATCTACGTATGTTCAACAACCGCTTCTCACTTACTGCTGATTACTATCGCAAGAATACAAAGGGTATGCTTCTCGATCTTGAAATTCCTAAGTATGTAGGTTATGGCAACCCGTCGCAGAATGCCGGAAAGATGCACACCAACGGTTGGGATCTCGAGTTGAGCTGGAAGGACCAGATTGGTGAGGTGACTTATGGTGTCTCGTTCAATTTGTCGGACTATATTTCCAAGATGGGCGACTTAAAGGGCACGCAGTTCCTTGGCGACAAGGTCAAATACGAGGGCAGTTACTTCAACGAATGGTACGGCTATGTTTCCGACGGTCTGTTCCTGTCGGAGGATGAACTGAAAACTGCTCCTAAACTGACAGGCACTGAGAAGGTAGGAGATGTGAAGTTCCGTGATATTTCAGGTCCTGACGGTGTGCCCGATGGCGTGATTTCTCAGGAATATGACCGTGTATTGCTCGGCAACTCTATGCCACGTTTCCTCTATGGCGGCAATATAACAGCTCAGTATAAGGGTTTTGACCTCAATATTGCTTTCCAGGGGGTTGGCTCGCAGAATGTGCGTATGACATCGCAGATGGTTCAGCCTTACCTCTCGGATTGGGGTAGCGTACCTGCTATCATTGACGGGCTCTACTGGAGCGAGTTCAATACTCCGGAACAGAATGCTGTTGCAACTTTCCCCCGATTGACTTATACAAATAAAGACAGCAATAATGCAATGTCTACATTCTGGATGTTCAATGGACGCTACTTCCGTCTGAAAAACTTGACTATAGGCTATACTCTACCGGAGGAACTTACTCGCAAGGTATATATAACAAATCTGCGTTTCTATGTATCGGGCAATGATCTTTTCTGCATCAGTAACTATCCTAAAGGATGGGATCCGGAGCGTAGTAACGCTGGTTCATACCCGATTACAAAATCATTGCTTTTCGGATTCCAGATTTCATTCTAATACCGTCTGATATTTATGATTATGAAAAAATTGACAATATTGTTTACTGCCGCTGCATTTGCGTTGACTTCGTGTAGCGAGCTTGATCTGTATCCGCTTACTCAGGGGTCCAGCGAAAACTGGTTCAATTCGGTCACTGAGTTCGACATGGCCATGAACGACCTGTACCGCATCGTGTGGTGGAACGAGGGTACCGAAAACGAATGGACTGATGACTATACACTCCGCGATAATCCAAAGGATGTACGCGGTGGTACAATGACATCCGAGACCGGATTTGTGCAGACGTGGTGGGTAAATCAATACAAGTGTATAACACGTGCTAATCAGGTGCTTGAAAATCTTGATCGAGGACGTGAGCATGGATTGACAGATGCTCAGCTCCTTCAGTATGAGGCCGAAGCTCGATTTGTGCGTGCCTGCCGTTATGCCACATTGGTGTTCCATTGGGGCGATGTACCGTTTGTGACCAAAGGCATCACCTTGGAGGAAGCGTATGCAATGGGGCGTACTCCTAAAGCCGAGATTATACAGTTTATTTATGATGAACTTGATTTTGCTGCTGAGAATTTGCCGGAGGTGTACACCTCCAAACAGCGCGCCACACGTGGTGCCGCACTGTCAATGAAAGCACGCTATGCACTCTGGTTTAAGAACTATGATCTCGCCGAGCAAGCCGCCAAAGCCGTAATCGGTATGAATAAGTATAAACTTCACAAGGGTTACGGAGATCTGTTCCTGACTCATAACGCCGAGGAGTCTATATTCCTTATCCCGCGCTCACGTGTGTTTAACGTAGGTCTTCTTTCTGGGACTGTGGATGTAAAGAATGTGATCACACGTAATGCCGGCGGTTTTGGTGCCAATAATCCCTCGTGGCAACTTCTGGCTGCTTACGAATGCACCGATGGCCTGACCATCGACAAGTCGCCGCTGTTCGATTCGCACAACCCTTTCAAGAACCGCGACCCACGCTGTACCGCCACTATTGTTGAGTTTGGTACGAATTGGTTAGGATTCGAGTATCAGACACGCCCCGATGTTAAGAAAGTGATGAATTATAATACCGGCAAGATGGTATCGAATCAGGACAACCGTGCCATTAAGGCTCCGGCATCATATAACGGCCTGAACTGGAAGAAGGGTGTTGATGAGTCATGGTTAAAACCGAATGGGTTTACTGCTGACAATGATTTCGTGGCTATACGGTATGCTGATATATTGTTGATGTATGCTGAGGCATGTATCGAGCAGAACAAAATTGACGACAGTGTGCTCGATGCCATCAATCAGGTGCGTGCACGCGCATACGATGTAGCTGTTACTGCCACAGATAAATATCCTGCGATAACCACTACGGATAAGAAAGAGTTAACACGTATATTGCGCCGTGAGCGTCGCGTTGAGTTCGCTTTTGAGTATACTCGTTACTACGACATTATTCGTTGGGGTATTGCAGAGGAGGTACTTAATACGCCAATGTGCGGCATGTTGATGTCACCGGACGAGGTGGTTAAGAAGGTGGTCAATGCCGGACATTGGTTCTGGCCTTACACACCTACTTTTGACGAGAATGATGTACCCGATTTCTCAAAGTCTATCAACGCCGGTCTTGTGAGTGTGCTGACTACCGGAGCATTTAAACCGCGTCAATACCTATGGCCTATACCGTCTAAGGAGGTTTTGATCAATCCGAATATCAAGCAGAATCCAGGATGGTAATCTGTAATAAAGTAGAATGAATAAGTACATTTTATCAGCTATATCGGCTGCGGCGGTCTGCATGGGCGCCGCAGCCGTAACTCCCGCCAAGGTCGGGAAAACATTGCCGTTGTGGAGTGAGGGGTATCTTGACATCCACAATGTCAATACCGCCAGAGGCGAATGCACTTTCTGCGTGCTGCCTGACGGCACTACCATGCTTATAGATGCCGGAGAATATCCGTCGACGACACCGAACCAGGCTCCGCAACGCCCTAATGCCGAGACCCGCTCCGCCCAGGCTATGACCGATTATATTAGCCATTTCCTGCCGAAGGGACAGAAATCGTTGGATTATATGCTGGTCACCCATTTCCATGTCGATCATTTCGGATGGGATCATGAGCAGTTTCCTGATGATCCTTCGGTTCCGTTCCGCCCCACAGGGGTGTCATACATAGGCCAGCGGATTCCCGTCGGTACTATCGTAGATCGTGGGTATCCCGACTATAAGATCCTCAACTACCTCACCAATACTGCCTCTCTCGACAATTATTGCGACTATGTGAAGTGGTCGATGGAGAAGTTCGACACCCGTGCCGAACGGTTTGATGTCGGTTCAAACAGGCAGTTCGCGCTTGTCCACAGACCGGACGCATATCCGACACTCGACATTCGGAATATTGCTGCCAACGGCAGGGTATGGACCGGTGTGGGCGATGTGGAACGCAACTATTATCTGCCGGATGACGAGATCCCCGACGATGAGCATCCGGGAGAAAACTCCTGCTCTACGGTGCTGCGTATATCGTACGGCAAGTTCGACTACTTCAACGGAGGTGACCTGCCGTCGACCACGCGCGTGTATTGGCACAATATCGAGGAACCGGTCGGAATGGCTACCGGTGCTGTCGAAGCCATGAAGTGCAACCATCACCTCAATTTCGATACGATGGGAGAGAAACTGTTGCGGTATCTGCGTCCGCAGGTAATCGTGGCTCACACTCTGTTAGCACAGCAGCCCGACATGGGAGTGATGCGCCGCCTGTTCTCGAAACATACATGGCCGGGAAAACGCGATGTGTTCTGCACCAATCTCCACGATGCCACTAAACTGTCGGCATTCAACACCGTTCCGAAACTGACCGACAGCAACGGTCACTTTGTGATACGTGTGTCGCCCGGCGGCGATGAATTCTATGTCTACAAACTGGTTGATACCGATCAATCCTATAATGTAGACGCTGTCTACGGTCCTTACGAATGTCGTTAATATATCAGTATTATGAGAATTGTAATGAAGATACTTTTTATATCATTGATGTCGATTGCCGCTCTGTCGGTGTACGGATGCGGCGGTGATGATCCAGAAATAGTACCCGGAGGTAACGATGGTGTGGAAACGCCTGGAGGCGAGACTCCTGATCCCGGAGAAACTCCTGAATATGAAGTTGGCAAGGTGTTGCCTGTATGGAGCGAAGGCTACCTTGACATCCATTTTATAAGTTCAGCCCGTGGTGAATGTGCGTTCTATATACTTCCCGACGGAACTACATTGCTTGTCGATGCTGGAGAAACAGACTATAAAGAGGGAACATCAGCACCGGCCAAACCTGATGCCATGACCCGTCCGTATCTGGTAGATGGATATTATATCAAGCACTTCCTGCCTGCCGGCCATTCTTCTATCGACTGGTGTGCACCATCGCATTTTCATGTCGATCATATAGGCCATAAAGTGAATGCCACGGAGACATCGCCTGAGGGATACCGTATATCAGGCCTTACCGGTGTGTACGGTATGGTGCCGTTCAACCGTATACTGGATCGCGGATATCCCGATTACAAGGACGACCCCGATCTGCCTACACTGGAAGGAGCGTTTATAAACGACTGGGTTACATTCGTGAAATGGGCTGTAGGAACCAAAGGTGTGGAAGCCGACCGTTTCCGTGCCGGCGAAGAGCAGATCACACTTCTGTATGATAAAGAGAGATATCCGGAGTTCCGCATTTTCAATATATGCGCTAACGGCTATGTCTGGAATCTCGATGCAGCAGGTAAGGGACATCTGGTCAATGGTAAGGCCACTACTCCCAATGCGGCATCATGCGGATTCCATCTTACTTACGGTAAATTCGATTACATTGCGTGTGGAGATCTGACATCCTCACCGCAGAACCGCATGGCATATTACTACAGGGACTTTATACCCAAAGGAGGCTTGGAGGCATTCAAGGCAAATCACCATCTGAGTGCCAACTCATGGGGAAGCCAGATGCAGAAATGCGAATTTGCCCCGAGAGTCGTAATTTGTCAGAGCTTCAGTGACTATCAGCCAGATGTTCCATTGCTTACATCGATTGTGAACGGCACTTTCGAGAATCACTCGTTCACATGGGATAAGGATATATTCTGTTGCAGTGCGCATCCTAAGGCTATTGCTGCTAATGCTGCACTGTATGAGAATGTAGCCGGACGGGAGGGACATGTGGTGGTAAGGGTTTCGCCTGGAGGTGATGACTTTTACGTGTATATGCTCGACGATAACAATTTCGACTATAAAATCAAAAGTATTCACGGACCGTACCAATGCAAATGACAACGGTTATTTTTTAGGTTAATTTGAAAATAGATCTACAGATTAATTAAACAATAGGTTGGATTAGGTTTCCGATAGGAAGTATCAATAAGTCCGTGACAGCGACACACTGTCACGGACTTATTATCGTTTTATGGTATTAATTGTGTGCGGGTGAGGATCTCTTTACTGACGTATCTGCCAGCCGCCTCCCAAAGTCTTGTAGAGCTCGATCAGAGCCAGATACTCGTCTCGTACGGCATTGGTGACTCCAATCTGGGCGTCGAAGTACCGGCGTTGTGCGTCGAGCACGTCTATGTAGTTGATCGATCCGCTCCGGTATTGCAGGTGTGCGAGATCTACGTACTTCAGGGCGGCTTCGCGCAGTGCCACCCTCAGTGCTGCGGTCTGGCGTATGCTTGTATAGGTGACTACTGCATCGGAGGTTTCCTTGAATACTTCCAGCACTTTCTGCTCGTATGCGTAGCGTGCCTGATCGTAGGCTGCTATCGATGCCTTGTATTTTTTCTGCTTGCGGCCGAAATCGAATATCGGACCGGCTATGGAACCCGCTATGTATGTAAACGGAGATTTGAAAAAGTGATCCAGAGCGTTGTTTTCCAGACCGCCGGTTACAGTAAAACTCAATACCGGGAATCGGTCGGTATAAGCTATGCCTACATCGGCCATGGCTGCTTTCAGATTGGCCTCCGACGCACGTACGTCAGGACGTCGCTGCAGCAATTGCGAAGGAATGCCTATCGACAGGCTGTCGGGCACCATGGCCTCGATGTCGAAATTGGCTACCTGTATGTCGGTATCGGCATATTCGCCCATGAGTAGCGCGATACTGCTTTTTGTCGTCTGGATCTGTCGTTCCAGATTCGGTATAAGGGCTGCTGTGGCGGCATATTCCACTTTGGCCTGCTGGTATACGGTCTCCGATGTCAGTCCGCCCTCGAAACGGAGTTTTGCCTGTTTTACACCTTCGAGACGTGTCGCAAGAGTGCGCTGCACTATGGTGAGCTCGTTTTCAAGAGCCATGAGGCGTATGTAGGATCCGGCAGCCTCGGCTATGAGGGTGATCCGCATGGCGCGTTCATCCTCTATCGAGGCTACATAGTTGGCCATGCCTTTGCGTTTGGCCCATCGTAGTTTGCCCCATAGGTCGGCCTCCCAGCTCAGAGATGCTTTCAGTCCGTATTCGGGATCGGTTACATGCTTCTCTCCGTAGTAGTCGTTGGTCTCCTGGTTTCCGTAGGCGCGGCCATCGAGCGTAGGCAGCATGTTGGCCTTGTCTATGCCGTATAGCATACGGGACTGTTCCACTCTTGCTGCTGCTGCGAGTATGTTTTTATTGTTGGCGAGTGTACGGCTTATGATAGAGCACAATGTTGAATCGGCATAGAACTTCCACCATTCCATATCGGCTATGGTCAGAGTGTCGGCTACACCACGTCCGAATGTGGACGGAAGATCGAGTTCCGGAGTTTTGCATTCGCGCACTGCCGAACATGATGCTGCAAGTAATCCGGTTGCGATGAATATGTATGTGGCGAATCGTTTCATTTTTTACTGAATTTGGCTTTTAGACGGTAGATCCAGACGAAGAAGAACGGCACGTAGACTATGCCGAGGGTAATGGCCACCAGCATTCCGAAAAATACGCCGGTGCCGATGCCCTGTCGGCTGGCCGATCCAGGGCCGGATGCGAATACTAAAGGCAGCAGACCGAGGATGAACGCCAGCGAGGTCATCACGATAGGGCGGAAGCGCAGATGGGCGGCGACCAGTGCGGCGGCTACAATATCGCGTCCTTTTTCCACTTCCTCTTTGGCGAACTCAACGATAAGAATTGCATTCTTGGCCACAAGACCTACGAGCATGACCAGACCTATCTGGAAATAGATGTTGTTTTCAAGCCCGCATATCCAGATGCCGAGATAAGCGCCGATACCGGCCACTGGGAGTGAGAGGATGACGGCGATAGGCACAGACCAGCTCTCGTATTGAGCGGCCAGAAACAGGAATACGAATACGAAAGCGAGGCCGAGTACCATACCGGTCTGTCCGCTTTCATGCTTCTCCTGATACGACAGTCCGCTCCATTCTACGCCTATCGATTCCGGCAGATGTTCCCGTACTATCTGCTCGAGTGTGGCCATGGCCTGCCCCGAGCTGTAGCCGTGGGAGGCTTCGCCTGTGATCGTGGCGGAGTTGAACATGTTGAACCGCTTTATGGTGCCGGCGCCGGTGGTGTAGTTCGATGTTCCGAGTGATGTGACTGGGATCATAGCATTGTCCGAGCCGCGTACGAAAAACAGGTTCAGATTGTCACGATGGGCGCGGTATGGAGCGTCGGCCTGTATATAGACACGGTATATGCGGTTGAACATATTGAAGTCGTTGACGTAGACAGAGCCGGTAAATGCTTTCATCGTAAGAAATACATCCGACATGTTGACTCCCTGCATCTGGGCCTTGTCGCGGTCCACATTGAAGTAGAGCTGCGGTATGTCGCTTTGCATCGACGATGACAGACTGCGTAGTTCCGGAGCCTCATTGGCATAATACATAAGGGTGTCCACGGCACGTTGCAGATCATAGTAGGTCGCATTTCCGCGTGCTTCGAGCACCATCTCAAAACCGCCCGATGTTCCGAGGCCGGGTATGATGGCCGGAGTCGATATATAGACCTTGCTTTCGGGATAGGACGAGAATTCATTGTAGATGCGCGATATGATATCGTCCATATTGTCCGATTTCCGCTTATCCCATGGCTTCAGGATCACTGTCAGCTGGCTGTGAGCCTGATTGCTTCCCACTCTCGGGCTGGATCCGGTCACATTGAGTATGTGTTCCACATCGGGATCCTCGAGCAGATATGCCATAGCTCTGTCAGTCACCTCGCGAGTGCGTTCTATTGTGGCGCCCTCCGGAAGCTCGAGCTCTACCGTAAAGTAACCCTGGTCCTCGCGCGGCATGAAGCTCTGTGGCATCAGGTAGTTCATGACCACGATGGCGGCTATCAGACATCCGAATATTATGAACATGCGGCGCTGGTGGTGCAGGGCGGCAGAGATCATCTTGCCGTAGAACTTGTTGCCCTTGGCAAGTCCATAGTTGATATAACGGAACAGTTTGTTCTTTTTCTTGCGTACGTTTTCCTGCCTGAGGAGTTTGGAGCACATTACAGGCGAGAGTGTGAGCGCTACTATCGTGGATATGATCACCGATACTGCGATAGTGATGGTGAACTGGCGGTAGAGCTGTCCGGTTATACCTGGCAGGAAACTTACCGGCACGAACACGGCACACAGCACCAGTGACATGGCTATGAGTGCGCTGCCGAGTCCGCTCATGGCCTTCTGTGTGGCCTCGAACGGCGACAGATGTTCGTCATGCATTATCCGGACTACGTTCTCTACCACGACTATCGCGTCGTCGACCACTATGCCGATGGCAAGTATAAGGCCGAGCAGGGTGAGCATGTTGAGTGAGAATCCGAATACGAGCATCACTCCGAATGTGCCGATAAGCGAGATCGGTACGGCGATGATCGGGATGATCGTGGCTCGCCAGTTCTGAAGTGACAGGAACACTACGAGAATCACGAGAAGCAGAGCCTCGAACAGAGTGCGGTACACATGATGGATCGATTCCGATATGTATGTAGTCATATCGAACGGGATCTCGTAGGTTATGCCCTCGGGAAAATTCTTGCAGATCTCTTTCATCGCATCCTTCACTGCGTCGGCGACTTCCATCGCGTTCGCCCCGGGGAGCATGTTGATGTTCATTACCGCAGCATTGCCACCGTTGATGCCGCTCTCGGTAGAGTACGACGATGCTTCGAGCGATATGCGTGCCACATCTTTCAGGCGTATGAGAGAACCGTTTGGATTGGCTCTCACCACTATCTGTTCGAATTCGGCTACTGACGACAGTCGTCCCTGTGCCGTGATCGGGATTGTAATGTCGATGCCCGACATCGGAGCCTGTCCGAGGACACCGGCGGCCGATTCGCGGTTCTGGTCTTTTAGCGCTGCCTGCAGGTCTTTCACTGTCAGGCCGAGATCGGCGAGTTTGTCGGGCTGTACCCATATCTGCATGGCATAGTAGCGGCTGCCTACATTCTGTACGCTGCCTACGCCGGGTATGCGTCGCAGCATGTCGAGCACATTGAGTGTCGCATAGTTGCTCAGATAGATCTCGTCGAATTTGGGATCTGACGATAACAGAGTTATGGTCATAAGGCGGTTGGCGGTCTCTTTTTCAACCGAGATGCCGTTTTGTACGACCTCGGCCGGCAGACGCGACTCTGCCTTCTTGATGCGGTTCTGCACATCGACCGCCGCAAGTTCCGGATTCGTGCCTATGTCGAATGTCACAAGTGCAGAAAAACCGCCTGAATTGGAACTGGTCGACTGCATGTATATCATGCCCGGAGTGCCGTTCAGTTCCTGTTCGATAGGAGTGGCCACTGCCTGGGTCACGGTCTGTGCGTCAGCGCCGGGATAGGATGCCGACACCCGTACTACCGGAGGTACGATGTCGGGATACTGGTCTATGGGGAGCAACGCCAGTCCGATGCCGCCCACGATTACGATCACGATGGAAAGTACCATCGAGAACACCGGGTGGTATAGAAAGAAGTTCTTTTTCATGACGTTATTCCTCTGTTGTTGTGTTGTCGGCGGTATCCTCCTCCTTGGTTGCGAGTACAGGGATCACTTTCATGCCGTGCTGAAGTTTATGCCATCCCTCCACTACGATGTATTCTTTGTCGGTAAGACCGCGTTCCACGACCATATTGTTGTTTACCTCGGGGCCGGTCTCGATAAAGCGTTTTTCGACTATGCTGTCGGGGCGTACAACGAATATGTATGCGCCTCCTTTTTCTATGGAGAGAGCCTTGACTGGCACGAGTATGGCCTTCTCACGGACATCCATCAGCAGTTTTACTTTAGTGAACTCACCGGGGAGCAGTGTCCGGTCGGGATTCGGCATCTCTGCACGTACGGAGAATGTTCCGGTCTTGGGGTCGACCTGGGGATCGGCGAAATCGACCATGCCGCGATAAGGATATTGGGTTCCGTCGGCAAGAGTCACTGTCACGTAGGGATCCCATTTACGCGACGCGTCTTTCTGGCCGAGATTCACATTGCGGGCTTTGCTCCTGAGATAATCCAGTGCCGTCATGCTGAAGTCGACTCTCACAGTGTCGCTCTTGACCACTGTAGCCAGCAACGATTGTCCTCCGGGGCCCACAAGAGTACCGATATCGGCATTTCGCTCGGAGATATAGCCAGCAATCGGAGACTGTACGGTAGTGTATCCTAATGTCATCTCTGCCTGTGTTAGGTCAGCCTCGCATACTATCACGTCGGCAGTAGCGCTTTCGTAGGCGGCTACGGCATTGTCGAGATCCAGCTGGCTTGCCGCGTTCTGCTCGTAAAGCGGGCGTATGCGATTCAGGTCGCGTTCTGCTTTAAGTGCCTGTGCGCGGGCCTTGTTGAGTTGTGCGCGGGCCTTGTTGGCGCGAGCTTTATAGAGTTTAGGGTCGATTATGAATAGAGTCTGGCCTTTATTGATGTAGGTGCCTTCCGAGAATAGCATTTTTTCAAGATATCCTTCCACGCGTGCGCGTATCTCTACGAACTGCTGGGCTCGTATGCGTCCTACATATTCGCCGTAGATGTTGACATCCTGAGTAGTCACCGGTTCCACCTCTACGACAGGATATACAGGATCGATATGTTTCGGGCGGAGCGCTATGGTCAGTATCACTGCTATGGCTGCGGCTATGCAGAGCCAAGTGATCAATACTTTTTTCTTCTTGAAATCTATCGTTTTGCGGATATTGGCCGCTATGAGTCTCGATGTTTTGGATTCCTTCATGACGTACTAATTATTTCCCTAAAAACTATTGAATAAAAGCAGTTATGTTCATGTGATGAAATTGGTGCTATGCAAGTCTTTACGTAACAGTTATAATTTTAACAACTAACACAATCCATTTGTTTATACAGTAGGGTGCAAAGATACAAAAAATGGAGCTTATGCAGCGAGGAATGTAAATGGACGGCATGAATCCGGCAATGAATGCCGCGACAGTTTAGTTTTGTATGATATGTCTTAATTGAGTATCTTTGTTAGCGTACAACAAATATATTGAAACGTTTATGGCACATAGTACAATTGGATCACTAATGAACTTCATAGACCGGAGTGTATGTAACTTCTATGCAGTCGATACATTGCGTCGCGAATTCGAACAGGCTGGTTTCTCAGCCCTTGATCCCGCGGAAAAATGGGAGATATTACCTGGCGGCAAATATTATATGACCAAAAACGATTCTGCATTCTTTGCTTTCGTAGCCGGTACCGGACTCCCGTCAGAGGGTTTCCGTATAATATCGGCTCACAGCGATTCTCCCGGATTCAGAATCAAACCGAATCCGGAGATGCTTGCCGACGGACGTATAGTAAGGCTCAACACAGAGGTGTACGGCGGTCCGATCCTTTACACCTGGTTCGATCGTCCGTTGTCTATTGCCGGACGGGTGATATTGCGTGGCTGCGATCCGCTGCATCCCATAACCCGTCTGGTGCGGTTCGACCGACCGATGCTTACCATTCCTCATCTGGCCATACATTTCAACCGTGCGGTAAATGATGGAAATCCATTGTCCCGTCAGAAAGACATGCTTCCTGTGCTCGGACATATCTCGCATGAGATGGAGGCCGGCGGTCTGTTGCGGACTCTCGTGTCCGAAAAACTTCAGGTAGAAGCCGGCGAGATCCTTGATTTCGATCTCATGCTGTACGATACAACTCCGGCGTGTCGCATAGGTCTTGACAGCGAGTTCGTGTCGGCAGGGCGTCTCGACGACCTGAGCATGGTCCATGCCGGTATGTCGGCAATGCTGGAGGCCGTGAGTCAGCCGTGTGCGGCTACACGTGTACTGGCTGTGTTCGACAATGAGGAGACCGGAAGCGGAACCAAGCAGGGTGCGGCCTCGCCTGTGCTTCAGCAGGCACTGCGTCGCATGACATATGCTCTCGGTGGTGTGGATGAAGATTATCTGAGGGCTGTGAGCCGTTCGTTTATGGTGTCGGCCGATAATGCCCACGG
Organism: uncultured Porphyromonadaceae bacterium; assembly: GCA_948467675.1. GTDB lineage: Bacteria > Bacteroidota > Bacteroidia > Bacteroidales > Muribaculaceae > CAOKFI01. The sequence goes on from CAOKFI010000029.1 coordinate 17,962, forward strand.
CATTCATCCTAACTATCCGGAGAAGCACGATCCGACAAACCATCCGGTTCTCGGTGGCGGGCCTGTCATCAAAATCAATGCTAACTGCAAGTATATGACCGATGCCGAATCAGCCTCGGTATTTATGGAGATATGCCGTCAGGCAGATGTCCCGTTCCAGCAGTTTGTCAATCATAGCGACGTGGCCGGCGGATCCACTTTAGGCAATATCCTTACATCTCAGATCGATTTGCGCGGTGTCGATATGGGGGCGGCTCTATGGGCTATGCATTCGGTGCGTGAGACTGCGTCGTGTGCCGATCATGAGTATACCGTCAGAGCCTTCAGTAAGTTCTATACGGTTTAGGCTTTCAGCCTTTGATACGTCCGGGGTTGCGGGCTATGAATTCTTTCCAGTCCTTAGGCTCTGATGCGATTTGAGGTTTTCCTGATTCGTAGAAATGACACAGGGCGGCTCCGAGGGCATCGGTTGCGTCGAGTTGCGGCAGCAGGTTCTCTTTAGGAATCGACAGTATGCGTCGCAACATCTCCTGCACTTGTTCTTTCGACGCTCCTCCCGTTCCGGTTATGGCCATTTTTATTTTCTTAGGCTCGTATTCGGTGATAGGTATGTCGCGTGACAGTGCCGCTGCCATAGCCACACCCTGGGCGCGCCCGAGTTTGAGCATGGACTGTACGTTTTTGCCGAAAAAAGGAGCCTCTATCGCCATTTCGTCAGGCAGATACTGTTCGACCAGTGCGAGCACACGGTCATAGATCCGGCGCAGACGCAGATAGTGGCTCTCGAATTTGCTCAGGGTGATTACTCCCATGGCTATCATGTGGGGTTTCCTGGCCTTGATGCCGAGTATCCCATAGCCCATGACATTGGTGCCCGGGTCGATGCCGATTATTATACGGTCCCACTCTTTAAGCCCGGAATGGTCGGTGCTCATAGCTCGATGACCTCCATGAAAGTGGTAAACGGCAATACACGTTCGCCGTATCTGGCGGATAGTTCCGACAACAGTTCCGCCCCGCGTCCGTCATGCCACATCTCCGCCGCATCTTCGTTGGCAAAGTGCCCCTGAACGGCAAATGCTGTGGCTTCCGGATCGATCTCGGCCATGAGTCTGGCTACAGTGCTGTCCGTGAGACCGGCTGCATGCGCTTCGGGAAGCCATCGTTCGCGAAGCCATTCTGAAAATGATCCGAGGAGCGGATTGTGAAATGTGAATGTGGTATTGTATAGAATCATGCTTATGGGATAATTATTTCTGGATCGAGCGTTCGCGGCGGCGCTCCCTGAGAAAACGCGGGATAAATCTGAAATGGCGCCAGACGGTCGGTATTATGCCGTAATAATAGCACATGATCCTGAACCGTTCGGCCAGTGATTTGCGGCGGTTGTCGCTTGTCAGCCCTTCCGACAGATAGTCGGCTATGGTTTCCGGAATATATATGTTGTGTCTCGAATGCTGAAGACACCTGATGCACCATTCGTAGTCTGCCGAGAAACGGTATTTCAGATCGTATTCTCCTGCGATCCTTCGTAATACAGCCATGGCCTGGTGACACACCACCATGCCGTTGGCAAAACTTTTTAGTGTAAGTTGCGACGGGGCTGTAAGATGCCTGTCTCCGATTTTGTCGCCGTTGCCGTTGACTATATCGGTCTGTCCGTAGACTATTCCGGGATAATCGTTTTCGAGTATCGCTTTCTCGATCTGTTTCAGGGTATCTGGGCTGTGGAACCGGTCGCCGGCATTAAGAAATATGAGGTAATGGCCGGTTGTCATTTCCATACCCCGGTTCATCGCATCGTACAGGCCGCGGTCAGGTGCCGAAAACACACGTCTCTCCTTGGTTCCGGTATCCGCTATTGCGACGGTGCGGTCTGTCGAAGCTCCGTCTACGATCATGTGCTCGAAATTCCGGCACGTCTGCTGGTCTACGCTTTGCAGGGTGGCAGGCAATGTCGATTCGGCATTGTATGTTACCGTAATTATCGAAAATAGCGGTTGTGAAGTCATCGGGATATGTGTTTTCAGGTGGAATTATTTCGTTGTGGCCTGTATGCGGAAGGTCGATGCCGGAAAACCGGAACTATTGACCAGATTGGCATCGGTATACGGCTGCCAGCCGTAACGTACGTATTTCGGATTCTGTATCTGCGGATTGCTCAGTATTATCCGTTCTCTGTCGATCACAGCAGTGGCTGGTACATAGAGGCCGTCGGTTTCGGCGATTTCGAATGTCCGTATAGCGCTGCCGTCGGAGCCGGTCATGCCTCGGGCGTGGTCGAATGTCACGCATATCCGGCCGTCGGATGATTCGGCTTTGACCGGAACGGGTCCTGATGGCACTGCGTCGAGATGGTATACGTTGGCCAGCGTCTGATGGGCGAGACGTATGCCGATGGAGCGTTTGTGCCGGGGATGTACGTCAGTCGGATTCCCGTGATCGCTCGATACTGCCATATATGTATTCGGAATACTGTCGGCAAGACGGCGCTGGCTGTCGCGGAACCATGGCCATGACGGACGGTTCATGCCTGAAAGCTGTACGAAGCAGATCGGAAGTGCGGAAGAATTCCATTCCCGGCGCCAGCTGTCGGTGAATAGACGGAACAGCCTCTCGTGGATCTCTATGTTCTGTGCATTGGATTCGCCCTGATACCAGGCCACTCCCGATATAGGGTATCGTTCGAGCGGTACGATACCGGCTTCGAACAGGTAGGCCGGCTGATATGAATGACGCTGATGGGGATCTGAAGACCGGGCTGTGTTTTTTGCTGCGCGCTCACGCACCCACGGCTGTACGAAATCATTCTCTTGCCAGTCATACAGTATGTCGGTGAATTCGTGTTCAAGAGTATTCCGGTCTATCCAGGATTCTGTAGCCGATCCACCCACGGCGTTGCATATCAGACCTACCGGTACGTGAAGGGAATCGCGTAGCGTGCGCCCGAAATGGTAGCCTATGGCGGAAAAGTTGGGTACTGATCCTGCATCGGATTTTTCCCAGACTGTATGGTGGTAATATTGCAGATTGTTGAGCGAGTCGAGGAATGTCTCAGGCCATTCGACATTATCCGTGATATGCCGCGGTTTCATGTTGAATAGACGGAGCTGATCGTCGTCGGCACCGGCAATATCCTGCTCGGCCGTATCCGATTCCTTCACCATGAACACCATGTTGGATTGTCCGGAGCATAGCCACACTTCGCCTGCGAGTACATCGCGGTATGTCAGTTCCGACGAGCCGTCGCTCACCGTCATTGTATACGGGCCTCCGGCTGCGAGCGGCTGCAGCTCTACGCTCCATGCTCCGTTACTGTCGGCCGTTGTGTTGTGGCGTTGCGAGTCGATGGATATCTCTATGCGGGCATTGGGATTGGCCGATCCGCCTATCGTCAGCGGACGTCCGTGAGGCAATACCATTCCGTCAGAATAGATCTCAGCCATTCTCAGCCCTCCGTAGTTGCCGGATATGGCTTTGTATGCAGTATCGGCAAGCCGTGCCGCACCCTCGGCGTCTGGATGTATTCCGTCGGGAAGAAGATGCGGATATGCGTATAGCGGCGTTTCGAAGTCGATCATTCCGACATCGGCCACCTCTGCGATCTTAGGTATCAGGGCCTGTATCATGTCGCGCCAGTCGCGTGTGCCTGATTTGAAGCGCGGATGCCGGTGCGATATCGGTGTGAGGCGTGCTATCAGGATTCTCACATCGGGATTGACCGCGCGCAGAGTGTCGATAAGGGCAAGGTAGTCCGGCATGAATTCATCCCGGTAGTTCGGCCAGTTGCGCGGGTCGGTATCATTTATACCCAGATGTATCACTGCTATGTCTGGGGCGAATGCCAGTGCCGAGGCAAATTCCTCTGATTTCTGGTATGGGTTATGGCCGTTACGCAGCAGTGTGGCTCCGGATCGGCCGAAATTCTCTACCGTGTATTCCGGGCCAAGCAGTTTCTGGAGCTGAGCCGGATAGGACTGGTTCTCTCGGTCTGGTATGGTCAGCCCGAATGTTATACTGTTGCCGATACAGGCTACTTTTGTAGTCTTCCCGGCATAGGATACCGTCGCGCTTAATAGTATAAGCAGTGCCGCGAGGAGATTTCTACGGTTCATGGCAGTGGCGGGTATCGGTTTGTCAGCGAAGCCTGTCTGCGTTTCTGAGAAGTTTCTGGTCAGACGATATGCGGCTGTAAGCCATGTATCCGCATATCAATGCGGCTATGAATATCGTGAATCCGCCGTACCATTCGAGGGTGCCTGCCGGTTCTCCTATATAAGTCAGGCATATCGCTGCTGTATTGTTGATCGCAAGCAGTACTGTGCCGATGAGTGTGACGGTTTTCTGGCGTGTCAGATTTCTGAACATGAAGATGGTCAGCAGGAAAAGTACCGTTACAAGCAGATTTATAGTCAGAGCTATGGTGTTTGATGACAGGTTTACGGTCTGATTGTCGACTACTGCCCAGGGAACGAAACTTATTGTAGCTGAGAGAATGGCTCCGAGCAGAAGAAATACGGATTGCCAGCGTTGAATAACCATTGTTGTTTACGTGTTATAGGGTTTATATCTGCAAATATAGTAAAATTTGCGGGATGCAATGTCTTATCTGCGATGGGTTGCCGACTGCAGGATCCATGGCAGCGGCGGGCGCAGACTGAGATTTTTGTCGGAACTTATTTTTTTGAGATCGACGGCTGCCTGTTTCAGGTCGTTGTTGCCGGTTGCTATGACATAATACAGCGGCTCCCGGTTTTCGACAATATAAGCGTCGGGATAGCCGTTGCCGGCTAAACGGCCAAGCATGGCCCGGGCATTGAATACCTGTTTGAATTGTCCTACGACCACACCGTAGCGCATGATCTGCGGGGCAGATCCGTCTTTGGCTTTGGTCGCGGTGACGAATTCCGTTTTCATGTGTATGGAATCGCCATCGGCTGTTATTGTCGATGGTATCGCCTCCTGCCTTATTTTGGCATATACTGTTGAATCGACGCCTGTATATTGTGTCTGGCGGGCTGTTTCGTATGCCTCTCGATAGTTTGCTTCGGTGGTTTTGCAGCTGCCTAATACAATCAGTGCGGCCGATGCCGCGACTGCGGTTGCTGATATTCTGACTTTCATGTTGTATTTTGATTTGTCGTATGTTATAGTTCCGGTATTCTGTGACGGCCGAGTTCGATTACTTCGAGGTCACTGATGTTTCCCGCATCGAGTCTGAGCCGGATCAATGTCCTCTCTTTCTGCCATCCGTGATATCCGGCTGCCCCGGGGTTTATGTGGAGCATATCTAGATCATGGTCGTACATGACTTTGAGAATATGGCTGTGGCCGGCTATCATCAGTCTGGTTCCGTTCTGTCGGAGTGTCTGTTTCACCCCCGGGGCGTATCGTCCGGGATATCCGCCTATATGCCTGAGATGTATCCTCACCCCTTCGGTCTCGAAGTCGAGTATCTCAGGACACCTGCGGCATACGAGGCCGTGGTCGATGTTGCCGCGTACTGCCCGTACCACAGGCGCTATGTTTTCGAGTTGCTGTATGATGGATATATCGCCCACATCGCCTGCGTGCCAGATCTCATCGCAGCCGGCGAAATGTGTCGCATACCGGTCATCCCAGCATGAGTGAGTGTCGGAGAGTATTCCTATCTGTTTCAATGTTCAGTATGGATTATAAGTTTGTAACGGTCTTTGGCGGGTTATTGTTTGATCAGGCGTATGTAGTCGATCAGAACCGGATCATGACTTCCGGCCGGATCATAGTCTATCGTCATGACGTTTTTCCCTTTTATGGGGTGTATGCGAAGCATATTGCTGCGGCCGGTACCGGCCGCAGGCAGGATCAATGCACCTGCATGACAGCCGTTAAGTGTCAGTGTGAGCATGGGGCATGTATCGGCGGTATCGGACAGTGCTGGACGGTTGGCATAGCATATATCCATGAAATAGACGCGTTCTTCCGGTATGTCGACGGCGAATTCCAGTTTTGTATTATTGTGTGCGGTAAGTTCCACGAGCTGTTCTGCGACATTTCTGTTCCTTATCAGTCCGGTCCCTCCTTTGGCCATGGATTCAGCCTCGATGATGGTCATGGAACTGTCCGGTATATATTCATGCGGACGCATTGAGAAGCCTTCGGTCGTTTCGTCTTTGACCGGAACTAACGATACAGAGGTATAGTCTGTGGCATTGTACAGCGAATAGCTTCCGGTCTGGATCTGCTCCTCGAATATCCCGTTGAGATATACATTGTAGGCAAGTCCGGGAGCGAAATCTGTCATAACTGCATTATGAGCGTTGACCCAGATTGTTGTTGGAGTCTGTGGCATGCGGGCCGGGGTAACCACATTGGTCTCCTGTCCACTCTGCCATCGGTCTGCCATCAGTATCTCTATCGAGTGAGTGCCTTCATTGTCGGCCGGGAAAAATGCCTCAGACTGCTCTTTGCCGTCGATGGTGAACTTGCTTATCTCTGTTCCGGTGCCTTTGATGCTGATATTGAGTGTGGATTTGCGGTATCGGAAACCTGTGATACGTTTTTCATCTGTCAGCATCGGAGGTATGACCGGGGCGAAACTGATTCCGTCGAGGTGCAGCGACATGCCGGCAAATACACGCATTATCATGGCCATGATTCCTGAGCTGTAAAGCAATAGGTTGCCGGATCCGGTCTGTGAAAACACGGAATATCGGTACATGGCGCCCAATCCGGCTGCTACAGCTTTCATGTTTCCGCTTTTGGCGGCAGCCAGATTCCACAATGCCTGTACTGGTGTGGATATAATGCTGTCGGACTGCCTGTTGTCATTGTACTTGAGGGGATATTCAGCGGGAGTGCCGTATTGCGTCACCGGCGTTTTGGAAATGACGGATCGCGACATCTCGTCGTTGGCTGCACCGGACAATATGGCGAGCGATTGTCCGAGGTTGTCGGTGGCCTGCGATTGTACCGGATAGACTCCGCCGTATAGATATTCGCTGTAATATCCGAGATTCGGTATCCATAGATTGTTGTTCAGCGATGTTTCTATGGTTTTTGCCATGGAGCTGTATTCCGAGCTGTCATGTCCGAGTATGTCGGCGATTTCACCCATTATTGCGAATGTCCGGGCATACAGAGCGTTGGTGGCAAGACTCATGGATTCGTATATGTCGGCAGGCTGCATCCATCCGGGATATATCGTCGGGTATCTTTCCGGGCTGGATACGCTTCCGTGCATCAGCCTGAAATGCGGATCCCATAAAACCTGCATGTCATCAGCCAGTGTGTTTTTGGCCGTATGGTATATTTCTTCGAGCCATTGGCGGTCGCCTGTCGCTTTGTATGTCTCGTAAGCTGCTGTTATCCATATTATCCGGCTGGCATCGATAGGCCATGCCATACCGGAATTGTCGGGCTTGATATGACCGCTGTCTGTCATGGCCCGCAGATATCCGATGGCTCTGTCCGGATCTATATACGCGAGTGATAAAGCTGTTGCATACGCAATATCGCTTGCTGCAGTCTTGCCGTAGGTGCTGTCGGGATCTGTCCCGGTTCCGCCGGACAGATAGGATGCGGCCAGATTGTAGAGCGCGTCAGTCAGGAGACTCCGGGAGGAGAAGCGGGGAAATTTGCTGCCGCTGGACTCCGGTTTCAGAATAGTAGCCGGTGACTGGCTGTCGTGGTCTGTGATTTCTATCTCAAACGGAGATACCGCACGTGCGGTGCGCATGCCTTCGGCCACACTGTCGGTATAGACCGTATAGTCGTCGCATGAGAATATTATGTTTGTCGGTGTATCGGCACTTTTGCAGGCCGATACACCGACAAGTATGAGCAGAGGCAATGCCTTGCGGCCTGTCGACCGAAGGATGGCTGGCTTCATTGCGTGATCAGATATTCATTTTCTTGGCAATCCCTTTGGGTATGGCATTGCGGTTGACCAGTATACTCATGGTCTTGGCCAGGAAATACGGTTCCGACACGTAGAAGTAGCCGTTGTACACCTGATTGGTGTCCCAGGAGTTTTTCACCTTGTAGTATCTGTTGCCTTCCTGGTCTGTGGCGCGGCCTACAATGACCATGCCGTGGTCATCGGTAGTTTCCATGCGGTCGAACATCTGCTGACGCGATTCCTGAGTGATTTTCTGTTCGGCCACGGGCCCTTTTATGTCGTACTGTTCGTCTTCGCGGTCTTTGTCGGAGAGCTGTACCCAGCGCGACAGCTCGGTTCCTTCCATGTCTTTTTCCGATTTCAGTTCAGGCATTACGGCATAGCCCTTGCGCCATTTGAAACCTTTTTCGCTGACATCGGCCGCCCATACTACTGAATAACCGTTGTCGATGGCGTTGTCTACTATGGCTTTCAGTTCGTCGAGAGGTACATTGTTGTATTGTCCCCAGAGCCAGTTGTCGGCAAGCTCGAGCCCGAATGCGGTGTAGAACGGCTGATGGGTGAATGATGTGACAGGAATGTAGTCGTTCATCTTCAGACCGAGTGATTCTGCATAGCTTTTCGGGGTGTATGATTTGCCGTTGACAGTAAACTGTTCGGGTACTTTGCCGAGATATGCGTCGAGTATGCCGTTGAGGCCTTCCTCCCATGCTGTCGACACCTTTTTGTTGCTGACTACAGCTTTCATGTAGCCGCTTATCACTCCGTCAAGCTCCGAGTGGTCGTGTTTAGGCTCCCCGTAGTTCAGACCGGTATATGCATCTTCAGGCACGGCTCCATAGCGTTCCCATACGTATGGTACATCGAGTATGCTGCCGCCTGCGGCAAGGTTGCCGTGCCCCTGCATGCGCAAATATTTGCGTGCCTTGTCGAGATAGCAGTAGCGGACTGTAAACATCTCGCTCAGGTCGAGAGAGTCACCGCCGTTGCGCATGATCTCGTCCTCGAAATACGACGTGCCGGCGAAACACCAGCATGTTCCCGACTTGTTCTGATCCTTGACCGATGTGGTCGGCACGAGTTTGATGTCGGTAAATTTGAATCCGGTGCTGTCTGGATCCACTACCTTGTCGTCGGCTGCTGCCGACATGCATATAGCGGCAGATATTGCCAGTATGGAAAGTTTCTTGTTCATATCAGATCGTTTGGTTGTGTTGAAATAAAAAGCAGGGGCGGGTACTCCCGCCCCTGTATGATGGTTATTCCCACTCGATGGTCGACGGCGGTTTCGACGAGATGTCGTAGGTCACACGGTTCACACCGCGTACCTTGTTGATGATCTCGTTGCTTACCTTGCCGAGGAATTCGTAGGGGAGGTGGGCCCAGTCGGCTGTCATGGCATCGGTGCTGGTCACGGCGCGGAGTGCTACAGCACGTTCGTAAGTACGCTCGTCGCCCATCACACCTACACTCTGTACCGGGAGCAGAATCACACCTGCCTGCCATACTTTGTCGTACAGACCGGCATCGCGCAGACCCTGTATGAATATGTGGTCGGCTTCCTGCAGTACCGCTACTTTTTCGGGTGTTATGTCGCCGAGTATTCGTACCGCCAGACCGGGACCGGGGAACGGATGGCGTTTGATCAGATGCTCCGGCATGCCGAGTTCGCGTCCAACGGCGCGGACTTCGTCTTTGAAGAGCAGACGGAGCGGTTCGCAGAGTTTGAGATTCATCTTTTCCGGCAGACCGCCTACGTTGTGATGGCTCTTGATGGTAGTACCGGTTATGGACAGTGACTCTATGCAGTCAGGGTAGATGGTACCCTGGGCAAGCCATTTCACATCCTGTATTTTGTGGGCTTCCTCATCGAACACGTCGATGAAGCCTTTGCCTATGATTTTGCGTTTGCGTTCAGGATCGGTGACTCCGGCGAGCTCAGAGAAGAATTTGGCCGATGCGTCGACGCCGATCACGTTCAGGCCGAGGCATTCGTAATCGTGGAGCACATTGCGGAACTCATCCTTGCGGAGCATGCCGTGGTCTACGAATATACATGTCAGATTCTTGCCGATGGCTTTGTTGAGCAACACAGCCGCTACCGATGAATCGACACCGCCGCTGAGGCCGAGCACGACCTTGTCGTTGCCGAGCTGTTCGCGCAGCGATGCCACTGTTGTCTCGATAAACGATGCGGCGCTCCAGTCCTGGCGGCTGCCGCATATTCCCACTACGAAATTGCTGAGCACCTGCATGCCGCACTCGCTGTGGAATACTTCGGGATGGAACTGTACGCCCCAGAGCTGTTCGCCTTCGGCCTGATATGCGGCTACCGGCACCTCATTGGTCGAGGCTATATGGTGGAATCCCTCAGGCAGAGCCGTGATGGTGTCGCCGTGGCTCATCCACACCTGACTGCCTACGGGCACATTGTGAAGCAACGGGTTGTTTTCCTCTACGGTTGTGAGATGGGCGCGGCCGTATTCGCGTGACGGAGCTCCCTCTACCTTGCCGCCGTTTTCGTATGCCATCATCTGCGCTCCGTAGCATATACCCAATATGGGAAGTTTGCCGCGAAGGGTATTGATGTCCATTTTGAATGCCTTGTCGTCATAGACCGAAAACGGGCTGCCGGAAAGGATCACTCCGATCACCGACTCGTCGCCGTAGGGGAATTTGTTGTAGGGGACTATCTCGCAGTAAGTGTTGAGTTCGCGGACACGTCGGCCTATAAGCTGGGTGGTCTGCGACCCGAAGTCAAGGATAATGATTTTCTCTTGCATCTGTGGATGATTAATTTGATGCAAAGATAGTAAATCTTTATTTGAGAGCCAAGACGGACATTATATCTGTAGATTGTGGCTGATTTATTGCAGAGTGTAGAAAAATTCGTATATTTGGTGGCGATTTGTTAACTATCCGATACTATTTCTTTCATGAATGAAATAATCGGTTTAATATTTGGACAACTATTATGTCAAAAGAAAGTACGAAACGGTTTTTCTTACCGGAAGACGAGATACCGGAGCAGTGGTATAACATTCAGGCTGAGATGCCTAACAAGCCTATGCCGCCATTGCATCCTGCTACACGACAGCCGTTGACAGCTGAGGATATGTATCCTATATTTGCCGAGGAACTGTGCCGTCAGGAACTGAATCAGACCGACGCCTGGATCGATATTCCCGATGAAGTGCGCGAGATGTATAAATACTACCGCAGCACACCGCTCGTGCGTGCTTATGCCCTTGAGAAAGCACTTGGCACACCTGCTCATATATATTTCAAGAACGAGAGCGTAAGCCCGATGGGATCGCATAAACTGAATTCGGCGATACCGCAGGCATATTATTGCAAGAAGGAGGGTATAACCAATGTCACGACCGAGACCGGAGCCGGACAGTGGGGTGCGTCATTGGCTTATGCCGCACAGATGTTCGGACTCGATGCGGCCGTATATCAGGTCAAGATAAGCTATGAGCAGAAACCTTACCGGAAGAGCATAATGCAGACATTCGGGGCGCAGGTCACTCCGTCGCCGTCTATGTCGACGCGTGCGGGAAAAGATATACTTACACGGACTCCCAACCACCAGGGCTCTCTCGGCACAGCGATATCCGAAGCCGTCGAGCTGGCTCAGACCACACCGAACTGCAAATATACTCTCGGTTCGGTATTGAGCCATGTCACACTCCATCAGACCATAATCGGGCTGGAGGCGGAGAAGCAGATGGCGATGGCCGGTGAATATCCCGATATCGTGATAGCATGTTTTGGCGGAGGATCTAATTTCGGCGGCATAGCGTTCCCGTTCATGCGCCATAATTTCACAGGAGAGCGCAATACGCGGTTTATAGCGGCCGAACCGGCATCATGCCCGAAGCTCACTCGTGGCCGGTTCCGTTATGATTTCGGCGATGAAGCCGGATATACACCCTTGTTGCCGATGTTTACTCTCGGTCATAACTTCCAGCCGGCCAACATACATGCCGGCGGACTCCGTTATCATGGAGCGGGTGTGATAGTGTCGCAGTTGCTCAAGGACGGACTGATGGAAGCTGTCGACATAGAGCAGCTCGAATCATTTGAGGCCGGTACGCTGTTTGCACGCACCGAAGGTATTATACCTGCTCCTGAGTCGTGCCATGCCATTGCCGCCGCAGTCCGCGAGGCCGACAAGTGCAAAGAGACCGGCGAGGAAAAAGTCATCCTGTTCAATCTTTCCGGTCACGGCCTCATAGATATGGGCAGCTATGACAAGTATTTTGCCGGCGATCTTCAGAACTATTCGCTATCCGATGCTGATATTGAAAAGAATATCGATGGGCTATGACAAGAACAATAGCACATTGTATATCTATTGATTGATTTGGCACCCCCGCGGCCCGGACAGGTATCGCGGGGGTGTCTTTTATCATGCTTTGGTGGATAGGAAAGGGCAATAGATATAATAATATGGTGTAAATTAAGAATTATGATTAAATTTGCACCTCAAATCAACATATTCCATATTTAGTGTTATGGCACAACAAGAAGACGTTTTCAAGAAAATAGTTTCACATGCCAAGGAATACGGATTCGTATTCCAGTCAAGCGAGATATACGACGGACTCTCAGCCGTGTACGACTACGGTCAGAACGGCGTTGAGTTGAAAAACAATATAAAGCGTTACTGGTGGGACGCTATGACCTTGCTTCATGAGAATATCGTGGGCATAGATTCTGCCATATTCATGCACCCTACGATCTGGAAGGCTTCGGGACATGTCGATGCGTTCAACGATCCGTTGATCGATAACCGCGACAGCAAGAAACGTTATCGTGCCGATGTCCTCATTGAAGAGGAAATCGCCAAAATGGACGACAAGATCGAGAAAGAGGTGGCAAAAGCAGCCAAACGTTTTGGCGACAGTTTCGATGAGGCTCTGTTCCGTCAGACAAATCCGCGTGTCCTCGAGCACAAGGAGAAACGCGACGCACTCCATGAACGTTTCGCCCAGGCTATGAACGACAGCAACCTCGACGAACTCCGTCAGATCATACTCGACTGCGGTATCGTATGTCCCATAAGCGGCACCAAGAACTGGACAGAGGTACGCCAGTTCAATCTTATGTTCCGCACAGAGATGGGTAGCACGGCCGATGGCGCCATGACTGTATATCTCCGTCCCGAGACAGCCCAGGGCATATTCGTAAACTTCCTGAACGTACAGAAGACCGGCCGTATGCGCATACCGTTCGGCATAGCACAGATCGGCAAGGCGTTCCGTAATGAGATCGTAGCTCGTCAGTTCATATTCCGTATGCGTGAGTTCGAGCAGATGGAGATGCAGTTCTTCGTTCGTCCCGGACAAGAGCTCGAATGGTTCAAGAAATGGAAAGAGACTCGTCTGCGCTGGCACAAGGCTCTCGGTCTCGGCGATGAGAAATACCGTTACCACGATCATGAGAAGCTGGCTCATTACGCCAATGCCGCTACCGATATCGAATTTCAGATGCCGTTCGGATTCAAGGAAGTCGAGGGTATACACTCACGTACCAACTTCGACCTCTCGCAGCATGAGAAATTCTCGGGCAAGAAGATCCAGTATTTCGATCCGGAACTAAACGAAAGCTATACTCCGTATGTTATAGAGACATCGATCGGTGTTGACCGTATGTTCCTCTCGGTGCTCTGCTCGAGCTACGAGGAGCAGGAGCTTGAAGGCGGCGACAAGCGTGTCGTGTTGCATCTGCCGGCTCCGTTGGCTCCGGTCAAGTGTGCCGTAATGCCGCTCGTGCGCAAGGACGGTCTGCCTGAAAAGGCTCGCGAGATAGTCAATGAACTGAAGTTCGACTTCTCGACTCATTATGAGGAGAAGGACTCTATCGGTAAGCGCTACCGCCGTCAGGACGCGATCGGAACACCGTTCTGTATCACGGTCGACCATCAGACGCTGGAAGACAATACCGTGACTTTGCGTGAGCGTGACTCGATGGAGCAGACCCGTGTCAGTGTGGCGGATCTCCACCGTCTTATCCACGACCGTGTGAGTCTGACATCGCTTCTGCGTAAGATTTGAAATCAGAATAAAACAGAGTAATAATGAAAAAAGCAATAATCTGGGGCATCATTATCGTAGGACTGCTGATTCTATGCGGCAGTGGATGCAGCCAATACAACGGAATGGTCGAGAGCGAGCAGAATGTGGATCAGGCGTGGGCTCAGGTCCAGAATGTCTATCAGCGCCGGGCCGATCTCATTCCCAATCTGGTGGCTACGGTAAAAGGCTATGCCACTCACGAGAGCGAGACTCTCGAAGCGGTGACCAACGCACGCGCAGGACTTTCTGCTGCTAAAAATGTCGCCGATTCTCTGACTCAGCAGGCTGTGCCCGGCAGTGAAGCCGCCATGCAGCAGTTCGAGCAGGCTCAGCGTCAGCTCAACAGTGCGCTCAATGTCTATGTCAATGCTGTACGTGAGGCCTATCCGGATCTGAAAGCAAACGAGAACTTTCTCAATCTTCAGACTCAGCTCGAAGGCACCGAAAACCGCATCTCGACCGAACGTGAGCGTTACACACAGGCCGTAAAGGACTACAATGTAAGAATACGCCGTTTCCCTGCCAATATATTTGCAGGGATGTTCGGATTCGAGAAGAAACCGCAGTTCCAGGCTGATGCGGATGCTCAGCATGCCCCGAAAGTAGAATTTTAAGCTGATGAAGAGAGTTTTTCTATATCTGCTCGGTGCTGTTGGTACAGCAGGGCTGTTTTCTTGCGGAACTGACGATGACGAGTCTACCTGGGAGGCATATACCCAGTGGCGCGACGCCAACATTTCATGGATCGAAGCGCAGGAGGCACGTGTCAACGAAGACGGAACACCGTATTATACCAAGATTGTTCCGGCATGGGATTCGCAGGCCTACGTTCTTATAAAGTACTTCAATGACCGCTCGAAGACCGAAGGCAATCTGTCGCCGATGTATACAAGTACTGTCAATGTCAAGTATCGCGGGCGTCTGTACAACGACGAGCCGTTTGATTCGAGCTATCTTTTGACCGACAGCCTTTTTCAGACCCGACCGTCGAAAGTCATATCCGGATGGGCGATCGCTCTTGAAGATATGCGTGTAGGCGACACTTGCGAGGTTGTGATCCCGTATGCTCAGGCATACGGTGCTACCGGAAGCGGCTCCATACCTCCGTATTCCGCTTTGAAATTCGACATAAAACTGGTCGATATCGTAGACTACGAATTGCCGTAGTTTAGAACCGACCGATAAAAACGCCACAGGGCTGCCGCTCGGATCCGAGGGGCAGCCCGGTTGCGTTTTAGTATAAGCAAAATTGCA
>CAOKFI010000030.1 GCA_948467675.1 uncultured Porphyromonadaceae bacterium
AAGTCGCTTGTCAAGTATGGTTTGGAGGAGATTTCAACAATACTTCTGCGTCCGGCTTATACCCCAAAATTCGATGTTTTCAAATTTTTGTCATGTACTTAAACCTGTCCATTACGAATCAACAGCATAATCATCAAATTGTTTTTATCATTCTGGCCGGGACACCGGCAACCACAGTACGCGGTGCCACATCTTTCGTCACCACAGCACCGGCTGCGATGACCGCTCCCTCCCCTACTGTGACTCCCGGGAGAATTGTGGCATTAGCTCCTATCCACACTTTATCGCCTATGCGTACCGGAGCAGGAACCATATCGCCCCGCTTATCCGGATCTTCGACATGATTGAGAGTTGCGATCACCGTATTATGACCTATCAGTACATCATCGCCTATCGATATTCCGCCCTGATCCTGAAACTTGCATCCGGAGTTAAGAAACACACGTTTTCCGAATGTTATATTTTTCCCACAATCAGTATTGAACGGAGGAAACATACGGAATGAGCTGTCAACGGCCTTACCGGTAAGTTCCGACATAAGACCGACCAGCTCGGAATGAGTATGATACTCCCCGTTGATCTGAAGAGTGATCCGTATAGCTTCCTGACTAAGACGATGCATCACATCATGGAGATCCGATCCGGCGGAAACAGACTGGCCGGAGTTCATATAATCAAGAAATTCGGCTGTAGTCATTTCATCCATGTATTAAAAAATCCAGCTATCCTGTCGAATGGAATCTTGTCAAGATTGTCGTAAAGATCGCAATGCGTAGCATCGGCCACAATGAGGAGCTCCTTATTGTCACCATGCAGAAGTCTGAACGCGTCTTCTCCAAAATAGCGTGAATGCGCCTTCTCTCCATGCACAATCATAATGGCACGGTCGAGTTCACCGGCATATTCGAAGAATCTGAAGTTCATGAACGGCAGAGACGAGGTAATGTTCCATCCGTCGGTTGAATTGCCTGAACGCTCGTGATAACCACGCGGAGTCTTATAATATGCATGATAGTCTTTTACAAACTGCGGAGCATCCTCAGGCAACGGATCTACCACGCCTCCGACTCGCTGATATCGACCATTACGGTAGTCCTCGGTACGCTGAGCGGCAAGGGCGGCCCGGGTCGCATTGCGTTTTTCAGCTGAATTGTCGGCATCGAAATATCCATTGGCTGTCACACGTGTCATATCATACATTGTAGCAGCGACAGTGGCTTTGATACGCGGGTCGTTGATGGCAGCCTCGATTGCTATGCCACCCCATCCGCAGATACCCAATATGCCGATTCTGTCGGCATCGACATTCGGCTGAACCGAAAGGAAATCGACGGCAGCTGAGAAATCCTCAGTGTTGATGTCGGGCGAAGCCACACGACGAGGCATACCCCCGCTTTCACCGGTAAATGACGGATCGAAAGCTATTGTCAGAAAACCTCGTTCGGCAAGCTGCTGGGCATACAGTCCGGAACTTTGCTCCTTGACCGCACCGAACGGACCGCTTACTGCTATAGCAGGCAGCTTACCTTCCGCATTTTTGGGCATGTACATATCGGCGGCAAGAGTAATGCCGTAGCGATTGACGAAAGTGACTTTACAATGATCTACCTTATCGCTTTCAGGAAACACTTTGTCCCATTCCTGAGTCAGAGTCAGATTCTCCACCGGAGCAAACGACGTGTCAGTATTCAAATTGCTTTCCATACCATGAGAATTTAAAGCTGAGGCGCCTATGATAAGCGCTGACAAAAATAACAATGTTTTCATATTGCAAAGATACAGCCTGATCCAGACCGGAATTTTACATTATTCCGGAGTTGCTTACCCAAATTACCGACGACTTTAATTTGTTGAAAAATAAGACCTAAATTTGCAGTATGGAAAGGCAAACAATAAATCTCGACTCAATAGACGCATACAACAAACTGTATGGACTGCCGACGCATCACCCGCTTGTGTCAGTAGTAGACCTGAAAAAATCGACACAAGGCGTCAACCATGTGCGGATGAAATACGGCGTGTATGCTCTGTTTCTGAAAAACGGCGTATACTGTTCTATAAAATACGGTCGGCGCCATTATGATTACCAGGAGGGATCCGTAGTCAGTTTCTCTCCCGGACAGATCATAGATGTGGATATGGAGAAACTGGAGATCGGCCCGGACGTAACGGGGCTGATATTTCATCCCGATCTTATATACGGTACACCTTTAGGCGACAAGATCGCATCGTTTCACTTCTTCGACTACTCGCAGATGGAGGCGCTCCATCTGTCGGAGGATGAAAGGACGATTTTCACCGACTGTTTAGACAAGATCCGCAAAGAAGCAGAACATCCTGTCGACCACCATTCGGCTGCACTGCTTTCGGCCAACATACAGCTGCTACTGGAATATCTTCACCGGTTCTACGACAGACAGTTCATAACACGTCACAAAGTCAACTCCGATGTAGTGGCTCAGTTCGAACGCAATCTCAAAGAATATTATGACCGCGACATCCACAAAGACATGATGCCATCGGTAGCCTATTTCGCAGATCTGGCCAGCCTTTCGCCAAGCTATTTCGGCGATCTTATAAAAAAAGAAACCGGAATCACAGCCAAAGAAATGATCTCACAGCATTTGGTATCGGTAGCCAAACACAGGCTCGCAACATCATCCGACGACATCAGTATAATAGCCTACGACCTTGGTTTCCAGTATCCGGCACACTTCACAAGACTATTCAAAAGAGTTACCGGACAGAGTCCGAGGCAATACAGAGATCTTATCGGACAAAACTAAACGCAGTCATTCCCAATACAATGAACAGGATTCTAATCAAGGCAGCAATCGCATTATCAATATTCACACCGGCCATGACAAAAGCAGAAAAAATAATCCAGACAGCAGGCCACGACCAGCTCGGCGACTTCGCCCCTGAATTCGCACACCTTAATGACGACATACTGTTCGGCGAAGTCTGGAGCCACAACGACCTGCTCAGTCTTCGTGACAGAAGTCTCGTGACAATCACCTCCCTCATAAGCCAAGGAATAACCGACAATTCACTGACATATCATCTTCAGACGGCACGCAAAAACGGCATCACACGAACCGAGATCGCCGAGATCATAACCCACATAGCCTTTTATGCCGGATGGCCAAAAGCCTGGGCTGCATTCAACCAGGCTAAAAACGTATGGGCCGACGATGCGGTCGGCGACGATTGAAAAGCCACATTCCAGCGTTCGATGATATTTCCTATCGGCGAACCCAACACCGCCTATGGGAAATATTTCACCGGTCAGAGCTATCTCGCCCCGATATCGACCGAACAGATACCATTCTTCAACGTGACATTCGAACCGCGATGCCGCAACAACTGGCACATACACAAAGCCACAAATGGCGGCGGCCAGATGCTGGTAGGCATAGCCGGACGCGGATGGTATCAGGAAGAAGGGAAACCTGCTCAGGAGATACTTCCAGGAACGATAATACACATACCGGCCAACGTGAAACACTGGCACGGAGCAGCCTCAGACAGCTGGTTCGCCCATCTGGCATTCGAGATTTCGGGCGAAAATACCGCAACAGAATGGTCAGAGCCAGTGACTGACGAGGAATACGAGAAACTTTAAACATCACGGTCGCCCACACTATACCGTCTATCTTAGATACTATAACGTTGTACACCTGCAATAAGAGACAGACAACGGTATTTTGCAAAATTTCACATCCGTGTTAATCCAACAACCGGAATTGTTTTTATCTTTGCAATCTACAATTCTCTAACAAAAATTTAACATCATGAGTAAACCTTACGTTCTCGGTATCGATATAGGCGGCACAAACACCGTATTCGGCATTGTCGATGCCCGAGGAGCTGTGATCGCAAGTTCCTCCATCAAAACCCGAAAGCACAACAACATCACCGACTATATCGACGAACTTCACACCGAGATAATCCGGATGCTGGAGCAGAATGATGCCGTAGACAAAATACACGGCATAGGCATAGGCGCTCCCAATGCCAACTATTTCACCGGTATTATCGAAGACGGAGTAAACCTGCCGTGGCCCACACCCATTCCGTTGGCTCAACTTGTAAGTGATAAATTCGGCATCCCGTGCGCGATCACCAACGATGCCAATGCCGCAGCAATAGGCGAAATGACTTATGGAGCAGCACGCGGTCTCAAAGATTTTATCATGATCACGCTCGGTACTGGCGTAGGCAGCGGTATAGTCATCAACGGACAGATGGTCTACGGTCATGACGGCTTCGCCGGCGAACTCGGTCATGTGATCGTGAAGCGCAACAACGGCCGCCTCTGCGGTTGCGGCCGTGCAGGCTGCCTCGAGACATATTGCTCTGCGACAGGCGTAGCCCGCACTGCACGCGAGTTTCTCGAAATCCGCCCCGAAGACTCTCTGCTCCGAAATATTCCAATAGAGGAAATAACATCGAAAGATGTTTATGAAGCAGCCATATCAGGCGACAAGCTGGCTCAGGAAATATTCGAGTATACCGGAACCATCCTTGGCGAAGCATTCGCCGACTTCACGGTATTCTCATCGCCGGAAGCCATAATTCTGTTCGGCGGCCTTGCCAAATCAGGCGAACTCCTGCTCAAACCGATACGCACGGCTATGGAGAAAAATATGCTCGGCGTATTCAAAGGCAAAGTAAAAGTACTCCTTAGCGAGCTTAAAGAAGCCGATGCTGCTGTGTTAGGAGCCAGCGCATTAGGCTGGGAAGCCAAACCGATGGTAACAATAGTACCTCCGGCAGTGACCCCAGGCAATACGATCCAGGCATAAATAACGGTCAATTATAAATAATGTCGAATAAGGCCGGGCTGACAATACGAGGCTCGGTCTTATTCGATATTTTTGCGTATTTTTGCATCTGAAAATCGCTAACACGTGTAACCCGAAATGCAAGATAACAAAAATTTCGACGCGTGGGATCGCGAACACCTGTGGCATCCCTATACCTCAACCATCGATCCGCTCCCATGCTATAAAGTCGTCTCAGCCTCTGGCTGCCGTATCCGTCTGGCTGACGGCACGGATCTGATAGACGGTATGTCGTCGTGGTGGGCAGTGATCCACGGCTATAACAATCCGGCAATCAACGAAGCCGCGAACAATCAGCTCCATAAAATGTCGCACGTGATGTTCGGAGGCCTCACACACGAACCGGCCATAGAACTCGGCAAACTGCTGTTGGCAATGGCACCGGAACGCATGCACAACATATTCTACGCCGATTCCGGATCCGTAGCCGTCGAAGTAGCAATGAAAATGGCTGTGCAGGCATCGGTATCACGCTCCGGATCCCACGCCAAGACCAATTTTCTGACCGTCCGTTCAGGCTATCACGGCGATACATGGAACGCGATGAGTGTGTGCGATCCCGTGACCGGCATGCACGGAGCTTTCGGATCCGCACTCCCTGTGCGCTTCTTTGCCGACGCCCCGGAAATCCCATTCGACGGTGAATGGAAACCCGAGGCCATACAGCCAATAGAATCACTGATCCGCGCAAATGCCGGAACACTGGCGGCTGTGATTCTGGAGCCGATCGTGCAAGGTGCAGGCGGTATGCGGTTTTACCACCCGCAATATCTGCGCGAACTGCGACGTATCTGCGATGAGCTCGGCATATATCTCATATTCGACGAGATCGCAACAGGATTCTGGCGGACCGGCCGTTGCTTCGCATGCGAACACGCAGGAGTGACACCCGATATCATGTGTATCGGCAAAGGGCTTACTGCCGGATACATGACGATGAGCGCAGTGCTTACGACCAAGGAAGTAGCCGATACCATATCACGCGGCGAAGCCGGTGTGATGATGCACGGGCCTACATTCATGGCCAATCCTATGGCCTGCGCTATAGCTATAGCATCGTTGCGTCTGCTCAACGCGCAGGACATGAAATGCCGCATAGCCCATATAGAGACTGAGATAAAACGCCATATATACGCAGCCGCCAAACTGCCTGACGTAAAGGATGTGAGAGTGCTCGGCGCAATAGGTGTGATCGAAATGAACGATCCTGTGAATGTAGGCATATTCCAGCGCAAATGCGTGGAACACGGAATATGGGTGCGCCCGTTCGGACGCAATGTCTATATCATGCCTCCATATATAATAACGGACGAAGATCTGCAGACACTCATAACCGGCATGATCGATATCATAAGCGAACCACTGAAATGAATATCGGCAAACAGCTTCAGGAACTAAAAGAGCGCGGAAACTTCCGTTCCATACCTGATCAGGCTCCGGATAACCTGACAGACCTGTCGAGCAATGACTATTTAGGACTCGGCACCGACCAATCATTACGTATGAGATTTCTGGAAACTGCCGAATGCCTCAACACACCGTTCACATCATCGGCATCACGTCTGCTTGCCGGACAACAGTCAGAGTATCATGCGCTGGAGCATTTATTGTCAGTTCTGTACCATCGGCCGGTACTGCTGATGAACAGCGGATACCATGCCAACACAGGAACGATACCGGCGCTTTCTGACGGAGCCAGGACTCTCATAGTAGCCGACAGGCTGGTTCATGCAAGCATAATAGACGGAATTATATTAAGCCGCGCTCCGTTCGAGCGTTTCCGACACAACGATACGAAACACCTGGCAAGCATACTCGACAAGCATGCCAGGGATTATGAACGTGTGATAATAGTGACTGAGTCTGTCTTCAGCATGGACGGAGACAAAGCGCCATTGGAACGAATAGCCGAACTGCGACGAGAATATCCCAACTCACTGCTATATGTAGATGAAGCCCACGCTTTCGGAGTAGAGGGGAGTCAAGGTCTTGGCCTGGCACAAGATATACCGGATGCCGACGTCATAATAGGAACATTCGGCAAAGCATGCGCCTCAGTCGGAGCTTTCGTTGCCGTCAGAAATAACGACCTCCGCGATCTGATGGTAAACAGGGCTCGAAGTTTCATATTCTCGACCGCTCTTCCTCCAATAAATTGCGCATGGACCACGTTCGTAATAGAACGTATGGTCAATATGGATACCGAACGCGATCACCTGCGTTCGCTCGCGGCTCAACTCCATGAAATTCTATCCCCTATGTCGGTTACGCCGATAGAGCCAAGCCATATACAGCCACTGGTAACAGGCGATGCCCGAAAAGCGGTAGAGCTATCGAGTCGACTCCGCGACGAAGGGTTTCAGGTGCTTCCAATCCGCACACCCACAGTTCCTGCCGGCACCGAACGTCTACGCTTCAGCCTTAGTGCGGCATTATCCAGCACCGACATATCACGCCTCGGGAGCGTACTTACCTCACTTATATGAAATTAGATTTCATACACCGCCACAACAATTACCGCCTGCTGCTGATATTTGCCGGCTGGGGCATGGATCCCGGAGTATTCACCGGTCTATACCGGAGGGGCTACGACATAGCTGTGGCATGGGACTACCGGAACGAGGATTTCGACCCCTCGCCATTAGCAGAATATGGAGAAATAGCGCTATTGGCCTGGTCAATGGGAGTATTCGCAGCCGACCGTATAGTACCACGTCTGCAATTGCCCCTTTCAGTCACTATAGCCGTCAACGGTACACCGTGGCCCATCAACGATACAAAAGGAATTCCAGAGGCGATTTTCAACGGTACACTACGCGGACTGAACGAACGATCGCTAATGAAGTTCTATCGCCGCATGTGCGGATCAAGCGATGAGTTCGCCAGATTCCAAGCGCACACACCGAAACGCAGCATAGAAGAACTTAAAGAAGAGCTACAGGCTATAAAGGATCGTTCTTGCACCGGTCACGACGGAGTCATGAGATGGGACAAAGCCATAGTTTCCGACAATGACGCAATAATACCGACCACGAATCAGATCAATGCCTGGCATGAGCATGAGATCCACCTTATCCCCGGGCCGCATATACCCGAATGGCAGAAACTGGTTGACACAATGCTTATAGACAAGCAGCTTGTCCATGACCGGTTCTCTAAGGGATTTGCCACATACGAACGCGAGGCCGAGGCTCAGGCCAGCAGCGCTGAGCGGCTTTGGCATCTATGGCAGGCGCACGGCACAACGACACCGGTGGAACGACTTATCGAGATTGGATACGGCACGGGCATATTCACAAGAATGTATGCCCCGGCGATAAGCATCAGAGACTGGCAGCTATGGGATATCGTGGAACCGGCAGGCACAATTCCAGCCGGAGCCAGAACCGTAACAGGCGATGCAGAAGCCAGAATACACCGCATAGCGACAGAATCAGTAGACAAGATCGTTTCAGCATCGACCATACAATGGTTCAATTCGCTCCCCGGATTTTTCCGGCAGGCCGCTCGCACGCTTAAACATGGCGGAGAACTGATTGTGTCTACATTCGGACCGCTTACATTCCGCGAACTTGCAGCCGCCGGAGTCCCGCCGCTTCCATATCCCGATGCGGCAACTTTGAGAAAATATATCTCCGGTGCAGGCCTGAAAACAGCCCATATCTCGGAAAAACTTATATGCAGACGGTTCGCATCGCCTCGCGACGTCCTCCGCCATATACGAGCCACAGGGGTCAACGCACTGAATGCCACAGCCACACCGGCGCAGGTACGGCGCATACTTTCGGATTACCCGCGCGAAACCGACGGAAAGGCAACGCTGACATATCAACCTATATATATTATAGCGACTAAACAATGAGTGATATATTCTTCATATCAGGTATAGACACCGACGCCGGCAAAAGTTATGTCACCGGCTGGCTGGCGCGAAACATCATGGAACAAGGACGCAGTGTCATCACCCAAAAATTCATCCAGACAGGAAACTCAGGCCGTTCCGAAGACATAGAACTGCACCGAGCCATAACCGGCTCCGGAATGCTACCGGAGGATCTGGCCGGAACAACGGCACCAGTCATATATTCATATCCGGCATCCCCTCAGCTTGCCGCCGAAATAGATCACCGGCCGATAGATCTCGATGCCATAGACAAGGCTACAGAGACATTGGCACGTAATTACGACACCGTGCTGATCGAAGGAGCAGGAGGACTTGCAGTACCTCTGACCGACGATTTCCTTACCATCGACTACATAACTTCACGAAATCTGCCGCTGATACTCGTCACCAACGGAATATTGGGTTCCATAAACCATACGGTACTTTCACTCGAAGCAATAAAATCACGCGGAATAACGCTACATTCGGTCGTCTACAACACATGGTTCGACAGTTCCGACAATATCATAGCTGCCGATACCAAAGGATTCATCCAACGATACATCGCCCGACATTTTCCTGATTCCAGATTCATGGTATGCCCTGACATATCTTTCAAAAAATCTTAAAACTCCGGCATAGTGTTTTGCCCTTTCGTCAATAATACATAATTTTACCACATCATAATATCATCGTGGCTCCCTCATAATCCAATCAACCGATGAACGACGGTATTTATGCCATATCGATAACTAAAGAACAGCTTGCCTCACTGCCGACTGTGAGTTTTCCAGGGCAGATTACAGTAATAGACACTGTCGAAGACGCCGCAACCGCTCTCCGACAGCTTCGTCTGCATGCTGTAGTGGGATTTGATACCGAAACCAAGCCATCGTTCCGCAAAGGACGTACCAACATGGTATCTCTCATCCAGATCTCGACCGACTCGCATTGCTATCTATTCAGACTAAACCATATCGGATTGTGTGAATGTATCCGTGAGTTTATCGAAGATCCCACTGTGATCAAGATCGGACTTTCGCTTAAAGACGATTTCCACGTCATGCATAAACTGGCGGAGTTCACACCTGCCGGATTTGTCGATCTGCAGACGTTTGTCAAACAATACGAGATAGCAGACTGCAGTCTGCAGAAGATATATGGCATTATCTTCAACCAGCGGATATCGAAAAGCCAGCGTCTGAGCAACTGGGAAGCCGACAATCTCACCCAAAGCCAGCAGATATACGCATCAATCGATGCCTGGGCATGCCTTAAAATATACAATCATCTCAATTCAGGTAACTTCAACCCGAATCTTTCGCCCTACCGCGCAACAGTAGCCATGGCCGAATAAATACACTTCAATACCGTCTGCCAGCCATATTCCCTGTTTAACAGATGGGAACGTTTGCGGATTGCGGGAACGTTTGCGGAATATAATTTAGGGATTTATTTGTTAAAATATTTCTGCAACAATAGGGTTATACTTACCTTTGGTCATTGAGTGCGTGCCACGGATGCTTCCCGAAAACGCGCTATACTGACCATAAAAACTAAAAAAATATCCAACCAATCTAATCACAGAAATGAAGCAACTTTCTCAAGAGAACTCAGTAATGGTTCTCGCTACCAAGTTCGCCGACAAAGGGGACTGGACTGTAGAACAGCAGTTCGTACTCCAAATGGGTTCTTCCTATCTACTCGCCCATGGTATCGGAACTCCGCTTGCCAAAGATGCAGTAACCGCCATCGAAGTACCTGCCGACGGTGACTATAAACTGTATGTACGCACCAAGAACTGGACCAAATACTGGTCCAACGGCCCTACTCCCGGTATCTTCTCGGTTGTGATCGACGGTGTAGCAAACGACACTACATTCGGCACCGACGATGTAAACTGGCACTGGCAAAAAGGCGCCGATGTAAAACTGACAAAAGGCACCCACACCATAGCGCTACATGACCTCACCGGTTTCGACGGCCGCTGCGATGCCATCATCCTGACAACAGCCGATGAAATTCCCGGAAATGACCTCAATGCGTACAAAGAGTTGCGCACACGTCTGCTCGGCGAAAACAAAGCTGCCGATGCAGGAAATTATGATCTGGTAGTAGTCGGAGGCGGCATGTCGGGCATCTGTGCGGCAATAGCAGCCGCTCGTTTCGGAAGCAAGGTAGCCCTGATCCAGGATCGTTATATTCTCGGCGGCAACAACTCGTCGGAAGTACGTGTAGGTCTCGGCGGTCAGATCAATGTCGATCCCTACCCCTCGCTCGGATATATTTTCAACGAAATAGGTCCCGACCGCATAGGCAACGCACGCGGCGCGCACCACTATCAGGATCACAAGAAACTTGACACTGTACTGGCAGAAAAGAACATCAGCCTGTTCCTCGGCTACACTGTCGACGACGTAGAGATGGATGGAGACAAGATCAAGGCAGTCTCAGCAATCGAAGCGACCAATCAGGATCGTATACGCATCACAGGCAAACTCTTCTCGGACTGCACCGGCGACGCACATCTCGCCGTAATGGCCGGAGCGGAAACCCGCATGGGACGTGAGGCCAAAGCCGAGTTCGACGAACGTCTCGCTCCGGAGAAAGCCGATGACATGACCATGGGCGTATCTGTAGAATGGTACTGCGAAGACTGGAACACACCCTGCGATTTCCCCGACACCCTCGACTGGGGTCTGGAACTCGACGAATATACCGTAGAGCCTGTACACCGCGCCAACTGGTACTGGGAAGTGGGCATGATGGATGATCAGGTAGCCGACGCAGAAAAGATCCGCGACTACGGCATGTACGTGGCATACTCCACCTTCTCATACTGCAAGAACCGCTATGCCAAGAAAGAAGACTGGGAATGCACCCATCTCACCTGGGTATCGCACGTATCCGGCAAACGCGAATCTCGCCGCGTCATAGGCGATCTTATCCTCAGCGAACAGGACCTCACACGTCCGCGTCCGTACGAAGACGGCACATGCACCACTACATGGCGTATCGACCAGCACTATCCGCAGGAAGAAAACTCCAGGAAGTATCCCGGCGCAGAGTGGCTTTCATACGGTGTTCTGACTCCGATCGACTTCTATGCGCTCCCCTACCGCATATTCTACTCCAAGAATATCGCCAACATGTTCATGGCAGGCCGCAATGTCAGTGTGACCCACATAGCACTCGGATCTGTCCGCGTTATGCGCACCTGCGGCATGATGGGCGAAGTAGTTGGTCTGGCAGCTTCGATCTGTGCAAAACGCGATGTAATGCCACGCGACATCTACACCACATACTTTGCAGAACTTCAGGAACTGATGCGTAAAGGTGCTGGACGTACGGATGTACCCTACACCCAGTTCTACCATCAGATAGACCGTACCGGCCATATCGCCGAAGACAGGTAAATATCCGCAAACCGCAAAAATGCGGACAAAACATAAATACCACAAACCGAGATGCGTACAAACAGCATCCGGTTTGCGGTATTTATATGCAATTATTTATTAACCCTAAAAAAACACCTTAAATCCAAATGAGTATAATAGACTGGATTATCGTCGTTTTATTTCTTGTAGCGCTGACATCGATAGGATTCATATTCTCCAAGCGCAACAAGAACATGGAAGACTACTTTCTCGGTGGACGTTCCATGTCGACATGGATGGTAGCACTCGCAGCTACCGGAACATCAATCAGTGCAGGTACATTCGTAGGCTCTCCGGAGCTCGGTTTCAATACCAACCTGACATATCTGTTGCTATGCGTCGGAGCTATCATTGGCGGACTCGCGGTAGCAGCACTGGTACTGCCAAAACTTTATAAAGCCAACACAATAACCATCTACGGTTATATCGGCGAACGTTTCGATGAACACTCGAAGCGAACCACATCGGCCATCTTCCTTCTCGGCCAGCTGTTTACCTCAGGATCACGACTGTTCATCGCCGCAATCGCAGTATCTGTAATGCTCTACGGCAGCATTTCATTCAAATTCATAATGTATTCTATAATCATACTTGGCCTGCTCAGTACCGTCTATACTATGGCCGGCGGTATAAAGGGTCTTATATATATAGATACATTCCAGATGCTTCTGGTAATCGGAACTGGTGTAGTAGCGTTGCTGCTCATATATTTCACAATGAATGACACTCTGGGCATCAACGACATCTTCAACACTCTACAGCACGGCCAGGTAAAAGACAGTTCCGGAGCCTGGGTCGACGGCAACAAACTCCAGATATTCGACACCTCCTTGCGTATGGATGTGCCCTATAATCTGATCGGCGCCTTGATCGGCTGCTCTATCTTCAAGTTCGCTCAGTTCTCGACCGACCACGAGTTCGTACAGCGCCAGCTCACATGTAAATCTGTGAAAAGTGCAGGTGTATCGCTCGTATATTCCCAGATACTGTCACTGCCGGTAGTATTGATTTTCCTCGGTGTCGGCATGTTGCTGTATGTAAAATACGTTCATACAGATCCAGCGGCATTGGCTCAGATGCAGGGTGACGCACGAGACCTGTTCCCGCAATATATATGCCACCATATACCTACAGGTGTACGCGGTCTTATGATCATAGGCTTGCTCGCAGCGGCATTGTCGAGTTTCAACTCTGCAATCAATGCCATGGCCAGCAGCTTCGTATCAGACATCTATCTGCCTATCCGCAAGAAATACGGCAAAAGCATCACAACCGATTCGGATCAGATGTCTTCGTCGAAGAAAATGGTCGTTCTTATGGGATGTGTACTCACCGGATTCGCCATCTTTACTGCCTTCCTGCAGCAGGAAAGCGGCCTTAATCTCGTCGATTTCGCGACCGGTGTGATGTGCTTCTCTTATGCCGGCATGCTCGGTGTGTTCATGTGCGCTCTATTTACCAAACGCGGCAGCACCGCCAGCGTTACAGCAGCACTTATCGTGGGCGTAGTGGTTGTACTGCTCATGCAGCCTTACATCTTCGGCCCGCTTACCGAGGCATTGTTCGGCACCAAACTGTCCATCGCTTGGACCTGGTGGTGTCCTATAGGCAGCGCCATCAGTTTCGTAGTATGCAGCCTCGGGAAAAAGACTGCTACGGTTCCCGCAGAAGAACCGAAACCCATAACTGCAGCAGCAGAGTGATAACCGACAGATTTTCCCTAACAATAAATCTAAACGATATGAAATTTATAAAAGGATTTTTACCGGCCATGCTGGCATTCGCCGTCCTTACAGCGAATGCCGCAGGTACCGTAACCGGCACTGTAACATCCACCGACGGAAAGCCCTTGAAAGGTGTATATGTATCGGACGGACTCAAAATAGTAAAGACCGACTCGAAAGGCAAATATAAAATCAAGAGTGACAAAAAAGACGGCACAGTCTTCGTAATCACACCCACAGGATACGTAGCTCCGAGCAAAGACGGATTCCAACCCGGATTCTGGGCTCTGCTCGACAAGGACAACAAGAAGACAGAGACTCACGATTTTGTGCTCCAGCCGGAAAATCAGGACAATTTCACTGTCATGTTCCCTACCGACATACACATCATCAACGAGTCTGAACGCGACGACCTGTACAAGTTCGAGAACATAATGCTTCCCGGCATCAAACGCATTGCCGCCGATTATTCCAAAAACGGCCCTATGTATGCAATGAATCTCGGCGACACGTCACACGATGTATTCTGGTACGCCAATGACATGAAGCTCGACAAGGTAATAAAATATCTTGCCGAAAAAGAATTTCCGGCAATGGTATATAGCGTACCCGGCAACCATGACAATGACGGAGCTATAACCGGAGACAATGTCGACGAACGTGCGGCATGGCTATACCGTCAGGTTCTGGGTCCGGCACAATATTCCGTCAACATAGGAAATACCCACTGGGTAATGCTCGACAATATCCTCTACCGGAATGATCCTCCCGCCAAAGCCAGTGAAGTCGGAATCAAAGGAAACCGCAAATATGACATCGGATTCACACCCGAACAGATCGAATGGATGAAAGCTGATATCGCTTTAGTGCCCGATTCGATGGAAATATTCATCGGCTGCCACGCCCCATTGGTTTTCAACCGCAAACATGGCACACTGCTCACAGATCCGACACAGCTCGATCAGCTTAACGAGATATACAACCGCTTCGATAAAGTGACGATCGTTTCCGGACATGCACACCGCAATCTGTATCAGCACAAGGAGAAATATCCTCGTTTCGAGCAATATGTATTTCTTGCCACTTCAGGCTGTATCTGGAACACACAGCCAGGCTGCCAGGTACTTGGCGGTGACGGCAGCGACGGTGGTATATGGCTGGCACAGTTCGGCAAAGACAAGACCGGCAACATAGAGTTCCGCAGCTATCTGCCTGGAAACAATATGTTCCGTGCGTATGACCTCAACGAAGTCGGCCACTACTACAAGCTTGACAACGTACTGGCATTCCAGCGGGAATACTATCCAGACAGAGTAAACTACGCAGATCCGGAATTCACCAACAAGGTCATGGTCAACTTCTGGTGCGACCGCGAAGGCCTGACCCTGGAAATGCTGCAGAATGGCAAACCTCTTAAAGTCACCAAGGTCGACAACCTTGAAGATCCGCTCTACAACATCAGCTATTATGCACCTGCCGTGCTGAAAGAACGGGCCTACAAGAAAAGCCATGACAACATAGGCAATGCACACATGTATATCGCCCAGGCCTCTGACGCGACATCCCCCGTAGAAGTACGCGTACGCGACAGCAAAGGCAACATCGTATGCTCGGAAACAGTAATCCGACCGAAAAGTTTCGACAGGAACGCCCGATAAAGGAAATCCTGCAATACTGATTTAAAACAAACAGACCCGCTTGTTTTCCAAGCGGGTCTGTTTGTTTTAAATCACAGCGAACGGATGCAACACCGATTTTTTTCGTAAATTTGTGACGTACAAATCAACAACAGCATGAACCGACATATAATATCCGCAATGAGCATAGCTATAGGCATCGGAGCCACATCGTGTGGAACCGCCGGCATACAGCGTTATCCTGACGCACCGCAGACACCGGACACCATAGACACATACTTCGATCTGGAGGTCCGTGATCTCTATCGTCCGCTTGAGAACGATACATCGGCAGCCACCCTGGCCTGGGTCGAAGCCGAGCGCAAAGTCACATCCGACTATCTTGCAACCATTCCTTTCCGAAAGGATATACACAGACGCCTTACCGAACTGCTCGACTACACCAAGACCGGAATGCCTTGGAAATCGCGTGACGGATATTATTACTTTTATGAAAACGACGGTCTGAGGAACCAGGCTGTGCTATACCGCACCAAGACACTTGGAGACAGTGCCGAAGTGTTCCTGGATCCGAACCTATTAAGCGAAGACGGGACTGTGGCGCTGAAAGGTGTATTCCCTGACAACAGCAACCGCTACACAGCCTATACCATATCACGCAACGGAAGCGACTGGGAAGAGATCTATGTGATGGACAACCAGACCAAAGAACTGTTGCCGGATCATGTAAACTGGGCCAAGTTCACATCTGCGGCATGGCATGGCGACGGTTTTTATTACAGTGCTTATGCCCGTCCGGAAAACGGCACGGAATTCTCGACCGAGAACACAAACCATCAGATATACTATCACAAAATCGGCACCCCGCAAAGCGAAGACCGTCTGGTATACGAAGATCCCGCACATCCGTATTATTTCCATAACGTATGGGTTCCGGAATCAGAAAATATAATGATCCTCAATATCGGAGGCAACGGAGTGGGCAATGCAATGAAGATCAAAGACCTGCGGCGCCCTGATTCAAAATGGATCACTATCGAGCCTACTCAGGAGAAATCGATCGATGTGGTCGACGTGATCGGAGATTCGATCATATTCATGACCTCATACGGAGCTCCGAACAACAGGCTCATGACAGCATCGATATCCAAACCCGAACGCCCCAACTGGCAGGAACTTGTGCCAAACGATCCCGAAGGGGTTCTGATCGGCGCACAGTCGGCCGACGACAAACTCATACTCACATACCAGCGCGACGCGGCTCACCATGCAGCTCTTTACGACCGGAAAGGTCATAAAATACGCGATATCAAGCTCCCCGGTTTCGGACAAGTTGGATTCTCGTCGGATAAGGACGATAAGGAAGTATTCTACTCGTTCACATCATTCCTCTCCCCGTCAGCAATATACCGTTACAATACCGAAACAGGCACCTCTGACCTGTACCGGGCAACCGAGATAAAGGATTTCGACATGGACGACTATGTCACCGAACAAGTATTCTTCACCTCGAAAGACGGCACAAAGGTACCGATGTTCCTTACTTACAAGAAAGGGCTGGAACGAAACGGAAAGAATCCGGCATACCTGTATGGCTACGGTGGCTTCAACATCTCGCTAAATCCCGCTTTTTCCGCCCAGCGCCTGCTATGGCTCGAAAACGGAGGCATTTACGCATCGGTCAATCTCCGTGGAGGCGGCGAATATGGCGAGACATGGCACGAAGCCGGAACAAAAATGCAGAAACTCAACGTATTCAACGACTTTATCGCAGCTGCTGAAAATCTGATTGATGAAGGCTGGACCGCACCGGAGTACCTGACGATCGAAGGCGGAAGCAACGGCGGACTTTTAGTAGGAGCGTGTGTCAATATGCGTCCTGACCTGTACGCAGTGGCAATACCACGTGTCGGTGTGATGGATATGATGCGATACCATCTGTTCACAATCGGCTGGAACTGGGCCGCAGACTACGGCACATCTTCCGATTCTGCAGAAATGGCTCATTATCTGCATGACTACTCGCCTCTCCACAACATAAGCGATGACGGCACGCCATATCCGGCTATAATGGTGACTACAGCCGACCATGACGACCGTGTGGTTCCGGCTCATTCATTCAAATACGCCGCCGCACTGCAAGCCGCCGACACAGGTTCGAAGCCGAAAATAATACGCATCGACAGCAACGCCGGTCATGGTGGTGGCAAACCTGTAAGCAAAGTAATCGACGAATATGCCGATATTTATTCGTTCATATACCATAACCTCGGTATTAAACCGTCTATAGCCAGATGACAATAATACGTCATCTGGCTATGGCTGCCATATCGGCCATCATGCTTTCCGGATGCTTTACCGGAGTAGAAAGCACGCCCAAGATCACAGCAAGCGATGTAAAGCGTGAAAACGTACGTACCACGCCCGAACAGCTATGGCTTGTCGACGTTGCCCCAGAGCGGTTTGACTCCTGGGAACCGGGAAAGGAATTTTACGTGACCGACAACAAGATCACCCTTGCGCTGAATCCCGTATACAGTCCTATGGCTCCGCTTGATGGTGCAACGATCCGATACAAAGGATACCGTGAAATGTTATCCGTGACCGGAGAAATGGAAACCGAACTTCTGTTCGACAGTCCGGAAGGTATAGAACTGGCATACCGCGTCAACATGTCACCCACCGAGCTTGCATCACGGTCGAAAGTCGATATACCGTTCACTATCGAGAAAAGCATTATCGATGCGACTACCGGAAAGATGAAAGGCAAAAACCTATGGATACTGACTTCGGGATGGTACGATACATCAGACCGGGCCACACACGGCCGCAAATTCGTGCAAGTGACAATAACTGACGTTTTGCCAGGCAACAGCGTCTATCCGGTTACTCTTGAATTCACACCGTCAGACCACCCTAACCTGCACTTTCATCTCTACATGTCAGTAGGCGAAAACAATCGTCTTATGCGTTCGTTCGCTCACATTTTTTCATTTACCGATCCACGTAAAAATTACCCCGCTATAACAGACGAGAACTGGCTGCTCATAACCCAGGGAAGAATAACAGCCGGAATGACCCGCGATGAATGCCGCCTGGCACTTGGAGCGCCTAAAGATGTCGACCGCAGATCGGGATATTCGTCTATCCACGAAATGTGGACCTATGAAAACGGCATATATCTGATATTCGAAGATGGACTACTGGTCAGGTTTCGTCGATAAAACGGCTTTTTACATACGGAATAATGACCGCATAATCTGAAATTTATGCGTAATAATGTTGCACAGGGTTAAACCGTATGACGTCAAAATCCGTTATAAGGGATAAAATAACTATCACGTTTTGCAACTATGAAACTACGATTTTTAGGGACTGGGACTTCGACTGGCGTACCGCAGATCATGTGCAACTGCGCCGTATGCCAGTCACGCGACGAGCACGACAAGCGCATGCGTGCATCAGCACTGGTAACATACAAAGACAAAAACATTCTCATCGACTGCGGGCCTGATTTCCGCGAGCAGATGCTGCAATGCGGCAGTCCGGCACTCGAAGCCTTGCTTATAACCCACAGTCACTATGACCATGTGGGCGGTGTCGACGACCTCAGACCATACTGCGCCATGGGCGACGGCTTCCCTATCTACTGTCGTAGCGATGTGGCCAACGATCTGCGTGACCGCGTTCCTTATTGTTTTGCCGAACACCCCTATCCAGGTGTGCCGGCGTTCAATATCAACGAGATTTCCACCAAGCCGTTTCAAGTGGCCGATCTTGAGGTGACACCGTTGCAGATCATGCATCACCGTCTGCCAATACTCGGTTTCAAAATGGGCAACCTGGCCTATATCACCGACGCAAAGACAATCGAGGATTCGACGATAGGAATGATCCGCGGCATCGACACTTTAGTCATCAACGCCTTGCGAGTCAAGGATCATATCTCGCACATGAATCTCGCCCAGGCTCTGGAGGTTGTCAAGGAAGTACGTCCTCGTGTGGCCTACCTGACACACATAAGCCATGACATGGGTCTTCACGTAGAGGCCTCGCTAAGATTGCCGGAAGGTGTGAAACTGGCCTACGACGGCCTCATCATCCATATACCTGATGATTTCGACGATGTCGACGAGAACTGATAGCACGGTTATGAAAAGTGTAGAGATAACATATCTGGATCACAGCGGATTTGCAATAGCCTTGCCTGGAGCCGTTCTTGTATTCGACTACTACCGCGATCCGCAGCGGGCTCTTGCCGGCGTGCTAATGAGCCACCCTGATCTGCCGGTTATATTCTTAGTGTCACACCACCATCAGGATCACTTCAACCCGGAGATATTCAGTCTGGCAGAAACCCGCCAGCGCACTTATATCCTTTCCGACGATATCTCATGCGCTGCAATGCCTGACGGCAATCCAGTGAGCCGAATAAGCCCCGGCGGTATATTGCCAGATCTGCCTGGAGGAATCACTGTGACAGCCTTCGGATCGACCGATGAGGGAGTCAGTTTCCTTGTCGAATCACAAAGTCATCTGACCATATTCCACGCCGGAGATCTTAATGACTGGCATTGGCAGGACGAATCCACTCCGGACGAGGTCAGAGCAGCCGACACGTCTTTCGACAAGATTTTGTCCGACATCGCATCGGACGTAAAACATATTGACATCGCAATGTTTCCTGTCGACCCGCGTCAGGGAAGCGACTATGCAAGAGGCGCACGCAAATTTCTGCAGACCATACCTACCGGCAATTTCATTCCGATGCATTTCGATGCTGACTATAAGGCAGGGTGCGATACCCGGGAAATAGCTCCGGAAAGCACCACCAGGATAATGTGCATGTCCCGGCAGGGGGAATCGGCCACATTGGATTTCAAATAACCGCGTCCCGGATCTGAAGCCCGCTAAGGGGTCATTGCATCAACTCCGGTGCATTCCCGGCGATAACGCTTTGCATTACGCCGGGAATATGCTAATTTTGTCTCAAAATAATTCATCAGTATGCGCTTCAGCCATTTTCTCATTGCATTGATCTGCTCTATATCCGGGATCCCGGAACTTGCCGCTGAAGTTCCACGAATAAGCCTTATCACATGTCATGCAGGCCCGGAAATATACGAACTCTGCGGCCATTCCGGAATACATGTACAATATCCTGAGTCTGGAATAGACTATGTGGTCAATTACGGACTGTTTGACTTCGAGTCTCCGAATTTCGTATACCGCTTCGTAAAAGGCGAAACTGACTATATGGTAGGCGCACACAGCTACCAGGCATTCATAGACAGCTACAGGCGCCAGGGTCGTAAAGTCGAGGAACAGCATCTCGCTCTCGCTCCGGATCAGGCAGAACGTCTGGTAATATTTCTTGAAGAAAACTTAAAGCCGGAGAATCGGGTATACCGCTATAATTATGTCCTTGACAATTGTGCCACACGCTGCATCGACATCATCGAGAAAGCGATCGGCGACACTATAACATTCGATCCCGGATCTGCAGAAGGAACCGAAGGCTGGAGTTTCAGAGACGAAATGCGCCATTATCACCGCAATTATCCGTGGTATCAGTTCGGCATCGACCTGGCTCTCGGTTCCGGCATAGACCACCGGATTACAATACGTGAGAAATCATTCGCTCCGGAGATGATGGCCCGCCTGTTCGCTCATGCCGCAATCACCGACAGTACCGGAACGCTGACACCCTTAGTATCCGGAACCGACGTGATTTACAATGGAGCAGAATATCCGGCGATAAAAGATCCTACGCCATGGTATCTGTCGCCTGCTTCTGTATGCTGGGTAATTTTTCTCATTATAGCCGGCATTTCAATCCGCAATATACGGAACCGGCATCAAGGACGCATGACCGATACGGTTCTGTTCAGCCTGTTCGGACTGGCAGGATGTCTTATATTTTTCCTTGTCGTGGTGTCTGAGCACTATGCAACATCACCCAACTGGCTGATCGTATGGCTGAATCCGCTATGCTTTTGCGGCGCGATATTTCCCTGGATACGAAAAAATGGAAATATTCCGGAATATTATCATATTCTCAACTTCGTGGCATTATTTTTGCTACTTGCATTATGGAGACTCACCGGTCAAGGATTCAACTGGGCATTTCTCCCGCTCATATTGTCCGACATGATGCGTTCCGCCACATATATATACATTAAACGAACATGCTCCAAAATAAAGAATATCGCCTGACCCGCCGATTACTGCTATCGACACTGGCCTCTGCTGTCACTTCGATCGCCATATCGGCACAGACACCGCCAAAGAAGCCTCAGCTGGTCGTAGGCATTGTGGTCGAAGGACTTCAGTCCGAATATCTCGATCTGCTCGACCAATATTTCTGCGACGGAGGATTCAAAAGGCTGTTGCGCGACGGAGCGGTCATAGACAATATAGAGTACGGCCCGGGAGCTGATGCCGCCGCCGCTACAGCAATGATATATACCGGCACCGGTCCGGCTGTAAACGGAATCAGCGCCTCTACAGTATACGATGCCGCCCGACAGACGACATATCCCGTCCTGCTCGACCCCTCAAAAATAGGAAATTATACCAACGAGACATACTCGCCGTCGGCAATACTGGTATCGACACTAAGCGATGAAGTCAGGATGGACAATGTAGGGACCGGCTACGTGCACTCCATTGCTCCCGATGCCATCCAGTCGATCATCATGACAGGACATGCCGGCAACAGCGCATTCTGGCTCAACGATATAACCGGGCGGTGGGCAACAACCACATATTACAAGGATGTTCCTCCCGTAATAACAAACCGCAACTTCTCTGCGCCACTGTCTGCGCGTCTGGACACCCTGGAGTGGACTCCGTCATTACAGCTCGAGCAATATCCCGATGTTCCCGACTACAAAAAAATATATCCGTTCCACCATACATTCCGCAGCAACGACATAGAACGGTTCGCCAAATTCAAGCAGTCGGCACCAATGAACCGCGAGATCACATCCATAGCCCTGGATTATATCAGCAGCATGCATTTAGGTACGCACGGCGCAATGGATATGCTCAACGTATATTATACATTGGCTCCATTTCCCGGAGTCAAGGATGCCGATACCCGCCTCGAACTGCTCGACAGCTACCTGAAACTCGATATAGAGTTGCAACGGCTGTTGAAAGCGGTCGATGCCGCTGCCGACATCAAAAACACGGTGATATTCGTAGCCGGTACGCCACAACGCAACAGCGACAAGCCTGATGATCCCAAATGGGCGGTACCGTATGGCGAATTCTTCCCCCGGCGAGCCATATCGCTACTCAACATGTATCTGATGGCTCTGCATGGAACCGGCGACTGGGTCACCGGATACCACAACGGCCAATTCTATCTCAACAAAGACCTGATCAAGGAGAAAGGCCTCGATCTTAGAGCGATACGCTCCGATGTGGCCGATTTTCTGCTTCGCATGAGCGGAGTATGCGATGCATGGACCGTCGACGATATTTTAGCGGCAAGAGTCGGCAGCAGACCGGATCTTGTACGACGGAACACCAATGTCAACCATAGCGGAGACGTATTTATATCGGTCAACCCCGGATGGGAAATCGTAGAGGAACATCCCGGTGGAATGAGCCGCCGTATACTGTCTCGGGCACAGGCCACAACCGCACCGTTCATCATAATGGCGCCACAGATCATACCTACACGCATCGACACTCCGGTCGATGTATTGTCGATCGCTCCTAC
This sequence comes from uncultured Porphyromonadaceae bacterium, assembly GCA_948467675.1. Taxonomy (GTDB): domain Bacteria; phylum Bacteroidota; class Bacteroidia; order Bacteroidales; family Muribaculaceae; genus CAOKFI01. The sequence goes on from CAOKFI010000030.1 coordinate 23,261, forward strand.
TGTGGCAAGAGTTTTACGTATTCGTTCACCCAATGCGGCTGCAAATCCAACAATTTCAACTATCTTTGCACCAATTAATAAAAAGTAAACGAAACTCAGACCATATATTAAAAATGTCTTTCACATCTTTTCTGAATAAAGTATTCGGCAATAAATCACAACGAGACCTTAAAGAGATCCGTCCTATTGTCGACAGCATAAAAGCCCTTGCTCCTGAAATGGAAGGGCTGACAAACGATGAACTCCGTGGCAGAATCACACAGGTACGACAGTCTATTGCTGCAAGTATCGCCGACGATGAGAGCGAGATAGCACGTCTCAAATCCGAAGTCGAAGAAGTTCCGTTCGAAGACCGTCAGCCATATTGGGACAAGGTAGACCAACACGAGAAAACCATTCTCGACACACTCGAGAAGCAGCTTGACGAACATCTTCCGGTAGTATTCGCAGCATTGCGCGAAACAGCTGCCCGCTTCGCCAAAAACGAGACCATCGAAGTGACTGCATCTCAAATGGACCGTGATCTGGCTGCCGAAGGACGCGATTTCGTGACTATTGAAGGCGACAAGGCCATATACCGGAACCATTGGACAGCAGGCGGCAACGAGGTGACCTGGGATATGGTTCACTACGAAGTCCAGCTCATAGGCGGTGTCGTGCTCCATCAGGGCAAAATCGCAGAAATGGCTACCGGTGAGGGCAAGACTCTCGTAGCTACACTGCCGGTATTCCTTCGCTCGCTGTCAGGTCGAGGTGTTCACGTGGTCACGGTCAACGACTATCTCTCGAAACGAGACTCAGAATGGATGGGTCCGCTGTATATGTTCCATGGATCTACCGTAGACTGCATAGACAAGCATCAGCCAAACACCGAAGCGCGACGCAAGGCCTACGAATGCGACATAACATTCGGTACCAACAACGAATTTGGCTTCGATTATCTCCGCGACAATATGGCTATGTCACCGCTCGACATGGTACAGCGCAAACATTACTATGCGATAGTCGATGAGGTCGACTCCGTACTCATAGACGATGCCCGTACTCCTCTTATCATATCCGGACCGGTACCACGTGGCGACGACCAGATGTTTAACGAGTATCGTCCCAATGTACAGAAAGTTGTCGAAGCACAGCGCCGTCTGCAGATACAGTTGCTTACCGACGCGAAAAACAAACTCGCAAGCGAGAGTTCAGACGTCCAGAAAGAAGGAGCACTCGCCCTCTACCGCGCATATCTGGCCGGCCCGAAATACCAGCCGCTGATCAAATTCCTCTCGCAGGAAGGCATGAAACAGGTGCTCCTGAAGACTGAAGCATATTATCTCCAGGACAATGCCCGCGAAATGCCGAAAGCGGTAGAGCCGCTATTCTACAAAGTCGATGAAAAGAACCGTCAGGTCGATCTTAGCGACAAGGGTATCGACGAACTGACAGGAAAGAGCAACGATCCGCAATTTTTCGTGCTTCCCGATATCACAACACAGCTGTCGGAACTCGAGAAGATCGAAGACCCTGATGAAAAGGCCCGCATGAAAGACGAGATCATGCAGAACTATTCGATCAAGGCTGAACGTGTGCATACCGTAAGCCAGCTTCTCAAGGCATACACCCTATTCAACAAGGACGAGGAATACGTGATCGACGACAACAAGATAAAGATCGTCGATGAACAGACCGGACGTATCATGGAAGGACGCCGCTACAGCGACGGACTCCATCAGGCAATCGAAGCAAAAGAAGGTGTAAAAGTCGAAGCCGCCACACAGACATTCGCGACCATCACACTGCAGAACTATTTCCGCATGTATCACAAACTTGCCGGTATGACCGGTACAGCCGAGACAGAAGCCGGAGAATTCTGGGATATCTACAAACTCGATGTCGTAACCATACCTACCAACAAGCCGGTAGCGCGTATCGACATGAACGACCGGGTCTACAAAACCAAGAAAGCCAAATACAAAGCCGTGATCGAGGAAGTAGAGCGTCTGGTAAACGAAGGTCGTCCCGTACTCGTAGGCACCACGTCAGTCGATATCAGCGAATCGCTGAGCCGTCAGTTGACGATGAGACGTATCCCTCACAATGTACTCAATGCAAAGCTCCACCAGAAAGAGGCCGATATCGTAGCTCAGGCAGGCCGTGCCGGAACAGTAACCATAGCCACCAATATGGCCGGCCGCGGTACCGACATCAAACTCCCGCAGGAAGTCAAAGACAAAGGAGGTCTGGCCATTATAGGCACCGAACGGCATGAGTCGCGCCGCGTCGACCGTCAGCTGCGCGGTCGTGCCGGACGTCAGGGCGACCCGGGATCATCGGTATTCTTCGTATCGTTCGAAGATCAGCTGATGCGTCTGTTCGCTACAGACCGCGTCATGAAGACCCTCGATACTCTCGGATTCAAAGAAGACGAAATGATCGAATCCAAGATGGTCAACCGCTCTATCGAGAACGCTCAGAAACGTGTCGAGGAAAACAACTTCGGCATACGAAAACGTCTGCTTGAGTATGACGACGTGATGAACAAGCAGCGTACCTATATATACACCCGCCGACAGCACGCGCTCAAGGGCGAACGTATTGGCATAGACATTGCCAATATGCTCTACGATGTCATAGAGAATACCGTGACTACACATGACTCTCCGTCAGACTACCAGGATCTCAAGCATGAACTGCTTACAGTACTCACTGTCGACGCTCCGTTTACAGAGGATGAATACCGCAGCATGCAGCGTGAAGAGGCAATAAACCGTATTCATGAAATAGCAAGCGAATCTTTCGCCCGCAAAAGCGACAGAATCATCGAGATAGCCATGCCCGTAGTCAAGGACTGGGTGGAAAACCGCGGAGCAGAAGGCAAGATACTCGTTCCCATCACAGACGGCAAACGCATATTCAACCTGCCTGTAGACATAACGGAGGCCTACCGTACAGAATGCAAGTCGATTGTCAAGGAATGGCACAAGGCCATCCTGCTCGTGACCATCGATGAACTCTGGAAAGAGCATCTGCGTGAGCTCGACCAGTTGCGTCAGTCGGTACAGAACGCATCGTATGAACAGAAAGATCCGCTGGTAATATACAAAGTCGAATCGTTCCATCTTTTTGAGGAGATGCTCAACAATCTCAACGTAAAAGCGATGTCGGCTCTGATGCGTGGACAGATATATGTGCAGCAGCGTCGCGCCCCGGAACCATCCGACGATGGAACTCCTGCACAACCGGCACCTCCGACTACTCCCGATGTAAAGCGCGCCATGCCGGAACGTCCAAACGACTATTCCAGCTACAACGCGTCAAAAGAGCAGTATCCGGGAGCCGATGCCCAGCGTCAGGCCGCGGCCGCACCGCAGGGTCAGCGCTCTGTGACCATGCCTGCAAAAGCAGCCCTGAAGATAGGACGCAATGATCCATGTCCTTGCGGTAGCGGAAAGAAATATAAAGCATGTCATGGCCGGGGGCTGTGAAACTGACGTATAAAGTATTACGATCCATATTGGTAACGCTGCTGATTTTAACAGTAGCGTTACCTGCCTTATTATATGTAACATTGTCGTTGCCGCCGGTACAGCGGAGACTGTGCGGTATCGCCCGTCAGGAACTGACTGCATTGTTTGGAGTTCCAATCGAGATCGAAAGTCTGTCGATATCTCCGTTCAGCCGTGTCGATATATCCGGCGTGCTGATACGCGACGAGCGTTCCGACACAATCATGCATGCCCGACACCTCGGAGCAGGAATAAGCATGAGTCGCCTCTTATTCCATGGGGAACCGGTCATAACGTATGTCGAACTGGTCGGACTTAAAGCCAGGATCAACCGTCCAATGCCAGGATCACCGCTCAATATACAACCGATTATCGACGCGCTGAAACCTAAAGACAAGAACAAACCGCCCACACGGTTCGATTTACAGATCAATACAATTGTAATCCGACAGTCTCAATTGGCCTATGACGTATTGTCTGCACCTGCGACACCCGGACATTTCAACCCGGCCCATATACATATCGACGACCTGAAAGCCGATATAAGCATCCCGAAACTAAGCAACGACGATTTCGACATCGAACTTAAACGCCTGTCTGCCACTGAACATAGCGGATTGACTATTACCAGATTGCAGACAAATGCCACCGTAACGGAAAATGGAATAGACCTCCGTAATACGGAACTCCGCATGCCAGAATCGACCATTCGCTTTTCTGATATAGACATAAAGTTCGACGGATGGCAGGATATCGCTCCGAGCATACTTCACCAACCGCATCATGTGGCAATACTGCCGGGATCACACGTCACACTGGCCGATCTCGGAGCTTTAGTGCCACAACTGCGCAATTTCAACCGACAGGTCGACATTGAACTTGCCGCAACCGGCTCAGCCGACTCGATAGCACTCGAACACTTCGACCTATCGCTGCCGGACGAAAAAGCATGGATCATGTGTCAGGGACATATCCGAGGACTTGACTCTATACGCACAGCGTCTCTGCACCTCTCGCGTCTGAGTGTCAACGCAACCGGAAAAGAAATAACAGATATAGCCGGCTCATTCACGCAATTGTCGCCTATGGCAGTACGGACTATCTGCAATCTCGGACAAATATGTCTTAACGGCTCAATCGACGCCGCAAATGACAACGTGAACTTCAACGGATCATTGTCAACGACACCCGGAGCATTCGACCTAAGAGCGAACGCCAGACGATTGTCTGCCACAGGCTCCCGTATATCAGGCCAGATCAGATCCGCAAGACTCGGAATCGGATCTATACTCAACAACAATGATCTCGGCACAGCAGGAATCGATATCACGTTCGACGCCACCATGGGACGCCGGCACCGTAATGGAACTATCGACTGTACACTCGGACATATCGAATGGAAAGGACACCGGTATGCCGACATCAGTTCAGCATTTACATTCGACGACACAAGATACACCGGCACCCTCACGATCGAAGACAGCGCCATAGACCTTATTGCAGAAGGCGAGATTGTTATTGACGAAGATACCCCGAGATTCGACTTCCATGCAGGTCTCGGACACGTGGATTTTGCCACATTGGGCGTCTGGGACAAATATCCCGATCATACACTTTCAGCCACAATCGATGCGCATTTCTCCGGAAATACCATCGATACAGCCGACGGATCGCTTGTCGTGTCCGACATCCGGTTTACCGATTCCATCAGTTCCGGAATCATCCTGAAACAGATAGCTGTCGACGCAATAAATTCAACCCCCGAACAGCATATCGACATAGCGGGCGATTTCATAAGCGGAAGGGTCGAAGGCTCGTACGACTTCGCCACCATCGTTCCTGCAGCCAGGGAAATATTGGCCGAAGTATTTCCGGCTCTAATGACAAAACCAGAGATCCAACAGCCGAAATCACGCCACAAATCCAGACCGACAAAAAAAGAGCGGCCGGCACGCAGCAACAATTTCACGTATCATCTTACCATACGCGACAACGAACCATTTTGTAAATTCCTCAACGCACCGGTACGGGTCATATATCCGATTGATATCGACGGAACATTCAGCCACGACGCCAGCATCATGGGGCTGAGTGTCGACATTCCATATATTCAGCAAAAAGACAAACTGATACGCAACACAGCCATCAGATTCAGTGTTGACGGCATACGTGATCGCGCAGCGCTGTTGGCGACTACCCTCATGCCGACCAAAAAGGGAGATCTAACACTGCAGATCGGACTTGACGGAGCATCCGACCGGGTAGATACAGATATCGCATGGCACATTGACCGCAAATCGGCATTCTATGGCAAACTGAACATGTCGTCTCTGTTTACCCGCGACGAACAGGATCATACACTGAATTCATCCGTCACAGTCAATCCAAGCGAACTCGTATTCAACGACACAGTATGGCAGGTCGAAAAAGCCGACATCAGCGTGGCTGGAAATAAAATCAACGTATCAGGATTCAACATACATCGTCCGGGGCAGCGGCTCACCATAGGCGGAACAGCATCGGCAGACCCTGCCGACACGATAAAACTAAGCCTCGTCGATATAAATCTCGACTACATATTCGAAACCCTCGACATTCCGAATGTCATGTTCGGCGGCGATGCGACTGGCGATTTCTACGCATCGTCACTCCTGACAAAAGCACCATCGCTGTCAACTCCGGGATTATCGGTCAAAGGCCTGAGCTACAACCGATCGCTCATGGGCGATACCAGAATTCTCAGTACATGGGACAACGATACACGCGCCGTAACAATCGATGCTGTCGTGGATCAGGCAAACGGATGCAAGTCAATGATCGAAGGCGCCATATTCCCTATGGCGGACTCCCTGGACTTCAGATTTCACGCCGACAAGATCGGTGTCGGTTTCATGAAACCGTTCATGGAAGCCTTCGCCTCCGATGTTTCAGGATATGCGTCGGGCGATGCACGACTGTGGGGCAACTTCAAATATATCGATATGACAGGCGATCTTTATGCTGATGATTTCAACGTAAGACTCGCCTTCACAAACACCACATATTCGGCTACAGATTCCGTACACCTCAAACCCGGACTTATAGACATCCACGATATAACGCTACGCGATCAATACGGTAACACTGCGCTTCTTAACGGACGTCTGACCCACCAGTGCTTCAAGCAGCCGGTGTTTGAATTCGCCATAACACATGCCGACAACCTGTTGAGCTACGATGTCGGACAAAATACTTCCGATCCATGGTATGGCCGCATATTCGCCAACGGATCCGCATTTGTAAGCGGCAAACCTGGCGAAGTCAATATCAACGTCATGATGTCGACCGCTCCCAGATCGACTTTCACATTCGTTTTATCCGATGCCGAGCAGGCGAGCGAATATTCTTTCATCACATTCCGCGACCGCGATGAGCTTGCCATATCCGATTCCATCACATACTCGATCGGCTCTCCGGAACTTGCCCGGCTACTGCAGCGCAAGATAAATACATCGGCGTCCGAAGATGCCTCAGTATATCGCATGAACATACAGATGGACGTGACTCCCGATGCTCAGATGAATCTCGTAATGGATCCCGTAGGCGGCGACAGAATACGCGCCTACGGATCCGGAACAATACGCATGCAGTACGACTCGTCCAATGAGGATCTGAAGATGTTCGGAACTTATACCCTGACCAAAGGCAACTACAACTTCACCCTTCAGGACATAATAATCAAAGACTTTACGATCAGCGACGGCAGCCGCATAGCATTCCATGGCGATCCGTATTCTGCACAGCTCGACATTAAAGCCATATATTCTCTCAACGCCAATCTGTCGGATCTCGACGAATCATTCCTGTCCGACAAAGAGCTGAACCGTACAAACGTGCCGGTACACGCAGTGCTTAAAGTGGCCGGCGATATGCGTCAGCCCGACATATCGTTCGACTTGGAGTTTCCTACTCTTACACAGGACACGTACCGTAAGGTGCGAAGCATCGTGTCGACCGAAGATATGATGAATCGGCAGATAATATACCTTCTGGCTCTCAACCGATTCTATACACCTGACTACATGGCATCGACCACCAAGGGAAATGAACTGGTGTCTGTTGCCTCATCAACGATCTCATCGCAATTGAGCAGCATGCTCGGAGCGCTTAGCGATCACTGGTCTGTGGCTCCGACAGTCCGCTCCGACCGCGGAGACTTCTCCGATGTCGAGGTGGATCTTGCCCTGTCAAGCACCTTGCTTAACAACCGTCTGCTCCTGAACGGCAATCTCGGATACCGGGACAAATCTCTTAACAACAACTCATTCATAGGCGACTTCGACATCGAATATCTCCTCAACCGTTCCGGAAACCTGCGGCTGAAAGCCTATAACCGCTACAACGACCAGAACTACTACGTAAAGACTGCGTTGACAACACAGGGTATCGGAATCGTGCTCAAACGCGATTTCGATAACATTCTCTCATTCCTACGCCCTTTCTGGAAACGCAAAAAGACTCAGCCGGAAATACCCACACCGACCGACACAACCGGAACTGTTCCGGTAACAATGGAATCATCCGACAGCATTCCGGCTGCGGAATCAGAATATTGATCACAGCTCTATAAGTTCATCCGGATGATAAGTGCGGGAAGCCCGTGTGCCAATGACTTCATTCCACCGCATAGGCGAGATGCCTGTTCCCGGTCGCTTGACCGTAAGATTCTGTTCTGTAAAAATATCCCCCTCGGCGATATCGGCCGCAGCCACTATGCTTTTGCGGGCCACCGCCATATTCCCACGTTCGGAATCAGTCACACACTTGTATCCTGATCCTATAGCCATATCGACATTTCGTATGGCCTGTACCATGGCTTTAAGTTCCGTCGGCACCAACGATGCCCGATGATCCGGTCCGGCCATAGTACGGTCGAGAGTGAAATGCTTCTCAACCACAGTCGCACCAAGCGCGGCCGCAGCTATAGGAATCTCTATACCGACAGTATGATCCGAATATCCGACCGAAACACCGAACTCACGGCGGAGACTCTCCATTGCCGCCAGATTGACATCGGCCACAGGAGTCGGATACTCCGTATTGCAATGCAGCAGGGTAAGATTCGATAGCGAAAGTCCGTTATCGAGAAGAGCGCCGACAGCCGACGCGACATCCTCGATGGTACACATGCCTGTAGACATATACGTAGGCTCATTGAACCCTGCTATACGTTTCAGATAAGGATAGTTCGTTATTTCTCCTGATGGGATCTTCCACATCCCGAGACCAAGGGAATGGAGATACTCCACGCTTTCGGGATCAAACGCAGTCGACAGAAACCGTATACCACGCTCGTCACACCGCGCCATAAGTTCCAGATGATCCGCTTCCGACAGCTCCAGACGACGCAGCATCTCCAGTTGAGACCGATAGGCATCGGCAGTCGCCGTCTGCTGATAATCGGCCAACGGTGCCGATGCCGACACAAGCCGTCCGGCTTTGAATGTCTGAAACTTTACAATATCGGCTCCGGCCTCAGCCGCCGCATCGACAAGTTTCAGTGCCAGTGCTATAGAGCCGTTATGGTTGACTCCTGCTTCAGCAATGATCAGTGTACGCTTCATTTTACTATTCCATAATATGTACCCGGAGCAAGTATAGAACGCAACACGACAGCACCGGCTCCGATCACCGCCCCGTCAGCCACACTTACGCCCTGAGCCAACACAGCTCCGGAACCTACAAACACACCGCTGCCGACCCTGCACCCCCCATTGATCATGGCTCCTGTAGATATATGGGTATGATCCCCTATGGTCGTATCGTGTTCTATATCGGCTCCGGTATTGATTATACAGTTCACTCCTACAACAGCCGAAGCATTGATCACTGCACGGTGCATCACAACAGTTCCATCACCGACTTCGGCATAGCACGACACACAAGCCGAAGGAGATATGAGAGTTGCCATGCGCCCGCCGACCGATTTTATCCGGTCATAAAGACGGATACGGGTCGATGCACATCCGATAGCACCCACCGAAACCAGAAACTCCACACGATCCGCATAACGGCTCATATCGTCGTCGGTTCCGATAATAGGACAATCAAGCAGCATACCTCCGTCCCCGCCCGGACGATCCAGAATGCCGAGCAGAGACCGTCCGGCTCTACGGGCAACATCTATCACTGACTTGCAATGACCGCCTGCGCCTACCAACAGAATCTCGTCCATAATAATATTATATTCTGCTAAGATACGCACAATTCCGCGTTGGTGCAAACGAAAAAAGCCGGCCACTTATCGCAGCCGGCTCTCTGTCCGTATGTGACTCGCACAGGATTCAAACCTGTAACCTTCTGATCCGTAGTCAGATGCTCT
>CAOKFI010000031.1 GCA_948467675.1 uncultured Porphyromonadaceae bacterium
TGCGACCACACGCCCCCCAGACGCGTACTCTAAACCGGGCTGAGCTACACCCCGAATGGTTAAAAGCGCTGCAAAGGTAATGCTCATTTTGCGGGTTTGCAAGAGTTGTGCGATGTTTTTTGCATTTTTTTGCAATTTATCTCTGCTGATTCTTCTCGCGCGTACCCTATTGTATATTGAAAATTTGGTATCACGCGGTTTTTGTCGTATCTTTGTTTGCCGTTTCAGGGGCTTTGCAGCCGAATGGGGACGGCGTGATACAATAAAAGATACATTGTAAATATAAGCGATAATTATGTCAGAAGAAAAAGAGGAATATAGCGCCAGTAATATTCAAGTGCTTGAAGGCTTGGAAGCTGTGCGCAAACGTCCTGCTATGTACATTGGCGATATCAGTGTCAAGGGTCTTCACCATCTGGTGTATGAGGTGGTGGACAACTCGATCGACGAGGCTCTGGCCGGATATGCGTCGCATATAGACGTAACCATCAACAAGGATAATTCGATAACGGTTGTCGACGACGGCCGCGGCATACCGGTTGACATGCACGAGAAGGAGCACAAGAGCGCTCTCGAGGTCGTGCTTACGGTGCTGCATGCCGGCGGTAAGTTCGACAAAGGATCATATAAGGTTTCGGGCGGTCTGCACGGCGTAGGCGTGTCGTGTGTGAATGCGCTCTCGACCTATCTTCGTGCCGAGGTGTCGCGAGGAGGCAAGGTTTACATGCAGGAATATTCCTGTGGCAAGCCTACGAGCGAGCTCACGGTCATTGGCGAGACCGACCGTACCGGTACTTCGGTCACATTCAAGCCCGACGGGTCGATATTCACTGTTACGGAATACGATTATAATACTCTGGCCAACCGTCTGCGTGATCTGGCTTTCCTCAATGCCGGCATAACGCTTACGCTTACCGACATGCGCGATATAGATGCCGAGGGCAATCCGCGCAGCGAGGTATTCTATTCGGCCAATGGCCTGCGTGAGTTCGTGGAGTATATCGACGCCAACAAGGAGTCGCTGATCAACGATGTGATCCATCTCAATACCGAGCGCCAGGGCATACCCGTGGAAGTGGCTCTGACCTACAACAACACGTTCAACGAGAATGTGTATTCGTTTGTCAACAACATCAATACGATCGAGGGAGGTACCCATCTGACAGGCTTCCGCCGCGGTCTGACCTCTACGCTGAAGAAATATGCCGAGGACAGCAAGATGCTCGACAAGGTCAAGATAGAGATCTCGAGCGATGACTTCCGCGAAGGCCTTACAGCAGTAGTTTCCGTCAAGGTCATGGAGCCTCAGTTTGAGGGTCAGACCAAAACCAAACTCGGCAACAATGAGGTGATTGGCGCCGTACAGGCTGCCGTGAGCGAGGCTCTGCGCAATTATCTCGAGGAGAATCCCAAGCAGGCCAAGGTAATAGTCGAGAAAGTTATTGTGGCTGCTCAGGCCCGCCATGCTGCCTATAACGCCCGTGTGAAGATACAGCGCAAGTCGCCTCTGACAGGCGGCGGTCTGCCGGGCAAGCTGGCCGACTGCTCGTCGCGTACGGCCGAGGACTGCGAGCTGTTCCTTGTCGAGGGTGACTCTGCAGGCGGTACCGCCAAGCAGGGCCGCGACCGTACATTTCAGGCTATCCTGCCGCTGCGAGGCAAGATCCTCAATGTGGAGAAAGCCATGGATCACAAGATATTCGAGAACCAGGAGATCACGAGCCTGTTCCGCGCCATGCGTGTGACTATCGGAACCGAGGATGATCCCAAGGCTGTGAACATATCGAAACTGGCTTATCACAAGATCATAATCATGACAGATGCCGATGTCGACGGAAGTCATATCGCCACCTTGCTGATGACATTCTTCTTCCGCCGCATGCGTCCGATCATAGAGAACGGCTATCTGTATCTGGCCACGCCTCCGCTCTACAAGTGTACACGTGGCAAGGTCGAGGAATATTGCTGGAACGACATGCAGGTACAGCAGTTTATCGACCGATACGGCCAGGGTGTGAAGGTGCAGCGCTACAAAGGTCTCGGCGAGATGAGCGCCGAAGAGCTGCGCGAGACCACCATGGATCCCAACGAGCGAATGCTCAAGCAAGTCAATATCAGCGATGCCGCCGAAGCCGACCGCATATTCTCTATGCTCATGGGTGAGGATGTGGCTCCGCGCCGCGACTTCATAGAGGCTAACGCAAACTACGCCAATATCGACGCATAGTCCGGACCGCGACTTACGATACAGCGAAGTGCATCGCTCCCTGCCCGGCAGTGACGGTGCACTTCGTGCATATAACAAACCGGCAGACGGCGGCGTTATACATTATAGACAACAGATTACTCACCTTCAACTATCAACAGCACTATGGCACATAAAAAGGACTCCCGTCCAGCCAGACTCAATCAGGAGTTTTGTCGCAAAATCGGTGAATTTATAAATAACCAGAAGAACAATACGTTCAATTACAAGCAGGTGTCGGCAGCCATCGGTGCTACCTCCGCCGTGCAGCAGCGTTCCGTGGCGTTTTATCTTGCAGAGCTCGCTTTCGACGGAGATCTGATCGAGACCTCTCCAGGTAAATACAAGGCGCCAAGCCGTGGCAATGTGACCACAGGAGTGTTCGTGCGCCGCAGCAACGGCAAAAACAGCGTCATCACCGATCCCGACGGCGAGTCGATATTCGTGGCAGAGCGCAAATCGATGCATGCCCTCAACGGCGACAAGGTGCGTGTCAACATAGCCGCCCGCCGCCGCGGAGCCGAGCCGGAGGCGGAGGTAGTGGAGATCATCGAGAAGAAAGATCAGGTATTTGTGGGCACTCTGCAGGTCGAAAAGCATTTCGGATATCTGCTTACTGACTCCAAATTCCTTGCCACCGACATATTCATACCAAAAGCGAAACTTAAAGGCGGTGTGACTGGCGACAAGGCTATAGTACGGATCACAGAATGGCCTGAAGACGCCAAGAATCCCAAAGGCGAGGTGGTCGATGTGCTCGGACGTACCGGCGAGAACAATGCCGAGATCCATGCGATACTGGCGGAGTTCGGACTGCCGTACCACTATCCAGAGGCTGTCGAGAAGGCTGCCAACCGGATCAAGGCCGGTATCACGCCTGAAGTGATAGCCGCACGCGAGGATATGCGCCCGGTGATTACGTTTACCATCGATCCGAAGGATGCCAAGGATTTCGACGACGCGATCTCCATACGCCGTCTGTCGAACGGCAATCTCGAGATCGGTGTGCATATAGCCGATGTGACCCATTATGTGACTCCCGATACCATCATAGACCGCGAGGCGCAGAAGCGTGCCACGTCGGTGTATCTCGTGGACAGGGTCGTGCCTATGTTGCCGGAACATCTGTGCAACGGTATCTGCTCGCTTCGTCCCGATGAGGAGAAACTGGCGTTTTCCTGCATATTCGAGATGAACGATGACGGCAAGGTGCTGAAACACCGTATCTGCCGCACTGTGATATGCAGCAACCGCCGCTTCACCTACGAGGAGGCGCAGGATGTGATCGAGACCGGTAAGGGCGATTTTGCCGATGAGATCCTGACACTCGACCGTATGGCCAAGATACTGCGCAAGCAGCGCTATGACAACGGCTCAATAGAGTTCGGCCGCGCAGAAGTGAAGTTCGACATTGACGAGCAGGGCCATCCTACGGGAGTATATTTCAAGGAGTCGAAGGATGCCAACAAGCTCGTGGAGGAATTCATGCTTCTGGCCAACAAGACCGTAGCTGCCGAGATAGGGCGTCCGGTGGGCAAGAAGAAGCCTAAAGCGTTCGTGTATCGTATCCATGATCAGCCCGATGCCACCAAGCTCGCCGATCTGGCCACGCTTGCCAAGACGTTCGGACATAAGATCAAGACCAAAGGATCGCCATGCGATATCAACAAGTCGATAAACCGGATGCTCGCCGATATCAAGGGGCGTGCCGAGGAGAATCTGCTTGCGGTTCTGGCGGTGCGTTCTATGGCCAAGGCTGTGTATTCTACGGAGAATATAGGTCATTACGGACTGGGATTCGACTACTACACGCACTTCACGTCGCCTATACGCCGCTATCCCGACATGATGGTACACCGTCTGCTTGCCAAGTATCTCGACGGCGGCCGCAGTGTGAATGTGGACAAACTCGAGGCTCAGTGCAAGCACTCGAGCGATATGGAGCAGCTTGCGGCCAGTGCCGAGCGCTCGTCGATCAAATACAAGCAGGTGGAATACATGCAGGATCATCTGGGCGATGTGTTCGACGGTGTGATCTCAGGCGTTACCGAATGGGGGCTGTATGTCGAGATCGAGGAGAATCTTTGCGAGGGTCTGGTGCCTGTAAGGGATCTGGCCGATGACTACTACGATTTCGACGAGCGCAACTATTCGCTCGTCGGGCGCCGCAATAATGTGCGCTACCGTCTCGGCGACAAGGTGAAAGTGCAGGTGGCGCGTACCGACATAGACAAGCGTCAGCTCGACTTCGTTCTGTTCGACAACCGCCAGACCAAAACCCCGGCATCGGTGGCTCAGGCGCTTCACGACACGCCCTCGAAACGAGGCAATACACAAAAGAAAAGCGGTAAGCGCAAATCCTCCGCACGGAAGAAATGATTGTTAGCTATTAGTCAGGGATTAGGCCTTATATGCGACCGGGGGTTACACTCATGTGCAACCCCCGGTCTTATTGTATTATATTTTTTAAGTGCGGCTGTTATATTTCCGGAGTTGCGAGTGCGCTCTCTATGCGGTGGGTCACATCGTAGGGTGTGGACTGTTTGCGTGGAGGTGTGCTGAGCCGGTAGTGGAATGATCGCTGCCGGTCCCATGACGAGACGGAGAGCATGCGTGTCCCGCGGGGAGGTATGGAGCATGCTATGGTGTGGGTGGCCTGATGGAGCTGCCGTCCCTGCATGTCGGTATAAGTGAATGTGACGGTCAGTTCGGTGAGTGTACGTCCGGTGTTGTTGACTACGAAAAAGGTTTCTTTGGATGCTGTGGCCGGTTTGTCGTAACCTGCTATTTCGATATTTTGTGTCTCTGAATGAAGAGTGTCGGGAGCAACCGTAGTTTCGGATGTGGAGATAGTCGCTGTAGGTACAGCTTTGAGCCGTCCGCGTGAAGTCGACTGCCGGCGAGGCTCGGCTAAGGCTGCCACGGTGAGCAGCAGGCATGCTGATATGGCGATTGTTGCTCTGGTCATAGGTATCGCGGGTTGACTGGCGCAGCGTCGGATACAGGAAACAGGCGTATGGCGCCGTCCATGTCGCGCGGACGGTCGCTGCCGGTGGCTATGCTTACACGGAACAGGTATGGGATGAGTCTGCGCAGGTCTATGCGCAGGTCGGAGCGGTGGCGTATGAAAGCCAGACGGCTTTCTGTGTCGTGCAGTTCGAGCGTGAACCTGCGTTTACGGTGCAATATACCGTTGTCGTCGACCGATGCGTATATTGCGGCATCGTAACGTCCGGATTTGGCCGACTGAGTGGCGTAGCCCATGATGGTGCCGGGGCGGATGCGGCGGCATGGCGACTGGATTAGTACTATGCGGTAGCCGGAAACCAGAGTCTGTCCGGATGTATAGGGCTGTGACTGCTCGATGGCTATTACCGCGCCGTCGCCGGTCATCTGCCAGATCCCCTCGATAGGGTGTAGGGCTGATCCGGAAAGGCGGATCTCGACGGAATCGCGGTTTGTGTATCCGGTCTCGATTGTGGCGCGATCAGGCAGCATGTCGCGCGGCGTGGTGGCCGGAACCGGTATGGCCGGCAGCCATGCCAGAACCGCAAGATATACGCGGACACGGTAGCCGCCCATGGTATCAGATGGTCTTGAACGTATAGTTGAATCCTAAGCTAAGTATCTCCTTGACCTGCCAGTGGTGCCACTGGGTGTCGGGCATGGATAGGGTGGATGAGTCGTAGCGCACATGTACGTACAGCATCGTGGAGAGAAACTTGTTGATGGAGAAATTGAATGTGTTCTCCCAGTCGCCCTGCGAGTATGAATAGTCGGTGAAGAAGAACATCCGCGAGCTATAGGAGATATTATAGGTTATCTGCCAGCTGAACTTAAGTTCGGCGCTCGAACCGATCGAGCTGATCGACTTTTTCCCCTCGTCGATGCCGAAGGCTGTGGGGTTCATATTGGGATTGATGCATGACTTGACGTTGTATGACAGCGGCGAGATCGATGCGTTGAACGATGTCTTGCGTTTAGGGTCGGAGATGTTGTAGGTCATACCGACACCGAGGTTGAGCTCGCCCGGCGACAGGATTGCAGCGGCGAGATCGTTGGTGTTCTTGCGGTAGTTGTTGAGCAGCTGGGTCTTGAACACGGCCGATACCGAGTAGTACCAGTGGTTGAATGCCTTCAGGCCGAAATTGCTGATGACCTGGAATATGTCGTCGCTGATGCTGTAGTTGCGCAGTTCGTCGTCTGGAGCGTTGTTTATGCCGAGTTTGTATTGCACGTTGGTCTCGAACATGAGATTGGGATGGAACGCCTGGTTCAGTTTTATGTTATAGGCGAGGTTGGCGAGCATGTTGAGGTTGTTGTTGCCACCCTGATACCAGTTAGGCGATACGTATGCCTGCGAGAACTGGAGAGCTCCGTTGAATGTATGCATCCAGTGTTTGCGTTTCAGCTCGACCGATGCGTCGGGGCCTGCCGTAAGGTCTTTGTTGACGGTGATTTCTTCGAGTACGAGAATGTTTTTCTGCGGATCGACCGTGGCGCGGTATTCCTTGGGCGGTTCGGGGAGCATGCTCTCGTTGTAACGCACAAGACGCGGGTGGTTGATGACGTAGTTCTGTTTCAGCTGTTTGACGAACAGCGCGCGGCTGTTCTCACGGTTGATCCAGTCGAGTGCGGCATTGTCTACAGCCGGTGCGCTCTGATGTATGCCGAGTGTGTCGATGAGCTCGAATCTTGTGTACACGACCGGGCCGAAGAACGATTCCGGCAGTGGCATGGGTTTGTACGATACGCTGTCGAGCCATACGGGATCGGCTGTCTCGACGGCATATACCAGTTCTTCCGGTGTCATGATCCGCGGTCCTTCTGGTTCGGGTTCGTCGATGACCGGATCGTCAAAAAGCAGACTGTCGGGATACTGGACGTTGTCGGCTACAATCGAGTCGGCGGCCAGTTCGTTGAAATCTTCGACGAACAGCAGATCCTGGGCGGCGGTATAGGGCGTGTCGATACATACGGTCAGAGCCGCTAACATCATGACCGGAAAAAATCGGCTTACTCGTTTCATCGTTGCAAATGTGTATAAGTGTGCAAATTTAACTTCACATTTGCAAAGATAGCTAAATAATATGAAATTGAGAAACGATCGCTGCCTCAGGATGGTTTGTGTCCGATATAGATCGTGCATGTGCCGAATGTGAGCGGACGGCACATGCAGCCGGTGAGCCCTGCCTCGCGCATGAGCCGTAGCATATTGTCGCCTTGCGGCACTGCCGCTATGCTTTCGGGCAGATAGCTGTAGGCGCGCCGGTCTTTCGATACCATGCGGCCTATGGCCGGAATGATGCATCTGGTGTAGAACCTGTACAGCGGTCTGACGAGAGGTGAGGTCGGTGTGGAGAGCTCTATGACGCAGACTGTGCCTCCCGGACGTAGAACTCGGGTCATCTCACGGTATCCGCGGTCGAGATGCTCGAAATTACGCACGCCGTATGCCACTGTCACGCAGTCGAAAGAATTGTCGGCCATTGGCAGCGACAGGCAGTCGCCTGTTGTCAGAGATATTGATCCGTCGAGTCCGGCCTGTGTCACTTTGCGCCGCCCTACGGCGACCATCTGTTCGGACAGGTCTATGCCGGTGACCATGCATGGCGCGAGATCCCTGGCCATGCGTATGGCCAGATCGGCAGTTCCGGTGGCGACATCGAGTATCGATGAGTGGGGGCATTTCCGTAACATCCTTACGGCTTTGGCGCGCCATAACCTGTCGATACCGAAGGTCATGGCGCGGTTCATAAAGTCGTAGGCGGGTGCTATGGAGTCGAACATCTCCTCGACTTGTTCCGTCTTGGGGCGCTCGTGGTCGTACGGTGTGATCCGTTCGGCTTCTACTTCCACAGTAATTTATCAGCGGTTTATTTGTTTCAGGCAGTCGAGCACGTTGGTGGCTATACGGTCGGTGAGATCCTTTTCCGGAGCCTTGACGAATTTCTCGCCTGTGATATGTTCGTACAGCTCGATATAGCGTTGCGATACCGATTCTACGAATTCGGGAGTCATCTCCGGTACGGTCTGTCCGGCTTTGCCCATGAAGTCGTGTTCGATAAGCCACTGGCGTACGAACTCTTTGGAGAGCTGTCGCTGAGGCTCGCCTTTGAGGAAACGCTCCTCGTAGCCTTCGGCATAGAAGTAGCGTGACGAATCCGGAGTGTGGATCTCGTCGATAAGATACACTTTGCCGTCACGGATACCGAACTCATATTTTGTGTCGACGAGTATCAGACCCTTTTCTGCGGCCATCTGCGATCCGCGTTCGAACAGCATGCGGGTGTAGCGCTCCACGGTGGCATAGTGCTCCTCGCTGACCAGTCCCTGGGCTATGATCTCTTCGCGGGATATGTTCTCGTCATGTCCGGCTTCGGCCTTGGTGGTCGGTGTGATTATCGGCTCGGGAAATTTTTCGTTCTCGCGCATGCCGTCGGGAAGTTTCACGCCGCATATCTCACGGCATCCGGCCTGATATTCGCGCCATGCGCTGCCGGTGAGGTAGCCGCGTATGATCATTTCCACGCGCAGACCTTCGCATTTGAGACCTACTGTGACCATCGGATCGGGAGTGGCGAGCTTCCAGTTGGGTACTATGTCGGCGGTGGCGTCGAGGAATTTTGCTGCGATCTGGTTTAGAACCTGTCCTTTGTAGGGGATGCCTTCCGGCAGGATCACGTCGAATGCCGAGATGCGGTCGGAGGCGATCATTACCAGAATGTCGTCGTTGATGTCGTAAACGTCGCGTACTTTACCGTGATAGACGCTGGTCTGTCCGGGAAAATTGAAGTCGGTCTTAACCAATGTGGTAGCCATAATCGGAATTTATTGTGATGAATTTATGATTGTTTTATTGTCGTCGTTGATTCTTCGGAGGGTTCGGGCTGTTCCTGTTTCTTCTGTTCGTCGTATTGCTCGTATGCCTCGACTATACGCTGTACAAGGTGGTGGCGCACTATATCTTTTTTGCCGAATTCAACCCGCCCTATGCCCGGAACGTCATGGAGCACTCTGAGAGCCTGGACCAGGCCGGAGCTGACGGATCGCGGCAGGTCGATCTGTGTTATATCGCCGGTTATGATCATCTTGGCATTCATGCCCAGTCGGGTCAGGAACATCTTGATCTGATGGGTGGTGGTGTTCTGGGCTTCGTCGAGCACTATCACGGCGTCGTTGAGGGTGCGTCCGCGCATGAATGCCAGCGGGGCGATCTGGATGACTTTCGTCTCCATGTATTCTTTGAGCTTTACGGCCGGAATCATGTCCTCGAGCGCATCGTAGAGCGGCTGGAGATACGGGTCGATCTTGTCCTTCATGTCGCCTGGCAGAAACCCGAGTTTTTCACCGGCCTCGACCGCCGGGCGTGAAAGGATGATCTTGCGGACTTCGCGGTTTTTAAGTGCTCTTACCGCCAGTGCTATGGCTACGTATGTCTTGCCTGTTCCGGCTGGGCCGAGGGCGAATGTCAGATCGTTGCGTGTAAAGGCATCAACCAGTTTCTGCTGGTTTGGGGTGCGTGCCGAGATAGGCTTTCCGTTTATGCCGTAGATAATGTTGTCGTCCGGCTTTATGTCCTTTGGCTGTTCCCCTTTGACAATATCGAGGATCGTTTCCTCTGTGAGTTTGTTGAACTTGGCGCATACGGCTTCAAGTTCCTTGATTTTCTTTTCGAATTCGGCGGTCTCTGAGTCTTCACCGATTACTTTGATTACTGATCCGCGTGCGGCCATGCGCAGTTTGGGAAACAGATTGCGGATCAGGTGCATGTTGCAATTGTTGACTCCGTAGAAACTTACCGGATCTACGTTGTCGATTATGACTATGCGTTCAATCATTGATTCAGGCGGTGTAAAGTTGTGCAAAGGTACTATGTTTTGCTTATATAACAATAATTATGGTAACTTTGCTCCCGTTATGAAACCGTTAAGATCTATTTTGATATCGTTTGCTGTCGTCGCTTCGATGGCTGCGTGCGCGTCGGCCGGCCGTGAGCGTGTGCCGGCTGCTGAGAGTGAGTATGAGGTGTCGCAACTGGATACTGTCCGGATAGCGACCGCCAACGTGCCCGGCGATCCGATGGCGAGTATAGTAGTGCTTCCGAGGCAATACTTCGCGGAGGGCGACACGACCCGCTACCCGGTGGTATATCTGCTCAACGGATATAGCGGAAATCATACCACATGGCCGGGTATACGTCCTGATATCGACAGTCTCGCCACTGTCTACGGCATGATATTCGTATGTCCTGACGGGCGTGACAGCTGGTACTGGGATTCGCCAAAGGTGCCGGAGATGAAGATGGAAACGTTTATAACTACAGAACTTATACCTTCGGTCGACAGTCTTTACCGTACGAATGCGACCCGCGAGGGACGGGCTGTGACCGGTCTGTCGATGGGCGGCCAGGGTGCAATGTGGCTTTCGATGCGCCATCCTGATCTGTTCGGCTCGGCAGGCAGCACGAGCGGTGGTGTCGACATACGCCCGTTTCCCGAAAAATGGAAGATGGCCAAATGGCTCGGAGCAGAATCGGAAAACCAGAAAGTATGGGATGAGCATGCCATAGTGAATGTAGCGAAGTCGCTGGAACCTGGCGCGCTTAATCTGATAATAGACTGCGGCTACGATGACTTTTTCGCAGAAGTGAATGAGGATCTGCACCGCATATTGCTCGATCGTAAGGTTCCACACGATTATATTTCTCGGCCGGGAGTCCACAATCGCGCTTACTGGAAAAACTCGCTTCTATATCAGTTGCAATTTTTCAACCAGTGCTTCCAGAAGCGCTGACATTTACGACAGGGGTATTTGGATAGTCTGCTGCTGACCGGCGGTTCCGGATTTGTAGGACGTCATATGGCGCCGCATCTGCGCGGGCGCTACCGTGTGGCCACGCTCGGACGCGGCGCGTCGAACGATATCCGGGCCGATCTGTCGGAGTCGGTGCCGGAACTTGGCGGCCGCTTCGATGTGGTGGTCCACGCTGCGGCGCTGGCGCATCCGTCGCGCCATACGCTGCCGGATGATTATATGGCGGTCAATGTGGACGGCACCAGGCGGCTATGCGAGAGCCTGGAGCATGCAGGGGTGCCGCGCTCGCTGATATTCCTGTCGTCGGTGGCGGTATACGGATGTGATGATGGCGCGGCCGGTGTCGATGAGTCGTGGCCGTTGGCGGGAACATCGCCTTATGCCAGGAGCAAGATTCTCGGAGAACAGTTTCTGCGCGAATGGTGCGGGACCCATGGCGTGCATCTGGCCATAGTCCGGCTTCCGGTGTTGTTGGGGGCGGACGCTCCGGGCAACATGGGGCGGATGATCCGCGGCATATCCCGCGGCTTTTATGTAGGCATAGGGCGTGGCTGCGGTATGCGCAGTCTGACCAGTGTAGATGATCTGGCGGGTCTGATACCGCTGCTCGACGGCCGCGACGGTGTGTGGAATATCGTAGGTCAGGATATAATGGTGCGCGATCTCGAACGGATGATATGTGCCGCCGTAGGACGCCGCTTCCTGCCGCGCATCCCTACGGTTTGCGCCAAGGCAGCCGCCTGTGCCGGCGACTGCCTTGGTAATAAATTCCCCTTAAACAACTACCGGCTGCGAGTGATCACCCGCAGCCTTACGTTCAGTTCCGCTGCCGCCCGGCGCGACCTCGGTTGGAACCCTGCGCCCATTTCCTTCCGGCTACCATAGGCTGACACAAGTTCGTAGTATGGTTGCGAGACCTGTGATGTCGAGGTCTGGAACACCAGGTACACGCATGCGTGTACCCTAAAATTAGTGACCATAAGTCGTTTTGTGCGGTTTTAAAAAACTTGCTTAGAGACTCTGCACATGAAATATTATGTTCTGTGAGTTTGTCTAATTTGTGGCATAATCGTAATTTTGTCATGGATATGATAAGGATTTAAATCCGTAAATGATCGCAGAGAATATCATGAAGAACAAAAAGAAACTATTAGGCGCAATGGCTCTTGCATGCTTATTGATTGCATGTGTTGATAACCGAGAGATTGAAATTTCAGGAATGGTACGGAATCTGGACGGGAAACAAATAGTGTATTTTCAATCAGTGGACGGGATGTTCAATTCGCAGTCTTTCGATACTTTAAAGATACATCCAGACAGTACATATACATTGACGCTCCCGGCCGAGCAGTATAAGCGGGTACGGTTTGTCCTAAAGGGCAATAGGGAATTAGGAAGCTTGATTACGGGCAAGCGCAAGTTGGTTGTTAATTTGGATGGGGCAGCCGAGAATGGTATTGATGTTAAAGGCGGTGATGAAAAAGAAATGGAAATATCCACTATTTTGGATCGGTTAAATAGGGATGTCTGGAACTTGCGAGCCAGGCGTGGTGATCGTTGGAGTATTGCTGACGATACAGTTGCTACGTCAGTAATTGCAAAACTTAAGGCTGACGCATTGGCTATGGATGAAAAAATGAAGGGTGTGGATGAAGACTTGTATAAGAAACTCAAACAGGATGTACGGCTTCAGCTTATGCTGGCATTCCAGAACCAACTGCTTGGCGTTAATTGGAAATGTTCGGAGGCGACAAAGCAGCAATGGCTGGAGGCATGGGAACAGATGAAGGATTTTTGTGCGGACGATGACATTGACAGCCCTTTTTCAATGGCTTTTTATGATGTTGTCGCCTATAATGCCGGAATTAATTATTTTGTCAAAGGAGAACAAATTTCTGAAATTGACGATAAGGATCCTGATAAATTGTCGTTTTACGATTATGAACACCATCTCAACGGAAGGTCCCGGGAGGCTGCAATGGCTCAGTTATTCCTGCAGGATGAAATGGCGGAACGCAACAATCCCGCTATTATCCCTTTAGCGGAGCGTTTCAGGGAACTATATCCGCAAAGTGCGTGGATGCCTTTGGTTGATAGGGCAGTTGCCAAAAATAGGGCATTCAATGAGACGAAGATGTCAGATCATATTCATTTTCCTGACATTGAGAATGTTAAAACATTCAATGAGGTGATAGACAGATATAAAGGGAAAGTGGTGCTTCTGGATATTTGGGCAACTTGGTGTGGTTCCTGCCGGGATGCGTTTGCGTATGTCAAACCGTTGCAAGAATATGTGAAGCAACGTGATGACATTGTTTTGCTTTATCTGAGTATTGACCGACAGAAAGATGATGCGAAGTGGCGTAAGATGGCTGCATTTTATGACTTGGCGGGAGATCATGTGCGCATACAGGATGCTTTCCATGATGAAATATATAAAACATTCGGAGATGAACGCGAGACTCTATATATACCGCGCTATGTCATTTTTGATAAGAATGGAAAGATATGTTGTAGCGTAGCGGCTTCCCCTGAGAATCTGGCGATGCTGAAGTCGCAACTGGAAGAAGCCGCAAGGGTGAAATAAAAGGCGGATTCGTATGGGTATGCTTATATGCCGTGCTGATTGTCCGTGCAGTCTAAAGTGAGGCTTGGAGTATGTGCTTTGACATTGTCGAAGGCATCCGGAACTATTGAGAGTGCATCAGACGGTTTACGATCCATGTCTCTATACCCCATTATATAGCTGTCGCTCATATGTTGGAGGACATAACGGACTTTCCCGGAATACGGTCCGTAATAACGTGGCTCATAGCGGAAATTGAATAGATGTGAGGCGCTGAAACGCTGAAGGAAGTAGCATATCTTCTCGCTGGAAAATTCGGACACGTATTCTCTCTGACGAACCATATCGAACATGACATACAGCAGCAACGCTCTGGCATCGGTCAGCTTTGCACGTTCGGACTTTAGTTTTTCGACGATATGCGATGACGGCTCATAGACGAATATCTCAGCAGTAGAATCCGATAGATGTTCGATCAACTTCTTGACGTTGACCTATATCAGGCCTCCGTTGCCGGCGCCGAGCGGCGTAATGGATATGGATCGGATATTTCGCCCGGCAATTGCCTTAGGTACTCGCGATCGGCAAAAAAGCAAGTTTACTTGCTTTTGCTCTCGACTTATTCGTATCTTTGCAATGGAAAAAATAATTGAGTATAAACTAAAATTCTGGAAGAACGAAATGATCACTCTGGAACAGCTAAAGACGACTTTTGAACGCAAGGACGCGTTGGGGAGGTATCTTTGACATCGACAGCAAGAAAATAGAGGTCGAGGAAGAAGAACTGCGCACTCATGTGCCCGATTTCTGGGAACATCCCAAGGAAGCGCAGTTGCAGATGAAAAAAATCAAGGACATACGCCAGTGGATAGATGGATTCAACGATGTGTCGAAGGCCGTCGAGGAATTGTCTATAGCCTGGGATTTCCATAAGGAAGGACTTGTGGAGGAAGATGAGATCGATGCTCTCTATGCCGACGCAATAGCCAAGATCGAGACACTGGAGCTTCGCAATATGCTCCGCCGCGAAGAAGACAAGATGGATGTCGTGCTCAAGATCAACTCCGGTGCCGGCGGTACCGAGAGCCAGGACTGGGCGTCGATGCTCATGCGCATGTATCTGCGCTGGGCCGAGAAAAACGGATACAAGACATCCATAGCCAACTTGCTTGAGGGAGATGAGGCCGGTATCAAGTCTGCTACAATCAATATCGAGGGCGATTTTGCCTACGGCTATCTGAAAAGCGAGAACGGTGTGCACCGTCTGGTGCGCGTGTCGCCATACAATGCCCAGGGCAAACGTATGACGTCGTTCGCTTCGGTATTCGTGACTCCGCTTGTCGACGATACCATCGAGGTGAAAGTAGAGCCGGCCTTACTGTCGTGGGACACGTTCCGTTCCGGCGGTGCCGGTGGCCAGAATGTCAACAAGGTGGAGTCGGGCGTGCGTCTGCGCTATCAGTACACTGATCCGTATACCGGCGAGAAGGAGGAGATCCTTATCGAGAATACCGAGACACGCGATCAGCCCAAAAACAAGGAGAACGCCATGCGTCAGCTCCGTTCGATACTTTACGACAAGGAACTTCAACACCGTCTGCAGGAGCAGGCCAAGATCGAGGCCGGAAAGATGAAGATCGAGTGGGGGTCGCAGATCCGCAGCTATGTGTTCGATGACCGCCGGGTGAAAGACCACCGCACAGGTTTTCAGACAAGCGATGTGGGCGGTGTGATGGACGGCGATATCGACGGCTTCATCAAGGCTTACCTTATGGAGTTTGCCGGAACCGAGCAAGAGTAAAAACGATCAATGAAAGATAAACTTACCATAGTCAAAGTCGGTGGCAAGATCGTGGAGGGTGAGTCCTCGCTCGATGTCCTGCTCCATGGATTCGCTGCCATCGATGGCTTCAAACTTCTGGTGCATGGCGGAGGCCGTTCGGCCACTGCCATGGCATCGCGTCTCGGTATCGAGACGGTGATGATCGACGGTCGTCGTGTCACTGATTCCGATATGCTCCGGGTCGTGACCATGGTCTATGCCGGCTCGGTCAATAAGAATATCGTGGCCCGGCTGCAGGCAATGGGTGTCGATGCTCTCGGAATGACCGGCGCCGACATGAATATAATCCTCAGCCGCAAGCGTAAGGCGGCTCCGGTCGATTACGGCTGGGTGGGCGATCCTGTGGCTGTCAACGATGGTGCGCTTGCGTCTCTGCTTCAGGCCGGAGTAGTGCCGGTGGTGGCTCCACTGACCCACGACGGGGCGGGGCATCTGCTCAACACCAATGCCGATACTATGGCCGGAACAGTAGCCCGCGGACTTGCAGGGCGTTTCGACGTGTCGCTGGTATATTGTTTCGAGAAACCCGGAGTGCTCCGCGATGAGAATGACGATACTTCCGTGATTCCTGTGATCGACAGAAATTCGTTTGATACATTGCGGGCCGACGGTATCGTTACCGGCGGAATGATTCCCAAGATCGAGAATGCCCTTGCCGCCATCGACGAAGGTGTGACAGAAGTGGTTATAACCGCCCATGACGCAATAGGGGGCGGTACGCGTATCGTACGCTGATCAAAGAATGCATAATCCGATATAGCTGTGGCCAAGAAGATTGTCGAAACACCATTGATGAAGCAGTATCTCGAGATGAAGCAGAAACATCCCGATGCTATTCTGCTGTTTCGTGTAGGTGACTTCTACGAGACATTTTCGGAAGATGCTATCACCTCGTCGGAGATTCTCGGTATCACTCTGACGCGCCGGGCCAACGGTGTGGCGCAGTCGGTGGAGCTGGCCGGATTTCCGCATCATGCGCTCGATACGTACCTTCCCAAACTTGTCAGAGCCGGTAAGCGCGTTGCGATCTGCGAGCAGCTTGAGGATCCGAAGCTGACCAAAAAGCTGGTAAAGCGAGGCATCACGGAGCTTGTGACTCCTGGTGTGTCGATCAACGACAATATACTCAATCACCGCGAAAACAATTTCCTTGCAGCCATACATGTCGCAGACCGCCGTCTGTGGGGTGTGTCGTTTCTCGACATTAGTACGGGCGAGTTTCTTACGGCTGAAGGGACTCCGGACTATATAGACAAACTTCTTGCCAGTTTTGCTCCGAAAGAGTTGCTTGTGGAGCGTGGCAACAGATCGGCTGTCGAGGCAGAGCTTACTGCCAAATATCTGATATTCGATATGGACGACTGGGTGTTTACATCCGATTCGGCGCATGACCGTCTGCTTAAACAGTTCGGGACGAGCAGTCTGAAAGGATTCGGTGTACACCAGTTGAAAGCCGCAATCGTGGCATCAGGCGCCATCCTTCATTATCTCGACATCACGCAGCATACACAGATAGGCCATATCACACGTCTTGCCCAGATCGAAGAAGGGCGATATGTCCGTCTGGATAAATTCACGGTGCGCAACCTCGAGCTTGTAAGCGCCATGAACGAAGACGGGCGCAGTCTGCTCGATGTGCTTGACCGTACGGTGAGCCCGATGGGTGCCCGCCTGTTACGCCGTTGGATTCTGTTTCCGCTCAAGGAAGTCAAGGAGATCAACCGGCGTCTCGATGTGGTGGAGTATTTTTTCCGCAATCCTGACCGACGCGACGACCTGAGGTCATACATAGAGCAGGTCGGCGATCTCGAACGGCTGATCTCGAAGGTCGCTGTAGGGCGTATTACTCCGCGTGAGGTAGTCCAGCTGAAGCTGGCGCTGACGGCTGTCGAGCCGATAAAACAGATCTGTTCTACCGCCGAGCAGGAGGCGCTCCATTCGATAGGCGATCAGCTTAATCCGTGTGTCCTCATCCGTGACCGCATAGCCCGTGAGATTGTCGACGATGCTCCTACGGCCACCAACCGCGGTACGGTGATTCGTTCCGGGGTGGATGCAGAACTCGACGAACTGCGCGAGATCGCATACCAGGGCAAGGACTATCTGCTGAAGATCCAGATGCGTGAAAGTGAGGCTACAGGTATAGGCAGCCTCAAGATCGGCTACAACAATGTGTTCGGTTACTATATCGAGGTGACCAATACTCATAAAGACAAGGTGCCGCCGGAATGGATACGAAAACAGACTCTGGTCAATGCCGAACGCTATATCACACAGGAACTCAAGGAATACGAGGAGAAGATTCTCGGAGCCCAGGAGCGTATAGCCGAGATCGAGGCGCGTCTGTACTCTGATATTGTGGCGTGTCTGGCTGAGTATATACCTGCTATACAGCTCGATGCCACACTTATAGCCCGTCTTGACTGTCTGCTGTCATTTACCCGTGTGGCTGCCGAGAATCATTATACGCGGCCGGTGATCGACGACTCGCTTGCTATCGACATTGTGGAAGGACGTCATCCCGTGATCGAACGCCAGTTGCCTCCGGGCGAGCCTTATATCACCAATTCAGTCAGCCTGAACAACAAGGGGACGCAGATCATGATGATAACCGGCCCCAACATGTCGGGTAAATCGGCGCTTCTGCGTCAGACCGCGCTTAATGTGATCATGGCTCAGGCCGGAAGTTTCGTAGCCGCCGACAGCGCACGTATCGGAGTAGTTGACAAGGTGTTTACCCGCGTCGGTGCCTCCGACAATATATCGCTCGGCGAATCGACGTTTATGGTCGAGATGAACGAGGCTGCATCGATTCTCAACAACATGAGCCAGCGCAGTCTGATTCTGTTCGACGAACTCGGACGTGGAACTTCGACCTACGACGGCATATCCATAGCATGGGCTATTGTGGAGCATATCCATGAATATGGCGACGCACATCCGAAGACTCTTTTTGCCACCCATTATCATGAACTTAATGAGATGGAAAAGAGCTTCAAACGTGTTGTCAACTATAATGTATCGGTCAAGGAGATCGACGGGAAAGTGGTGTTTATGCGCAAACTTGCCCGTGGAGGATCTGAGCACAGTTTCGGTATTCATGTGGCCAAACTGGCCGGTATGCCTCAGTCGATAGTGCGGCGTGCCGGAGAGGTGCTGAAGCATCTTGAATCGGAATCGAGAGGCGACTCCATCGAAAAGAATCTCGGCGATATGTCGCATGCCGACGGCATGCAGCTGTCGTTCTTTCAGCTTGACGATCCTGTGCTCAGTCAGGTACGCGACGAGATAGTCGGTATCGACATCAACAATCTGACACCTATGGCTGCGCTCAACAAACTCCACGACATACGCCAGATCATCACCGGAAAATCCTGACCAGATTTTACACATGAGTTTGTCGGCCATGTCCGGAATCTTTATCAAACCGGTCAATTAGCTTACAACTGTAGGTAAAACATTGTTGGCAAAATTTGTGGATTTGTAGCATAACTTTTCGTGGCAAAATTGGTTTCCATTATATAAAGCGCTATTTTTGTAGTGTTAAGTTAAAAAAGTGAATAATCAAAACATCGATATAAGAATATGGAAAGTATAGAACCCGGAAAATATGTGGAACTCGGCTATGATCTCTATGAGGTTGTAGAAGGTGGTGCTGACAAACTGGTGCATCAGACCGATGCTTCTGATCCGGAGAAGATAATATTCGGAGTAACCCGCGGCATGATTGTGCCTCTTGAAAAAGCTATCGAGGGGCTGAAGCCCGGAGAACGCTTCGACGTGACTGTCAAGGCTGCTGAAGCATTCGGCCCGCATGATCCCGAGCAGATCGTCGAACTGGATCATGACCTGTTTGTGGTCGACGGCAAGTTTGACGACGAGATGGTCAAAGTAGGCGCACTGGTGCCGATGATGACAGCCGACGGCTATCGTATCAACGGTAAGGTCATCTCTGTGACACCCGAGAAGGTAACCATGGACTTCAATCATCCGCTGGCCGGTAAGGATGTGCGTTTCTCCGGCTCGATCATAACCGTGCGTGAGGCAACTCCCGAAGAACTGCAGCCGGCTCATGGCTGTGGCGGCTGTGGCTGTGGCTGCAATTGCGACGGCGATTCCTGCGGCGACTCTTGTGGCGGCTGTGGATCGCACTGATCAGAAACAGGGTTCAGGCTGCAAGAATCTGCCTGAAGCCTTTATGGAACTTATACGGAGCTATGAAGCTCCGGTTATGGACGGATTGCCCGACGAGTTGCGTTCGGGCAATCCGTCTGTGGCTATACGTATGAACCGAACCAAGGCTGCGGGACTGCACGCGGTGTCCGGCGATATGGTTCCGTGGTGCCGGGATGGCCGATATCTGCCGGAAAGGGAGGCTTTTACCTTTGATCCGGCTTTTCATCAGGGTCTGTATTATGTGCAGGATCCTTCGTCGATGATTATCGGCGAGGTCATACATCGGATTACGGCCGGAACTGCGGATCCGTTGATGTATCTTGATGCCTGTGCGGCTCCTGGAGGAAAAACCACGGCGGCTATCGATGCGCTTCCATACGGTAGTCTTGTCGTTGCCAATGAATTTGTACCGCAGCGTGCTGCTGTGTTGCGCGACAATCTGATGAAGTGGGGATATCCGTCGGTAGTGGTGACTCAGGGCGATACATCACGCTTCAGGAAACTTGCCGGTATGTTCGACATTGTGGCCGCTGATGTGCCGTGCTCCGGCGAGGGGATGATGCGAAAGGACGATGAGGCCGTGGCCCAATGGTCGCCGGCGCTTGTCGACAGTTGTGCGGCGTTGCAACGTGAAATAGTGGAAAATCTGTGGGGTGCGCTTGCTCCCGGAGGATATTTCATATACAGTACCTGTACGTTTAACCGCTCGGAGGATGAGGAGAATCTGCAATGGATGATCGATGAGTTCGGTGCGGAGCCTGTCGATATGCAGTTTCCTAAGGAGTGGATGATCGCATCGGGTATAAATACGGTGATCCCTTGTGGACGTTTTTTCCCGCACCGTCTTCGTGGCGAGGGACTGTTTGTGGGGGTGATGCGTAAGCCGGACGCTCCGGTATCCAGACGGGGGCAGCGTGTTTCTAAAGTTTCCAGACAAGACAAAAGTACGGCTGTTGCAGAGGCTTGGATCACTCCCGGTTCAGGAACGGCTCTGACCGTCGACGGTGACAGGATTATTGCGCTTCCGGCGCGATGGCTGCCGGATATATCAGCCTTGCGAAAGGTTCTGAACTGTATGGCCTGCGGCGTAGAAGTAGCCACGGTCAAAGGGAAGGATCTGATTCCGGCCCATGCTCTTGCCATGTCGACAATATTGCGCGACGGAGTATTTCCTGTTGCCGAAGTCGATTATACTGCTGCTGTGGCTTATCTGCGGCGGGAGGCGGTGTCGGTTCTGGGCGGTGATGATATAGCCAAAGGATATGTGTTGATGACATATAAAGGAAAACCGCTCGGATGGGTGAAACATCTCGGCAACAGAGCCAACAATCTGTATCCGCAATCGCTCCGTATATTGTCAGGTCATGTGCCTTTGGAGCCGCCGCGGGTAGTAGAGCATTGATCAGATCTGATTTCTGTATTTCCGGCGTGGATTCTTCGGAAACCATCCGCGTTCCACACGTTGTTCCTGTTCGAATATCTCTTTGATGCTCCAGAACGATGAGAACGCAACGACTCCTGCAAGTGTCGATGCGAGAACGTTGTCGAGCATGAATGAGACCACCGAACATATTATGCCTAATATCAGGAATCCCCACCAGCAGCGGGTGCCGAAATAATACTCACCTTTGATCACCAGCGGATGAAACAGCCCTATTACGAGAAATGTACATACACCTATAGTGAGCCCGAGCAGATGGTATCCGGATAGAAAGTCGGTAAATGCGTCCATTGTACTATTTTGATTCTGTATGATTGTCGGCAAAGGCGGTCGATTTCCGGTCACGCATCATGTAGCGTGTGAAGAAACTGTCGCCATGTGCTATGAAGTTGTCGTGACATATATTCTCCATGAACAGTGTGGGATATCCGTCGCTTCTCGTCGAGTGGAGTATCCCGCGCCAATATTGCAGCTGATGTCCGGCTGATCGAGCCAATATGCCCAGAGGCGCGAGCATACCTGTTGCCAATACGCATGCAAAGGCCGCGTGACGTATCTCTGACCACGATCTTATGGTGACGGATTTCTTCATCAATGCTAGCATAAGGTAGAACGATACCGGTATGGTACAGCGCCATGCCATATCGCCAGTGTCGCCGAGGCGTGTCCATGACAGGACAATCATTGTGCCGAAAAGCCACCAGAATATCCTGTCATTCCTTAGCCTGCGCCATACGAACGGCATGAACACACCGTAACTGCATATAAGAAACAGAAGGAATACCGGAATGGTTCCCCAGTCATTCAATCCGAATCCGCCCACACGGCTGTTTGACATGTAGAATGCGACTGCAGTCAGACCGAACAGCAGTCCTGCTGCATTGGGCGCTGACACAGCCTGACGCCAGTGCCGCAAGCAACAGTATATGACGACCGGAGCCAATGCCGCCGATGCGATAGGAGAGAATATGGCCAGCAAAGAATATGTCAGAAGAAGAGTTCCCGCATTATCGCGTTGCCGCAGAAGAAGCATAATCGTAAGCCAGATGGCTATTCCCTGATTGTATATGAAATATAGCTGGGTTGTAGCCGACGGTGATGAGAATCCCTCATAGCACAGGTCTTTCAGGGCGAATACGGCTTTGTATATGCTTATGTCGTCCTCGAGGATGAGCCATGCGATGATATCCCATCCGCAAAACAGGGTGAAGATCACGACTGTCCGGATACGTACTGATCCGAGATAGCGGAATATCATGAGCAGTGCGAGAATAGCGCCTGCAAGTCCATAGAGGAACTGTAGCCAGTATCCCGCCTCTATCGATCCGGTAAGTTTGGCGATGAAGGCGCTTGGAAGCCAGAATCCGAAGTAGTAGCATAGCAGAGCCGGATCTCCGTTCTCGATTTCGGTTACAGGCCACGTATGGCTGACAAGATCGAAATAGACGGCATTGCGGAATCCGTGATCCCAGTAGTCCTGCCACATGAGGCCTCCGAGTCCCGACAGCAGCACCCAGGCAGTGAGGAGTGCAAGGCTCCATATCATACGACGGTTGGTCCTGACTGGAGTGTACGGTTGCGGCGATAGCGTCGATACGGATTTCCACACTCCGTAGCAAAGAAGCACACACGCAGGCAGTGCGATATAGGTCTTTGTCCAGCCTGATAGAAACATAAGGCAGGGAATCAGCAGCCATATATAGGCGTAAAGATACAGGCGGTTGCCAGGGCGCATGATATCCATGATCAGTAGCGAAGCACGGATTTGAACGATTCCGATGTTCCGTCGGGAGCGGTTGCCGATATGATATACAGGCCGGGGCGGCTGCCGGTCATATCTATAATCCGGCAGTCTGGTGCCGTTACGGTTGTGGATACGTGAGCTCCGTCGACGGAATATACGCGGACGCAGGTATGCTCCGGAGCTCCTGACAGTTCGAATTGTCCTGCAATGGATGTGATCTGCCATGAGGGGAGATCCGTTATTACCGGTTCTGTGCCTGACGGAGTGCCTGTCGTTGCATAATAGCCGTCAGGTCTGACCTCGATCCAGAATCCTTCGCCTGTATCGCCGGTCCAGAATTCCTGAAGACCGGAGGTAGCCCCTTCCATTGTATTCTGCCATCGCCATGATATGTGATATTTGCCTGTAGGCAGGTTTCCTACCGAGACGGAGACAATGGCTTCCGGTATGTAGTATCCGGCGTCGTGGAGCGTCCCTGAAAGATTTATGGAACGTGACACTTCGACGCCGTTGATATCGTATATCACATATCCGTATCTGAACGTTATCCGTCCACCGGTGGCATTGTCGATCTCGAATGATGCGCGTATGGCAGGATTGTCCGTCGATGCCACCTGATAACGCCCGTTAGAGTCGGTTTTTGTCAATATCTCCATGTATCCTGATGCCAGATGCGGTTGCCACGTCTCCGGGACACTGTTGGATTCAGATGCCGGACGTATCCAGCATATTATATCCTGATCATTATTGAACGTGACGGCGCTGCCGCCTATGCCGACATCCTCCGGAGACAATGCGTTTATATCGTAGAATCCGTCGCTCATGCCGCTCCAGCCCCAGTTGATATGTAGCAGATCCGATGTGTCTATGCCGTCGCAGATGAACTGATGACCTCCAAGATTTCCGTTGCCGCCGTATATCACCGGCAGACCTTGTTCGAGATTGGATCTGATGAGGCCTGTCCAGCCGTCATCGCTCCATCCTGAACGCATCTGGTATTGTATGCCTCCGTCATATCCGAAATTCTTGACCAATGCCGGTGCCACATATTCGGTGAGCGCTCCTGATTCTTCGCCATATTCCATCTGCACGGCGTGGCCGCAGTCGAGCATCAGCTGTGCCACCTGGTCGGCTTCGTCCGGTGTATAGCTGCCGGATATGTATCTGTCAGGCATCATCGACCAGTCGTATGACGATGCGCTCAGGTCGAAAGTCCGGTTGTTCCATACCACTGTGCCGTAGCCGTTGGACGGGTAGGCATGGTATTTCATGATCTGGGCCATGGCTGTGGCCACGCATCCGGTAGCGGCGCGCTGGACCCCCATGCGCGGGCATTTGTTGTTGTATGGTGCGTCCTGATCCCACTGCACCTGCATAAGCGGACCTATTGCCGGGCCTCCTGCTGGTTCGGCGGCAGGGCGTACTGTTCCTTCGCGCACGGCGTCAACAATTGATGTGTATCCGGAGAAAAATGCCTTTAGTCCGTCTGGAATCATTTCGGCATCGAACGGATTGGTATATGAATAACCGACTATCTGCGGCATATCGTCATCGCCGGAGATCACTACGAATCCGGGGATGTTGTCCCGTCGGAATACGTAGTAGGCCGGCGTGTCGCTGTCAGCGGGAACGTAGGCTAAAGATACCGTTGCATCCTTTGACCGGCTCATCCCATGTCGGCTGGTAAAAAAGTTCAATGCCGCTGATTCGGCTTCGTCCGGAGTGATCTGTTCTGCCATAGCTCCGGTTGTCGATATGAGACATATCAGCGCAAGGATGCTTCTGCTCATTGTGTATGGTTGATTCGGTTATGGATAAAAGATTCCTGCAGGAATATTGTCACAGCGGCTTGCGGAAAGCACGGCGGCGACGGTGTTGGCGGCGTTCGAAATATTGCCACTGGAGCTGTACGTTGGCATTATCCTCGAGTTCGGGATTGCTTTCCGCCCACTTGTATCCGTTTTTGAGATATACCGGTATCAGGTCGCTGAACAACAATGCGTTGACGCCCTTGCTCTGGTATTCGGGCTTGATGGCTACGAGCAGTAGGTCGACAACATCGTTCTTTCCCTTCAGGGCTTTGAGGAGCGGAAGCCATCCGGTCGGGAATAGTTTGCCCTTGCTTTTCTGCAGACCTCGCGAAAGCGACGGCATGGTTATGCCTATGCCTACGAGCTGGCCTTCGCTGTCTACGACCAAAGGCACGCCGTCCAGACGGATTATGCCGAGATACATGTCTATGTAATAGTCGATCTGCTTCTCGGTGAGCGGGGAGTATCCGTAGAGCTGATCATACGATTCATTGATCAGCTTAAACAGCTCGCGGCCGTATTCTTTCTTTATCTTGGAGCGGGAGGTGTATTTTATCACACGCAGACCGTATTTTTTCTTTACTATCTCCGAGATGCGTGCCATTTTCTCCGGGATGCTGTCGGGTACGGTCATTCGGTATTCGACCCAGTCGGCATCTTTTTCGAATCCCATGCGCTTCATGTGTTCCGGATAGTACGGATAGTTGTAGATGGTCGCCATGGTTCCCAGTTCGTCGAACCCTTCTATAAGCATGCCCTCGTGGTCCATGTCGGTAAAGCCCATCGGCCCGACGATCGATGTCATCCCCTGTGCGCGGCCCCATTCCGATATAGCCTCGAACAGCGCGTCAGAGACCTCGGCATCGTCGATGAAGTCGGTAAATCCGAATCGCAGGTCTTTGTGTCCGCTGCGTTCGTTGACCACATCATTGATTATGCCGGTAATGCGCCCCACCGGTTTGCCGTCGCGGAACGCCATGAAACTCTTTGCCCGACAGAAGTCGAATGCAGGATTATGGTCGGGACGGAGTGTGTTGATTTCGTCGAGGATCAGAGGCGGGACATAACAGTCGTTGCCTTTGTACAGGTCTATGCCGAATCTGACGAACGGTGTGAGGCCTTTCTTGTCGGGAGTTATCTCTTTTATGGTTACTGACATTCGGTGGTGATGGTAGTGTTATGTTTGGATGACGAGTCGAGATCCGGAGTGTCAGGACGGCTCGATGAGTTGAGCCATGCCAGAAGCAGGATCATGATCGAGAGAAATACGATGATTATGATGGGAAGGCGCGACGGCGATTTGTCCGACAGCGCCATGTTGAGCGCCTGTATGTCGCGGTAACGGTCGCGCGGATTCGGTTTCATGCACCGTTCGGCCACCTTGCGCAAGTGAGGGAATCTTTCCTGGCAATGGTCGAGCGCTTCAGCAAGCACATGGCCGTAGCTTGCTATGTCATCGGCGGCGTCGGCAGGTTCGAGATGGTTTTTCTGGTCGAAACCTACATCGATAAGTTTGAGATTACCTATGTTTTCGGTAAATATGATTGTTTCCGGACGGATGGGGTGGTGGACTATATGGTTGGCCTGGATATATTCGATGGCTTCCACGAGCTGTCGGCGGAGCTTGTCGATTATTTCCGGGGTGACGCGGTTTTCGTTGATCAGCTTCCGCAGTGAGTCGCCGTATACGTCATCAGTTATTATGCACCGTCCGAGCCCGGGCACATCTTCCAGATCGTTTATCATCACGATGTGGGAATGAGCCAGATTGTATCGCACCTCAAATTCTTTGTCGAGCATTTCCTGATACTGCGGCTCGTTCTTGTATTCCGGTTTCAGAGTCTTGAGCATGACCCATTTTCCGAATTTACGTGCGGTATAGACGTTGTAATATTCTTCCTCCCATTCTGGAAGGATAGTTATCTCGGTCCATTTTTCGGTGGCGGAATTTTCGCTCATGAGGTGTGGGGGTGTGTACTTTCGGTCAGGATTTTTCCGGATATATAGGTATTTCTCTGGTTATGCTGTGGTCGAGCGAGATCAGCGTTTCGGTGCCGGTTACGCCCGGAATCATCTGGATCTTGTCGTTGAGAAGTTCCATCAGGTGCTCGTTGTCGCGTGCATATAGCTTTATGAGCATTGTGTACGGTCCTGTGGTGAAATGGCATTCCACGATTTCGGGTATCTTCTCGAGGTGGGGCACTACGTCGCGGTACATGGCGCCGCGTTCAAGGTTTACGCCTATATATGTGCATGTTGCAAAGCCGAGTATCTTGGGATTCACATTGTAGCCTGATCCTGTGATTACGTTCAGATCCATCATGCGCTGTATGCGCTGGTGGATAGCTGCGCGGCTCACGCCGCACTCCACGGCCACATCTTTGGAGGGGATACGTGCATTGCGCATCACTATCTGAAGGATTTTACGGTCGAGGTTGTCTATCTTCTCCATAAAAAATTGAGGAATGGTGTTGAATTGGATGGCAAATTTACCAATAAAAAAATGAAAAACAGACATTTCGCATTGCAAAATGTCTGTTTTTGGTTCAAAATGATGCCTTTTTATAACATTTGTCACTGCGTGACAGGCATGATGTGCCGGAGATCAGTCGGCCGGGATTTCGGTTACAGTGATGGTTACTGCCATTGCCTCGCAGGGGCCTACGTTGCGTGTCGGAAGGCCGTTGGCGCCGTAAGCAAGCTCCCAGGGAAGATAGAATGTTGCGGTCTCTCCCTCGTGCATGAGCTGCAGAGCCTCTGTAATGCCTTTGAGTGGCGCGCCTTGCACATACATGTTTCTTGGCTCGGCTCCGGTGGTGTTGATGGTGTCGCCGTTGAGTTTGGTTATGGTATACTTCGCAAGTACGCGCGAGTTGCTTTCGACCGCTTTGTCTTTACCGGGGGTGATGGTCTTGTAGGCAATGCCGTTGTCGGTGCGTTTCACATCCGAGAGGGCGTTGAAAAACTCCTCGGCATCTTTGCGGTTCTGGGCGGCTTCGGGGCTGTTTATTTTTGCTTCTTCAGCCTTTTTGATCCGGAGTTCCTGTAGCTTCTGGTTGAGGAGTCCGGCCTCCTGACGCAACTGCATCATGTCGGCTGTGACAGAGTCGGCCATGACTGTCTTCTGTATTGCTGTCATGAGTTTCTGGCGGCTTACTCCGTCGACTGCCGTAGCCATGTTCATATAGTTCTGGAATGCTTCCATACCCATCTGGAGGCCTATGAAGTAGCTGAGGTTGGCGGTGTCGCATTTCATTACTTCGCGGATACCTCTCAGAACCTCGGCCTTGTCGAACTTGCGGGGGGCATTAGGGTTGTTGAGGAATGAGGCGAAATTGGCGCCTATGGCCTCGCCGTTGATGGTTGCGAGTGAGTCGAGAAATGCGGCGTTATCGGCCGATCCGGTTGCTGCGTTCTTGTCCGAACAACCGGCTATGCCTGTCAGCATGGCGGCAGCCACGCAGGCAATAAGGGATTTTTTCATAATTTATGTCCTTGTTTGGTTTTGTTGCTTGAATATTTATCGGCCTGTGACATCGAGCAGCTCCACATCGAATATGAGTGTGGAGTTGGGACCTATCACGCCGCCTGCGCCACGTTGTCCGTAAGCCAGATCAGAGGGTATGTAAAGGCGCCATTTCGATCCTTTTTTCATCAGCTGCAGAGCTTCTACCCATCCGGGTATTACCTGTGTCACGCCGAATGTGGCCGGTTCGCCGCGCTCAACCGAGCTGTCGAATACGGTACCGTCGATCAGCTTGCCGGTGTAGTGGACTGTAACCATGTCGTCTGTGGTGGGCTGCACTCCGTTTCCCTCCGTGAGTACTTCGTATTGGAGGCCGGTAGGGGTGGTCACTACTTCTGCACGCTTTGCATTTTCTGCCAGAAATTCCTCTCCGGCTTTACGGTTGGCGTCGGCAACTGAGAATGTTGCCGTTTTTTTTGTTTCGGTTGCGGCCGCGTTGTTTGATGCCGACTTGCTGCTGTCCGAGCAGGATGTGAGGCCTGTAAGCAGGGCGGCTGCGCAGAGTATAAGGGTTCTGTTCATGATTCGTTATCGTGTTGAGTTATGATTATTTGCCTAAGACTTCGAGCAGTTCCACGTCGAATATCAGAGTGGCGTTAGGTCCGATCACGCCGCCTGCGCCATTGGGGCCATAAGCCAGATCGGAGGGTATGTAAAGACGCCATTTCGATCCAGCTTTCATAAGCTGCAGAGCCTCAACCCATCCGGGTATTACCTGTGTCACGCCGAATGTGGCCGGTTCGCCGCGCTCAACCGAGCTGTCGAATACGGTGCCGTCGATCAACTTGCCGGTATAGTGCACTTTTACCTGATCGTTGGCTTCTGGCTGGGCTCCGGTTCCCTCGGTCAGCACCTCGTACTGAAGTCCCGAAGGGGTAGTGTGGATCTCAGGGCGCTTGCCGTTTTCAGCGAGAAACGCTTCGCCTGCCTGGCGGTTGGCATCGCCTGCTTTTGCGGCTTCGGCGCGCTGCTTTTCCTCCATGGCCGTGAAGTATTCGCGTATCACTGTCTTGGCTTCGTCGTAGCTCATCTTGGGCTGTGCTCCGTCGAACACTGCCGCTACGCCATCGGCGAAATCACCGACATTGATGCTTTGTATGCCCGATGCACGGAAATTGTTGCCCATGCTGAGGCCGAGAGCATAGCTTATACGGTCAAATTCTTTGTTTTCCATTTTGCTTGATGTATATTTAGTTAATTTATTTCACGGTGATTGGCGGCAAAGGTAGGCTAAAAACAGATAGTGCAGCCAATTATTTTGTCAAAAAAATATTA
The DNA here is from genome assembly GCA_948467675.1 of uncultured Porphyromonadaceae bacterium. Taxonomy (GTDB): domain Bacteria; phylum Bacteroidota; class Bacteroidia; order Bacteroidales; family Muribaculaceae; genus CAOKFI01. The sequence goes on from CAOKFI010000031.1 coordinate 29,445, forward strand.
AATAGTGCGTCTGGCGCGTCAGGATCATTTTATTATAACACGTTATTCGGCCGAAAAGGTCGTAAACAGGCTTGTCAAATGGGAAAAATAACTAAATTTGCAGCTATTACTCAAATTATGACAATTTTGATAAGCATATGAAACCATATTTCCGCATAATATCGGCTGCCGCTATTGCAGCAGCGATCCTTACTGGGTGTGATTCGTCTCAGCGATGGACTGTAAACGGAACGGTGGCCGATGCTGACGGTTCCACCCTGATGCTCGAGGCTCCCGGACGTGCCGGATGGTATGTCATGGACTCCGTGCGTCTGCTCGGCAACGGATCTTTCTCGATGAGCCAGCCTGCGTTGCAATATCCTGAGGTATTCCGTCTTACGCTTGACGGACGTCAGATATATTTTCCGGTAGACAGTTCCGAGACTGTTACCGTGACTACTTCTGCTGCCGGATTCGGATCTGATTATACTCTGGCGGGATCGGTATCGGCCGAGATGCTTGCCGGTGTGGATAAACGTGTGCGTCAGGCTGCTGCCGGTGAGGATTCTTTGCTTAAACGCGATCTCAGCGACATCCTCATCAGCGATCCGTCGAGTATAGTCGCTTACTATATAGTGCGGAAGCAGATCGACGGTAGGCCGTTGTTCGACCCGTCGAGGTCTGCCGATCTTCGTATGATAGGGGCTGTGGCCAATGCCTACGACCAGTATCGCCACGATGATCCACGTACTGCTCAGCTCAAAGACATATTTCTGTCCAACAAACGTGTGTCGGTCGGTGCAACATCTCCGCGCGACACTATCTATGCCGCAGAAGTCGACCTGTTCGATATCAAGCTGTACGACAAGAAGGGTATCGAGCAGAGTCTTGTCGATGTGGCATCGAAAAATAAAGCCGTGATACTGAACTATACACTTTATACCGCCGACGCTTCGCCTGCTCTCAACCTTCAGTTGGCCAAGGCTTATGACCGTTTTCACGATCGCGGACTGGAGATTTATCAGGTGGCTGCCGATCCCGACGAATACGCATGGCGTCAGTCGGCTGCCAATCTACCGTGGCTCACTGTGTATCAGACTCCGGTATCTCCCGCATCGAATCTGTTGAATTACAATGTGACTGTGTTGCCTGCCACATTCCTGATCGTGAACGGCGAGATCCGTGAGCGAATCGACGATCCGGCTAAGATAGCCGACGCTGTAGCGAAAGTTCTGTAGCCGTGTATGAATTGGTATATTTGCGATAATCAACTATATATTAACCTAAAGACTCAAGTATGAAGAATTCTTTACTCTCTTTGCTTTGTGTTGTGGCAGGTGCTTTCGGCCTGTCCGCAGCTGAGGTGACCGATGTTCTGACCAATGCCGGATTCGGTATCGGTCAGACAACAACTTATAAGACGTACGCTGACAAGCAGTTCTCATCTGATGCTGTGTATACTATGCAGGGTGCCGGTGATGCTGAGACATTACAGCTGCGTACGAAAAATAATAATTCCGGTATTGTATCGACCGTTTCAGGTGGTCAGCTTGTTTCTGTATCGGTAAAATGGAATGCCAAGACTGGTGATGCCCGTATATTGGATATATATGGCTCAAATGTGGCATATACGGATCCTGCCGATCTTTACAGTGCAGAAAAAGCCGGTACTAAGATTGGATCGTTGGCAATGGCTGACGGCGACAAAACTTTTACAGTCGCGGGTGACTATGCTTTTGTAGGTGTTCGTTCAAACGATGGCGCTTTGTATATGGATGAAGTGTCGATCGTATGGGAAACAGGTGGTGAAGTGACCACGGTGTCGCGTCCGGTCATTACGCCCAATGGCGGCGAGATCTCTGCTACGACCGAGATCTCTATCAGCTGCGCTACTGACGCAGCTGATATCTGGTATGCCTATATACCCGCCGGTGCGGATGCTTCAACTGTAGAAAAACAGAAATACACAGCGCCGTTCACAATTCCGGCATCGGGTACAGTCGAGGCTATTGCCAAGAAAGACGGATTGACCGACAGCGATGTTGTGTCTGCGGTGTTTACTATACCTGCCGAGGTAACTGTCGGCAATATTGCCGAAGCGGTAGCTTTGAATGATACCGAAAATATTGTCACCATCGCCGGCGAGGTGGCTGTTACCTATGTAAACGGTCTTAATATATATGTTAAGGATTCTACCGGGGCAATGTGTCTGTACGACAATGGAAAGGTATTTGCTGACGTGAAGCAGGGCGACCGTCTTACAGGCGTTACAGGCAAGTATCTTAAATATAGCTCAGGAACCAAGGGCGATGCTTTCATCCCTGAAATGAAGGATTTCGTAGCAGGCAAGGCTACTGTTGTTGCCGGCGATGTTGTGGAGCCCGATGTGGTTGCAATTGAAGAGATCGGTACTGATATGGGCGCAGCCTACATAAAGATAGAGAATGCTGATGTTGCTTCCAACTCTATTACCGACGCGACCGGTACTGTAACGCTATACAATAGCTTCAAGATCACACTGACTCTCGGAAAGGCCAAATCAGTGACTGCTATCGTTATGGCATATCAGGGCGCTTTGCAGGTGGCTCCGATAGAGATAATCCCAGATGAAAGCGGCGACAATCCTGGCACCGATCCTGTCAAGGGCGACAAGGAAATGCCTTATACTGTGGCCGAGGCATTGGCTTTGTACCAGGCTGACAATGCTGTTAAGAAGTCCGGCTGGCTGGAAGGATTCATCGTGGGTTATGTCAACGGGTCGGCTTTAAATGAAACTACCGCCCAGTTTAATGCAACGGAAGTTGCCCTGGCTACGAATATCATGCTTGCTGCATCGGACAGCGAGACCGACTACACTCAGTGTATTCCGGTTCAGCTTCCGGCTGGCGATATCCGCACAGCCCTTAATCTGAAAGATAATGCCGGAATGTATAAGGCTCAGGTCAAGATCCAGGGCTCGATCGAGAAATATATGGGCGCTTGCGGATTGAAATCGGCATCGGCCTATGAGGTGGTTAAAACCAGTGGTATTGACACTCTCGGCGACAGTGCGGAATCTGTATCGGTGAACGGTATGGTAGGAGCCGTAAGTGTGACCGGATTCGACGGTGTTGTCGAGATCTACAATACACTCGGTCAGCTTGTGGCTATAGCTCCGGTATCAGGCAATGCCGAGATCCCTGCGCGCGCAGGCCTCGCTATAGTCAAGGCCGGCAATGTCGTGGCTAAAGTGATCGTGAAGTAACAGGATTCTTTAAATACTGAAAATACATTGGGTGCGGAACGTTTATATGTTTCCGCACCCTGTTTTTTTGCAGGATGCCGGTTGCTCGATGTTTTAGCTATTTTTAACTTGCTTGAAACTGTATATGGTTGTTATCTTTGCAAGACATACCGGTTTATATCGGCTGTGAAACTTGGGGATGACCGGTTTTGACAGCGTGTAGAGGTGGTGTGTAAGCATGCAGAGCAA
>CAOKFI010000032.1 GCA_948467675.1 uncultured Porphyromonadaceae bacterium
TAATTGCGCATCATGGGACGATCGGCCATGATCGGATTCAGATCGCCATTGCTCTCAAGATTCATTTTTATAATGGCCTCACCAAGCATTCCTTTAGGATATGGTCCGGAAATACCAAGCTCCCCTATAAACAGATCAATCCCCTGACGCTTATACGGATCGAACTTATGGGCATTTTCAACAGCCCAGTCCACATTGTGATAATAATGCTCATCGTATATCTCCAGCTCATCCTTCGACACGAAATCGTCGAGATATTTCTGCTTGTCATCCTCATCGTCGAAGATAATACTGTTTGCAATATATTTAAGCTGGGGATAACGCTCTTTCAACGCCTTGTATATCGCATGATACTTTTCATAATACACAGGGCCGAAATCCTCGTTTCCGATCTCGACATATTTCAGAGGGAACGGAGCGGGATGACCGTTCCTGGCACGTTCGGCACCCCAGCGGGTATCGACATCGCCTATGGCATATTCGATCGCATCCAGAGCATCGGCTATATAATGATCGACGTCGGTCTCCATGTGTTTGAACTTGCGTCCCGGATCACGATCGACAAATTCCGTGCAAACCATACCGGTGGCAGTAACGTACATGGCATCGGCTCCGAGATACTCGCACAGTTCATAGAACTCATGATACCCAAGCCCATCGGTACGGAAGTGCGGTTCCCATTTGCTCCATGCACCCGGACGTCGGGCAATATCGCCTATAGTCTCTTTCCAGTGATACATCGTTTCTTCATTAGCGCCATGTACCAGACATCCACCGGGAAATCGAATAAACTCAGGCGAGTATTCCGTCAGGTTCTCCATTATATCCTTGCGGAATACCGACTTTCCGTCAGCCCATGTATCGGACGGAAACATCGATACCATATCGAGCTGAAACGATCCGGCAGCCGTAGGTTCAATCGTCAGCATACCGCGTGGCTCATCGGCATCAGGTATCAGCACAGCCTCGTACTTTTTCCAGTCTTTGGAATCCGGATGGATCATGACCGAAGCAGAGACAGGATCGCCTTTGGCATCGGACAGACGTACCATAAGACCGCCTTTATAATGCTCCGGACGCATATACAGCGACAGATTCAACGGAACTCCTTTCTTGAAATTCATTCCGAAAAAGCCGGTATTGTGTATAGCTGATCCCTTGAACTGATCGCCATAAATATCCACCACCCTTACTGCCATGGAGTGTGGATTCTGTTCATTGAGCGGATTTTTAAGAGTTCTCTCTATACGGATATCACTGCATGTCAGCGGCGTTGTGATCCATCCTATCAGCGGATCCATATGATGAACCTGCTTGTTATTGCCTTTTGGATTCCACACATTACTGTAGTAATCGCCGGATATAGTCAATCCTTTAGGAAAGTTAGCCTCCTCGAATCCTCTGTTACGAACCAGTTCGGCATATAGACCGCCCTCTCCTATCATACCGATCTCCTCGTAATGGAATCCGTACGTGACCGGAGTTACGGTCTTAGCATCTCGTGTATCTACTGTAACGTTATATTCCGCCGACACCGCTGTCGACGACAACATTGCTGCCAATGCAAAAATCACACTGCCTCGTTTCATGATATAATTTTTATGTAAGGTTATCATATTACTATCTTTTTTGTCATTGGGATACCTGTTGCGGTAATGACCGATACGATCGCCACTCCCGAGTATGAAGGCAATGCCAGATCCCCAAACGGAACAGACACACCGCTTTCAGCAAGCAATCGTCCGGTACATGAATATACACTCACACGTTCAATCCCGACAGTATCGCAAGCAACAAGCAATCTCCTGTTATCGGCAGATCCCACACATTTCACCGAAATGTCGCCATCGGACAACACTCCGTCCACCGACGCCTGCTTTGCTCCGAGTCTCAGTCTCATCCATGTCGAAGGTCTGTCCGGATTGCCTCCCGAGAGATTCTCATGAAAGACAGCGGAACCATCATTGTTGTGAAGTTTAAGATGCACCGCCATATCGTTTGCCGCCGGTTTCCCTCCGATTTCAGCCCACGGCAATGCAAGGTCAATGACATAATTGACTATATTGGGTCTGGTGACAACCGGTACGATATCAGTAATCCAGTCCCGCCATACAGAGCCATCGGTCTTCCCGGCAAGCACATCGCCATTTATATTGACAGCGATCTTATATAATCCAGTTGTCAGCTTATCGAGTCCGGTTTTATATGGGTCTATATAAACCTCGACACCATCGCTTTCCCACACCGCACTGCCGTCGGCAGCCGATGTGATCTTACGGTCGCGTACATCGAAGTGCAGATACAGATTATCTTCATCCCATTGCGCCTTTATCGCGGCATTAGCCTGCGACATTCCGGCTATATAAAGAGATTCTCCGGTGTTTTTCCAGTCTCCGTCATAATATGGCGCCGATATCGGATACATCAGAGTTCCGGTATTAAGCCACACTCCGTTCTTTTCCGGCAGATTCGAAATCGACGATACCGCCATGACTTTATTGTCGGGCGTCACAGTCAATGAGTTCCACAGCACCTTGGCATTATCCGGTACGGATGAAAACGGTGTCGATCTGCGGGAAAAATCCTTAGCATGATCATTGCCGGCATATACCTGCATTAAAGCATTGTTCTCATTGCCGGCTATTTTACGTCCTTCACCGGATTGTATGGACAATAAAGTCTCACCCGACGGCAACTGAACCAGATATGGGGCACCGGCATATATGCCTGTGGCAAGCCGATCGGCTCCGAGCAATGCCGACCAGCGTGATGGACTATTGCCGGCAACTGTTCCGCTATGCCAGTTGTCATCAACAGACGTATGGACTATAACCGGCTTGAATGTTCCGTCCAGGCCGGGATCCTCAATGGCCACAGCTATACCCTTGTCATCATGCAGATATACCGGTACCGGCATTCCGTCTCGGCTTCCCGCTCTATACGCGATCACTTCAGGTGTGCTCCAAGTGAGGCCATTGTCGGATGACCTGACCATACTTATATTCTGGAACCTGACAGGCACCTGATACTCATTGGCGAAAAACAACTGAATCTCGCCAGTGGGCAACTGCAACATAGCCGGTTCCCAGCAACCGTCTTCCGGAACAGTTCCGGCAACGAACAGATCTGTTTCATTCACCCAGGTACGGCCACCATCATACGAATACTTGAGCATGATTTTGTAACGCGCACCAGACCCGGACTTCGGGCGTGCATTCCACGCATATATCAGAGTTCCGTCCTGCAGCTGTATCATTTCTGCATTGGTATAGTCATATATCCCATCAGGATCATTGGCTACAATCTGCGCAGTAGACCATTGGGAGGTTCCAAGAGCCCACTTCGAGATAAGCACATTGCCTCCGGCACTATAAACAAGAGCCAGATTATTGTCGGAAAGCACCTTCACTCTCGCATATACACCCGGGCCGACATACTCCTGGCTGGCATATTCCCAATTTATGCGCACGCCGTCAAGATAATCAGTTACCGATGCATCGGCGACAGAGCTATGCAGTATCAGGCTGGCCGATGCCAGTATCGCTATCAGTCTCATAGGTCTAACGGTTATGCTGCGACAGATCGGAATACGGTTTCACAGCTCTCGCTGCATCTATCATAAACCGCGATTTACAATACTTCATGGGTACGATTCCCGGACGGCATGTCTGTGCATATTCCTTGGCCTGGCTGCCGCGGGGATTGAAGAATATGGTAGCCCACCACTGGCCGTCGCGATCGCGGAACAGATTGTTATGGCCGCCTCCGGTTATGGCATTATACCGTTTGGAATACGGCCCGTATATATTATCGGCCGACGCTATAATACAGTCATAGCTATAACGGGTTTTATTGTCGTCTTTCTCGGGATTGTAGGCATCGACACCCGACGGCAGACGGTGCGACCATATAGCCTGCACCAGATGATATTTACCATCATGCTTACATATAAAAGCCCCCTCAACATAAGGTTCCGGAGAATATGCCTGTTCATCCAGTTTACGGATCGGCTCATCCAGACCGCTCATGTCGGATTTCATTCTGGCTATATAATGGTTATGTCCCACAAAATATACGGTCCCATCCTCATCCTCAAACAGGCTGCCGTCTATGTTGTCGAACAGCGGGCCTTCTTCATTGCCTTCTATATTGACATAAGGGCCTTCGGGACGGCCTGTAGTACTACGCAATATGAACGAACCTTTTCCCTTGGCGGAATTATTCATACAAGCTACGATAAACCAGCATTTCTGACTCTTGATATAATGCAGTTCCGGCGCCCATACAGCCTGGAATTTATTATCGAGAGGATCTCCGTTGAGCGAACGCTTCGCATGCTTTTCGCCGGGAGCATATATTTTAGGCTCTTTTTGCCAGGATCCGTCTTTGTCCAATGCCCATATGCGTCCCATACTGTCCCAATCGCCAAGATTTGTCGAACGGAACAGATACAGACCGTCGTTCCAGTCCCAGCAATGAACCTGACCTTCAAATTTGCGTTGTGGATCAGCTGTGGTTCCGACCATATAGTAATATCCGTCGGGACCGAAGGTTATCCATGTATCACGCATCCAGTAATCCATTATGGGCGTGGTTGTTTTAGGGATACGTGTAGCGGTATCCGACGTGTTTGCCACACCGTATTTAGCACCTGTACAGCCTGTTGTCAAAGTCAAAAGGATGGCTGCTGTCCATAAAATCTTTTTATGACAGTGTATCATAAGATATGTATGTTATATTATTTAATTGATATTTATATGTTTCGGTATATCAATGCATTGTGATACGTTTTGTTTCCAGTTTACTCTGACATGTCGTATGTGAGAGGTGTAGCATGCTGCCTATACGCAGTTCTGAACCAGTCCAGAGCTTTAGCTTTCAGAGTATCTGTGACCTCCGGATTGTCACGCGCCACATTGCGGGTCTCATTACAGTCATTCATGATGTCATACAACTCCACACGCGAACCATCGGCATCGACAAGCAATTTCCAGCGGCCTTCACGGACAGCTATATGGGGACTGATTCTCTTCTTCTTGGTTTTGCCGAACTCCCAGAACAACGGAGACTGGCGATCTACTGACTGACGACCTAACAACACACTGCTCATATCAATGCCATCGAGCTGATAGTTGTCGGGGGTCGGCACTCCGGCGATCGAACACAATGACGGGAAAAGGTCGACCATACAAACAACTGATGTACTGTCAGTCACACCAGCAGGGATCACATCAGGCCACCTGATTATGAACGGCATTCGGATACCGCCCTCATACAGAGTAGCTTTCTGTCCACGCAACGAGTTGGTACGATGACCGTCAAATGCAGGTGCCGGGCCATTGTCGCCGGTGAATATGACTATTGTATTATCGTCGATACCCAGATCGTTAAGGCCACGCATAAAACGCCCTATCTGATTGTCAAGTTCTTTAAGGACTATGGAAAATGATTCCGCCGACTGGCGCATCGAAGTCTCATCATTCTCATGAACCCATGGAATATGCACATCATCAGGCCATAAGTTCACAAAGCAAGGCTCCCCTTTATGTCTCGACAGAAAATCGAGGGTCTTATCCACAAAATATGATGTACGGTCCCAACGCTTCACCTCGTCGGACGGCGCCCAGATCCAGTCCGACGACGTCAGCTTAGGATCCGGATCAGGACTCTCCCATGTCGAAGAATATTCATCGAATCCGTACAGCGGTATAGCGGGAGCATCAGTCACATCACGGCCACCGCCCATGTGCCACTTTCCGAAATGTCCGGTCACATAGCCCCCTTCCTTCAATGCCCGGGCCATAGAGGGAGCATCGGCTGAAAGATAATCGTTCTGCTCATGTTTTGCATTATTGACGCGCTCATGCAGAAACGTATTGATACCCCACCGTGTCGGATACATGCCGGTAGTAAGTCCTACCCGAGACGGAGAACTGATCGGAGATGACGTATAGAACTGCCTCAGACTCAACCCATCCTCGGCAAGCCGGTCTATATTTGGGGTAGGCACATAATCTCCACCATAACATGAAGGATCGGAATACCCCATATCGTCAATATTGATAATGACAATATTTGGGGGTACGGTAGCTTTCTGAGCTATACCAACAGCCGGGAGACATGCTGTTGCCGACCATAACAGATACTTTGGATTCATCATGATTTTCAATGTATAATAATCTTCTCTGTGCAGACCTTGGCAGCTGTACGTATTCTGACAAAATATGTACCGGCCGACAAAGCTGACACATTTATTTCCGATTCCGGGCTCTGATACGACTGTACCAGTGAACCGGCAATAGTATACAGTTCCAGTTCTTCCACCTCGGTATCCGATTCGATATGAAGTATTCCGTCACGCACCGGATTCGGATATACCTTTATGCTTTCCGCAGCTGCTACACCTTCAACTGTAGCAGCTGAATATTCCACCGAGGCTTTGATTGCTCCGCCGTCGGCTGCATAGCACGTGATTTTTACATCGCCTTCCTTATGGCGTGTTATCACACCATTACCGTCGACCGACATGATGTCGGGATTAGAACTTGTCCAGCACAATACGGTATTAGTGCTTTCCACCGGTGTAATGACAGGTTCCAGACGAACACTCTCGCCAATTTCGCAAGGTTCCGCATCCAACGCAATATTCTTTATCCTGACAGCACCCGACTGATAGCACAAGATTCCGTTGTAGTTGACCGACATTCCCTTGACGGCCAAAGCGGGTACCGATGCCGGCCAAGGCATATCGACTGTAGTCATCAGCTGATCATCAACGAATATTCTCACTCCGCCGTCAACCTCGCGTCGACAGCGCAACAGATATGAGGTAGCCATATCCTCGTGGAAGTAAGCCGAAAATGCGCGCGAATGCTTACCGGTCCTGTTCTTTACCAACATCTTTATAGCCGATGTTCGCACCGGAGCAAAACGCAGTGTATTCATTTTCGAGAACTCCATTTCACCATCCGGCACCACATCGAGCATAGTCCATCCGCCATTATCGTTCTTAGCGAACAAGTATACCTGCTGTGGCAGATCAAACGTCTGGTTAAGATACGGGTACGGACCTTCGCACCACAGCAGATCCACACCGGACACAACCGATGGCGATGACAGATCGTATGTGTATGTTGTCGTCGGGTATGCCGATGTAGGGCTGAACGAATACTGGCGCGATACCTTTTTATTCAACGGCAGACTCTGCGATGCGATCGGATTACCGTCACACCGCCCCGATACTTCAAGAGTAGCAGTAGCCGGATTTACCATGGCCTGCAGATAGTTGTCGGCATCGACATAAACAGGATAAAATCCTGCCTGACCGGATGCAGCATCCGAAGGCATTGTCATATATGCCGTAAAATCATAATTCCACATAGGATCACCTTTGACAGCGATAGCTTCGTTATCGATCTCTGTCGAATGCTGGGTAAGGCCATCGTCAGCCACTGTCCAGTCACCGCCACGGTAATCCCATCCGGTGATATGGCTGTCGTATTCGTCCCATCCGAGAGTATAGTTCAGAGCGTCGAACTCCACCTTATCATCGGGAGCGCCAAGACCTACAGATGCTACGCCACCGAACGGCATCCGGATCTGGCCGTCGAGAGTCAGATTAAATGCGTCGAGCATGACTTTCAGCCAGTCTCCGTTCTTATATACAGTCACCGTATGCCAAGGCTCGTCATACGATGCTACCAGCGGACTGTCATCGAGGAATGCGAATTGCTGCGGAAGGTCGGCCTGTTCAGTGCTTTCGGTTCCATCCACACAGCTCACATACTCCCATGTGCCGCTACGGTTCACACGTATTTTGACCCAGTTGTCATCGTCGACATACGCCGCATATACTTCGGCCGCGCTACCGGGATCCGTAATACGGAACGGGACTTCAAACCGATAGCTGGTCTCCGGCTGTTTGCGTAACAACAGACGGCCTCCGGATTCCTTTTCAGGTTTCAAGATCTTATTGCGTATTACCCAGCTGGAACCATCGAGAAATTCAAACGGATAATATATGGCATAGTCGCAATAGTTCAGAATCGTCGGCTGAGCCGGAGCCGGATGATAGCCTTTGGTATTTTTTACCGCAGTAGGCTCGACCGTCACTTCTCGGTTACGGAAATGGATCCGGCTAAGAGCCTGCCGCTCTGTTCCGTTTATGTATACCTTATACATCATCCAGTGTTCGAATCCGTTCGGTCCTTGTATGAAATTAGGCTGAGCCGGACCTATCGTTATATCCTCCATATCGGAATCGCCCGTATCATACAGACCGAAATCGACCATGTTCTGTGTCGTATCATCATATCCGGTATTATCAGCCTCACAGGCAATCACATTCTTGCCCTCTACGAGCCATGACGGATCTATGACTCTCGCCGAATATGTGTTGGATCGAGTGGTAAACGACATTTTATGACCGTTGATATACAGATCCGCATCGGCATTGATCCACACTTTCAGACCTACATGCGACGGAACATTATCGATCGTAAATTCACGACGCAGATATAATTTGGGCGTTGTCCAGAAAGTCTTGCGGGCACGGACGCGCGCATTTGTCCATTTTACGCCATCGAACTTGTCGAATTCCTGACGCCCGAAACCACCCTCGCCTTCCAGCCAGGAGGAATCATCGTAATCTGCCGAAGTCCAGTCTCCGTCAGGTGTATCGAAACAATATCTTGCCGCCCATCCGCCATGCTCGGCTGTCGGAGCCAGAGGTACATACTCGAGCAATTGCTGCTCTGTATTACGGGCTAAAACCGGATGCGGATATTTGCATGCATTGTTGAAGCCCATCGGGCTGTCACATTCGGCAGCACCGACCTCGTACATACCGGAACGCGGCCCCATACGGTTAACCGCATAGAACATATAATAGCGACCCCGATATTGAGCCAGCTCCGGACCCTCGAAGTTCATGTGATTAAGACTGGTCGGATGACCGGGCTGATGCGTAAGCTGCACTTTGGCGTCAGTTATATCCCAGCGGGAAAAGAGGGAGTTCATTTTGAAAACCCATACTTCAGGGCCTGAAATATTTGTAGGAGCCTGTGTCATCGGGTGCGGATCGGCCTGATTGCGTTTCTTTACATAATATGCGGTGCCGTCCTCATCCTGAAACACCTGTGCGTCAATACCGTAATTATCAAACGGCTCATCAATGCACTGCTCCGTATAAATGCCTCGTGGAGCAGCACAATAAGAATGCCCTATGCCATTGAAGTATGTATGCCACACCCCATTGCGATACAACAGATCCCCTGCTCCGGTCGTCTTATATGTATATGCCTCGGTAAACTTAGGATTATCAAGCCATTTGGCCCCTGATGTAACTACACCTTGAACCGGAGTATCCCAGGTAACCATATCTTTCGACGAGTATATCTTGCCTTTCGACGGATTTCCGTATGCATAGTAATATCCGGCAAAACGTTCTACACATCCGTCATTGAATGACACAACAGGATTTACCAGTTTCGACGACGTCACAGTCTGGGCTACAGCATCACTGCAGCAGATTCCGGGTAAAGCGGAGATCAAAGCCAGTTTTCTTACATAATTCAGTGTCATGCCGGTTCTTCGGTTTTAGATTGTTGGTTGTTCTTTATAAATTCACTTGGAGTCACGCCCTCCTTTTTCTTGAAGCACTTCGAGAAATAGTTGGGATCGGCAAATCCGGTAGCATAAGCGGTATCTGATATCGACTCTCCGCTACGGAGCATCTCCTTGGCTTTGGATATACGCATCTCGCGGATATAATCGCCTATCGACATATTGAGCAGACTCTTCAGCTTAACATGAAGCATGGTACGGCTCACCCCGACGGCTTTCAGGATATCGTTGATACAGAATTCGGAATTGCCTATGTTGGCTTCTACCACCTCCTTGATCTCTTTAAGCAGTTTACGGTCATATTTATTGTTGGCCATAATTTCAATATCAGGAGCCTGCGATTCATTGAACCGCTTGCGGTTGCTGTCGCGCATACGCATTATATTGCGTACCTGATACAACAGAGCCGACGGATCGAACGGTTTCTCAACGTATGCATCGGCACCGAACTCAAAGCCTTTGAGAGAATTCTGCGTACCGACTTTAGCCGTAAGCAGAATCACCGGGATATGCACCGTGAGCAGATCGCTTTTTATTCGACGGCAAAGTTCGGTTCCGTCTATGCCCGGCATCATTACATCGCTGACTATTATATCCGGAAGTCTATCGCCTGAGATCGATTCAAGCGCAGCATCGCCATTGACCGCCGTCATGACAGAATAGTCATTATCTTCAAACAGACGGGTAAGATACTGCAACATATCCGGATTGTCCTCGACAATAAGTGCGACATTCCGTTCACTCTCGGGAGTCGCATTCTCAGTATCGCGATCCGAGGCCTTTCCCCGTGGCATAGCAGGCTGGTATGTGACCGGTGCCGGATATTTCTTATCATCCGTGATCAGACGCTCGGCTGAAAACGCATCGGCCGAGACATTTAGCCTCACTGTAAACACACTACCCTTGCCGGGTTCACTGTCAACAGATATAGTCCCTTTATGCAGCACCACAAGATTCCGCACCAGAGCGAGACCAATGCCCCACCCCATGCGTTTGCCGTCTGAAGCATTCGCCTGATAATACTTGTCGAAAATCCTGTCGTGCAGTTCTCCCGCTATGCCGCATCCGGTATCGGCTACCGTTATCTCAAGAAAACGGCCGCCGCTGTCTCCGCTCACATATTGGGCACTAAGACGCACTTTGCCTCCAGCTCCGGTATATTTCAACGCATTGGAGAGCAGGTTGTTGGTCACAGCCCTTACTACAGTACGGCTATAATATACCTCCTCGTCCCACTCCTCGATATCGCATACAAACTCCACGCCATCGCTTTCCGCCAATGGTTCGAAGCGTGAAGCAAGATCGGCTATAAACACAAACGGATTGCCCCGCCGCAGATTTATCTCCTGCATCATATCGGACTTATTGAACGATATCAGGTCGTTGACTATTGTCATGAGACTGTTTGAATTGCGCAATATCAACTGAAGGTTATCACGCATTTCAGCCGGCAATGATCTGTTTTTCAGCATCTGCTGCACAGGTGCGATGATAAGCGACAGAGGTGTTCGGAATTCATGCGTGATATTCGAGAAGAAATCGTTTTTCATAGCCACAAGAGCATCGGCCTGTTCGATCTCGCGCCGCTCCTCTTCAGCATTCTGTTTCTTCCGCCATAAGCGCCTGATATACCAGTATATGCCATATCCGATACCACATACGGCCAGCGCATATATCACAAATGCCCACCATGTGGCATAATAGGGCGGTTTCACTACTATGCGCAGGCGTGTTATATTGTCATCGCTCCAATGACCGGGATCAGAGGTCGCCCTTACACAAAAGGTATATTCACCTGCTTTCAGATGGGAAAACACGATACTGCGCTGTGCGCCCATATCGGTCCAGCTGCTGTTCAGGCCATCCATCATTATTGAATACTCTATCAGACCGCTCACAGCAGCATTGATACCGGCATACTCGATCGTAAAAAGACCGGCCTCATCATAACTGATAGTAACAGGGACGTCGGAGCCGGCCGGAATGATACGGTTGCCGCCTATGGTAACCGAACGCACAAAAACATCAGGATATATCACACTTGCCGACATGTCGTCAGGAAAAAACGATATCATCCCGTTCACACTGCCCAGAAACAGACGTCCCTGACTGTTACGGAACGTCGACGCATAATTGAAATGGCTTATGGACATCAGATCGGCCATACGGAACTTGGATACGGACATCCGCCCTTTATCGTACATGAACAGACCGTGGTTGGTCGTAATCCATATATTGCCGTTATCATCCTCTACGAGTCCGCATATACACTGTTCCGTAAACACATCTTCATCAAGAAATGAATAAAAATCGTCGGTGTCGCGGTTGTAACGGTAAAGACCGCCGTTGTTCGTGCCCACATACATGTCGTCATGCGAATCATTGAACACGAATGTCACATAATCGTCCGACAGATTGTTATTCCCGATCTGCGCAGTCCAGCACTTCTGCAGACCGGTCTTCATATTATAGCATATAAGCCCGTTGTTACGCATTCCACACCACAGATTTCCATGCTTGTCGCCGGTCAGATGATATACGAATCCGCCACGCAGAATATCGGCGTCGACACGTATTATCTTTCCCGATTCACTATCGAATCTGCAAAGACCCAAAGCTGTGCCTATCCACAGATGCGTGCCGTCATAATATAGCGCGAATACATCGTTATTCGGCAGTCCGCTGTTAAGCGTATTGTAGTTCACTGCCTTACGTGTAGACAGATCATAACGTGTCAGACCATCGATAAACGATCCAATCCAGAGATCGTCGTCCACAATTGCAAGCGAATGGACATTGTCGCTTTTCAGATACGGCAGATCGAGTTTCTGGATCTCTCCCGTAGACTGATTCATCCGGTTAAGACCACCGTCCTCAGTCGCGATCCAGAGCGTGCCGTCCTCCTGTTCGACCATCTGCCTCACTGCCTTGCCTTTAAGCTGATTGCGCTGATCTCCGGCTATATAATAGGTAAATGCCTCGTAATCTTTCAGAAATATATTCAGCCCGCCGAAGTATGTGCCTATCCACATATTACCGTTATTGTCCCGTACGATCTCATATATGGCATTGTCGTTCAATGAAAACCGGTTGGCAAACTCCTGCCGGATATTATCAAGATGCCCGTCGGAATCCATCAATGAGATACCACCCTCCGTTCCGAACCATATACGGCCGTGATCATCCTGAGAGACAGCACGCACCACATTGTTGGCCAGACCGTCGGCAACAGTATATGTGCGTACATTCATTTCCTTCTGTCTGAGGCAGACTACACCGCCGCCGTTACGGCCGGCCCATATATTATTGTCCTTGTCGACAAACAGATCGAGGATCTTATTTTTGACGTCATTGATATCCGCATCCGGATCAGTGATATGATTGCGGGTCGTAAATGTAGGGTCATACGAGGTCAGCCCGTTACGTGCACCGATCCAAAGGTTATCGTTATGATCGACAGCGATCACATTGACCGGTGTTATAGGATGATTGTTCAGTCCGTATGTCACAGGCTCGAACCGGTTGTCGCCGGCAAGCCGGTAAAGATTACCGGCCGCCGCGCAAAAAACCGTTCCTTCCGAATTCTCGGCAAACGATGTAACCACCATACCTTCTATTCCTTCACACAGGCTGAAACTGTCTGTAATCGGTGTGTAGCGGGCTGCTCCTTTATCCGAACCTACCCATATCCGTCCTTCGGAATCCTGAAATACGGAACTGATAAAATTATTCGGCAGTCCTTCGGTATCACCTTTCGACTGGGTGTAGACATTCATCGAATAGCCGTCATACCGGCATACTCCGTTGCGGGTTCCGAACCACATCAGGCCATTGCGGTCGGCCAGGATGCAGTTCACGTGGTTATGAGCAAGCCCGTCATCGGTTGTAAGATGCATGAACTGCAGATCCATTGCATCAGCGGCAATAATCGTCAATCCCAATATTAGCGAAAAGAGACACCTCATTTACTGATGATTTAGAATAACTTTATTTCTGTTGCTTTTTCTGTCCGGGAAACGGCTCTACCATGCACCGCTTGGCCCAGTCTGCATAGGCGGCTTTCATGGTTGCCACACGCTCAGGATGTGCGGACGCCAGATTATGCTGCTCTGTACGGTCTGTGTTCAGGTCATACAGTTCCCATTCGGCTTTGGCGCCCGGGCGCACGATCTTCCAGCCGTCATTGCTGATAAATGCAGCTTCCTGAAAATGCTCGAACCCGAGATAATCATGTGCCGAAGGCTTGCCTTCTGTCAACACAGGCACCAGGCTTTTACCCTCCAGAGGTATTATCGCATTACCTTTATATACAGTAGGGTATTCAGCGCCGGCCACATCCATACATGTTGCCATGATATCCATCACATGGGCTATCTCATTGTTGTAGCCCCCGACATTTTTCTTGATGCCTGCCGGCCAATGTACGATACATGGCGTACAGATACCGCCCTCGTATGACTTGGCTTTCCAGTAACGGAAAGGTGTGTTGGCCACATTGGCCCACTCCGCGCCAAGCGATGCGTATGTCGTTTCCGGGCCAGGCAGCACTTCTTTATTCTTGGGATATACCATCTGACGTCCGTCGCGGGTCATATCCGGACGGTCATTCTCTCCCGGGATCATTTTCTGACATGTCTCCGGACTGCAGCCATTGTCGGACAGGAACATTATGAGCGTATTGTCGAGCTGCCCTGTCTTCTCAAGGGCATCGAGCACCTTGCCGATCCCTTGGTCCATACGGTCTATCATGGCGGCATGCACAGCCATCGCCCGGGCATCCCACTCAGCATCGGGGTTATCGCTCCACGATGCTGTAAACTGACGTGCGGTAAGATAGTCGTCCTGCCCTTCAAACACGCCAAGTTCTTTCATACGCTCATAGCGCGCCTCGCGTATGGCATCCCACCCGACCTTATAGGTATCCTCGTATTTGGCGATATCCTCAGGCAACGCATGCAGAGGCCAGTGCGGTGCCGTATATGCCAGATACATGAAAAATGGTTTGCCTTCCGACGCATATTCCGTGATCTCGGCAGCGGCACGGTCGGAAAGCGCATTGGTTATATAATATCCTTCAGGAACCGATTTCACCGGAACCTCACCCTCGACAAGACTGAACGGATCGAAATAGTCCACTACGCCATAGATCGTTCCGTAATGGGTATCGAACCCGCGGTTTACCGGATAGTGACACAGATCGGAGTATGTATCATGCTCTACCTTATGATTGAGCCAATCGCGCTGATCCTCGCGCAGAGGAGTCTCTGCGATATGCCATTTGCCGACCATCGACGTCCGGTAGCCTGCCGGTTTAAGCACTTCCGGTATTGTCACTGCATTGCGCGACAGCGTACCCCGGTATCCCGGCAGACCGGTATCGAATGTCATACGCCCTATACCGGCCTGATGCTGATATAGTCCGGTAAGCAGAGATGCCCGTGTAGGACAACTGCGGCTCGCATTGTAGAAGCGTGTGAAGCGTACGCCATTCTGAGCCAGTCGGTCCAGGTTAGGTGTCTCGATCTCACTGCCATAGCATCCGAGGTCAGAATATCCGAGGTCATCGGCCAGAATAACCAGCACATTCGGCTTGTCCTGAGCCTTAGCAGCAAAGCCTTGGGAGGCAAGAAGCAGTGCGGAATAAAATATATGCTTTGCGTTCATATATTACAATTGAATATTTCTTTATTTATTCACGGTTACAGTCACATAAGAAGTACAGGCCATAGCCTCATTTCCATCTTCCCAGTTCGTCAGCTCATATACTACAGGCTCCGAAAAGTCTACCGCAGTAGATCCTGATACCTGATCGACACCATTGACCCGGATACGCTTAGCTGCTGCAGCCGTAAATACCGGCGTAACAGATGTCAGATCGGTTCCAGCCGGAACAGTGACAGTGACAGTCGTCTTGTCGAAATCATAATCGGAAAATGCAATGGTTCCTTTGGCAGTCCCTACAGCAAATGCCGAGAAGGATGGCAGAGTGACAGCATGGATCATATAATCCCGCTTGTCGCCGCTGGCCGCTACGACACTGAGTTTCAAAGGAACTGTAAGATTATATTTTGAGGTTGCCACAAACGGCGCATCCTCGACAAGCACACTCGCATTGGCCGACATCGTGGCGACTTCAAGACGCTGCGCTTTCAACGACACAGCGATATCTCGGTTCGATATACGTACCTTCTCGGGTACGGCAAGCAGAATATCATTGCCTTCGATATGCGCAGGAAGCTCCTTATTGTAAAGATCACGCTTCAGCGACAATGTACGCAATTCGTTGTCATCGTCCTTGACAGTGATTGTCTTACGGGCTATGTTCATCATCGATTCTCCGCCATACTTGTCGTAGTTAGTAGCCACGACCACCACATCGAATGTTCCCGGTTCCTTGTAGGCGTAGGTAGCCACTCCGTCGTTGACCACGAATCCGGAATTGCCATCATCCTTGAGATCGAAATTATGGCCGGTATCGCCCGTGTATATCACCACCTGTGTCGATGGTGATCCTGTATATGTATATGTCACCGTTTCATATATCGACACTTCATCGGCCGACATCGTAAACTCAGCATCCGGCATAACCACCTTGTCATCGTCATCGCACGAAGCAGCCAGCAGTGGAAGCAATATATAGAATAAGTACTTTTTCATAACCTTATGGATTTTTACATATTAATACCCTGGATTCTGGGCAACGACGCCATTTGTGATATCTATCTCGTTCTGCGGGATCGGGAATACCTCATTGATACCCTCGATGAAATTCTTACCGCGCATGTGAGTGGTTTCGGCAGCAAGGGCGTGAAGTATGGAAGCGGCACGACCCTGACGCACGATATCCCAGTAGCGGTCCCACAGGTGGCAAAGCTCCAGACGGCGCTCTGTCCAGATCTGATCACGCATTTCCAGGTATGTGCCGGCCTTGTAGAGAGTGGCCACATTGGTGATCTTGTTGGCTACGGCCTTCACACTATTAAGTTGTTCCAGGGCTTCCATGCGGTTCCCAGTCTCGTTCAAGGCCTCCGCATAAAGCAGCACCACATCGGAATAGATTATGACACGGCGGTTTTTGCCGTTGTCGGACGCTTCACGCGGACGCTCCGACTTCGGTGTATACCATTTCATACAGCCGTATCGCCCGTTGGGAACCTCCAGACGCTCGCCGTCGAACGTTACGGATGCATGGAGCAATATCACTTCATTGCGGCGCGGATCAGCTGCTACTGCGTTACGGAATGATGTCGAGGCAAACACCCGGTTCATAAATATGTCGTTGACAATGCCTGTACCCTGATTTGAGTCTCCGGTAGTTCCATCGGCCGACTCCTTGAATACGATCTCAAATACCGAGCGTGCACAGAACTCACCGGCCTGGTGATAGAGCTGACGATAGTGCAATGTGCTGTTGTCATACGTGCTTTTTGCCTCAAGATTATACTGGTTGGCCAGTACCGGCATCTGGGTCTCGGCTGTCTCGTATGTATCTTTCGGGCCTAAAAGCGCCTTCGGTTTGAACCACAGACGGTCATGGATCTCATCCCAGGTCTCGTCGTAGGTCTCGAGTCTGATCATTTCTGCATAGCTCATTGCCTGGCCTCCTACAAAATATTTGCCGAGACGGACTACTTCGTCCCATTTATCAGAGGGTTCACCCGGGGTTGCCTGATATACAAGCACCTTCATGAGAAGTGCGGTAGCCGCACCGGCACCGACCTTACCGGCATTGCCGTCGGTAAATACTGCCGGCAGCATGATTGCGGCCTCACGCAGATCTTTTTCGATATATGCATATACTTCCTCTTTGGTCGAACGCGGTATCGTCAGAGCGGTCACATCTTCTGTTTCCGGACGTATGGGCACCCCGCCGAATGTTTTTACGAGATTGAAATAAAACATCGCACGCAGGAACTTGGCCTGGCCGAGTATCTGGCGCACATTCTGGTAATTGGAATTGTCGGCATCGGCAAACTTCACCTTGTGGGCATTGGCTATGACCTGATTGGCCCGGTTTATGCCCTTGTACATTATCTCATAACGGCGCAGGATATAGTCGTTGGATGTATTGAACGTGAAGTTCACTACCTGCGCGATTTGACTGGTAGTCGCCTCATCGGTGCTGACAACATCGTCGCCGCATGCCTCGCCGAATATCCACTCGCTGTTAGTATATTTATCGGTCTGAAGTATGTTGTAGACTGCGTTCAGAGACTCCTGAAGCTGATATTGGGTATTGAAATACTGGTTGGTGTCGGGATTGCCCTGTAATTCCTGATCCAGAAAATCGGAGCAGGAAAAGAGAGTGGCGACCGCAGCCGTAGCTACAAGCTTATGGAATATATTTTTCATATCGTTTTCAGAATGTTAGTTTTAAACCGACCATGAATTGACGTGACTGAGGATAGTTACCGTGATCCACACCGAGATACAGATTATTGCTCTCGGTACCCTCATTGCGACCCACTTCCGGATCGAGACCATTGTATTTCGTGAATGTCAGCAGGTTATAGGCCGACACATACACAAGAGCGTCATGCATATACAGTCTATTGGCCACTTTTGATGGCAAGGTATATGTGAAACGCACATCTTTCAGACGGACATACGAACCGTTCTTGACATAGAAATCCGAAGCGCGGTAGTTGAACGGCCGGTCAGTCGTTTCGAGATCCGGTACTGTTCCGTCCGGATTCGCCGCCCAGAACTGCCGGTCCGACACATACGGACCAGACCAGTGGTTCTGGCGCAGATCGGCATATACGTTGCCGGTGCCGTGGGCGGAGTTCAGATAATATTCCATCACATTGAATATCTTGTTGCCCCACTGTCCCTGGAAGAAGAGCGACAGAGAGAAATTCTTATATTGCAGCGAGATGGGCACACCGAATACGAAATCAGGATGCGGAGAGCCGAGATATGTACGGTCATTGGCATCGATCTTGCCGTCGTTGTTGAGATCCTTGAACCGGAAATCGCCCGGCTGGGTTATGCCATCGTTCTGGGCGCTGTGAGCGACCTCTTCCGGAGTCTGGAATATTCCATCGGTCACATAGCCGTAGAAATAGCCGATAGGCATTCCGACCTCGGTCTTGGTCACATAGTTCTGTATGCTCGCCTCCTCGAGATAACCGCCGTAGATAGGCTCATCGCCAAGTCCGAGACTTATAACCTTATTCTTGTTGTAAGAGATATTGAATCCTACCGACCATGAGAAATCGTGCAGGCGCTGGTTGTAGTTGAGCGTAGCTTCGAAACCGCGGTTGCTGACATCGCCGGCATTGACCATCGGTGCTGTATTCAGGCCTGCGGCAATCGATACAGGTACTCGCAGAAGCATATCGGAAGTCTTTTTGTCGTAGTATTCGAATGTAGCGGTAAACATATTGTTGAAGAATCCGAGATCGAGACCTACGTTGTATGATGTGGTCTTCTCCCATTTCAGATGGTCGTTGCCGAGCGACGTTGCTGTAGCGCCCGACTGAGTAGTGTGGTTGCCTACACCATACGAATAGTTGAACTCATTGTTGATGATCGTGTAGCGTGCATACTCATCGATACGGTTGTTGCCGAGCAGACCCCAGCCGAGACGGATCTTACCGAAACTCAAAGCTGTCAGACTGCGCATGAACTCCTCCGACGAGAATCGCCAGCCTACCGAAGCCGAGGGGAAGTAACCCCAACGGTCCTTCTTGGAAAATTTCGACGATGCGTCGGCACGGAAGTTGGCCTGAAGCAGATATCGGTTGTCGAATGAATAGTTCACACGTCCGAGGAAACCGAGAGCATTCCATTCGCGCAGACCACCTTCAGCCCAGTCTCCGAAATATGCGGCGTCCAGATAACGTAGATTCGACGAGTTACCGGGAGTACCCTGCTTTACAGCGCGTACATTCTCAAGGTTGTATTTTTCAAGTGTCTGACCGGCTACGGCGCTTACACTATGTTTGTTCCGGCTCCAGTCGAACGATACTATATTGTTTAACTCCAGTTTATTGTTACGTGTCGAATAGCGCGTTACGGACGTAAGGTCATCGGGAAGCACAAAGTTCTCCTCCAGTTTGTCTACCTCTGTAAACAGATATCGGTTGTAGAAATTGGTGTAATTCGAGAACTTGAACTGATATTTGAAATATTTGCCCAGATTGATATCCAGACTTATATTCAGATCCAGTCGGTCATTCTTGTCATCGTTATGGTACCGGTCGAGGATTGCCAACGGGTGATTTTCCTGCCAGTATCCGTACACATTGTATGTCGATACCAACGGACTCTGATGCAGCGATCGTTTAAGAATGGCATTCTGCCCTTCCGGCACACGGGCACGGTCATCATGAGTATATAGCATATTGGTGCGGAGCGTCATCCACTTGGTCAGCTGGTTGGTCAGGTTCATTCGCATGGTGAAACGCTCGTAATCTGAAGTGCGGACTATACCATTCTCGTTATAGTAGCTGCCGCTGACCATATACTGGGTTTTCTCACCGCCGCCGCTTATATTAAGATTATACGACTGCTTGATGCCGGTGCGGGTTACGGCATCCCACCATGACGACGGCGACGTGTTGCGGATCGAATCAAGACGGTGGTATTTGCCATCGTCGAATACAGGATTGCCCTGCCCGTCGTTGGTATGATACAATTGCCCCTGATATGAGTAATTGGTACGGCCTTCTACATAGTCGCGCATAAGAGCGAACTCATCGACACTCATCACATCGATTTTCTTCCATGGGTTTGAGAATCCTACGTAAGTATCGAATACGACGCGCATTTTATTCTTTTCGCCTGACTTGGTGGTGATCAAAAGTACACCGTTGGCGCTTCGCGCACCATATATAGATGACGACGCGGCATCCTTGAGCACCTCCATACTGGCTATATCGTTGGGATTGATATGGTCTATGTTGTCGACGATGAATCCATCGACCACATAGAGCGGATCCGAGTCATTGACAGTTCCAGTACCACGTATTTTTATCGTAGAACCGGCTCCGGGAGCACCTGTATTCTGCATCACCTGCACACCTGAAGCACGCCCCTGAAGCGCCTGTATCGGGTTGGATGCCGGTGTATGTTCGATATCGCTGCTCGATATCGACGAAATCGCACCAGTGATATCGCTTTTTTTCTGCACGCCGTAGCCGATAGCCACAACCTCATCGAGCATGAGGCTCTTACGGGTCATGTCGACACTAAGCGGAGCATCCGACACGACTTTAACTGTAGTCGGATTGTAATCGATAAAAGTGAACACAAGTTCGGCGCCTTTGGGAGCCTTGATCGCGAAATTGCCGTCGATATCTGTCATGACCGCTGTCTGAAACTGATCCTTGATCATGACACTGACACCCGGAAGCGGCTCTTTGTCATAGACATCGACCACTACTCCTGTTACGGTCAGAGTCTGTGACCAGGCCATCAGTGTCATGCAGACACTGAAAAGGAGGGTTAAAACTTTTTTCATGGAGAAAATTGATAATATTGGCTATATGTATTTTTTATGGCACGCTTTACCGGTGGGTATGACATGCCTTGTCGGAAATCCGACCAACAGAGAATGTACCGCCGGCCGGCTCTGAGTTTATTTTACTACGATCTGTTTTGCCGCACTGCCTGCCGATGTTGCGACCTTTACTATATAGAGGCCGTTGACAAGACCGGCAGATCCGACATGAAGAGTGTTTTTACCGTCATTAGCGCGCATCACAACACGGCCAGCGACATCAAATACCGTCACATCGAGAATCTCAGCTGAAGTCACGAACTGAAGATACGAGCCATTGTAGACAATCTCCACATCAGAGCCATTAGCCACAGCTTCGATAGCGTTTACTCCAGCTCCTTCTTCGTCAAACACCGGATCCATCTCATCGAGATCCTTTGCCGGATCATATCCGTCCTTGCGATAGCTGTATTTGAACAGACGGGGATCGATCTTGCTTGTGAAGTACAGATCGCCATTCATATTACGTAGTGTATGAACGAAGTCGGCACCTGCGCCGAGATCCACAACCTTCTTGGGAAATTCATCCTTATTGTCGATACGGAACAACTCCCAGAACTGACTGCCACCGGCCATAGGAGTCTCATCCTGACCGCGGAAATACATACTTCCGGAAACAACCATACCTTCCCAGGCGGCACAGGAACCAGTACCGGGATTGAGGTCAGACTGCATCACAGTGCCTTCAGTCGTTCCGTCGGTATAGAACATCTCGATGCCTTTACAGAAATCGTAGGCGGCATTGACACCGCTCTGAGCTTTCATGAATAGCACTCCGTCATATACACACAGCAGATCAGGATTACCGTCATTTGTACCCGATGCATTTGGCACCTTGTTAAGATCAGCAACCATAGTGGTTCCCTCGGCAGTGAAATCAGTGCGGAACAACTCCATGCCATAGATAGGATCATACCCACGGAAATACATCAGCCCGTTCATCGGCACCGGAGTAAATGCACCAGATCCTCGCGGCAGACCATTATTGTCAAGACCCTCCTGACAGTCCTTCACCATATAGGTTCCTTCAGGTGTGCCATCGCTGACCCAAGGCTCCTGTCCATACTCCGGAGAATAGGCTGTAAAGAACGCCTTCTTGTTCTCGAAGTTTGTAAGCCAGTCGATACGGCTGCTGGCAGTTGCTCCGGTAGTTTCATCGGCAATTGTAGTATTGATATCCTTCAGCATTTTGGTCCCTTCGGGAGTACCGTCAGTGATCCAGAGAGCTTCGGTGTAATCGCCGTCCTTAGTATCGGCCTTGAAGAACACCTTGCGGCCTACACGTACAAAGTGAGTCTTGTCATTGTTGACATTCGTTCCCGGATATTTCACATCGCAGTCCATGATCATACGGGTGCCCTCCTCCGTGCCGTCCGACACATAGAGCCAATGTTGCTCAGACTCGCCGTATACGGTCGATTCGAGATCTATCGCCGAAAATATGAACTGGTGTTCATTGACCTGGACAAAACCCTGAGGATTCGATCCACCCAATATGTTTATATCCATGAGCATATATGTCCCCTCTTCGGTACCGTCCGATATCCAGAGTTCCTGTCCGTTCTCCTCGTTGCCTGTAGCGGAAAACACCACCTTGTCATTGAAACGGGTTATATAGCTCACGTTCGAACTTACTGCGCCAGGATATATATCCTTTACCATTTTGGTTCCGGTCACAGTACCGTCAGTCACCCAAAGTTCTTCACCATGAGTATCATCTTTTGCTGTAAAATATGTCTTATATCCTTTTGCTTTGCTTCCGGCGACTACTATATTCTTCGCCATGTCGAAACTTCGGGTATCGTTCGTAGTCATTGTCACTCCTTCGGGAGTAAGGATCTCCATCCCTTCAGGGAGTACGGGAGTCGTCTGTGCCATAGCAGTGGCACCGGCGGTCATGGTAATAAAGGTAAAGATAAAATGTTTCATGCGATTTAAGTTAAACGTTAACGAAACAAAATTAATCCGTATCCACTGCCGTCTTATGTAAGATCGTTCGGATTAACAGCAATTTTGTTCACAGACTGATTCACAGTAAATTGTCATAACAATTCCACGTCAGACATCATCCATGCCCATACAAAAATACTAATATTATGCCATAAAAACAGACACCGGAGTACGTGCGTCATCATCCGCACACTCCGGTGTCCGCGTAATCATAGACGTAGGATTACTTCACTACGATCTGCTTTGCCGCAGTGCCATTTTCCGTTGTCACCTTAACTATATACAGCCCGTTGCCAAGGCCGGATGACTTCACATGCAACGTATTCTCTCCATTGGAGACATTCATGACCGCACGGCCTGCTATATCATACACCGCAACATTGAGAATCTCTGCTGAAGTCACGAACTGAAGGTATGAGCCATTATAGACAATCTCCACATCGGCATCGCCCGCAACCGACTCTACAATATTCACACCGGCACCTTCCTCCTCATAGACCGGATCCATCTCGTCAAGATCCTTTGCCGGATCATATCCGTCCTTGCGGTAGCTGTATTTGAACAGACGCGGTATGATCTGACTGGTGAAATAGAGATCGCCATTCATATTACGGAGTGTGTGGACAAAGTCCGGACCGGCGCCGAGATCGACAACCTTGACCGGGAACTGATCTTTATTGTCGATACGGAACAGTTCCCAGAACTGGCTGCCGGAAGGAGTCTCATCCTGAGCACGGAAATACATGCTGCCTGATACCACTATACCCTCCCAGGCCGCATTGGGGCCGGTTCCCGGATTGAGATCGGACTGCATCACTGTACCTTCTGCCGTGCCGTCGGAATAGAACAGTTCAAGACCTTTGCAGAAATCATATGCAGCATTGACACCGCTCTGAGCTTTCATGAACAGCACGCCGTCATAGACACAAAATATATCAGGAGTGCCATTGTTGGTACCCGTTGCAGTAGGGACTTTGTTAAGATCCGCTACAAGTGTAGTCCCTTCGTAAGTGAAATCAGTACGGATAAGCTCTATACCTGCCGTATTTCCTGGATCATTACCACGGAAATACATGTAATCCCCCATGGCACAGGTCGTAAATGCCCCGGCCCCGCGAGGAAGGCCATTGTCATCGAAGCCCTCGGTCAGATCCCGTATCATATATGTACCCTCCGGAGTACCGTCGCTTACCCACGGCTCCTGACCATACTCGGCCGAATAAGCGGTAAAAAACAGCTTCTGATTCTTGAAATTGGTAAACCAGTCGAGTTTCGCTCCGGCTGTGGCTCCTGTGGCATCGTTGGCTACCGTCGTATTTATATCGGTGAGCATTATTGTACCCTCGGTCGTGCCGTCAGTCACCCAAAGCGTCTCGCCGTATTCTCCGTCCTTACTGTCGGCTTTGAAAAATACCTTGCGGCCTACGCGCACGAAATGCGTACGGTCATTGTTGACACTCATGCCTGGATACTTCACATCACAGTCCATGATCATGCGGGTACCCTCCTCTGTGCCGTCGGAAACATAGAGCCAATGCTGCTCAGACTCCCCGTATACGGTCGATTCGAGATCTATCGCCGAAAATATGAACTGGTTTTCATTGACCTGACAGAATCCCTGAGGCTCAGAACCGCCGAGTATATTGAGATCGACAATCATATAAGTCCCCGACTCGGTTCCGTCCGATATCCAGAGTTCCGAACCGTCCTCCTCATTGGCTGTCGCCGCAAACACGACCTTGTCATTGAACCGTGTTATATAGCTCACATTGGAACTTACAGGACCAGGGTAAATATCTTTTACCATCTTTGTACCGGCCGCGGTTCCGTCGGTCACCCACAGCTCCTCGCCGCATGCAGCGTCCTGAGCCGTAAAATAAGTCTTGTACCCTTTCTCCTTGCTGCCGGCAACTACTATATTCTTAGCCATATCGAATGTTCGGGTATCGCCCGTGGTCATTGTCACGCCTTCGGGAGTAAGGATCTCCATCCCTTCGGGAAGAACAGGAGTCGTCTGCGCCATAGCAGTGACTCCGGCTGTCATGGTAATAAAGGTAAAAATTAAATGTTTCATGCGATTTAAGTTAAAATTTCACGGAGCGAAATTAATTCCGTACCGACGCTATGGCAATGTAATATCGTTCGGATTAGCGGTAATTTTGTTCATACCGCATACCTGATATTCCAGTACTGCCTCCCCCTCTCCGCAGACTATTCTAAACTCATCACAAAAGCTGCGATATCCGGCATCCGATTACACATTGCAACTTTTTATATGCAAAAACCCAACAAAAAGTTTACAATTATTCAAATTTATTATATTTTTGCACAAAAAATGATTCACTTCCTTTAAATAGAGTAATTCATTAACAAATCAATCAATAACCAATCACTACTAAATGAACAAAATTTTACCTCTGTGCCTACTGGCAGCCGCTGGTACTGCTTATGCAGGCAATCCTCGATTCGTACATGCACCATTCGAATCCGGTATTGCCACCACCAAGACCATCACTTATTCTCCGGAAGAAGAAGCCGATACATTTAAAGTCTCGCTGCTGATGCGGGAAGATTTCGCCGCATTCTCGGAAGGCAGCGAGGAGGAACCAGCCGAAACTCCAATATCGACCCAGGCCAACTGGCTACCCCTGTCGTTCACACCAAACAGCGGACAATGGGGTGGCGAAAAAATATATCAGGCCGGAGGATGCGCCTATATACATTACGAAGGCGGCATCAGCGGCGGTCTGACAACTCCGAGTTTCAATATGTCGGAAAACGACGGTCCTGTCATCGTGACCATGCGCTCAAAAAAAGGGCAATCCACCGATCCTGACATAACAAGAGACTGGACCGTATGCGACTTGATGTCTGTAGACCGCAACGACCCTACTCAGATACAGTACTGCCAGCGCGATTATGGGAATAATTACGATGAGTGGAACGACTACAAATTCATCTACAACTTCAAGCGCGACCCTGACAAAGACTACTATTTTCTGATATACGGATACGACTGCGGAGCATACGTGGACAACGTTGAAATTAAATTCCTGAATCCGTACGTGGAAGCTCCGGTAACCAAAGCCCACTCCGATTTCACCAACGACGGATTCACAGTCAACTGGGAACCCGTAGCTGATGCCGACCATTATCTAATCGATATCTTCACCATAGGCACCGACCGTTACAAGACCCGCACATACATTCACCGTGACTTCAAGGCTGAAGGGACATCCCACCGTTTCGAAGGAATAGAAACACGCGGAAAGGCATACTACTATGTGGTAAAAGCCGTACGCGGCGAGAAAATATCACCCGAATCCAAACCTGTAAAGGTCGAAGCGCTGATCCACCCGACTAATCTGTCTGCATCGAACGTCAACGGCACGATCACCTTGTCATGGTCTCCGGTTCCAGACGCACAATACTATCTGGTGCAATTAGACCGCAAGTATGAGGCCAAAGCCGACGAGAACTACATTCTATGCCGCGACAACTTCGATGAGATCGGTTACCGTGGAGAATACCTCGATCCCTATTATCTGCATGAAATGACAATCTTCGACGGCATACACGGACTGCCTGGCTGGGGAGCTCTCAACGGGCTTATAATAGAAGGAGCGATCGGTGTTGACGGAACCGCACAGTCGGCTGGATATTCCGAAGCATATTTCCAGAGCAATCAGATGGATCTGACATCATCCAATGGAGAAGTTACAGTAAAAGTCGACATGTACAATGTCGACGAAATAGGAGGAGCGCACTATTCTCCCATAATACGCCTTAAAAATGTCGACGAAGACGGCCTTACCCTTGCCGATCAGAAAGGCTACCGTGCTATTTTCGATGAATGGCAGACCGTAACAGCAACACTCACAGGAGGATCAAGCGCCTCGGTAATTGAATTGTCCTCACCTGGAGGCTGGGTATATTTCGACAATCTCGAGATCTCACGCAAGCTCAAAGCCGGCGACTGTGTAGTATCGCCTGTGCTTGATAATGCCCAAGTCGAAGAGGCGTCCGTCGAAATACCTCTAACAGATATGCTGACCGGCCATAACCTCAGTTTCTATGTAACTGCTGTCAAAGAAGTATGGGATGAATATGGATTCTCTATAAACTATTATGTACGCAGCGCTCCTTCCGAGACATATTCGTTCGACGTCGAAGCCGCCGGCATTGAGTCTGTCGAAACAAGCGAAACTGCCATACCGGCAGACGTATACAATCTGCAGGGCATACGTGTGCTCGAAGCCTCACAGGCCGACCGCATAAATGACCTGCCTGCAGGCATATATATAAGCGGAGGCCGAAAAATCGTCATCAAATAACAAATAATCAAATCACATTTCCTATATGAAAAAATTATCGATCCTTTTAGCTGCGCTTCTGACTGGAACAGCAGTAGCTTCAGCCGAAGACTGGCACATCACAGTCAATGTGGCAGGTGCCGAATTTATCAAAGAGGCTTTCATCACCGACAGTTACTATTCAGGAACCCGTACACCCGTGACATTCACGGAAGGGGAAAATCCTATCACACTCGCAGAAGATTGCGACTTGTACTTCTCTGTGACAGAAGGAGCCATCTCGACTCTGAAAGACAACAACGGCAGCAATATGTCGGTAAACTGGAACGGATATTACGACATATACCGCGGATGGGGCGCTGAAGACAATGCAGTATACACATTTACAGCCATGCCCGAAAGCGAATACCGCACCGCCAGCGTAACTATAAACATGGACACTCCCGAAAGAGTGACAATAGAGCGTGCCGACGGTACATCTTTCAAACCCGAGTCTTCTCCTCTGGTGATAAGCTATAATCCCACAGACGAATCCAAACTGACTGTCAGCCCCCGCGGTTACGATCAGACTCTGTATAAAGTAATGGCCGGCGGACAGGAGATCAAACCGGTATCCGACAAATACACAATCGAACTGGTCGACAATACCGGTGACACTCCCGCATACATCGAGACTATCGATATCGAGGCTTCGTTTCCAGAAGGATTCACATATAATGCGAAAATAAATCTCGACGGTCCTCAAGCAGCCATAACATCCGTTACCGCAGGCGGAGTAAAGGTTGAAGATTTCCTTGCAGCCGAAGGATTCAGCGTGAATCCCGAGTCCAAACTGTCGATCGTGTTCGACACAGACAACTATGCCATAGACGAATTCGTCGAGAATGGAGCAGTCCGGACCCTTTACAGCAACGAGCGTTCGATATCGTCAGTAATATCGGATTATGTGTTTGACATAAAGGCTCACAAGCTCCAGGAATTCACAACCACCATCAATGCGGTTTGTCCTGAGGCTTTCAAGGTAACCTGCATGAGCAGCAATGTAACCCTGGCCGAGGGCGCAAATCCGCTGTCGGTAAAAGAAGGCAAAAGGCAGATACAGATCAAGCTCAATACAGGCTTCGATGTGGTCAAGCTCGAATATGACGGCGAGGATCTGCTGCAAAGCAGCGACTGGGGATATTACAAGACCGCTTATATAACCATCGACGACAACGGCAAAGAGATCAACATCGAAGGCGCACCAATCGTCCGCGACAAGAACCTCGCCGTATTCTTCCAGAACCTTCATCTGGCCACTTCATGGAGCCGTTATGTGTCATTCTACTCTTCAGGTTCGACATACGAATATCCTCAGGATCTGATCGAAGGATACAATATCGTGCCTTTCCGTCCGGCCGACGGACTCGCGATGGTATATTTCGGCGGAACTTACGAAGTAGCTCCTGAGGCATACCTCAACGATGAAGCCATGACAGTATTCTCCGGCCCGTATCATCTCGAAGCCGACGTCGTTGACGGAGATGTCATCAAAGTATTCCTCGGCGGAAGCCCTGAGACTCACGACGTGACATTCAACTTCGATGGCAATGTAGAGCCCGCAGATCTCGACATCCGCAAGGATATTCTGGCCGCAATAAATCCGGAGACCACGGTCAAAGCCGTAGGCAAAACCTCATTCGCCATATCGGCCGCCAACGACATTCCCGGACTATCGGTAATGGTCGGCAACAATGCCATAACTCCCGATCAGGATGGTAAATTCGTATTCGATATAGATGCCGATGCCACAGTAAACATTTCAGCTTCGTCATCAGGTATAGAATCGATAGCTGACGGAGCCGACACAACCGTCAATGTCTACAATCTGCAGGGCATACTCGTTCTGAAAAACGCCGATCCCGATGCCATCCGCGCACTTCCCGCCGGAATCTACATCGCAGGAGGCAAGAAAATAACAGTGCGGTAAAAACACGCATATACAACCTATCAAGACGGAACAGCCGGTTTATCGATTAAACCGGCTGTTCTGTCTTGATATTATTACTATCTTTGCAACCGGCATACACCATGTCAGCAACAATCGCAACGAGAAGATATCAACCCTATTCATCAATAACCGAAACAAAAGAATTATGAAATTTGCAAACAGACTTTCAGCACTATTCACATGCATCGCATTGACTATTATCATGGTATCATGCGGAGGCGCCGACAACAAGACATCAGGACTCTCGGCCGAACAGGAAAAATCCCTAAAAGCTCTGCAGACTGAAGTATCGCTCGTAAACAAACAGCTTCCGATGGATGCTGGTGCCGGACTCACCCTTGAGAAGATGGAGATCACCGACGAATATCTGGTAAGCACAGTATCCTATCCCGAAGACTTAGAATTTGAAGTCGACGACACCCCTGAAACCAAGGCCGAAATTATCAAAGCCGTACCGGCATCGGCTATCAAACGCCTTAAAGAACTGAATCTCGGCATCAAATATATATATGTCCAGAACGGTTCCGGACAATCCGACGACATAACCATTCCGGCAAGCGAGCTGTAACAGCAGTCCCGATGCGGACAGACAAAACTTAATCCGGTCTTTCAGTGTTAATAGTATATCCGATTTAGAAAACCTAAAAACGATACTACTATGAGCAAAACCAAAAGCATCAAAGGCACGCGGACCGAGGCCAACCTCGTTGCCGCATATATGAGCGAGTCTGCCGCATACTCCCGTTACACATATTACGCATCGCAGGCCGAAAAAGAGAAATATTTCCCGATTGCAGAGATATTCAACGAAACAGCGGCCAATGAGCTACGCCATGGGAAAGTATTTTTCAAGCATCTTGAAGGAGGTTCAGTCCCATGCAGTCTCGATGTAGACGCCGGAGTAATAGGAGATACCGCATCCAACCTCGCTACAGCCGCCCATGAGGAGCTGGTCGAAGGCGTAGAGCAGTATACCGCAGCAGCCAAAGTCGCCGACGAGGAAGGATTCCCTGAAATCGCAGAACATTTCCGCGCGATCGCAGAAATAGAGAACAGCCATCGCGAACGTTTCGAACGCTATCTGCAGCAGGTCAAAGACGGCACAGTATGGAAGCGCGACAAACCAATCAAGTGGAAATGCCTGGTATGCGGATACATATTCGAAGGCAAAGAGCCGCCAAAAGAGTGTCCGGCATGCGATCATCCGTACCAGCACTATATGGCTCTCGACTGATCCTGAATGATCCCGATACACAACAGCCCCGCCGTCCGGTAGCTCCGGATAGCGGGGCTGTCGCCTTATGACTGACACTGTCCAGCATATATCCTCGGGACGTTAACATATATTAGCGG
>CAOKFI010000033.1 GCA_948467675.1 uncultured Porphyromonadaceae bacterium
ATGGAAAGACATCATAAACTCAACCCGAAAACTCCTTGAACACCATGAAACTGACTGATAAACAATTTTTGACGTTCCTTATTCTGATTGCAAGTGCGTATATGGCATTTGCTCAGACACTATTTTCTGTTGACAGAATTAGCAAAGAAGATTTTGAGAAAACCCTGAACAGCAAATTCGTATACGTATATGATATTTGGAGAGACAGCGTGGTTGATAATGCCATAACAGATAGAATCATTCTTGATGCCAGACAACGCTTTGAAAAAATAGATAGTACAACGCTTATTCAAAATTATGATATTGGTTTTGAAGACGAAGAATATGAAGCTATGTTTTCAATCAAGTCTTTAATCCTTGTGGAAGAGTATGGTATGTATTGGTTTATGCTTCCGTCATTACATGATTGTGAATTGTACTGCTATGATTTATCGGGTAAATATTTAGGCGACATGTTATTGCCTTTCGCGATTTCACCCACCGGAGTAATGGTAGCCCAAAAAGGATTTGACTGCGACGGTTTCCTTGATTTACACTTCTATAAACGTGGGGATTCATATCTCCGGGAGTTTCAGACATTCAAGAACCGGAATTTGCCTGTGTCTGATATCAACAACTATTATACTGCATTAAAATATGACTTATCTTCCACTTCATTTTGGCTTGATTATAGTCTGTTATATATTTCATTCCCAACGTCGGATGGCAAGATGGTATATTTAAGAATCTCCTTGGATGTCGAGCCTATAGAAGACGAAATTGTAGTAATACCTAATCAAGATACTCAAAGTGAAGGGTGCAAACGATGAAGAAACGAGGCTTAAAGAGATATTACCGTAATCTATTCAACAGGAACTTAGCCGAGAATTTTATCATAAATCTAAAAAGTGGAGCCGCAAAGTATGATTTTGCACATATCCACTTTGATGGTTATGTTCTTAATCGGTGGAATGAAATTAAACTCCACCTTGATGCATTGTTTAGACAGTTAAGTCTTTTCAAATCAAATGCCATTAATATTACTATGCCTTTTCAAGTCTGGGGGTATGTTTGTTTTCAACGGGACTTAGGTTGTCAGGTTTCGTTATATGTTCATACACCCAAC
The DNA here is from genome assembly GCA_948467675.1 of uncultured Porphyromonadaceae bacterium. Classification (GTDB taxonomy): domain Bacteria; phylum Bacteroidota; class Bacteroidia; order Bacteroidales; family Muribaculaceae; genus CAOKFI01. Next base: position 1,106 of record CAOKFI010000033.1, read on the forward strand.
AGTGATTATGATGATTTTCCTATGGTCTTCACAAATGTCTCTGATTACATGACAACTAATCGAAAAGAGTTGCATGATTATCTTAATAAAAGACAACGCGAAGGCTATGAAATACGATATTCAAGGAATTGCGATAATGAGCAGGAAATCGTTATTGCGATTATGAATGTTGGGCTACCGATTTTCACACCAATTAAAGACACAAGCGATGAAACTGACCGATAAAAGATTTTGGATAGTGATTATTTTAGCGCCCTTCTTGATGGCGTGCAGTGACAGGCACGACATAACCGACAATTATTCCGTATTTACATATGGAGAGGGGTTGTATGGAGAAAAGGAAACGGATTATCCGATATTTGCTGAGAAACTTGGATATAAAGAATCGCCTAATTTTATCCCTCATATCGAACAGTCCTGGTGGAACCAAAAATATATCGTACTCAAACAATCCGGCGACATATTTTGGATTATAAAACCACAGAACCGGGAGCTGGAAGCCGGAGATATTTATTTAGGCCCATTAACCGCTTATCAGAAAGACAGCATATTGACAGCCGAAAGAATTGATTTGAACCAAATGAACCATAAGGCATATGAATAAGCGACAGTTTATGAAAATCATGTGTGATACTTTTAATCTGGGAAGCATCACAACAAGTATCTTCTGCTATCGGGTAGATTGCATCCTGATGGGTATGAATCTTATAAAAGTTCCGGGACGAACCGGATACAAACTGTTTTTCTCTATTTATCCATTATGGCGACAATCTTTGAAAGCGTGTCTTGGCTATCCGTCGTTTCTTCAACCGATCCTCGATAATAAGAATATGGACTATATTCTCCCTGAGGATATGGCTGAAAATGAAATTGATGATGCGTTGCATTTATATCAATCGCAGATTTCATGCAGTCATTCAGAGGATGTATCTTTCACAGAATTAAGAAAATACCTGAAATCATGTATATCGAATCATGTTGGGATAAGAAGTAACTTTGTGCTTCAAATGAAAATATATGAACTGCTTTACGGGATTGCTTTATATCGCGATGATAAAGAAACAGCTAACGACATATGCAAGACAATATCCGACAATATAATACAGTGGGATGATAAGATATTTCAATACTGGTATGGCGATAAGGCTGAATATCTTTTGCGCCTTATGGATTTTGATTCCAATAGAATCAATCTTTTTGATAATGTTTCGCTAAATTTAGCCGAGCCCAAAGTACAGAAATTACCACACCTTTCTTTTTTATAGGAATAATGAATATGAAACTGATCGATAAACGATTTTGGAAAAGATGTGGAAACGCGGTCAATGAGCTATTCTTTTGGCTCTTTATTGCGTTTGCCGTGTTGCTCGCCATTGATTTATGGTGTATGTTGGCGACTGCCATAGTATGCCTGTTCGGGAAAATGGGTAAATCGTTGACATTGTTGAAAATATTTGGAGCGTATGGGATAATTCTCATGCTTTTCTCCAATTTTACATTATGGCTGACAATGTATTCGCCAATGATATATAAACGGCTTGCGTCAGTAGTCTGGAGCAAAAGATTGAGGCCATTGTATTTCCTTACATTAGGCTATGTGAACGTATATCTGCTGAACCTCTATTATATCAGATTCAGATATAACCAGTATGAACTGACACAGTATCGTGTAAATGTGTTATATTCGGTTTTGGTCATGTTCCCAATCATAAATATCCCGGTCTATGTAGCGGCCATTCGTCGTAGCGAGCAGCAAGTGTCCTTGGGCTATGCGGCTAAGTTATATATGCAGGGAAGATTGGCGACGTACCTGATACAAAAGGATTATTCATCATTAACAGAGAATCAGTGATGAAACGATACTATCTGTTTGATTACATCTGGTATATTGGCGAGGCTTTGAGGACAAAAGATGGCAATCCGTCAAGTGGGAGTCTGACTCTTAACTTTGTATGGCTGTTTGGAATTCTTGTTCCGTTATTGCTGCCAGTGATGTACCGGCTCTTTGGAAATCCGGCAGCGATAATATGCGGACTCGCGCTGATATTTTTGCCTGAAATCTTTTGTAGACTGCGTTATACCGTGCAACACCGCAAGGAGATAATGGAGCATTATTCCGGGATGAAGAGGCTGTACCAGCGGTTGTTTGTCATCTATGGCTCAACAATTCTGTTTGCAGCTACGGCTTTAAGCCTGATGTTTAGTCTTGGATTCATTACAAGGAGGTTATGACGCTGACCTATAGACGAATGGGAATGATTGACTGTCTTTATATACGCCTTTATGATGCTTATATAAAGAAGAAAAATAAATTGGCAGAATGGGTATGAGACTTATATTTATGATGAGGTGGGTGATTGTGGTACTCTCGTTGCTGATATGGGCGGCGGCGTTCGCGACTCTGTTTGTCGGAGGATCGGCCGTGGAGAATCGTGTGCTGCTTGTGTTGAACCTGATACTGGTCGTTGTTCAGATTGTCAATATATTCATTGCGTATACAGGCGGACGTGACAATACAGGAGCGGCTTTGGTTGTATGTCTTGCGATCACACTGTTTCTGTTATGCGTTACGTATGTCTGTAACTGGGATTACACAATGGGAGCTCTTTCCGAAGGGTCAGAGTGGATATGACGGATAAAACAGCACGGAGTTATTATGTTCTCCGTGCAGATTCGTTATATTCAAGTTGACTGTGACATTATTCAAAAGCGGCAGAAGGTCCTTCGATGAAGATCGAGGCATCCGAGTCTGATGTTTTGAAAAAACCGATATTGATTATGTATTCTCCTATGGGAATGTTTAGAATCTTTTGGTATGAACCGTCTGATTTCTTTTTTTCGGCAGTGTTGAACGCCAGTTTACCGTCTATATCCACCAATTCTTTCATCTTTAGCACGAGCTTGACATTGTCTTTGACCTCGAGTTTCCTGAAATAGCTGGCAGGAGATTGGTTTATCGATACCGATGCGTTTTTGTAGTTGGTGACATCTTCGGTAAACAGTTGTTCGCATGCTATTCCCAAAGACTTCGCCCATGTCGTTGCCGATGACAGAATGGCGATTGTTAATAGTGTAAGGATCTTTTTCATAATATATTAAACTCTGTTTTTTTGATCATTCGGTTCATTAGCTCTGTACACTCTGCCTGCTGTTGGCGTACCGACTCTATTGTCTCATCCATAAGTGTCAGACAACGCTGGCGGTCTTTTTCAACTATGGCTTTAGCTTCGTCGGGATCCGATATCTTACGGCCGTTTACGTAGGCTATGTATTCGGATTGCGTTATATCCTGGTTCTTATTGATGCCGAACCAGGATAATCCGACCGACAGAACTATCACAATGGATGCCGCTGCGGAGATGTGGCGGCCGGTATTCCTGATAACATGCCGGCATGATACCGGCCCGGTAATGTTTTCGAGTCCCATTACCATACGGCATTCGTCAATAACCGGCGACTGTAGAGGAGTGACGGCGAGCAGATTGCGCAGGGTGCGCTCTTCAGAGCGTGATAGCCGGCATGCGTAATATCCGGTGATGAGCTGTTCCAGTTCTGATATTGTAAAATCGGGATCTTTCATATCATTGTCCGTTTAATATCCGATGACATTGTTCTTTCATTATTTTGCGGGCGCGACACATGTAGCTGCGGGCGACTTCTGGCTTTATGTCGAGTATCTGTGCTATTTCGTCGTATTCAAGTTCCTGAAACGCATACAACTCGAATACTTTCAGTGGCATTCCTGTAAGCCGGCGTCTTGCTTCACGTCGGATCGCCTCCAGCGTGTCGGTATTGTCGATTTGTTCTACAGGATCGGTATATCGGTATGTCACAGCCTCTTTTTCGTGCCGTTCAATGCGTGTGCGCCGTCTTAGAAAGTCTATGCATACGTTGCGGAGCGAACGGTACAGAAATGCACGTTGTTGTTCGGATGATGATTCCGGATGTCCGTTGCGCCATGTGCGTATGAACAGTTCCTGCAGGGCATCGTCGGCATCGTCGTTGCTGATCAGAATCCGTTGGGCGGCAGCATGCAGTCTGCTGCGGAGCGCAATGAATAGAGCTGTATGAGAGTCGTCGGTCACTTGTCGTTTGAAAGTTTATTAATAAGACGGACGAGCAGAGCGAAACGTAACACTGTGCTGATCATAATCTGGAATAATTGGTTATTTTTGTATAGTAAAGGCATAAATATATGGAGAGAGCTATGCGTAGATCCCGACAGGTGCTTGACCGGGAAAATGTGTGTGCTATACTTGACAGTGCGGGCAATGGTGTGCTGTCGCTTGTCGATGATACAGGTGCGCCTTATGGAGTGCCGCTCAGTTACGCTTATGATGGTGAGGACCGGATCTATTTTCATTGTGCCAAAAGCGGCTACAAGCTGGAGTGTATCGAGGCAGAAAGCCGCTGCTCGTTTTGCGTGGTAGGGCAGGACCTTGTCATGCCTGAAGAGTTTACCACCTATTTCCGCAGTGTCATAGTCGCCGGCCGCATATCGGTGGTGACTGACAGCGATGAGATACAGCTCGGTCTGAAGCTGCTTTGCGACAAGTATTCGCCGGGAGTGGATACTGAGGCCGAACTGTCCCGTTTCCTTAAACATGTAGTAGTGTTGCGTCTCGATATCGAGGGTATTTGCGGCAAAGAGGCTATAGAGCTTGTGCGTCAACGTCAGTCGGCAGTCTGAGCCAAACCGGGCTGGAGGCCGTTGACTAAGTAGTATTTATTAAAACGGATTATAAGTTATGGATTTCTTATGGTATATAATAATTGGTATAGTTGCAGGATTTGTAGCCGGTAAACTCATGCGTGGCGGCGGTTTCGGTCTGATTGTCAACCTTGTGGTAGGCATAGTCGGAGGTGTGCTTGGCGGATGGCTGTTCGGCCTGTTGGGTATCAGCGCCGGAGGAATAATAGGAGGCCTGATCACGTCGGTGGTTGGGGCTATAGTATTGCTCTGGATCGCAGGAATACTGAACCGTAGCGTAAACAGGTGAATATTGTACGCTGAATAAAAAATGAGTGAAGTTTGGTTGCTCGGACGAGATAAATCCGCTACCTTTGTAGTCCGTTATGAAATACGGATTTGACAACGACAAATATCTTCGGATTCAGTCCGAACATATCAAGGAGCGCATAGCTCAGTTCGGCAACAAACTCTATCTCGAACTTGGTGGCAAACTATTCGACGACTATCATGCGAGTCGCGTGCTTCCGGGCTTTAAGCCTGACAGCAAGCTTCGTATGCTCAGTCAGTTGCGTGATCATGCTGAGATCGTGATAGTGATAAGCGCGCTTGATATAGAGAAAAACAAAGTGCGCAATGATCTGGGCATAACCTACGATATGGATGTGCTGCGTCTGCGCGAGGAGTTTCAGAAACGCGGATTCCTGGTCGGTTCGGTTGTGATCACGCACTATAACGGACAGATAAGTGCCGATGCGTTCCGCAACCGGCTTGAACGTATGGGTATCACCACATATTACCACTATACTATAGAGGGATATCCTACCAATGTCGGCCTGATAGCATCTGACGAAGGGTTCGGCCATAATGACTATATAGAGACTTCGCGTCCGCTGGTGATCGTTACCGCTCCAGGTCCCGGCAGCGGTAAGATGGCGGTATGCCTTAGCCAGTTGTACAATGAGCACAAACGCGGAGTCGAGGCCGGTTATGCCAAATTCGAGACGTTTCCGGTATGGAGCCTGCCGCTTAAACATCCGGTCAATATCGCATACGAGGCTGCTACCGCCGATCTCAACGATGTCAATATGATAGATCCGTTTCATCTCGAGGCTTACGGTAAGACTGCCATAAACTATAACCGCGATATAGAGATATATCCGGTATTGAATGCTCTGTTCGAGGGCATATACGGCGAGAACCCGTATAAGTCTCCTACGGATATGGGTGTGAATATGGTCGGATTCTGCATCAATGACGACGAGGTATGCTGTGATGCATCTAAGAACGAGATCATACGACGCTATTATACCGCTCTGAACAGTCTGGCTTCTGGCGATGGCAATGACAGCGAGGTCAACAAGATCGCATTGCTGTTCAAGCAGGCGAAGATCGACACATCATATCGGCGTCCGATCAAGGCGGCCAAGGAACGTGCCGAACGCAGCGGCGTGCCTTGTTCCGCGATAGAACTGGCCGACGGAACTATCATCACTGCTGAAACAAGCGAGTTGCTCGGACCGAGTGCCGCACTTATACTCAACGCGGTCAAGCATCTTGCAGGTATCGATCACAGTGTGAAACTGATACCGCAGGATATGATCGAACCGATACAGCACACCAAGACACACTATCTGCGCAGCAACAATCCGCGGCTGCACACCGACGAGGTTCTCGTGGCGCTGTCAGTGCTGAGCACACATGACGATAATTGCCGCCGTGCACTTGAAAAACTTCCGGAACTAAATGGCTGTCAGGTCCATTCCACCGTTATGCTTGGCGAGGTGGATCACAAGATATTCAAAAAACTCGGTGTCGGTCTGACCTGCGATCCGACCAAGAAGAAATAAACGTCCGATATGGATCTCATGCCGGCAAAATTAAAGCTCCCGACCAGTCTACAGTCAGGAGCTTTAATTTTTGTTGTCATTTGCAAGTCAGAGGTATTCATACCAGATGGGCATTGAGCATATCGGCCAATGCCTGCGGTTTCATGGTCAGGCCTGACGCTTTGAAATTATAAACAGAACCGGTAATACGGTGATTCGTAACCATCTTACTGCAATACATTACTGCAATAGTGGTAATGGAATCAGTAATATGTGTATTTTGTATTTGCCGTATGTGCATTATCTTTGCCATAAGTAAAACCACGGGCAAATACATCAGTACGTTATGGAATATAGGATACTTGGCAGAACAGGGCTTCGGGTTAGTGCGATATCGCTTGGATGCGAGGGCTTTATGAATAAGAGTCCGGAGGAGGTGAAAGCCGATTTCGATTTTGCCATATCGCGAGGGATCAACTTTATCGACATCTATTCTCCGAATCCAGATCTGCGACGTAATATAGGACAGGCTCTCGCCGGACGTCGGGACGGGTTCGTGATCCAGGGACATCTGTCGACTGTATGGGAGGATGGGCAGTATCTGCGTACGCGTGATATCGATAAGATTCTTCCTGCATTCGAGAAGCAGCTCGAAGAACTTTCTACCGGATATCTCGATATTGGCATGATCCATTATGTGGATGCCGAGGATGATTTCCATGAGGTTTTCGATGGCGGGATTATCAGGGCGGCACAGCAATTGAAGGCAGAAGGGAAGATCCGTCATATAGGCATGAGCAGTCACAATCCGGTGGTGGCTCGTATGGCCGTAGAGACAGGGCTGATCGATGTGCTTATGTTTTCGATCAATCCGGCCTATGATCTCCAGCCGGCAGAGGTAGATATATATTCTATGTTCGAAGGAGATACTTATGCGGCGGCCAGACATAATATCGATCCGGAACGGGAACGTCTTTATGAACTGTGTGCCCGTTGTGACGTGGGTATCGATGTCATGAAAGTATATGGTGGCGGTGATCTGCTTAGTGTGGATAATTCGCCGTTCGGCACAGCCATGACACCAGTACAGGCCATAGACTACGCTTTGGCGCGTCCGGCTGTCGCGGCGGTTATGGTAGGATGCAAAAACATGGCTGAGATTGCCGAGGCCACAGATTGGTGTGACGCGACACCGGAGGAACGCGATTATGCATCTGTGCTTAACCGTCTCGACAGGTTCTCATGGCAGGGGCACTGCATGTATTGCGGGCATTGTGCGCCATGTTCGGCAAGCATCGATATCGCGGCGGTCAATAAATTCTATAATCTGACGGTAGCGCAGGGCGAAATTCCCGAGACCGTGCGTGAACATTATAAGGCATTGAGGCATCATGCTTCGGAATGCATCGGATGCGGAGAGTGCGAGACGCGCTGCCCGTTCGGTGTCGGGATCATCAGGAGCATGGCGCTTGCCGCCGACCGATTCGGATACTGAAGTATAGAAATATCAATAAATTAAATATGAGATAAAATGCAAACTACATTGAGACTACAGTCTTTGCCGTTCAGCAGTTATAAGACATATCTGGCTGCGGCTGTGTTTATCGCCGGCAATATCGTTATGCCGCAGTTGTTTCATCTGGTACCGCAGGGCGGTATCACATGGCTGCCGATATATTTTTTCACGCTGATAGGAGCCTATATGTACGGATGGCGTGTCGGACTGCTTACTGCACTGGTATCGCCTGTTGTCAACTCGCTGCTGTTCGGCATGCCTGTTGTAGATGCACTTCCGGCCATCATGTTCAAGTCATCGCTGTTGGCGGTATTTGCCGGTGTTGCCGCTTCCCGTTTCGAGAAGGCATCAATTGGTGCCCTTATGGCAGTGGTGCTTGGATATCAGGTAGTGGGAACACTGGGCGAATGGGCTATAAAAGGGGATTTCTTACTCGCTTGTCAGGATTTCCGTATAGGCATTCCCGGCATGTTGCTGCAGATCATCGGAGGCTGGGCAGTCATAAATCTGTCCGCTCTAATCCGACATCAGGAATAGAAAACAGACGTTGAATATGTCCGCTCTCTATCATCTGCCGTACAGGCTTATGATAGAGAGCGGTGTCGTCTATAAGGGCTATGGAGTCGCACATGCCGGTTGCCACTTCGAGTTCATGGGTGGAGAACAATATGCATTTCCCTTCGTTATGAGCCAGATTGCGCAACAGAGATACCAGTCCGTAGCGGTTTGGAATATCGAGAAAAGAAGTCGGTTCGTCAAGCAATATCACTGGGGTGGTCTGCGCGAGTGCTCTGGCTATCATGATGCGCTGACATTCGCCGTCGCTCATGGTATCCATGGTGCGTGATGCGTAGTCACTCATCCCCACGACATCGAGCGAGTGCATGACTATCTCTCTGTCGATGGGCTGCATCCGTCCTATCCAGTTGGTATACGGAGCCCTTCCGATGGCTACAACATCCTCGCAACGCAGGTTCGGAATACGGGTGCGTTCGGTTGTGACGAATGCCAGCATGCGAGCCAGTTGCTGTGGCTGCATTGTGGCGATATCGTTGGAGTCTATCGTCACTGTTCCGCGGTAATGACGGTTCAGCCCGGCTATGGCACGGAGAAATGTCGATTTGCCGGTTCCGTTACGTCCTATCAGGGCAGTCAGCTGTCCGGCGGTAAAAGATACGTTGCAGTGGCTGAGCAGCATCTTGGAGCCGTAACCTATGGAGAAATCGCGTAGCTTTATCATCGGGTGATGGATTTGTTACGGAGTACTACCCATATTACCACAGGGATGCCGAGCAGGGCAGTGATGGCATTTACAGGGAGTGTGAACAGTTTCGATATTATATCGCACATTAGAAGCACTGAAGCTCCGGTAAGGATAGTGCCTGGGAGCAGAACGCGGTGGTCGCTGTCGGAAAACAGCATACGGGTGACATGAGGCATGGCGAGGCCTATGAAACCTATGGGCCCGCAGAACGCTGTGACGGTACCGGCGAGCATTGTCGTGGATACGAACAGCATGCAGCGGGATCTTTTCAGGTTGAGTCCCATCGTTATGGCATATTCTTCGCCGAACAGCAGCATGTTGAGCGGCTTTATGGTGGCGACAGCCAGTACAAGACCGGCCAGAACGACAGGTATCATGGTAAAGAGCTGGTCTGTGGTGACGTCGCCGAGCGACCCCATGGTCCAGATGACGAAAGCTTTCAGAGCCTCCTCCCTGCTGAGGTACTGGAGTATCTGGACAATAGCGCTTACGCCTGACGAAAACATCATGCCGAGGATCAGTATTACCATTATATCCTTGATGCGTTGTCCGGCTATAGCGATGATTGTCAATACGGCCGCGGCTCCGATCCATGCGGCGCCTGCTATGCCTACCGATGCCAGAGTGGCCGACAGACCGAGTGCTGGGGCGCCGAGTATGAAAATAGCCACACCGAGACTCGCTCCGGAACTGATGCCGAGCACGTATGGTCCGGCAAGCGGATTGCGGAATAGGGTCTGCATCTGAAGGCCGCTTACCGATAGTGCGGCGCCGGCCAGTATTGCTGTTATAGCTTTTATCAGACGGATATCGAGTATGATTTTTGCAGTTGTGGGCGAACAGTCCCCGCCGGTAAGGGCGAGCCAGATGTCATGAAGAGGTATCGCTATGCTGCCTACCGCAAGATCCAGTCCGAATAACAGAAGGGTCAGAAGCGACAGGGTGGTGAACAATATGGATGTACGCGCGCGCACTTATTTCAGCTGTTTGTAGTATACGAAATCGTCCTTGACCAGTTCCGGATGAAATATTCTGGTCAGGTCGCGTAATACAAGATCCGGATTTACTATCGCCGACTCGAAGAAATCGTTTCCGCCCGCATTGTTTGTTCGGAGCGTATTGTTATATACATGCCCGTTGGTAACGCAACTGGTGCCGTCAAATTTCGGGCATGCCGATTTCAGATCCTCGAGTGAGTCGGCAGATCCGGTATTGATCCATATATCGGCTTGGGCCACGAGCAGATATGCATGTTCCATATCGATAGGCATGGATGAGTTGCCTGTGTTGCCGGTATATATGTATTTGCCGCCGGCATCGCTTATAAGCCTGGCCATATAGCTTTTTGTCGAAGGCATGAACCAGGACTCTCCGTATGGTGTGTTGATCATGACTGATGGAGTGTGGGCTGCATTCGATTCCACGCTGTCTTTAAGTATATTGTATCGGCTTGCGATATTCCCGAAGATTTCAGTGCCGGCATCGCGGTCGCCCGTGACTTCGGCTACGGCTATCAGCCATTCGGCTTTACCGAGAGGCGAATCTTCGAGATAGTCGCCCACATACATATACGGGATTCCGAACTCTTTGAGTTTGTTTTCCATCGGGCTTGCTCCGTTTACTCCGTAGAGGAGCACGATGTCGGGGTCGAGCGACAGCAGCAACTCATAGTTTATGTTTCCTTCATAGCCTACGTCGCCTATGCTGTCGCGACGAGCCTGTATGTCAGGGTTCGTGATATAGTCTATTCCTGATACTCCGACCACACGGCTGTCGGCGCCGAGGGCATCGAGCATGGCTATATGTGTAGATGACATGGCCACTATCCTCCGGGCGTCGCCGTTGAGTATCTGTCCGTCGAAGCCGTCGGGAGCGGCTTCATTATTGCGGGTTATGAGCAGGTTGGTGACTATGCTGTCGGCTCCTTGCCACGGGTCAGTGACGGTGATAAGCACGCTTTTTTTGCCTTCAGCGCCTTTTATCTCGAAACCGGATGCATACGCTGGTGTAAACAGCGGCTGGGAGAAATCGTCTATACGAGTGGTTCCTGTCTTACATGATGCCAATATGGCAAGCATGATTATTACGAATAAGGAACGGTAATGCATCATATACAATAAACAGAGGTTAATTCAACAGCAAAAATACAAAAATAGGATGACAATATGGTGTTCCTGATAAAAAGCGAATGAAACTATCCTCACGGACAGTTCCATTGCGATCGGGGTACGATGTCTATTGAGACTATTTATGTTTACAGCAATGAATCGTCTGTTGTATAATGTCAGATCGGATTTCCTCTATTTCAGTGATTTGTCTATCCAGGCGGATATCTCGGCGTCGGAGGCATTGTTAATCAGTATGCCTTTGCTCCAGATAAGGTTCGGATATGCCTCGTGAAGTTCGTTCTCGCTATTGGTTATGTTGCTTCCACCCGAGGTCATGAACGGCATTATGGTTTTGCCTGACAGATCGTTGTGTTCAATGAATGTATTGATTATCGTAGGTGCGGAGTTCCACCAGTTGGGATATCCGATAAATATGACTGAATATCCGCTGAGGTCGGTTGCGGAGTCGGCCAGTGCCGGACGGAAAGAGCGGTTGTGCATTTCCACGTAACTGCGGCTTGATGAATCGCGCCAGTTCAGATCGGCAGAGGTATATTTCTTTTCCGGAACGATTTCATGTATGTCGGCACCGGCTGCAGCAGCGATCCTTCGGGCGGCTTTTTCAGTTGTGCCTGTGGCTGAAAAGTAGCAGACTATCGCGTTGGTATTGTTCTGATTCATTTCTTTGGTCCGGTTATTGTTGTTTTTTGCACATGATGTAAGGGCGACCAAAACCGCAGCGGCCAGCAGCGGGATGGATTTGAGCATATTCGTTGTCATGTCGGTGTTTTAATTACGGCACAAAAATAGAAATGAAGAATCAGACGGACATTAGCAATTTTACGGATATTGTTACCAGAATTGCGGAAAATCTCAGTAGTGTGATTAATATTTGAATATGTTTTTGTCAAGGAGTGTATTGTCAGTGTTTTATGAACTTATTGCCTGGTCTCCTTGTTTATACGACGGATTATCGAAATTATAAATTATGAAGAAAACATTGCGTATTTTTACTTTGATGCTTATGGGTGTTATTGGTGTGGCTTTATGGAGTTGTTCGGATGACGATAATGACCAACCGATAGTGTACGACAGTCTGCCTGCCTTGGCAAAAGCCTTTGTTACGCTCCATTACAGTGATACATCGGTGAGCAGTGTGGTGCAGAAGACAGACAATGGCCTTGTTGAGTATGAAGTATTGATGGCCGACGTGCAGAAAGTGACGTTCAATGCTTCAGGTGAGTGGATCGATGTGGATGCGCCTGCGGGACAGACAATCCCGCTTGGTATCGTTCCGGCTAAAATAGCAGTATATATAGCATCTAATTATTCAGGAGTAGGTGTCAGTGAGATTTCGAAATCAGTCACCGGCTATGAGGTAGAACTGGTATCTGGTGTGGATCTGCTGTTTGATGCTGCCGGAGACTTTGTCAGAGTAGAATGACTGACAAATTGATAATATAAAGTCAAGAGGCTGCGAATTTGGCGCAGCCTCTTGACTTGTTTTTTTAGGCGATAGTTGGTATGACAAAAAGCCCGGAGCGGACGGCTTCGGGCGGGAAAAGGTCATCGGTATTGGTGGTCAAGGCTTTTTAATAAAGCCAGCAAAATGCCTTTTCTTGTCTGTTATAACGAATATCGGATAAAAATGTTCATGCTGGTCACAGATAATCCTGTCGATGCGGTGTGAAAACGTCTACGACTTCGCCTCCTTCGAGAACTTCGAATGAATGTGGAGTGTCGCCCGGTATCGCATAGCTGTCGCCGGTCTCGACTATTGTATCGAGATATTTGTCAGGGAGCTCTACAATCAGACGGTAACAGCCTGATATTATATATCCGCATTGTTCATGCGGGTGCTGGTGCATAGTGGCGAAATTGCCGGTACGATAGTTCATTTTTGTAACCATGGATTCCCGGCCTACAGCCAGAGAATCGAGAGACACCCCTTTAAATTCACGCTTTAATGCGTCCTGTTTTTTGACTATGATTTTTTGCATCTGTTAAATATGAAACTGGTTAGAATTTGCGTACTCCGGGATCAATGTAATATATGCGATGGGTTGGTATGTAAATACGTAATTGATTACGTAAACTTAGTGCAAATCCAATTTCTCCGCAAGAGCATACAAAAATATTTTGACATAGAATCGGCCAGGAAATATCCAATGTCTGGTTCTATCAGTTGATTCTATATGTAATCAAAGTTGGATATGCTGCATTGTTTTGAGGCTTTCTGGCTGGGATCGGCTATACAAAAAAAGTTGCATGTCAGCGTGTGAATTGAGTCCGATGGTCATCTGGCACGCTGTATTCAGGTTATCGATGACAGGATTGCAGATGCTTTTGCTTCGGTTTCGTCCCATTCTATTGCCGGATCGCTTTGGGCTGTGATGCCGCCGCCGGCATAGATGCAATAGTGGCGGTCGTGAAAATGACAGGAGCGCAGATTTACGTATGCGCGACTGGTACCGTCCGGCAGATGTAGTGCGATATATCCGCCGTAGCAGTATCGCGGGTGCGCCTCATTGAGCGATATGTCGAGCAGTGCAGGGCCGAGCGGATATCCTGCCAGTGCCGGTGTCGGGCTGAGGCGGTTTATGATATCGGAAAATGATAAACTGGATTCTTTGACGCTTGCTGATATGATATGGCGCAAGTGCTCGACCGGACCGCATGTCACGGTTTCTTCCTTTCCGACGGTAGGCCGCAGGCCGGCAGACGTGAGTTTTTCGGTGATGTAATCGATTACAAACTGATGTTCTTCACGGTTTTTGCTGTCCCAAGGTTCGCCGTTTGTGCGTGTGCCCGCCAATGCCATGGTGGAAAAAATACAGTTGCTGTCGATACTGCCCAATAGCTCAGGCGATGCTCCGAGCCAACATCCGGTTGTGTGCGTGTAATATACGAATCGGAATGCGAACGTGGATTTTTCGAATACCGATTCTATGACAGGACGCCAGTCATCCGACCTTCGCTGACCGGCTATGGTGCGTGAGAGTACAGTCTTGCCTCCGTCATTCCGGAGACGCTCTACGATCCTTTCAACTGCTATATGGTGAGACTTCCTGTCTGTACTTCGGACGTATGGAGTGATTTCCGGATCATGATGACGGCGGAGATCTGTTTTCAGAACCTCTCCGGCATCAAGTTCGGCACTGATAGATACACTATTTGCTGCATGGCCGAAGAAACTGATTGTGGCATTAGCGGAATCTGAACCGATTCCGGCTGATGGATTGGCAAAAAATGTCACATCACGCTCTCCAGGCAGCGCATAGGCTATAAACGAGATACGGCATCGTATGCAGCGGTCTATTGCAGCAAGAGTGATTGCGTCCATATTGGGAACTGTCAGTCTGTCACATGTCCGGTAAGCTCAAACGGCATGGCGCTGTCGATCTTCACATGGTAGAATTGTCCTATTTGGAGAGTGTCTTTTTTTTCGACCAGGACTTCCGGATCGACTTCGGGAGAATCCCATTCGGTGCGGCCTACGTAATAGTCTGCTTCTTCCCGGTCTATGATCACACGCATAGTCTTGCCGATTTTGGCGTCCTGAATATCGGATGATATCCGTTCCTGCAGTGCCATAAGACGGTCGAGACGTTCCTGCTTGACCTCGGGTGCAATAGTATCAGGAAGGTGTTTTGCGGCCCATGTGTCGTCCTCTTCGCAGTAGGCGAAAGCGCCCATGCGCTCGAATCGTGTTTCAGACACGAAGTCAAGCAGTTCCTGAAACTCTTTCTCTCCTTCTCCCGGAAACCCGACCATCAGTGTGGTGCGCAGATGAAGTTCCGGCACACGGCGGCGCATTTCGGCTATGAGATTGCGAGTCTGATCTGCCGATATGTGTCGCCTCATGGCGGTTAACACCGGATCGGATATATGTTGCAATGCTATGTCGAGGTAGTTGCAAATGTTTGTATGGCTGGCCATCACATCCATGATCTCCATGGGAAATTGTGCGGGATAGGCATAGTGTAGGCGGAGCCAGTCCACACCATCGATACCGGCGAGCCGGTCGATCAGTTCAGGCAACCGTTGCTGTTTGCCGGGTAGATCGAGGCCGTAGCTCGACAGATCCTGTGCTATGACATTGAATTCGCGTACTCCACGGTCGACCAGCCTGTGCACTTCATCCTCTATATCCGTGATTGTGCGGGATTTATGCCGTCCTGTGATAAGCGGTATGGCACAGAACGCGCAGAAGCGGTCGCAGCCTTCCGAGATTTTCAGATATGCATGATGCCGGGGAGTGGTGATAACGCGGTCGTATGGCGCCGTGGCAGGATATGTCCGAGCGAGTTTGGCGGCTATCGAAGGCCAGTCGAATTTTCCATACCAGCCATCGACTTCTGGCAGTTCCTGTTTGAGGTCGCCGAGATAGCGTTCTGACAGACACCCCATTACATATATACGTTTAATCATGCCGGCTTCTTTGGCCTGAATGGCTGCAAGTATGGTGTTGATAGATTCTTCTTTGGCATCACCTATGAAACCGCATGTGTTGATTATTGTCACATCAGCTTCGCGCGGATTGTCTGCTATACGGGCGTCCATTCCTACGGCTCCAAGCATGCCCAAGAGGCGTTCCGAATCGACAAGATTCTTTGAACACCCAAGGCTGACTACGTCTATTTTTTTACGTGCCATTGTCTTATGTTGTGGGATGTCTCTTACTTTCTGTCGCCGAACAGAGACTGAACGAATTCTTCTTTATGGAATACTTGCAGATCGTTTATGCCTTCGCCCAGGCCGATGTATTTGACCGGAATACGGAACTGATCGCTTATGCCGATCACGACACCGCCTTTGGCTGTGCCGTCGAGTTTGGTTATGGCGAGCTGGTTCACTTTGGTAGCGGCTACGAACTGACGGGCCTGTTCGAATGCGTTCTGTCCGGTCGATCCATCAAGCACGAGGAGCACTTCGTGGGGTGCGTCGGGGACGACTTTCTGCATTACGCTGCGTATCTTGGTCAGTTCGTCCATCAGTCCTTTTTTGTTGTGCAGACGTCCGGCTGTGTCGATGATCACGACATCGACACCGTTGGCTTTGGCAGACTGAAGGGTGTCGAATGCCACTGAAGCAGGGTCGGCACCGAGTTTCTGCTTCACTACCGGCACTCCTGCGCGCTCTCCCCAGACATCGAGTTGTTCGACAGCTGCCGCACGGAACGTGTCGGCCGCACCGAGCATCACCTTGTTGCCTGCAGCCTTGAACTGATGAGCGAGTTTGCCTATCGTGGTGGTTTTGCCTACGCCGTTGACGCCAACTACCATTATCACATGGGGGCGTGGAGCATCGGCGGGAAGTGTGAAATCTTCCAGTGCGGATTCGTTGTCGTTTTCGGCCAACAGCGCTGTGATCTCTTCCTGCAAGAGTGAGTTCAACTCGGATGTAGTCACAAATTTGTCGCGAGCCACGCGCTCCTGTATTCGGTCGATGATCTTTAGAGTCGTTTCCACTCCGACGTCGGATGTGATGAAGATCTCTTCGAGATCATCGAGGAAATCATCGTCTATGCGCGAGCGGCCGGCTACGGCGCGTGCTATTTTAGAGAAGACGCCTTGTTTTGTGCGTTCCAGACCCTTGTCGAGAGTCTCTTTTTTCTCCTTGGAGAAGAATTTGAAAAATCCCATTAATAAACTCGTCCTTGAATTATCGTGCAAAGATAGCGATTTTATGCACGTTATTCTTAATTTTGTACACGCTTATTGGAATATAATTATGGCAAAGCAGGAATATGTAATGAAAAACCGGCAGTGGCTCGAGGATAAGGCCAAGGAGCCGGGGGTGTTTCCTCTCGACAAAGGGATATATTATAAATCGGTAAAACGCGGCAATCCTTCCGGTGCCGCCCCAAACCGCAACAGTGTGGTAGTGGTACATTATACTGGCAAGACCATAAATGGCAAGACCTTCGACAGCAGCCGTGGCGGTGTGGCGCCTGCATTTCGTCTTCGCGAGCTTATTCCGGGATGGATTATAGCTCTGCAGCAGATGCATGTGGGCGACAAATGGGAGATATATCTGCCGGCAGAACAGGCATACGGCCGACTGAACCAGCCGGGTATTCCCGGCGGCTCCACTCTCATATTCGAAATAGAGCTGCTCGGGGTAAAATAGCGAGTGCAACCGGTTGCGTTGCGGATTTGTGTTCAAAAGTTAAAATGTTTGGTTAAGATTAACCTTAATAGGAATATTAGTGTTATCTTTACGACAGATTTCAAAAACCGAAATTCGATTACCTAAATATACTATTATGAATTTTCTGACTAACGAGAAACTGACAATTGTAGGTGCTGCCGGCATGATCGGATCGAACATGGCCCAGACAGCTTTGATGATGAAGTTGACCCCCAATATCTGCCTGTACGACCCGTTCGGTCCCGCACTGGAAGGTGTTGCAGAGGAGTTGTTCCACTGCGCTTTCGAAGGTGTTAACATCACTTATACTACCGATGTCAAAGAAGCTCTCACAGGCGCTTCTTATATAGTATCGTCTGGCGGTGCCGCCCGTAAGGCCGGCATGACCCGCGAGGATCTGCTGAAAGGCAATGCCCAGATCGCCGAGGAGTTCGGTAAAAATGTGCGTGAGTATTGCCCCGATGTGAAGCATATCGTAGTTATTTTCAATCCGGCCGATATCACAGGTCTGATCACACTTTTGTATTCGGGTCTGAAACCTTCGCAGGTTACTACTCTGGCCGCACTCGACAGCACCCGTCTGCAGAGCGAGCTGTCTAAATATTTCCATATTCCGGCCGCACAGATCGTCAACAGCCGCACATACGGCGGCCATGGCGAGCAGATGGCGGTATACGCTTCTACCACCAAGGTCGATGGCAAGCCTCTGACCGAACTTATCGGAACAGAAGTCCTGCCTGAGAAAGAGTGGGAGGATATGAAGGTGCGCGTTATTCAGGGCGGTAAGAACATTATCGATCTCCGTGGCCGTTCATCGTTCCAGAGCCCGGCATACATCTCGATAGAGATGATTGCAGCCGCTATGGGTGGCAAACCGTTCACATGGCCTGCAGGAACATACGTCAACGACGACAAGTTCCAGCATATCATGATGGCGATGGAAACCACTATCACCAAAGATGGCGTTTCTTACAAAGAGCCGCAGGGTACTCCCGCCGAGCAGAAAGAGCTCGAGGAGAGCTACAAGCACCTCTGCACTCTGCGTGATGAGGTTATCTCAATGGGCGTTCTGCCTCCGGTAGCCGATTGGCACAAACTTAACTCCAACATCGACTGATCGAAATATTAGCGATAACTGTTTTTGACAGCCCGCAGGCAATTTGCATGCGGGCTGTCTTGTTTTTGCTTGGAACTATTGAGAAGTTTTCACTAAGTTTGCAATGCCATACGCAATATTGCGTTATATAAATATGAATATGTATTATCTGAAGATATATCGTCTGCTTCCGGTATTGCTGATATCGCTCGTGCTCTGTGGTTGCCGTGGCGCAAAGCTGTCGGTGGCCGATGAACAGATGGCCCGAGGGGAGTATTTCGATGCCTCGAAAACTTACCGCAAGATATATAACAAACTCACCAAACGCGAGGAGCGTCCGCTCCGTGGCGAGGTGGCCTTCAAAATGGGAGAATGCTATCGTCAGCTGGGTATGAGTGCGAGAGCATCGGCGGCATATCAGAATGCATTGCGTTACGGTTATCCGGATTCTACGGCATATCTGCATATGGCTCAGACCATGCATGAAGAAGGCCGTTATGCGCAGGCTATAGCGGCATACGGTGATTATCTTGACCTTGATCCGGATTCCAGAATCGCACGTACGGGACTGGCCGGGGCGAATATGGCACAGGAGATGAAGAAGAACCCTACGCGTTATGTGGTGAAGCAGCCGCGACTTCTGAATTCGCGCCGGGCCGATTTCTCTCCGATGTATAATGGCAGCGATCATGATGTGCTGTATTTTACAACCACCAATGAGAAAGTTATGGGTACGAACCGTAGCGAAATCACCGGTATGAAAAAAAGCGATATCTGGTTTACGCGCAAAAATGAACGCGGTGAGTGGCAGAAACCGGAGGCTGTGGAAGGAGAACTGAATTCAGAGCTCGACGAGGGTATCATATCGTTCTCTCCTGACGGATCGACTATGTATCTGACCAAAGCCCGCCGGGAACCGAATGCCAATACCGGAGTCGAGATATACACGTCGCAGCGCAGCGACGCCAAATGGAGCGCTCCTGTCAAGTTCGAGATCACGGCCGATACGCTGTCGAGCTACGGCCATCCGGCGGTGTCGCCTGATGGGCAGTATCTTTATTTCACGTCCGATATGCCCGGAGGGTCAGGCGGTCGTGACATCTGGCGTATAAATCTGAAAGACCGAGCCGGTTCTCTGGAGAATATGGGGGAGTTTATCAATACGCCGGGCGACGAATGTTTTCCGTATGTCCGTTCCGACAGTGTGATTTATTTTGCATCCGACGGACATCCGGGGATGGGCGGTCTCGATCTGTTTAAAGCCACTCTTACTCCCTCGGGAGGATGGAGCGTGGTGAATATGGGTGTTCCTGTAAATTCGTCGGCTGATGATTTCGGTATAACATTCGGAGAGGGAGAGCGCGGATATTTCAGTTCAAACCGTGGCGATGGCCGCGGATACGACCATATCTATTCATTCGAGTTGCCGGATCTGCAGATATGGCTGTCAGGATGGGTACTTGACAAAGACGAGGAGCCGGTGCCCAATGCGGTGATTCGTATCGTGGGCAATGATGGTTCCAATCAGAAGGAGGTGGCTCGCAATGACGGATCGTTCCGCTTTCCGCTGCAGCGAGGTGTAAGCTATGTGATGCTTGCCGGAGCGAAAGGATATCTCAATGCCAAGCAGGAGTTTACCTCCGATACAGCGGAAGAAGACGCTGAATATGGTGTTGACTTCATATTGGCCTCCATAACAAAGCCTGTGGTGATAGACAATATATTCTATGATTTCGACAAGGCGACATTGCGTCCGGAATCGAAGACTGCTCTCGACGAGATGGTCCAGGTATTGCGTGACAATCCTAATGTGACTATCGAGATGGCATCGCATACCGACCGCTGGGGCAGTGACGATTACAATATGAGACTGTCTCAGCGGCGCGCACAATCGGTGATCGACTATCTGGTAGGCGCCGGTATAGGTGCTGACCGTCTGCAGCCGCAGGGTTACGGCGAGTCAAGGCCAAAGATCATCACCAAGAAACTGGCACGCGAATATCCACAGTTTCATGAAGGAGATGTGCTGGACGAAACTTTCATCGCGACGTTGCCTGAATCGGATCAGGAAATTGCCGACCAGATCAACCGTCGCACTGAATTTCAGGTGCTTTCCATAGATTACAGAATGTATTGATATCAGGTATATGGCATTGAAATTCCGTACGGAGGTGGCTGTAAGGCCTGTTGACACAAAGATTACATACGGTTCGCGTATCGTGACCATAGGATCATGCTTCAGCGATGAGGTGGGCGCGCGTCTCCGAAACAGAATGTTTGACGTTTCGGTGAATCCGGTGGGAACGCTGTACAACCCGATGAGCATAGCAATGGCGTTGGGGTCATTGATGTCGGAACGTATATATACGGAGGCTGATCTCGTAAACAGAGATGGACTTTGGCATAGCTTCGATCATCATTCGCGTTTTTCGGCACAGGATCCATCCCGATGTCTCAGCCAGATCAACATTGCCATGAAAGAGGGGCGTGATGCACTGGCTGCGTGTACGCATCTGTTCGTGACGTTCGGAACGTCATGGGTCTATACCCGCGATGGTAGCGTAGTGGCTAATTGTCATAAGTTTCCTGCATGTGAGTTTCACAGGACATGTATGCGGGTCGATGAGATCGTTGATATATGGCTGTCGTTGCTCGACCGTCTGCATCGGTTCAATCCTGCTATGAATGTCATATTTACTATAAGTCCCATACGGCATATGTCAGACGGAGCTCATGGCAATCAGTTGAGCAAGGCGACTCTTCTGCTCGCCGTAGAGTCGATTATGGAGCGAACGGATATGGCAGTTGAATATTTTCCGGCGTATGAACTTGTGCTCGACGATCTGCGCGATTACCGTTTTTATGATTCAGACCTGACTCACCCTTCTGATATGGCAGTAGACTATGTTTATGGGAAACTGGCCGATATGTTTTTCGATCCGAAGACAGTGAAGGCCTCTTGCGAAGCTGAAAAACTGTTGCGTTTCGCGCATCACCGTCCTATGTCGTGCGGATCCGAGGGGATCCTGCACCATGAGTCGCAACTGAAAAAAAAGATAGAATCGTTGCTTACCGCATATCCCGATATGACAAATGCGGTGAATAAATTGTTTCATAGAATATGAATTATTCCATTGATGAAATAGCCGAAATTCTGAAATTGCCCCGGCCGGCAAATATAAAGCCGAAAAGGAGCATAAGCATACTGCTTACAGATAGCCGTTCGCTTATAGATCCGGAGCAGTCGTTGTTTTTTGCAATACGCACGCCTAATAATGACGGTCATCGCTATGTGGCGGATCTGTATGCAGCCGGAGTCCGTTCGTTTGTCGTGGACCATATACCTGATGGTTTGCAGGAGGCAGACGATGTGGATTTTCTTGTAGTTCAGGATACCGCACGTGCGCTTCAGACGATAGCGCGCTATCACCGCAGCCGTTTCGATGTCCCGGTAGTGGGTATAACAGGCAGTCGTGGAAAGACTACTGTAAAGGAGTGGCTCTATCAGTTGTTGCAGACCGATTATCATATAGTGCGGAGTCCGCGAAGCTACAATTCCCAGATCGGGGTTCCGCTTTCGATCTGGGAGATGGACGAAGATACCGAGCTCGCCATCTTTGAGGCCGGAATATCGCAGCCCGGCGAGATGACAGGACTTCAGTCAGTGATAAAGCCGACAGTGGGAATCATAACCAATATCGGGACGGAGCATGATGAAGGATTCGGTTCGATCCAGCAGAAGTGTGAGGAAAAGGTTACTCTGTTTCGTGACTGCGACTGCATTATCTACAATGGCGATGATCCGATAATCAGACAGGCTGTCAATTCCGCGTGTTTTACGGCTAAAGAGATTGCCTGGTCACGTCGCGATAACGATATGCCGCTCTTTATCCAGAGAGTGGACCGACGTTCTGATGAATCCGATATCCATTACAGCTATCTGCGTCGCGACGGGGTGATCACTGTCCCGTTTACGACCGATCCGGATATCGAGAATGCCATACATTGTCTGGCTCTTGCCATGTATTTTAACCGTCCGGCTGATCTGATAGGCGCACGCATGAGTGCGCTTACTCCTGTAGGTACGCGTCTGGATGTGTCGGAGGGTGTCAACGGATGCCTTCTGATATATGATTCCTATACGGCAGATCTGCGGTCATTGACTCCGGCGCTTGATTTTATGGCGCGGAGGTCGACGCCCGGTAGATCTGCTACAGTTATTCTGAGTGATGTGGCTCATGAACAGATGTCGCCGGCGGAGTTATATTCCAAAGTGGCTCGTCTCCTCCGCCAGCGCAAGATAGGCCGTGTGATCGGAATAGGGGAGGAGATAACCCGGCATAAGAAATATTTCGATGTCGATGCCGTATTCTATCAGTCGACCGATGAATTTCTGAGAAATGTATCGGCGAGCGATTTCGAGCGGGAGCTGATCTTGATAAAAGGAGCGGCGCCGTTTCATTTCGAGAGGATTGCCGAACAACTTGAGGCGCGCCATCATGAGACTATACTTGAGGTTAACCTCGATGCGGTAGTCCATAATTTCAATTTTTTCCGTTCGCATCTTCGGCCGACTACCGGGATAGTTGCCATGGTAAAGGCTTCGGGCTATGGGGCGGGGTCGTACGAACTGGCCAAAACCATGCAGGCGCAGGGTGCGGCCTATCTTGCCGTGGCAGCTGTCGATGAGGGCGTTGATCTGCGTCAGGCCGGTATCACAATGCCTATAATGGTGCTTAATCCCAAAGTTGTCAACTACAAGACTCTGTTCGCGTATAATCTCGAACCGGAAATATACAGTTTTGAGATTCTCGATGAGATAATACGTGAGGGGGTAAAGCGCGGGATAGAGCATTATCCTGTACACCTCAAACTTGATACCGGAATGCATCGTCTCGGATTTCTCGAAACGGATATTCCGGAGATAGTGGCACGGGTGCTCAGTCAGAATTCGATATCAGTACGTTCTGTATTCAGTCATCTTGCTGGTGCTGACGGAACTGAGTTCGATGGCTATACCCGTGAACAATTCGATATATTCGACCGCTGTTGCGACCGTCTGGAGGCTGATCTGGGTGCTGATCACCCGTTTCTGCGCCATATACTCAATTCTACCGGTATTTTGCGTTTTCCGGATCATCAGTGCGATATGGTCAGACTTGGTATCGGTCTGTATGGTATCAAGACTATGGATGACGGTTCTCAGGACGCGCTACGGCCTGTTTCATCGCTGCATACGCTTGTTATCTCTGTCAAGGAGTGGGAGGCCGGTACCACTATCGGTTATTCTCGACGCGGCGTGTTGACTCGCCGATCTAAAATAGCCACACTGCCTGTAGGTTATGCAGATGGAATGAACCGCCATTTCGGTAACGGCAATTCTTCGGTATGGATCAATGGAACCCGCTGTCCGACAGTAGGCAATATCTGTATGGATGCCTGTATGGTCGATGTGACTGATATCGATTGTAAGCCAGGGGATCCTGTAGAGATATTCGGATCCCATATTCCGGCATCGGAACTGGCTGAGATCCTCGGTACGATACCATACGAGATTCTCACCTCGGTATCGTCGAGAGTAAAACGTGTATATTACCGCGAATAAACCAATCATGCAAGATAAAGATACTGTATTTATGGCGGGCGATCCCCGTTCTATACGAATAGAAGAATACGACTATCCGCTTCCCGATGAACGCATAGCCAAGCATCCGCTGGCCGAGCGCGACAGCTGTATGCTCCTTTTCCGGTCGGCCGACGGCGATATTTCGGCTCACAGGTTCTATGACCTGCCGTCGTTGCTGCCTTCCGGATCTATGCTCGTATGCAACAATACACGAGTGATCAATGCCCGCCTGCGATTTAGAAAGGCAGGATCGCCTCAGGGTGCTCATATCGAGGTATTCTGTCTTGAACCGGAACGTCCGCGCGATTATGCCGAGAATTTTGCCGCAACCGGTTCTTACGGGTGTTCATGGCTGTGTTTCGTGGGCAATTCCAAGCGCTGGAAACAAGGTGTGCTTACCACTCAGGTACAAATCGCCGATCGTCAGGTCACGCTCTGTGCCGACCGCATAGCGAAAGATGGAAATACATCGACTGTACGTTTTACATGGGATGCCGCCGATGTGACCTTTGCCGAAATAATAGCGGCTGTCGGGGAGATACCCATTCCGCCGTATCTCAACCGGGGTACGGAAAATACTGACAAAACGGATTATCAGACGATATATTCCCATGTCGACGGATCGGTGGCTGCTCCTACAGCCGGTCTGCATTTCACTCCCGCTCTTGTAAAAAGACTGGAGGCTGACGGCATACCTATGCGTGAACTGACGCTGCATGTCGGTGCCGGAACCTTTCAGCCGGTAAAATCCGACGAGATAGGCGAGCACGAGATGCACAGTGAGTTCATATCAGTACGCCGTGAACTGATTGAGGAGATTGCGCTCTGCGACAGGAAAATCATTGCAGTCGGAACTACGTCGGTGCGTACGCTGGAGAGTCTTTATCATCTGGGATGTCGTGCTGCTCAGGGTTTGCCTGTCAATGAGTTGCCGCAATGGTATCCGTATGATCCGGAACATCCGCAGCTATCGGTGCAGGACGCGATGAAGTCGCTTCTGGAGTTGCTTGATTCCAAAGGTTCTGATCGGCTGGTAGC
The DNA here is from genome assembly GCA_948467675.1 of uncultured Porphyromonadaceae bacterium. Classification (GTDB taxonomy): domain Bacteria; phylum Bacteroidota; class Bacteroidia; order Bacteroidales; family Muribaculaceae; genus CAOKFI01. The sequence continues at coordinate 26,426 of CAOKFI010000033.1, forward strand.
ATCGACAAGGGTTATCATAGCGCCCGGGTACAAGTATCGGGTGGTCGATGGTCTGGTTACGAATTTCCATCAGCCTCGGTCGACTTTGCTTCTGCTTGTGTCGGCTATGATCGGCGACGACTGGCGCCGTGTCTATGATTCCGCTCTTGCGGATTCCCGTTTCCGGTTCCTGAGCTACGGTGACGCCTGTCTGTTCCTGCGCTGATTCTTTTGATTACTCCATGTCGGATCCTGATGCATTGCGGGTCAGAGACTGTGGCCGCTGGTGTGGCTGATGCTTTGACTGGTTTTGCTTCTGCTGCTTCCGGCTCTTGTATCTGTCCGGGAGTGTCCTCCGTATCAGTACTGGTGTGGACCGTGGCTGGATCCGGTGTCTGTGTCGGACTTTCGGCCGTAGGATCTGCCAGACGGAATACGGCGCAGTGACGGCGTTTGATTGTCTTGATCTCGACTGTGATCAGCCCGCGGTCTATCAGGTCTTTACATGCATTTTTGTACACGGCCAGCGATATGCCGAATAGTCCGGTTGCCAATGTGTTGGCCATGGTCACCGGACGATCGAATCCTACCCGGGAGAAAATGTCGAGTAGCTGGAGATACATGCGAGTTTCGGCAGAGGTAAACGGGCACTCCTCGTCGAGGCGCCAGAAACGTGTGATAATGTCGGTGTAATTCATAGCTTTTTGTTGTATTTTGTCAGGACAAAGATACAACAGAGTCGATCGGGTGAACTGCGATTTTCCCCAAAACCGGAAATAAAACCGGTTCCAAAATGCTAAATCCCGCTATCGGGAAGAACAGAAAGCGAAATGCCGCCGACAGGGTCCGAAATTCCACTAACCGCAACGCCACCAAGAGAAGCAATCCGCGGTGGCATTTTTTCATGCCCCGGCATTGCTGCCGATGACTTGACGATTAGTATGATTAAACTGTTTTGTTATTTCATAATTGCTGAGCTTCCTGCTCCCATGGTCTGAATTTCATCACCACGCCGAACTTTCTTTCCAAAACCGAATGTGTAGCTTGCTGTAAGGCTTACAAACTGATGGCTTGATGCGTTGTATTCAGTGGTGTATTGGTCAAACCATTTACTTTCGAGTATTGATGTCTCAGCCACCCAGTTACGGCGGAAAATATTGACAGCGGCAGCTGTGAAATTCCATGAGCCGTTGCTCCATCCAATTTTCAGTTGATAATGGGTTTTACGCTTAACCGAAGTCGCTGTAAGGCTTTGAGATAACAATTCTTTGAAAGCAGGTGAATAATACGCCGAAATATAGAATTTACCAATATAATATTTGGCGTTAAGCGAAAGACAGAGGTAACTGTTTGCATCTGAATATGTTCCAGTTACTTTCTCAAACCACATCTGCGGAGTGGCTCGAAGTACCAGTGAGCGGTTGAGTAATTTGGCAGTAAGTGAAGTGCCTAAATAGACATTCTGATAATATCCATCATTTTCCAAAGAGCGAATCATCAGACCGTTTGGATCATCTGGAATGAATACAGGCACTATGCGGTTGAAATCTCTACTCCAGCCTGTAAATGCCGACAAAGAAAACTTATTGTTGGGCAGCCATGTGTAATCAAGAGTGACCTTACTTACTTTCACATTTTTCAGATGAAGGTTGCCGGTCTTATACAGCAACTCATTCTCCTGGATTGCATCAGGCGTTTTTTCAGATGCCTCAACGGTGCGTATATTTAGCATTGCGGAGAGACTTATCTGATTTTTTTGATTAAAGGCATACTGGGTGTTAAGATTTACAAGAGGAATAAAACTGGTTGTACGCACTCCACTGATTTTGTTTGACTCCCCGGCATAACCTGCTGACAACTGTCCGTAAAAACGGTCTTTTGAGAAAGTGTATCCGACAATGCCGCCATAAGCGAACTGGTTGAATTCCGGGCTGGCTACAGTATTACCAGTGTATTTCACTATGTTATTATAATAAATGCCCAATATGTTTACGTCAATAGTGTGGTATCTGTCAAAAGACTTGTTAAGTTGTATCTGCAATTCTCCCGTCACTGCATCCTCTGTTGCGTCAGTTCTAATATCGGTATTGTCTGAAACATATCTGCGGTCAGACTCTGTGTGCTGATAAAATAATGAAGGGACAGCGTTTAGCTTAAATCCTTTGCCTAAGTCAAAGTAATAATTGCCTCTCCACCGTGGATAGAGATATGTAGAGTTTAGCGAGTTGATGTAGCCGCTGTTGCCAAACGCATCTGAAGAGAACACCAGTTTACCGTTATAAGAACTGTTGGGCGTGTTTAATGCAGTGAAAAATAAACTGTTGGATATTACAGCCTTTTCTGATGTGTATTTTGCCCGGAACGAGGCTCCAAATTGATTTTGTTGAAAGCGGCTGCCGTCAAGTAGATTACTGCGGGTTATTTCATTGACTTCCCCGTTATTATCTGGAAATCGGAACACCTGGGTTTGCTCATCCCCCGTGTGATGACGGTCGGTATATTTATCGTTCACGCTTATGTCGTATGTCATGCGCTTGTATGACATCTTTGCG
>CAOKFI010000034.1 GCA_948467675.1 uncultured Porphyromonadaceae bacterium
TTTTTTACACTCGCGTAGTTTTTTAACATTGCAACCGGGTTTTGCAGCTGACCCGGTATTTGCCAGTAATTTGTCTGTTAAAATTAAAATCAGCGAGTTAAGTCTGTGATTATCACAATATTAACTCGCTGATATTGTGCCCAGAACAGGACTCGAACCTGCACGCCTCGCAGCACTCGCACCTGAAACGAGCGCGTCTACCATTCCGCCACCTGGGCATTTGCGGTTGCAAAGGTAAGCCATGTTTTTGATTTGCGCAACAGTTTGGCGAAATAAATTGTCGAAAAAATATCTTAACTTCGCAGTCAGCATAAATTGTAGCGGGTAGGAATGTTCAGGACCATGCATATAATAGCTTTGCGTACGGTCAAATACAATGACCGGCATTCGATTCTTTCGGCCTATTCCCGGGAGATGGGGCGTGTGTCGTTTCTGCTTCCGGCGGGTAACGGACGTGAGGCGTCGCGTCGACGTGCTCTGACCATGCCTCTGACTCCGCTGGAGTGTGTGGCCTCGGTGCGTCCCGACCGTGACATCCACACCATGCGCGATCCGCGTCCGCTCATGGTCACGCATACGCTCCATTCGGATCCTGTGCGCAGTGCGGTGGCGTTGTTTCTCTGTGAGATCCTTCAGGTGGTCTTGCGCGAGAATCAGGAGGATCCGGCGCTTTTTGCTTTTTTGTGGGAGGCTGTGGCAAAACTTGATGCCCCATCGCTAAATCCGGCCAATTTCCATCTGTGTTTTCTGTACAGGCTCGGACGTTTTATCGGCATCGAGCCCGATGCCGATGGATGGGCGCCGGGACGTGTGTTCGATATGGTCGAGGGTATATTCCGTGCCACACCTCCGATGCATGCCCACTACCTGCGTCCGACCGAAGCTGCCGTGGTGGCACGTCTGTCGCGCATGACATGGGACAATATGTCGCGCTTCCGCTTTTCTCGCGACGAACGCAATGAGATACTCGATGTGATTCTCCGGTACTACACAATTCACTATACGAGCATGAACAGTCTGCGGTCGCTCGATGTGCTCAGGTCACTGTTTGTTTAGTGATAAACACGGCTCTTTCATTTAGGCACAAAATAACGACAAAATATCCCTTATCCGATTCAGTGCGAATCGGGTAAATTTCTATAATTGTATTTCAGGTAGTTATCTTTTTCTGAAAATCATAATTTTTCATTTTTTGGCAAAGGAACCGTATCAATCGGGTAAAGCTCATTGAGACATGACGTATAAGTTCTGCCACGCCTTTTCTCTTGTCAGATCTCTTTTTGCGCAACCCTTTCCATATAGAAAATACAGAGTAGACCATTCTTTGTATTGTATCAAGGTTGCGGGCGGCCTTTGCCGACTTGCGCTTCACCTTGTCTTGCCGCAGATTTACATCCAGACCCCAATGCATACTTTCTATCGACCAGTGATGGCGCATTATTTAGTACATTTTGTGGTATGATTGAGCTTATGCGCGTCAATCGAACGTTTTTGGTCACGTAACTGATTGATTTTCACCTATAAAGTTACTAAAAATCTGCCGCTTGATCAAATTTTTTAAACACTTATTTTACTAATAATCATGAATATAGCCCTATTCATAGGGCATAGTTCCCACTATAAAATAGCTCAATCATTGAGAATGCAACGCAATCTTAAATGAAAGAGCCGTGAGTGATAAAGAGTGTTAATATTTATGTTGTAAGTTGTTTTTTTCTATTTTTGCTGTGCAAACCGCTTCGGGATCAATTTTTTTTTCGTGTGGTGGAGAGACCAATTCCCTTGGCAAATTCGGTTCAGAGGAGCCGGTTAGGAATTGAGACCGCGGTCAATCCGTATATTTTAAACTAAAATATTTAGCTCCCGGTCGCGCTATATTATTTCTGGCATGAATGTCGAAAGATGGTTCGTGTGTGAAATCTTATACCGGAGCAAATAGCAATAATATCAATGAAGGCAGGAAAATCATCCAGTTTTTCCTGCCTTCGTTGTGTTTTGGAAACAAGGTATCTTTAATTTTTAATCAAATAAATTACTTATGGCGAGAAGAATACTTTTACTGATCTCTCTTATTGGCATTATGGCGCACTGTTGTCATGTTCGGGCATTTACGGTTGATGTAAACTACAATAATATAACATACCGGATCGATGATATCACCAAGGATGAGGCTTGTGTCTTAAAGCCCATGGGAACCGGTATAAGTAAGGCTGTCATTGCTGATGCTGTTGAATACAGGGGCAACAAATATACCGTCACGTCGATAGCCGACAATGCTTTCAAGGAATGCTACAAACTCACCTCTGTGACAATTCCGGAAACGGTCGAATCGATAGGTAACAATGCGTTCTATTATTGCGAGGAGTTGACTTCGGTCACAATTCCCCATGCTGTGACGGCTATAGGCAAAGGGACTTTCTACAGGTGTCTTAAATTGACGTCAGTGACAATACCTGAGTCTGTTGCATCCATCGGTGAAGACGCATTCCGTGATTGTCATAAGCTGGTGTCGGTAGCGCTGCCTGAATCCCTTACGTACATTGGGCAAAATGCTTTTAGGTTTTGTAGTGGTCTTAAATCATTGGTTCTTCCCGACGGGTTGACGTTTATCGGCGAATCTGCATTCTCGAGTTGTGATAATATTACATCTCTGGCAATCCCTTCTGGTATCACAGTTATCCATAGAAATGCTTTCAGCGCTTGTTACAGTCTTGCGTCATTGGATCTACCTGATGGAGTCACGGTTATCGACGGCTATGCTTTCAGCGGTTGCAGTCTTGCGTCATTGGATCTTCCCGCTGGGTTGACGGTTATCGGCGAATCTGCTTTCTATGGGTGTAAAGGTCTTAAGTCGGTTACAATTCCTCCTGCCGTCACTTCTATCGGTGTAGGGTGTTTCCAGGACTGTGACGGCCTGACGTCGGTGACTATCCCGCCATCAGTCACTGAGATCAGGTCAAAATGTTTTGACAGATGCAGTAAACTCAGAATCGTCAATATATCCGATCTTGCTGCCTGGTGTAGAATCGCCTTTGACAGAGATCAGGCCAGTCCGCTCTGTAATAACGGATACCTGTTCCTGAACGGGGAGGAAGTCGTGGATCTGGAAATTCCTGCCGGAATCACTTCATTGGGTCGTGTCACATTCGCAAATTGTATAAGTCTCGAAACAGTCAGAATACCGGAAGGGTTTGAATCTTTTGACGGTTATTGCACATTCCAGTATTGCCGCAATCTAAGGGAAGTGTATCTTCCGTCAACTTTCAAGAGTGCGGATGTGTCTGGTGTTTTTGGCGATTGTCCCGACTTGGAAACTGTATATTGCTCGGCTATGACGCCACCTTCAATATGGTACAATACATTTTCCGATAGTGGTAAGGGGTTCATGACGCTTCACGTGCCGGAAGGAACCAAGGCGCTGTATGCCGAGGCTGAGGGCTGGAAGAATTTCAATGAGATTATTGATGATCTGCAATCAGCCGGAGTCGAAGCAGTCGCGACGGATGCCGACGGTTTCGATATGGATTCCCCGTATGAGATCTATAACCTCGGCGGCGTCCGCATGGCCGGTTCCGTTGAGACACTTCCGGCAGGAGTATATATTTTACGTCAGAAAGGCAAGGCTATAAAATATATCGCGAAATAATTATGTATTCAAAACATTTAATGGTCGTTTTCCATCTCTAAATATTGGTATTGAACACACGCAATCATGAGGGGACAGTACTTGCAGTGCCCTCATATCATAAGAGTCGGTCTGACCAGACCGGCTCTTATTTGGTTCATTAGTGAAAGATTGTGTATCTTTGTATGCAATTGAGAAAATGCTATTACTGAATGAGATTTGACGAGCTTGACTTAGGCGACGATCTGCTTGATGCACTCGACGCTATGCGATTCGACGAGTGCACACCGATACAGGAACAGGCTATACCTGTTATAATCGAGGGGCGTGATCTGGTGGCCTGTGCGCAGACAGGAACAGGAAAGACTGCGGCGTATCTGCTGCCGGTGATCGACCGGCTGGCCGATGGCGGATATCCCGACGACGCAATAAACTGCCTGATCATGTCGCCCACGCGAGAGCTGGCGCAGCAGATCGACCGTCAGATGGAAGGGTTCACCTATTTCCTCCCGATCAGTTCGCTCGCGATCTATGGAGGTACCGACGGCGATACATTTGCCCGCCAGCAGCATGGTCTGAAAATGGGCGCCGATCTCGTCGTCGCCACTCCCGGACGTCTGCTCGATCATATTCAGATGGGCTATGTCGATCTGTCGCGTGTGTCTTTCTTCATTCTCGACGAGGCCGACCGTATGCTCGATATGGGTTTCTACGACGACATAATGCAGATTGTCAAGCGCTTGCCCGCCGATCGTCAGACTCTGATGTTCTCGGCCACAATGCCGCCCAAGACCCGCAAGCTTGCCAACGACATCCTTACCGATCCGGCTGAGATAACCATTGCGGTATCGCGGCCTACGGAAAAGATCGACCAGAGCGCATACGTGTGCCATGAACATCAGAAGACACCGATTCTGAAGCATCTGTTCAAGACCGCTCACTCGCAGAAGGTCATCGTGTTTGCCGCTTCGAAGCTGAAAGTAAAGGAGCTGACACGTGAATTGCGCCGCGCCCATTACAAGGCTGCTGAAATGCACTCCGACCTTGACCAGGCTCAGCGCAACGAAGCCATGCTGAGCTTCCGTGCCGGGCGTATCGACATACTGGTTGCAACCGACATTCTCGCCCGAGGCATCGATATCGACGATATCTCGATGGTGGTCAACTACGATGTGCCCCGCGAATCGGAGGATTATGTGCACCGTATAGGCCGTACAGCCCGTGCCAATGCCGACGGTATGGCAGTGACGCTCATAAGCGAGAAGGATCAGCCCAAGTTCGGCAGGATAGAGCGCTTCCTCGGTTATGAAGTGACGAAGAATGAGATTCCGGCAGAGATCGGTGCCGCACCCGCATACCGTCCTGATAAAGACGGCGCGCGTCGTGGAAGCGGCTCTGGAGCTGCGCGCAAAGCCGGCGGCAACAAGCGTCAGACCGGCCGAAAAGACCGGCCGAAAGGAGATAGACCACAGTCGGCCAGGCCATCGGATCCGGTTCAGGACGGTGCGAACAAATCCGGCACGGAAAAGCGCCGTAAGCGTAGATTCTATCACAACCGCAACCGCAAGCCCGGCAGCAGCGCGCCTAAAGAAGGTTAAGCACTCAGGGAGTAGCACCCGTTATCGTATATCTTGGTTTATTTCGGAACAAAACTTTCGGGATAGGCATTTTGTTTTGTATATTTGAGAGATTAACCGCCCGGACGGGGTATTATCACGTTTCATATCGTCCGCGGCATATACATGGATACAGATAACGATAGTGCTATGAGCAGTCAGATGAAGATTTATTGCAAGAACATCAGGGAATACGTGCCGTTTACCGGAGGTGAGACCCTGAGCGAAATATATGGCCGCATGGCCGGACGTATCGGATTTCAGCCGATCTGCGCGCGTGTCAACAACAAGACCGAGGACCTGCAGTATCCCGTGTTCGCGCCTAAACAGGTGGAGTTTCTTCCTGTTGAAAGCGCATCGGGGCGTCGTGTGTATGTCAGATCGCTGTGCATGATGCTTTATCGGGCTGTCGTGGCCTGTTATCCCGAATGCCGGCTGAAGATGGAACACTCCATATCGCACGGTTACTATTGTCGTATCACGGGCGCGGATGCGGATGCCGGAGAGGTGATGGCTGAACGCCTGAAAGCCTATATGAGCGCTATGGTACAGCGTGATATTCCGTTTGAGCGCAAGGAGCGGCTTACCGAGGATGTGATCCGGTTGTTTGAGTCGCAGGGGATGCATGACAAAGTTCTGTTGCTGCGGACTACACATGAACTGTATACCGTATACTATCGTCTTGACGGAGTGTGCGACAGCTATTACGGCAACCTTGCTCCGTCTACTGGCATACTGAAGACCTTCGATCTTGTTCCTTACAAAGACGGGTTCCTGTTGCTCGGCGTGGATCCTGCCGATAAGGATCTCGCCGCACAGCCTATTCCTCAGGAGAAGATGTATCGTGCATTTACTGAGTATCTGGAATTCAACCATGTGGTGGGCGTGCGCAATGTCGGCGAACTTAACGGTGCTGTGGAGCGTCGTGAGTCCGACATGCTGATCAACGTGGCCGAGGCTTTGCACGACAAAAAGATAGGACGTATCAGTGATGAGATATTGCGGCGATATGAAGAGGGCGGGGCGCGTATCGTGCTGGTTGCCGGTCCTTCCTCGTCGGGCAAGACCACTTTTACAAAGCGTCTGGCCATACAGTTGATGACAAATCTGCTTACGCCGCGTATGATCTCGCTCGACGATTATTTTATCGACCGGGAGCGCACTCCGAGAGACGAGGATGGCGAGTACGACTATGAGTCGCTTTACGCACTCGATTTGGCGCAGTTCAATCTCGATCTGCAGGCATTGTTGCGGGGCGAGGAGGTTGAGTTGCCGACGTATAATTTCACTCTTGGACGTCGCGAGTACCGAGGCAACCGGTTGCGGCTCGACGGTCACTCGGTTCTGCTCATCGAGGGTATTCACGGATTGAATCCGGAACTGGTATCGACCATCGATCAGAACATGCTTTATAAGGTATATGTGTCGGCGCTGACCACTCTTTCTATCGATGACCACAACTGGGTGCCGACAACCGACAACCGTCTGTTGCGACGCATTATACGCGATCATAAATACCGTGGAGTCTCCGCCGCTGAGACTTTGAAACGGTGGCCGAGCGTGCGTCGTGGCGAGGAGAGGTGGATATTTCCGTATCAAGAAAATGCCGACGCCACATTCAATTCCTCGCTGTTGTTTGAGCTTGGTGTGATGAAAGAGTATGGCGAAGAGCTGCTCAAAGGTGTGCCGCGCGATATACCTGAATATGGCGAAGCATACCGCCTGCGCAAATTCCTGAGCTATTTCGCTCCCATAGGTGCCGATATGATACCGCCTACCAGTCTTCTGCGGGAATTTCTTGGCGGTTCGTCGTTCCGCTATTGATTGGCCGTCTGGAGCGTAGGCTGTTCGGTCGGGATTGCGAATGCCTTGCGGCGTATTACATAATAGGCGCCAGCCACAGCGACTCCGGTTATTATCCATGATATGGGATAGACATACATCAGCACCTCGAAACTGTTGTAGATCGGACATACCGTATATATCCATAATAGTCTGAACAGGCATGTGCCGAATATGGTGAACATGGTAGGAGTCATCGAGTAGCCCAGGCCTCGTAGAGAGGCTCCTGATATCTCGTAGCTGCACGCTATCCATTGGAATAGCAGGACATAACGCAGACGTATGGCGGCATATTCCATCACTTCCGGAGATGATGTGAATACGCTCGCGCAGAGCTCTCTCTGCCATACCATCAGGATATTGAGCACCGCACATGATAGCATGCTCATTGTCATGCTAAGTCGGAATATGCGCTTGCACCGGTCTATGAGTCCCGCGCCGTAATTCTGGCTCGTGAAGGCTACGGCTGCCTGGCAGAACGCGCTCATCACAAAGTAGCAGTAATACTCGTAGTTGATCGCTGCCGATGAGCCGGCTACGGCCTCGGAACTGAACTTGTTGATCGTGGAGAGTATGAATACGTTTGATATGGAGAATACCACACCCTGTATGCCGGCCGGAACACCGATCTGAAGTATTCGGCGCAGATCCGGACGCGATACCGATAGTTTGCGTAGGTTCAGACGATACGGCTCTTGCTCGCGGACAAGGTACCATATCATGATTATGGCATTGACTATATTGGCGGCGACTGTCGCTATCGCGACTCCGGCAACGCTCATGTCAAACGATATTACCAGAATAAGGTTGAGCACCGTATTGACTATGCCGGCAATGATAAGGCTGTAGAACGGACGCTTCGTATCGCCCATACTGCGCAGTATCGCGGCACCGAAATTGTAGATCATCATAAACGGCATGCCTATGAAGTATATGCGCAGATACAGAGTGGCCAGATCGATCACGTCGTGCGGAGTGTCTATAAGTTCCAGGATCGGGCGCGCTATTGTAAGTCCGGCGGCCATGAGCAGTAATCCGCTGGCTACCGCTATTACGGCCACTGTGCTTATGGCGTTGCGGATCCCTTTTTCATTGCGCTGGCCGATATAGTGGGCTATGATTACATTGGCGCCTATGGATATGCCTACGAACAGGTTGATCAGCAGGCTTATCACGAGCCCTGTGCTTCCTACGGCAGCCAATGCCTGACTGCTTGAGAACTTGCCGACTACGGCTATATCGATTGAATTGAACGATTGTTGAAGCACTCCGCTTGCTATCAGAGGCAGCGCGAAAGTGAGCATCTTCTTGAAAAGCGGACCGTGAAGCATATCCATGCGGGCTGCTTCTTTTGCACTGTTGTGTCTCATCAGGATTAACTGAGTGTGAGTTCTTTGTTGATTGTAATACCTGGACGGGCCGTGAACTGTACTGCCGTGAAGAGCGACAGGTCAGGCGCCGCATAGCTTAGATGGTATCTGTCCGGGCCGATGAAAGTCAGCACTGTTTCTGCCGCTGTCGCCGATGGAGTATGGTCGGAATCGGTAGATGTGCAATGCTCTTCGATCGAGATATCGTGGCCTACGATGGTGACGCTCATGTTTACAGCTTCGACTTCTGGCAGGCCTGTGCGGCGTATGGTCAGATCGAAGCGGTCATCGCATGTTATGATTATGGATGGCGTATATTGTGCTGTGCCGCGGGTAAGTGTGGCAGGCAGGAGCCACGTGCGGGCTTCGCCGCGAACCGCCGGACGGGCGGCGAAACCTATTATGGCAGCAGCCGCGATCACGGCAATGACGTAGAACTCGATTGAATGGAAATCCATCTGTTCGCTTTTGGAAGCGTCATACTATAAGACCGAATGCCGACAGCAGGGCGCTGCTGATCGTCATATATATGACCATGCCTATAATATCGTTGGTGATCGATATGAACGGGCCTGTGGCGAGAGCGGGGTCGATCTTGAAGCGCTCGAGAGTGAGCGGGACGAATGTGCCGAATATCGATGCGAATATCACTACCGCGAAAAGCGACAGGGATACGGCTATTGTCGTGACCTGTGTGGCGCCGAGCGAGAAACAGTTGTAGAGGAATACCAGCAGCGATATTATTGATGCGTTAAGAAGGCCTACGCCGATCTCTTTGCCGATCTGTTTCGCCGAGCCTTTCACGTCGAGCGATCCATTGGCCAGACCCTGTACGACTATGGCCGATGACTGGATGCCGACATTGCCGCCGGTGCCGCCTATAAGAGGGATAAACAGCGCCATAGCGGGATTAGTGGCGAAGCCCTGCTCGAAATTGCCGAGTATGAGTGAGTTGCCTATGCCGCCTATGATTCCGATGAGGAGCCACGGCAGGCGGGCCTTGGTCTGGGCATACCATGTGTCGTTGGTTTCCACGTCAGTCGAAAGACCAGATGCCAGCTGATAGTCGCGCTCGGCCGACTCACGTACCTGATCCATGACGTCGTCTACGGTTATCCGGCCGAGAAGACGGCCGATCGAGTCGACCACCGGCATGGCCACGAGGTCGTATTTCTCGAAATCGAGAGCTACCTCGTCGATCGGAGTGTCGGCCTTGAGCGATACCGGCTCTTTTTCCATCACGTGTTTGATCTTCGATACAGACGGATGGGTTATGAGCTTTTTCAGAGGCAATATGCCGCGCAGGCGGTAGTCGTTGTCCACTACATACACATTGTAGATCTCGTCCATGTCCTCGGCCTGCATGCGCATCTGTTTGATGCACTCCGGCATGCTCCAGTTCTCATTGACCACGATCATCTCGGTGCCCATCAGGCCGCCGGCGGTATCTTCATCGTACTTGAGCAGATCGATGATGTCGCCGGCCTGTTCCACATCGTCGATGTGCGACAGGATCTCGTCGCGGTCTTCCTCGTCGAGCTCCTGGATTATGTCTACGGCATCGTCGGTGTCGAGATGGTCGATGAACTGCTTGGCGATCTCCTCGGCAGGCATGTTCTGGAGCAGCTTGCGGCGGTCGTCCTCATCGAGTTCCATAAGCACATCGGCCGCAATGTCGTCATCGAGCAGCTTGTAGAGAAATTCCGCCTCGTCGAGATCGAGGTTTTGGTACAGTTCGGCTATGTCGGCCGGATGCAGCGTGGCGAGCTCGTTGCGTGCCGCGTTTTCATCTCCTGAGCCGATGATATTGCGTATATGTTCGAGATATTCGGGAGTGTATTCTTTCATGCCTCCTGTTCGTTGCGGCGGCACGATGCCACCAGATCTGTCAATTCGAAAAACTGCTCTACCGAGAGCTGCTCGGGACGCATGGTCAGCAACGGTGAGTCGACCGGCTGGTTGCTGCCTCCGATGAGACCGCGCACCGAGTTGCGGATGGTTTTGCGCCGTTGTCCGAAAGTAGTCTTGACCACAGTCTTGAACAGCCGCTCGTCGCATGGCAGCGATGTACGGGTGTTGCGGGTCAGCTTTATGACTCCAGATTTTACCTTCGGCGGAGGATTGAACACATGTTCACTTACCGTAAACAGATACTCTACATCGTACCAGGCCTGGAGCAGTACACTCAGTATGCCACGGGCTTTGGTGCCCTCCTTTGCAGCGAGGCGTTCGGCCACCTCTTTCTGCAGCATTCCCGAACAGCACGGTATCTGATCCTTGTAATCGAGAACTTTGAAGAAGATCTGCGACGATATGTTATACGGATAGTTGCCGATCACGCAGAATGCTTTGTCGCCGAATATCTTCTGGAGGTCAAGTGTCAGGAAGTCGGCCTCGACTATCCGGCCTTCGGCGGCTAATGCAGGGTACTCCTCATGCAGGTATGCCACGCTTTCGGAATCAAGTTCCACGACCGTCACGTCGTGACCGTTGCCGGTCAGATATTGGGTCAGTACCCCCATGCCGGGGCCTATTTCGAGCACAGGAGTACCCTTGTAGCCGTCCAGAGTGGCGGCTATGCGTTGTGCCACGCTAAGATCAGTGAGGAAATGTTGCCCCAGCCCTTTTTTCGGTTTTACTTTCTGCATGCGTAGTGAGGCGGATTAGTCAGACAATAGCAATATCAGTGCAAAGGTAATGATTTTTGCCCGTGTTTGTGCCAATACCGGTATAAAACGACAGCGGCGCGCCATATAAAAAGCAGGATGGCGGCCGCTGTAGTGTCGTATACCTGATATATCCGTATCAGATACTCAGGCGACGCAAAGTGTTGAGAAGCTCGCGGTTGATCGGTTTGTCGTTCTTGATGGCTTTGGAGAACGGGACATAAACGATATTGTCGTTGCTGATGCCGATCATCACATTGCGCTGATCTTCCAGAAGTGCATCGATGGCTGCAGCACCCATGCGCGATGCCAGAATACGGTCGTGGGCGGTAGGGGAGCCGCCTCGCTGCAGGTGGCCGAGAATCGACACACGTACATCGTAGCCGGGATATTCGTTCTTTACGCGTTCGGCAAGAGCCATGGCACCGCCGGTGACGGGGCTTTCGGCCACGAGTACGATCGAGGAGTTCTTGCTTTTGCGGAAGCCGTTCTGGATCAGCTCGGCAAGCTGGTCGACCTCTGTCGATATTTCCGGTATTATGGCTGCTTCCGCTCCCGATGCGATAGCTCCGTTAAGGGCGAGGAAGCCGGCATCGCGGCCCATGACCTCGATGAAGAACAACCGCTCGTGGCTCGTCGCTGTATCGCGGATCTTGTCCACGCACTCCATGATAGTGTTGAGGGCTGTGTCGTAGCCTATGGTGGTGTCTGTGCCGTAGAGGTCGTTGTCGATAGTGCCTGGAAGGCCGATTATGGGCAGGTTGAACTCATTGGCGAATATTCGCGCTCCTGTAAGAGAGCCGTCGCCGCCTATGACTACGAGCGCGTCTATACCCTGGCGGCGGAGCACATCGTAAGCGAGCTGGCGCCCTTCGGGTGTCTGGAACTCCTTGCAGCGGGCTGTCTTCAGGATCGTGCCGCCCATCTGTATGATGTTCGATACATTCTGGGTGCGGAATTCTACTATCTCGTCGGTTATGAGGCCGCGGTATCCGCGGTAAATCCCCTTCACTGTAAAACCGCTGAAAATCGCCGACCGGGTGACGGCCCTGATGGCGGCGTTCATGCCTGGTGCGTCACCTCCCGATGTGAGGATGCCTATGCATTTGATTTCTGCCATGTGGTTGTGAAGAATTAATGTTAGTGAGTCTGAAACAAGTTGGTAATATTAAAACGCAAAGATAACTAAACTGTTTCAATGCATATCCTAATTTAGTGAAAGTTTGTTGTCGGCAACGCGCAAACTCAGCCATTTGAATCAAAAAAGGCCGCTTATGCCGTATAATAAAAAGAAAAATAGTATATTTGCGGGCTTAAAAGCGGATTCTTGTCCGCGGCTTATGCAGGAAATTCAATTTTAAAAACTTTTAAATCATATTCATCTAACACATGCAAAGCAAAGGAACCTTAGGAAGCGTAGTGGCCGGAGTGATCGCTATTTTCCTGGTGCTCGTGTGTCTTTTCTACCTCTCGTTCTCTATGGTGTCGAGCCATTATGAGGGGAAAGCCCGCGAGTATGCCCAAACAAAAGCCGGTGGAACCGAGAACCTTGAGGGGTATAATGCGGCTTACAAATACTACATGGATTCTATCGCTGAGGAGCCTGTATATATGGGCTATACCTACAACGATGTCCAGAAATGGGGCGTTGGCCTCGGACTCGACCTCAAGGGCGGTATGAACGTGATCCTGCAGGTCAATATGGCCGACATGCTCAAATCCATGGGTCATAACGACAATGTTGTCCTCGATAAGGCGATTCTCGCTACCGACAGTATTGTGGCGCAGCATCCCAACGAGGATTATATCGGTACATTCGTGGACCAGTATCGTGCTCTTGAACCGCAGGCCGATTTCTCTGTCGTGTTTGCCGACGTGATCAAGGACAACGGCACCAATCCCGACAATGTCAAGTCTAAACTGAAAGCCGAAGTCCAGGACCGGGTAAACACTTCCGCCGCCAATGTGCTGCGTAACCGTATAGACTCTTACGGTGTGGTTTCCCCCAACATCCAGGTGCTTCAGGGCAAGGATGGCCAGATCCTTCTCGAACTTCCCGGCGTGAAGGAACACGAACGCGTACGCGAACTGCTCCAGCGCTCGGCCAACCTCGAGTTCTACGAGACATACAATATGACCGAAATAACCAACCACCTACGTCAGCTCGACCGCGATCTCAGCTCAGACAGCACTTACGTGCCTCTGGCATCGCTATTCGAAGTCCTCTATGAAGGACAGCCGACTCCGCTGGTAGGTTATGCCACAGCTGCAAACCGCAAGGCTATCGACGAGATTCTGAACTCGCCTGCCGCGAAGACCAACCTCCCCAACAATCTGAAGCTCCGCTGGGAGGTCAAGCCTATGGATCCGCAGCACGCACCCGGCGGCCGCAAGGATATCTATGGCCTTATCGCTCTCCGCACACAGATAGATCCGGAAACTCACCAGCAGAAGGCCCGTCTTACCGGCGACTGCGTGGTTTCGGCTCGTTCCGATTTCGACAATCTTCAGGGTAATGTCGTTTCGATGACAATGAACAATACCGGCGCACGCGAATGGGCCAACATCACACGCCAGAACCTCGGCAAGCCGGTTGCGATCCTTCTTGACGATCAGGTTTACAGCTATCCCAATGTCAACAGTGTGATCGAAGGCGGTTCTTCGCAGATCACTGGACATTTCACTGTGGAGGAAGCCCGCGACCTTGCCAATGTGCTCAAGAGCGGTAAGATGACAGCCCGTGTCGAGATCATTTCCGATATGGTGGTAGGTCCCACACTCGGCAAGCAGGCTATCGAAGCCGGTTTCATGTCGTTCATCATCGCGCTCGTGCTTCTCATGATCTTCATGATCTGCATATACGGCGCTATTCCCGGTATCGTGGCCAACCTCGGTCTGATCTGCAACATCTTCTTTACATTCGGTATTCTCGCCTCATTCCAGGCTGTGCTTACGCTTTCCGGTATCGCCGGTATAGTACTCGCGCTCGGTATGGCTGTCGATGCCAACGTGCTCATCTTCGAGCGTGCTAAAGAAGAACTCCGCGCCGGCAAAAACGTGCGTACCGCAATTGCCGACGGTTACAGCAACGCATTCTCTGCGATCTTCGACTCCAACCTGACTTCGGTTATCACCGGCA
Source organism: uncultured Porphyromonadaceae bacterium (assembly GCA_948467675.1). Taxonomy (GTDB): domain Bacteria; phylum Bacteroidota; class Bacteroidia; order Bacteroidales; family Muribaculaceae; genus CAOKFI01. The sequence continues at coordinate 14,259 of CAOKFI010000034.1, forward strand.
TAATACTGCTCCTCTTCGGCACCGGTCCTATCAAGGGCTTCGCTACGACTCTTATAATCGGTATCGTATGCTCGTTCTTCACAGCCGTATACCTGACCCGTATCGTCTTCATAGTCGGAGCCAAATCGAAACCGTTCCAGAAACTCACATTCTCGACCAAACTCTCCCGCAATCTTTTCGAGAATACCTCCTACAATTTCCTCGGCATGCGCAAGGTCAGCTTCACCGTGGTGCTCGCTCTTGTCGTTGTCGTGATCGGTTCGCTTTTCGTCCGCGGACTCAATCAAGGTATCGACTTCTCAGGTGGTCGCAACTATGTCGTTAAATTCGATCATCCGGTAAATACATCCGATATCCAGGCCAAGCTGCAGCCGCTGTTCGAGAACTCGACTGTATCGGTAATCACTATTGAGAATTCCAACCAGGTTCGTATCTCGACCAACTACAAGATCACCGATACCGATCCTAAGGTTGAGAAGGAAATCGTCGATATCCTGTATAGCGCTCTCATGAGCGAGCTTCGCGACGGCATGACTCCCGAGGAGTTCTCGACCACTGACGAGACCCAGGGTATTCTCAGCTCGCAGAAAGTAGGACCTACCGTAGCCGACGATATGAAGCGCGACGCATACATAGCTGTCGCTCTGTCGCTGCTCGCCATGTTCCTCTATATCCTGATCCGTTTCCGCAACGTCGCCTTCTCGGTAGGCGCTCTTGCAGCCGTAGCGTTCACGGCATTCGCTATCATCGGTTTCTACTCGATATTCTGGGGAATACTCCCGTTCGCTATGGAGATAGACCAGACCTTTATAGCGGCCATCCTGACAGTGATCGGTTATCAGATCAACGATACCGTGGTCGTATTCGACCGTGTGCGTGAGAATGTTGGTCTCTATCCGAAGCAGGATTTCTTCACCACAATCAACCGTTCGATCAACAGCACGTTGAGCCGTACAATCATGACATCAGGCAGCACTCTGCTGGTATTGCTCTGTATCTTCATCCTTGGCGGCGATGCGATCCGAAGCTTTACATTCGCAATGATCTTCGGTGTGATCATCGGTACTTTGGCCACTATCTATGTGGCTGCGCCGGTGGCATTCCTCACCGACAGCCGCCGCAACCGCAAGGCCGTGGCAAAGGCGTAAACAACAAGTCATAACATAATGCGGCGCGGCCGTCGGAGCAATTCCGGCGGCCGCGCTTTTTCCATACGCGTGCCGACGCATCTTTTTTTTAAAAACGTTGTGAAAATGGAAGATAATAGCTACCTTTGCGGAGTTTTTTGAACCAATAGCGCTTATCACTGTGGGAAAGTTCTCTGAATATAAGTTGATGCTGAAAAGCATGCCCGAGGGGAGTCATGAGTTTGACTACCACCTCGACAAGCGCTTTTTCACTAACATGGAGAGCGCCGACATCCGCGATGCCGACCTCAACATCAAGCTGAATGTGGCATATCGCAGTGAGGTATACGATCTCACTTTCGATATAGCCGGAACCATCACGCTGTTGTGTGACCGCTGTCTCGACGAACTGCCGTTCGAGGTGAGCACGCAGTATCATGTGATGGTGAAATATGGCGATGATTACAATGACGATGCCGATGATCTGCTCGTGATACCTGAAAGCGACAATTATCTTAACGTAGCTTACATGATCTACGATACAGTCGCCCTTACGGTTCCGGCACGTCATGTTCATCCGCTCGGCAAATGCAACCGGGCCATGAGCGCCATCCTGAAAAAACACCGTACGCGTTCTGGCGATGAAGATGCCGAACTCGAAAACGAACTTATCGATGAAATAGACGATATCGACAGTCAGCCGCAAGCATCCACCGACCCCAGGTGGGACGGCCTGAAACAGTTGGCGGAAGACGACAACTGACCGAAGGACGAAGCACAGACGAGATCGATAACAAAAGATTCAATACAAAGCAAAACAATAAAAAGAAATGGCACATCCTAAACGAAAACAATCCAAGACCAGGACAGCAAAGCGCAGAACTCACGACAAGGCTCAGATGCCTACTCTGGCTGTATGCCCCAACTGCGGCGCATGGCACATCTACCACACCGTATGCGGCGAATGTGGCTTCTACCGCGGCCGTGTCGTAATCGAGAAGACAGCTGCAGTCTAAGTAACGGCATAAGATCATGCTATATGCAAGAATAGCCGGCATCGCCTCGTATGCCCCGTCCGATATCCTCGACAACGAGATGCTGTCGAAGATGGTGGACACCAACGACGAGTGGATCACTACCCGTGTAGGCATCAAGGAGCGCCGCATACTCAAGAAAGAGGGAGCAGGATCGTCATACCTCGGCATCCAGGCCGTGGAGAAACTGCTTGCTTCGACCGGAACTGCTCCCGAAGAAGTGGATCTGCTCATCTGTGCGACCTCGAATCCGGACTACCGTTTTCCGTCGACCGGTTCGATCATAGCCCACAACTGCGGTCTGACCAACGCATACGCTTACGATATCCAGGCAGCCTGTGCCGGATTTCTTGTGGCATTGCAGGACGGCTCGGCCTACATACGTTCGGGGCTCCGCAAAAAGATCGTGGTGGTTGCTGCCGAGATGATGTCGTCGATGACCGACTATACCGATCGTGCTACCTGCCCGTTGTTCGGCGATGGTGCCGGAGCCATGCTTCTGGAGCCGACCGAGAATCCTGTGGGTATAATCGACGGAGTGTTCCATGTCGACGGAACTGGCCTGGAGCATCTGCTCATGAAAGCCGGCGGCTCTGTGCGCCCTGCAAGTCATGAGACAGTCGACGCTCACGAACACTATGTGTATCAGGAAGGCCGTGCGGTCTACAAACACGCAGTGAGCGACATGCTCAATGCATCGCTGGAAGTGGCCAACCGCAACGGACTGACCATGGAAAGCGTGGACTGGCTTATTCCGCATCAGGCCAACCTGCGTATCATCGAGGCCGTTGCCGACCGTGCGCATATCGATCGCAACAAGGTATTGGTCAACATCGAACGTTACGGCAATACCAGCGCAGCATCGATCCCTTTGTGTCTCGACGAATACCGCGACACTCTGAAAAAAGGCGACAAGATGATTCTTACCGCTTTCGGTGCCGGATTCACCTGGGGCGCTATGTATATCGTCTGGGATCTCTGACAAGATCCGGGAACGACGATAGCGGAGCGCTTCGGTATTGTCCCCTGAAAATAAATTTTACGGAAATAGCATCTTTTACGATGCTATTTTTGTTTTATCAGACAAGCGCAGGCATTAATGGTCTGGCTATAACCAATTAAAGCATAACTGTCATGACTCCTAATCATAAGGCCGGATTTGTCAATATCGTAGGCAACCCCAACGTAGGAAAGTCCACACTGATGAATGATCTTGTGGGCGAACGTATGAGTATCATAACCTCTAAGGCGCAGACTACCCGCCACCGTATCACAGGCATAGTCAATACTCCGGAATACCAGATAGTGTTTTCCGACACACCCGGTGTGCTCAAGCCGAAATACAAGCTGCAGGAGAGTATGCTCGAGTTTTCGGAAGGGGCGCTAACCGATGCCGATATTCTGTTGTATGTGACAGATGTCGTCGAGGATCCGACAAAAAATTCCGATTTTCTGGAAAAAGTGGCCAAGGAGAAAGTGCCGGTGCTGCTCGTGATCAACAAGATCGATCTTGTCAAGGGAGGTTCCGACGAACTGAACAGGATTGTAGAGCGCTGGAAAGGTCTGCTTCCCAATGCCGAGGTATTCCCGATTTCAGCAACCGAGGGGTTCAATGTGGATAACCTTATGGCGCGTATCGTGGAACTTCTGCCTCCGTCGCCGCCCTATTTCGGCAAAGATGCGCTTACCGATAAGCCTGCGCGTTTCTTCGTGACTGAGATTATCCGCGAGAAGATACTGCTTAACTACGATAAGGAAGTGCCGTATTCGACCGAAGTCATTGTCGAGAAATTCGAGGAGAAGGATACGTCTATCCATATCATGGCGGTGGTCTATGTGGAGCGCGACAGCCAGAAGGGCATTCTGATAGGCAAAGGCGGCGCAATGCTCAAGAAGGTCGGGATACAGGCCCGTAAGGATATCGAGACATTCTTCGGCAAAAGCGTTTATCTGGAACTGTTTGTCAAGGTGGAGCCGAACTGGCGCAACCGCGACAACAAACTGAAGGCATTCGGTTACATACAGTGACGGCATACGCTCTGTGTGTTTGGCCGCGTGGCAAAAAAGTATTAACTTTGGTCAACATAATCAATTAAGAATTTTAACAGACAGCAATCATATCCGATGGGACAACTTGTAGCCATAGTAGGGCGCCCGAATGTGGGTAAATCCACACTGTTTAACCGTCTGACAAGAAGCCGCAGCGCCATCGTCGACGAGACTGCCGGAACCACACGTGACCGTCAGTACGGCAAGGTCGACTGGAACGGCCGTGAGTTCTCGATAGTAGATACCGGCGGCTGGGTGGTCAATTCGGACGATATATTCGAGGGGGAGATCAACAAGCAGGTAGGTCTGGCTATAGAGCAGGCCGATGAGATCCTGTTTGTGGTAGATGCCATGAACGGCACTACCGATCTCGATGACCACGTGGCGGAGATTCTGCGCAAGTCGAAGAAGCCCGTCATATTGGTCGCCAACAAGGTGGATTCGAACGAGTGGCTATATAACGTGCCTGAATTTTACGGACTCGGTCTCGGCGATCCTTATCCTGTATCGGCCATCAACGGGTACGGTACAGGCGATCTGCTCGACGAGGTGGTGAAACTTCTGCCGGAAAAGTCGGCCGATGAAGAGGACGAGCTCGACGATATTCCCAAATTCGCCATCGTAGGCCGCCCCAATGCAGGCAAGTCATCGCTCATCAACGCGTTTATCGGAGAAGAGCGCCATATTGTGACCGATATAGCCGGAACCACTCGCGACAGCATATATGCCCGCTACAATAAGTTCGGATTCGACTTCTATCTGGTGGACACGGCCGGTATCCGCAAGAAGACCAAGGTCAATGAAGATATCGAATATTATTCCGTGATACGCAGTATCCGGGCCATAGAGGCGAGCGATGTATGTATCCTTATGATAGATGCCACACGCGGTATCGAGGCTCAGGATTCCAATATATTCTCTCTCATACAGCGCAACCGCAAGGGGCTTGTGGTGTGTGTCAACAAATGGGATCTTGTGACAGATAAGAGTGTCGATGCCATAAAGCACTATGAGGCGGCCATACGCGAACGATTCGCTCCGTTTACCGATTTCCCGATTCTGTTTACATCGGCTTTGACCAAGCAGCGTATCTTCAAGGTTATCGAAACGGCTATGGAGGTGTATCACAACCGTAAACGCATTGTGCCTACCGCTACGCTCAATAAGGTCATGCTTGAGGTGATCGCCGCATATCCGCCGCCTGCCAACAAGGGCAAGTTCGTAAAGATAAAATACGTGACAATGCTCAAAGATGTGCAGATCCCGTCGTTCGTGTTTTTCTGCAATCTGCCACAGTGGGTGAAAGAGCCGTACCGACGCTATCTGGAGAACAAGATCCGGGAGAACTGGGACTTCACCGGAACTCCGGTCAACATCTATATGCGCGAGAAATAGAAGAACTGGGACTGGATACGAATTCTTTCAGAAGCACAGGCCATTAGCCTGTGCTTCATTCGTTCTGTGGATGCCGGAATGCTTCCGTGGGCAGGAATCCGCATAGATTGGAAGCATTGGACATCAGTCGGCAGAATTCCGATTCCGGCAGCTGCGGATCGGTGAATCTGCCGGTCTGGTTCTGTTCTCTGATAAAGTTTTTGAATGACGGCAGAGCCGCCATGATATTGCATATTCCGGCATGCTCATATAGCCAGTTCCGCCACTTCCGGCTGTTGCTGATCTGGTCGGCCATGGAGTCGTAGGCTTTGTCGAAACTGTCGGATACGGTGTCTGCCGCCGCTGGAATATCGTTCTTTTCTGTCGCTGTATCTGTTTCCGTGGATTCTGACGGCTTGTCTTCTTCCGGTTTCGTTTTTTTTCGGGGAGCCGGGGTATTGTCGATTTCAGCGCGGATAAGTATAAAGGCAGTCTGTGCTGTCATCTCCAGGTTTTCCGGGATTTTTCCCTCAATGGCATAACTGCATATCGCATCCATAAGTGCGAGTCGTGTGTTGTCGGGAAGGTTGCGCATGGCTTCGAACCATGAGTCGCGGAATGTAAAAGTCTTGCGTTTCATCATGTGTGTCAGTCAGTATTGTCTATATTGCAAAGATAGTGCTGCGATACATGGGAAGGACTGCGATTTTTACAAAACAGAGGTCTTAAATAATGTTAATCAAGAGCCTTGAAAATGCAGCACCCTCCTTCCGGCATGCCGGAAAGAGGGTGCTGATGTTAGGATAGAATGAATGGTGTTTTTAACCTAAGCGGGCTTTTATGGCTTCGGTCTCTTTTTCGTAGCCGGGCTTCTCGAGGAGAGCGAACATGTTGCGTTTGTAAGCCTCTACACCAGGCTGGTTGAACGGATTCACACCGAGTATGTAGCCGCTTATACCGCATGCTTTCTCGAAGAAGTATATCAGCTGTCCGAGATACTGTTCTTTCAGTGCCGGAACTGTAATGCGCATATTTGGAACACCGCCGTCAACATGGGCTATGCGAGTGCCGAGTTCAGCCATTTTGTTGACGTGATCCACGTTTGTTCCGGCTATGAAGTTCAGGCCGTCAAGATTTGCATCGTCGGTCGGTATGACTACTTTGTGCTGAGTTTCCTCTACGGATATGACAGTCTCGAAAATAGTGCGTTCGCCTTCCTGGATCCACTGTCCCATCGAATGCAGGTCGGTAGAGTTGTCGACAGCGGCGGGGAAAATGCCTTTGTTGTCCTTGCCTTCGCTCTCGCCATAGAGCTGCTTCCACCATTCTCCGAAGAAGTGGAGTTTTGGGTTGTAGTTGACGAGTATTTCGGTCTTCTTGCCTGCGCGATATAGAGCATTGCGGGTCTGTGCATACAACTGCGACATATTGCCGGCACCAGCGTTGCGGGTGGCATTTTCCATCTCTACCGCACCTGCCACCAGAGCCTTGATGTCGTAGCCGGCCACTGCTATGGGCAGCAGTCCTACGGGGGTGAGCACAGAGAAGCGTCCGCCTACGTTGTCTTCGATCACATAGGTCTTGTAGCCTTCCTCTGTAGCGAGTGTGCGTAGGGCGCCGCGCTTCGCATCGGTGATGGCTACGGTCAGCCTGGCCGCAGCCGCTTTGCCTGCCTGCCGTTCGAGTTGCTCTTTGAGCAGACGGAATGCTATGGCCGGTTCTGTGGTCGTGCCTGACTTGGATATTACGATTATGCCGAATTTTTTGTTTTTCAGGAAGTCCTGAAGTTCATACAGGTAGTCTTCGCCTATGTTCTGTCCGGCAAACAGCACAGCAGGGCTATCGGCCGCGTGGCGATATGGAGCGAACGAATCGCTGAGGGCTTCGATCACGGCTTTGGCTCCGAGGTAGCTGCCGCCTATGCCTATTGCAACAACAACTTCACATTCCTTGCGGAGCAGTTCGGCCGTAGCCTGTATATCGTCGAGAAGCGATGCGGGAGTACGGCTCGGAAGATCCAGCCATCCGAGGAAGTCGCTGCCTTCGCCGCTTGCGTTGTTGATTTTGTCTATGCCGGCTGCTGCTTCCGGTTCGAGCGCTTGTATTTCGGCTTCATTTACTGTGCCGAGTACATTGCTGATGTCTAACTTGATGCTTTTCATCATTTGGTTTGTTAAGTGAATACGTTGTATTAATATATTGCCAATAGAAAAAGTTCGTATCTCCGGTAAAAATGTCAGATAAACGTATCGGCCATGCGCCGCATGGCTTTTTCGGGAGTGACGCCTCGGTACAGGATGTCGTACACGCCGTCGAGAATCGGCATCGCGACCTGAAACATCTCGTTTATCTCGTGTATGCACTTTGTGCCGTAATATCCTTCGGCGGTCTGCTCCATTTCCATGCGTGCTGCTTTTACGGAATAGCCTTTGCCTATGATGGCGCCGAAATTGTGGTTGCGGCTGAACCGTGAGTACGATGTCACGAGCAGGTCGCCGAGATATACCGAATCGCATATCTGGCGGGGTTTCGGCGATACGGCGTCGATAAACCGCTCCATTTCACGTATAGCGTTGCTGACGAGCATGGCCAGAAAGTTGTCGCCGCTTTTGAGTCCGTGGACTATGCCGGCGGCTATCGAGTAGACATTTTTCAGTACGGCGGCGTATTCTATGCCGTCTACATCGCACGATGTGATGGTCTTCATGGTCTTTCCGGCGATGCACCGGGCTATCTTCTCGGCGTGGTCTATGTCCTGACAGCCTACTGTCAGATAGCTCAGGCGGTCGAGCGCCACTTCTTCTGCGTGGCATGGGCCTCCGATCACGAGCATACGGTCCATGTCGACTCCGTAATGGCCGGTCATGTATTGGGATATGGTCTCGTTTTCGTCGGGTACGATGCCTTTGACGGCCGATACTACCGACTTGCCGCTCAGATCTTCGGTCACTTTTGCCATGTGGCTTTTGAAATATGGCGAGGGCATTGCCAGCAATAGAGTGTCGGCCTGACGGCACACGTAGTTGATGTCGCTTGAGAAGTCGATACGTTCGATATCGAATTCAACATCGGTAAGATATACCGGATTATGTCGCATGGCCTTGAAATCGGCTATGCGGTCGTCGCGGCGCATGTACCAGATGATCGATTCGCAATTGCGCAACAGCAGTTTGGCCAGGGCTGTGGCCCAACTGCCACCGCCCATTACGGCTATGGTTCCCGGGAAATTCATGGTTGTGATTCTGTTGTTCGGGATTATTCCTGAGATTGTTCGGCCTCTTCGTCAGTCTGTTCGGCTGACTGCGGCTTCTTCTCCGGTTTCATCTGCGGGAACAGCAGCACTTCCTGGATTGTTGTCTGGCCTGTCATGAGCATCACGAGGCGGTCCATGCCTATACCCATGCCTGATGTCGGAGGCATGCCGTATTCCAGGGCACGGATGAAGTCGCCGTCTATGATCATGGCCTCGTCGTCGCCTTTGGCGGCGAGGTTCATCTGGTCGACGAAGCGCTCGTACTGGTCTATCGGGTCGTTCAGCTCCGAATATGCGTTTGCAAGTTCTTTGCCGTTGACCATGAGCTCGAAGCGTTCGGTCAGTTCCGGATTGTTGCGGTGGCGTTTTGTCAGCGGCGACATCTCTATCGGATAGTCGATTATGAATGTGGGCTGGATATATTTGCCTTCGCATTTTTCTCCGAAGATCTCGTCGATAAGTTTTCCTTTGCCCATCGACGGCTCCACTTCGATATGCAGCTGCTTGCAGACATCGCGCAGTTGTGTCTCATCCATGCCGCTTATGTCTATTCCGGTGTGTTCCTTTATGGCGTCGATCATGGTGACGCGTTTGAACGGAGCCTTGAAGTTGATGGTGTTGTCGCCGACTTTGACTTCTGTAGTGCCGTTTACGTCCATACAGATCTTCTCGATCATGCGTTCGGTGAAGTCCATCATCCAGTTGTAATCCTTGTATGACACATATATCTCCATACATGTGAATTCCGGATTGTGGGTGCGGTCCATGCCTTCGTTGCGGAAGTTCTTTGAAAATTCGTATACCCCCTCGAAGCCTCCTACTATCAGGCGTTTCAGATACAGCTCGTCGGCAATGCGCAGATACAGCGGTATGTCAAGCGCGTTATGGTGGGTGATAAACGGACGTGCGGAAGCGCCTCCGGGAATCGACTGGAGTATAGGGGTCTCGACCTCCATGTAGCCGTGCGAGTTGAAGTATTCGCGCATGGAGTTGTAGACTTTAGTACGTTTGATGAAAATGTCGCGCACACCTTCGTTCACGATCAGGTCCACGTAGCGGCGGCGGTAGCGCAGTTCGGGATCATCGAACGAGTCGTATACCACGCCGTCTTTCATTTTCACTATAGGAAGAGGACGGAGCGATTTGCTGAGCACTTTGAAACTGCGGGCGTGGACTGTGATCTCGCCGGTGCGTGTGCGGAACACGAAACCTTCGATTCCGATGAAGTCGCCTATGTCGAGCAGTTTCTTGAAAACCACATTGTACAGATCTTTGTCTTCGCCCGGGCATATCTCATCGCGTGAGATATATACCTGGATGCGTCCGCGGGAGTCCTGGAGCTCTACGAACGATGCTTTACCCATGATGCGGCGGCTCATGACGCGGCCTGCGATCGATACCTCGCGCGGAGGTTCGAGGGCGTCGTCGAAATTGGCTTTGATTTCATCGGTGTAGCCCGTCACCGTATATTCGGCGGCGGGATAAGGCTCGATGCCCAGCTGGCGCATCTGCTCCAAAGAGTTGCGGCGTACTTGTTCCTGCTCGCTTAATTGAGTTTGATTCATGTCTTTTTGCCCTTTTACAAAATATATGCAAAATTAATCAATCCTCTCCTAACGGGACAATTTTTGCATGAAAACTTTTAAATTGCTTATCTTTGTGCCTCTTTAGATTTGCAGTGGCAAACGGAAAAAATTGAAAACCGAATGGATGAATTCTGGAAAATGTTGAGGCGGTTCGTGCCTCCTTACAAGAAATACCTTGTGTCGAGCATATTCTTCAACCTGCTTGGAGCGTTGCTCACCCTCTTCTCATTTGCCCTCGTAGTGCCTATCCTTGAGATCCTGTTCAAGGTGCGGGAGGCTACATACGTGTATATGGCTCCCGGAAGCGCTCCGCTGAAAGATGTGGTTATCAACAACATCTATTATTATATTCAGGTGTCGATCGAGGATTTCGGCGGATCGGCCACTCTGGCTATGCTTGCCGGACTGCTCGTGTTCATGACCATGCTGAAGGTCGGGTCGAGCTATCTGGGCACATATTTCATCATACCGCTTCGTTCCGGTATCGTGCGCGATATCCGCAACTATGTGTATGACAAGGTGACGGAGCTTCCCATGGGCTTCTTCACTTCGGAACGTAAGGGCGATGTGATTGCACGTATGACCGGCGATGTGAGCGGTATCGAGGTTTCGATCATGACTTCGCTCGACATGCTGTTTAAAAATCCGATCATAATCGTGGTCTGCATATCCGGCATGATCGCTATCAGCTGGCAGCTGACACTGTTTGTCTTTATAATGCTGCCGATAGCAGGTCTTGTGATCGGCCGTGTGGGACGCCGGCTCAAACATGATACCGGCGAGAGCCAGAACCAGTGGGGTATCCTTATGTCGACGATAGAGGAGACTCTCGGCGGTCTCCGTATAATCAAGGCGTTCAATGCAGAAGGCAAGATGCGTAACCGTTTCCATAGCGAGAATCAGGAGTGTTACCGGTTGACCAACCGCGTATGGCGCCGTCAGTCGCTGGCTCATCCGGTGAGCGAACTGCTCGGCACGCTGACCATCGCCATTCTTTTGTGGTTCGGAGGCACTTTGATTCTCAGCGGTGTGTCGTCGCTCAATGCAGCCGACTTCATATTCTATATGGTCATATTCTACAATATCATAGCTCCGGCCAAAGATCTGTCGCGTGCGGCCTACGCCATACAGTCAGGTCTGGCATCGATGGAACGTGTGGATATGCTGTTGCAGACAAAAAATCCGATCGCCTCGCCGGAGAATCCTAAAGAAATAGAGAATTTCCAGGGACATATACGCTACGAGAATGTATCGTTTGCCTACCCTAATGGTGCTGAATCCGTTATTAAAGAGGTCTCGCTCGATATTCCGGCAGGCGCTACAGTGGCGCTGGTAGGGCAGAGCGGATCAGGTAAGTCTACCATGGCCGACCTGTTGCCGAGGTTCTATGATGTCAATGGCGGCTCGATTACGGTCGACGGGGTGGATGTGCGTGACATGAAGGTGCACTCACTGCGTTCGTTGATGGGTAATGTCAACCAGGAGGCGATATTGTTTAACGACTCGTTTTTCAATAATATAACTTTCGGTGTGGAGCATGCCACAGCAGAGCAGGTGATCGAGGCGGCAAAGATCGCCAATGCCCATGAGTTCATAGAGGCTACTGAGCACGGATATCAGACCAATATAGGTGATCGCGGATGCCGTCTGTCGGGAGGCCAGCGTCAGCGTGTGTCCATAGCCCGTGCGATATTGAAAAATCCGCCTATCCTGATTCTTGACGAAGCCACGTCGGCGCTCGATTCGGAGAGCGAGCATCTTGTGCAGGAGGCTCTCGAACGTCTTATGAAGAACCGTACGACGCTGGTCATCGCCCACCGTCTGTCGACAATCAAGAATGCCGACCTGATAGCTGTGATGCACGAAGGCCGTATCGTAGAGTCCGGTACGCATGACGAGCTGATAGCATTGAACCGGTACTATAAACGTCTGGTCGACATGCAGAAATTCTGATCAAAACTTCAAATCTATGGATAGAAAAGATTTTGAGATAATGGCTCCTGTCGGGAGCTATGAGTCGCTGCACGCAGCGATCGATGCCGGAGCCGATGCGGTATATTTCGGAGTGGAGGGGCTGAATATGCGGGCCCGCTCGTCGGTGAATTTTACCCTCGCAGATCTCCATGAGATAGCCCGTGTATGTGCTGCGGCCGGAGTTAAGAGCTATCTGACTGTAAATACGATCATGTATGATGCTGATATTCCGGTGTGTCATGCGGTTATCGATGCCGCCCGCGATGCCGGACTGTCGGCCATTATCGCATCGGATATCGCGGCAATACTGTATGCGCGTTCGATAGGGGTGGAGGTGCATATATCGACCCAGGCCAATATCTCCAATATCGAGGCCGTGCGTTTCTATGCCCAATGGGCGGATGTCGTGGTGCTGGCCAGGGAACTTTCGATGGATCAGGTGGCGGCTATATCGGCCGCTATCCGTCGCGACAATATAACCGGGCCTTCGGGGCGTCCTGTCCGCATCGAGATGTTCTGTCACGGGGCGTTGTGCATGGCTGTGTCGGGCAAGTGCTATCTCAGCCTGCATGAGATGAACTCGTCGGCCAACCGCGGGGCGTGTACCCAGATCTGCCGCCGCGGTTATGAAGTGCGCGATCTTGAGACCGGCGACGAACTGGCAGTGGAGAACAAATATATAATGTCGCCCAAGGATCTCAAGACGATCCATTTTATTAATAAAATGGTCGATGCCGGAGTCTCGGTGTTTAAGATCGAGGGGCGTGCGCGCGGACCGGAGTATGTACATGAGGCCGTAGGATGTTATTCAGAGGCTCTGTCGGCTATTTGCAGGGGAGAGGATATTGATGAGTATCTGCCGCAATGGGAGGATCGGCTCGGCAAAATATTCAACCGCGGCTTCTGGAACGGTTATTATCTCGGACAGCGGCTTGGAGAGTGGTCGTCGAAATACGGATCGTCGGCTACGCGGATCAAGCGATATGCGGCCAAGGGCGTAAGATATTTCTCGAATATAGGAGTAGCGGAATTTTTCATGGAAAGCGGAGAGCTGCATGTCGGCGACGAGATAGTCATTACAGGGCCTACGACAGGGGCTGTGATCATGACTGTCGATGAGATACGCGTAGGGCTGAAGCCTGTAGATGTGGCTCGCAAGGGTGACAGCTTTTCTTTAAAAGTCGAAAAAAAGATACGTCCGAGTGACAAAATGTATGTCTGGGAACACAAAGACCAAGACAATATATAAAATTTGTGACATTCTGCCTGGATTATTTGCACTAATAAAAAGAATACATTACTTTTGTGTCATTGAAAAAATAAGGCAATAATCCATATTCCCATCCATAAAGTATAATCACATCCCTGTATACACTTTACAACATGTTTAATTTAGAGCTGTGTTGCGAAACACGGCTCTTTCTTTGTATGACGGGCAGTATCCTGCCGTGGATCACGGCAGGAGTTTCTGAAGTGTTTCCGGAGCGTTGGTGGTTATGAAATCGATACCGCGGTCTATGCACCATTGCATCAGATCGGGATCGTTGACCGTCCAGGCGTTGACTCTCATGCCGAGCTCATGACACTGGTCTATCCATTCGGGATGAGTCTGGAACACGCTTATATGATAGTCCGGACCGGCTGCGCCTGCATCTTTGAGCTCCTGTGGAGTCATGTCTCCGTTGAGGTAGTATACCGGAGTGCCGGCCGGTGCGTATTTTATGAAATCGAGCATTGCGTCTTTGGAAAATACGATGTATTCCGTGCGGTCCGACAGCCCTTTTTCTTCGATCATGGACAGCGATTTTAGTACAGCCTGCTGTTCCTGCTGCCGCGTAGGATGGCTTTTAAGCTCGAAAATGAGGCGCGTAGAGAGCATTGCGGCTGTGTCGAGATATTGCTCCAGAGCCGGGATGTTTTCGCCGTTTGACAGTTTCTGCGTGAGTATGGTCCGGGCATCGGAGGTGGCTATATGTATGTTGTTGACAGTAGGATCATGATTTACGACCAAAACGGAGTCGGCTGTCATCCATACATCGAATTCGGAACCGTAGCATCCTATGGAGTCTGCTTTGACTATGGCCCGTATGGAGTTTTGAGCCGCACCGGGCTGATCCCAGTGTCCGCGGTGGGCTATCACCTGAGTTTCGG
>CAOKFI010000035.1 GCA_948467675.1 uncultured Porphyromonadaceae bacterium
GTGACCCTCAACGGTTTTCAAGACCGCCGCAATCGACCACTCTGCCATCTCTCCGGTCGCAAAAACAACACTACTGTTGCCGGAATTGCGGTGCAAAGATAAGGACAATTTTTGAATTATGCAATGGTGTCACGCAAAGTTTCCTTATAAATTTATTCTTTTTTTTAATAATTGCCGCTAACGGCTACCGTATCGCACGGCCAAATGCGCTATGCGATACGGTACTAAGGATGCCTACCAAGGCATGTATATATAGAGCTGTTTCTATATTGCCATTATTTGTCAGTGTCGGTATCAGATTTTGTCCATTTGAATGAGAACGGGAGCATATACCAAACGGCTACCGGCTTGTTGTCAATTGTTCCAGGTGTAAAATCGGGAAGAAGTTCTACAACTCTGATTGCTTCTGCATCGCATTCCGGAATGCCTGAAGAACGTATAATCTCAGGATCGGATACCTTGCCTGTAGCGGTTATTTTGAAACGCACTATGGCACGAGCTTTGTCAGGTGCGTCGGCGGGGACTTCGGGCATTTTCATATTTTCGGTTACAAACGTATAGAGTGCTTTTTCTCCTCCAGGGAACTGTGGCTTCTGCTCAGCTACGTTATATACCTTGTTTGTCGGCTGACTGCCAGCGGCCGCAGTCGCTTCCCCGGTCTTTTTGGCGGTGAACTTGACAGGCAATGTGTATTGGACTGATACCGGCTTGCCGTCGACCTTGCCAGGAATGAACTCAGGTAAGGTGCTGACAACACGTACGGCTTCCTTATCGAATGCGGCATCCGGTGCTGAGCGGATCACGCGCGGATTCTGAACTTTACCGGTCGATGATACTTCAAACTGCACTACTACCATAACAGGCTTGTCAGGAATGGGATTTACTTTAGGAAATCTGACATTATCGCTCACATATTTGTAGAGTGCTTTTTCTCCTCCAGGGAACTGCGGCATCTGTTCAGCCGTAGTACGGACGCGGTTGCCATCGGATTTTTTAGTATCTTTGCCGGCGACTGCTTCGTTCGGTTCCTCTACGGGAACTGATGTCTCGGCCTGAATGTCGGACATACGTGTATTTCCGAGGCTGTTCACTACCGATGCGACGGCAGGAAGGTCAATAACTAAGGCTCCAAGTGCCAATGCTGGTACCAGTGCCATGGCGCGCAAGCGTGCGCTACTTCTTGATTTACGAGATAACATCATGGTTATACGTTTTTTAAGTGAACTATGATTCAGACTGTCGGCCAAAGCGTGGAACCTGTCGCCGACAGTCTTTTTTATTAAAAACATCTGATATGTACGGGTATCGATTCCTGTAGCCAATACGTCGGCATCGGCCTGAAACTCATGGATATCCTGGATGGAATCACGCATCTGCCATGCTGCCGGATTATACCAGTCTATAATAAGCACCAGTTCCGCTACGAGCAGATCAATCCAATGATGACGATCAAGATGCGCCGCTTCGTGAGCGATCACTATATGATCGGCATATTTTTCGCCCGCAGGAATGAATATCCACCGGCACCAGCTGAACGGTACCAGCCCCACTCTGCCGTGACGCACTACAATATGGCCGTCGATGCGGCTCTGTTTGCCACGAACAATAAGGTATATCATGCCAACAAGCGTTATCGCGAAACGGCAAGCCAATACTCCGGTTCCAAATGTATATATCCATACTGCCGCCCGATACCAGTCGATACCTTGTCCAGCGGGAGCTGTGTCGGCAATAACGTCGAAAGCGATTCCGTCCACCCGTATTTCTCCTATGCCTGCGACAGCCGGTGTCTGCACGACCGGAGCCAACATGAACAATGCCGGTAGAATAAGAGCCACTGCATAAATGGACAGCAGAACCATCCGGTTAAATGCCAGCAATGTAGTATGCGACAGAATCGTTCGATAGACCACATATAGCGGAACCAGCACTATCGCTACACAAATCGAATATGAGAGAAGTTGTCCCATAGATAAATTCCAGTCTTAATTGTCAGATGATTGCGATGCTACCTGTTCGATCAGAGAACGTATCTCGGCATCGGATAATTTCTCGTCCTTAAACAAAGCGCTGACGACTCCGGCGATCGAGGATCCGAAATAGCGGTCAACAACACGCCGTAAAGTGGATCGACTATATTCGTCGCGAGTAATAGCCGGAGCATACAGATATGTATTGCCGGTTCTGGTATGTGTCAAATACCCTTTACCTTCGAGTAAACGGACAAAAGTAGATATCGTATTGAAGTGCGGTTTAGGCTCCGGATACGAATCCACTATATCGCGTACATAGAGCGGTCCGCGCTCCCAAAATATACGCATCAGTTCTTCTTCTTTGTCTGTAAGCTGTTTCATCGCCGATATGATTTGGTAACGGCAAATTAAAACTAATAAATTTAGTTACACAACTAACGTTATTAGTTTTAACATCTTTTTAACACAAAGTATATGAAGACGGATCCAAGCGACGGCGGCTGAGGCCTCACGGTGCGTTGTAGCTCCACGGCATGTTCACAACCAGTTATGTACGCGTACCATATCCGGGAATGACATATCATCGGCTATCGGCACCACCGCCATCGCATGCGGATCGGTCTACTTCGGATTCCAAGCGGGGAGACTCCACCGCCATCGACCATGCTCAAAAACAATATCTGTACTTTGACCCTGCGGGAGCTATCGCCGGTGCACATTTACGGGCGGTACCACTTTCCGTTTGTGTGCGTTGGCCTCCTTTCCTCCCGATACAGATATCAGACTCTCCAGTGGTACTGACTTGTGTGTCTCAGTTGGGATCCGATGCAAAGATACAACAGCAGAATAGCGCCGGACTGCGATTTTTCCGAAATACAGTTGTTAAAATATATAAACGCGCAAAATGCGCGGTACATGTGTCTCCGATCAGTTCGATGTCAGCGATAGCGACTATCGAAACAAACCTTGACAAACGGAATTTTTATAAGCCGGCAGTATGTTCTTTTGCAAACGAATTTCAAAAACGACAGAATTATGATTTCAATCAAACTCATCTGGATTATTATAGTAGGGGCATCCATATTCGGGATCCTCGCCTATCTATTTTACACCGAAATGCTTGCAATGAACCATCGCGGGCACCACCGGTTTATAGAGATAGACCATTCTGAAACATTCTGCGACGATGACGACTGCGACGATTACGAGTAATATAACGACTGCATCAATATGCCGGTTCTTTGCCGAATACGCTTCATATATGCTCGGTTGCGGTGCGACCTGTATCAGAATAGACCGCAATATGGAACGCATGGCGCGTACCATAGATGCTACCATAGACATGACAATATTGCCATCGCACATACTGATTACTATGACCGACAACCATACAGGTGAGACCTCGCACCATTCCAGCAGCATAGCACGGATTCCGGTCAACTACGACATGAATACGCGTCTAAGCAAACTAAGCTGGCTGGTAGCCGAGCACCGACTGGATCTATCAGAGGCCGCCGGAGTATTCAGGCACATCATTCATTCGAAACCGATGAATCCATGGGCGGTCATGGGGCTTGTGGTATTGGCCAACGCATCGTTCTGCCGTCTGTTCGGTGGCGACTTCAATGCTATGGGCATAGTGTCATTCGCAACACTTATAGGATATTCTCTAAAGAACATACTGCTCGGCCGGCACACCGATATTAAACTTACATTTCTCGCATGTTCGTTCATATCGGCGACAATCGGATGTGCCGGGCATCTGTTCGGACTCAGCAGCACTGCCGATATTGCGCTCGGCACAAGTGTGCTGTATCTGATACCGGGCATTCCTTATATAAACAGTGTTAGCGATCTGCTCGACGGACATTATCTATGCTCATTCAGCCGATTCGCACATGCGACAGTGCTGACAGCCTGCATTGCTCTCGGACTTACGGGAGGTATTCTGCTAATGAGACTAAACGTATTCTGAGGTCATGCATATATTTCAGGAAATAATACAGGACGCCTTTTTCGCCGCGATAGCCGCTATCGGCTTTGCTGCGATAAGCAATCCGCCACGCGCTACCATCAAATATTCAGCCATCATAGCCGCAGTAGGACATGCCACACGTTTCTGTCTGATGCGCTTCGCCGCGCTCAATATCGTGGTATCGAGTCTTGCCGGCGCATTTTTCATCGGCATACTGGCCATAATCATCTCACCCAAAGCCAAGTGCCCTCCTGAGACCTTTGCCTTTCCGGCTCTCCTACCCATGATTCCCGGCATCTATGCCTACCGTACGATCCAGGCATTCGTAATGTCGATGGCAGCAAGCGGGGAGGCGGATTTCAATCATTATTTCTATCTTTGCGAATCGAACGGAATCACATGCGCATTTGTGATTCTGGCCATGGTTCTCGGTCAGATGATCCCGATCCTGATGTTCAAGAACCGGGCATTCAGTTCAACCCGCGGATAACCGTCCAACAAACCAGCACACGTTTCAACACCAATGGAATTACGACAATTAAAATATTTCGTCAAAGCCGCACGTACACTTAACTTTTCGGAAGCGGCCAAGCAGTCGGCCATAACACAAAGCACTCTGTCGCAACAGATACGTCAGCTCGAAGCCGAAATGGACACACAGCTTTTCAGACGCGACAGTCACCGGGTGCAGCTTACAGAGGAGGGAGAAGCCCTACTCCCCTACGCCATCGCCACTCTTTCGTCGGCCGAGACCTGCATGGAGCGTCTGCGCGATCTGCGCCAACTGGCTGCAGGCACCCTAAATATAGGTGTAACGTATTCATTCAGCCCGATACTTACCGAGACTGTAATAGCTTTTATGAAACGGTATCCGAAAGTCAAGCTCAACATATATTACAAGACCATGGAGGAACTGATGGATATGCTCACCACAGGTGAAGTTGATTTCGTACTCGCATTCAGGCCGTCGGGACAATACGACGGCCTCGAGTCTCACGAACTGTTTGACAACCGTCTGGCCGTGATCGTACGCGAGGGTCATCTTCTGTCTCAAAAAGAGAGCATACAGCTCCATGAACTTGAGAAATACGATATGGCACTGCCATCGAAAGGGCTACAGGCACGCAATGCCCTCGATGCCATACTTGCCGGCCGCCACATCAACTATCATGTACGCATAGAGCTGAATGAAGTCAATATATTACTCAAACTGATAAAGAATACCGATCTGGTCACGATACTGTCAGAGGCCACTATCCATGATATCCCCAATGTGCGAGCCATACCGCTCGATACCGAAGGAGAAACGATGGCCGGATGCATACATTTGCTCCGCGGGGCATATCGCAAACATTCAGCTACAGAATTCATGCGCATGCTCTGCGAATCGGATGCCGTACGCTTCCGACGCAACAGCTGGGTCGGCAACTAATTTATTCAGGCCTTAAATCTCCCATACGGCAAAATCACAAGCAAGCTTGCTTTTGCTCTCGACTTATTCGTATCTTTGCCGACAGAACACAAATACAAAAAGCCAAAACAAACGATGAAATCACGTGACGAACTGATTGACGATCTGCTCACACTGGCATTTGCCGAAGATGTGGGCGACGGAGACCATACGACTCTAAGCACAATCCCTGCAGACGAGCAGGGACGCCAGCGTCTGATCATAAAAGAGGAGGGAATACTTGCCGGAGTGGATATAGCCCGCAAAGTGTTCGAGAAATTCGATCCGGCACTCAAGATGACCGTGTATATCAACGACGGAGCCCATGTAAAACCGGGCGACATCGCATTCGAAGTGGAGGGTAGCGTGCGTTCGCTTCTACAGACGGAGCGTGTAATGCTGAATATCATGCAACGCATGAGCGGAATAGCCACCACTACGGCCCGTTATCAGGAGCGTCTCGCAGGTCTCAAAGCCAAGGTTCTCGATACCCGGAAAACAACCCCCGGCATGCGCATGCTCGAGAAGGAAGCCGTAAAGATCGGCGGCGGTTGCAACCACCGCATAGGGCTGTTCGACATGATCCTAATAAAGGACAATCACGTGGATTTCGCCGGAGGTATCCAGCAGGCTGTCGATGCCGCCAAGAAATATTGCCGTGAGACAGGACGCGACCTAAAGATAGAACTCGAGGTACGCAATACCGATGAGATAAATCAGGCTCTTGCAGCCGGTGTAGACCGCATAATGCTCGACAATTTCACTCCGGAACGGACTCGCGAGGCTGTGGAACTGATAGCCGGACGTACAGAAATAGAATCATCCGGAGGTATCACTATAGACACACTGCGACAGTATGGCGAAGCCGGCGTAGACTTCATATCCGTAGGAGCACTGACTCACTCGGTCAAAGGGTTAGACATGAGTTTCAAAGCCTGCTGACAGCCAACATATCACTGACTTCAAAGCCCGTAAATCCATCGATGATTATGCGGGCTTTGTCATTAATCATCTCCCGCGGAAGAGTTGTAGCCAGACCGATCACCGCAGCACCGGCGGCACGACCGGCCGCCATCCCCTGAATAGAATCCTCGAATACGAAACAGTTTTCGGGTTTCCGTGATATAGCTTCCGCACCAAGCAGGTATCCTTGGGGATCCGGTTTGCTGCGGGTAACCATAGATGCGTCGATCACTGCTTCAAAATGTTTTACGAAATCGGGATGCTGTCTACGCAGCGATGCCATTTTCACGTCGTCGCTACTGGTGACTATGGCACAAGGGATACCGTAGGCTCTCAGTTCTGCCAGAAATTCCATGACTCCAGGGAATACAGGATACACGATCTCGTGCTCGAAGCGGTGGACACGTTCCACGATATCGCGCCGGACATCTTCGTCGGCATAATGCGAAAGTATGCTCGGCAGAGTAGTACCCTTGATGGCAGCAGCGAAATCAGGTATTCCTGTCGGATATATGCATTCCATCTCATTCCAGAAACCGGTATATAAAGACTCGCTGTCGATCAGCACTCCGTCGAGATCGAACAGAACGCCACAATCAGATATCTCAATCATGGAGGACATAACTTTAAATTTTAACGCAAAGTTAACACAGAGTACCATGACTGTTGATGCATTTTGCGTTAATTTTGCCAAACAAAACAGATTATGCCTACAGAAACCGATGACAAATCCCCGCTGACTCTTGGCACCAAGTCAATCAACAGTCTGCTTATACAATATTCCGTACCGGCGATCATAGCCAGTGTGGCGACCTCTCTGTATAATATCATAGACAGCATATTCATAGGTCAGGGAGTGGGTCCGATGGCTATAGCCGGCCTTGCCATAACTTTCCCGCTGATGAATCTTGTCATAGCGTTTGTGACGCTTATCGCTGTGGGAGGAGCAACGATCAGTTCCATCTTCTTAGGGCAAAAAAACATACCCCGAGCCACAGATGTGGTCAACAATGTATTTATACTCTGTTTGATACATGCTGCCATATTCGGTGGCGTCACTCTGATTTTTCTTGATGACATACTGTATCTGTTCGGTGCTACTCCCGAAACGATATCGTATGCCCGCGAGTTTATGCAGGTGATACTTTACGGAACCCCTATTTCGTATATATTCATAGGTCTCAACAATCTGATGCGGGCTACGGGCTATCCCAAGAAGGCCATGATTTCGGCTTTGCTGTCGGTCGCGGTCAATATAATACTCGCTCCGATATTCATATTCGCTCTCGAATGGGGCATACGCGGTGCGGCGCTTGCCACCATGTGCGGTCAGTCAGCGGCCTGTATCTGGGTATTGTATCACTTTATGTCGAAAGAGAGCTTCGTACATTTCTGTCGTGGCAACCAATGGTTTTCCCCGGCAATTACCCGGAGGATCTATGCCATAGGCATGTCCCCGTTTCTGATGAATATATGTGCTTGCATAGTCGTTGTTTTCATCAATAAAGCGTTGCTGGAATACGGGGCCGAATCCGGAAATCTGTCAGTCGGAGCATACGGCATCATCAACCGTACGACGATGTTTTTTGTAATGATTGTGTTCGGAGTAACACAAGGCATGCAGCCGATCCTTGGGTTCAACTTCGGAGCCAACAACTGGGATCGTGTCAAGAAAACCCTTAGCATAGGCATACGGATGGGCGTACTCATATCGTCGCTCGGTTTTCTTGTCACAGAAATATTTCCTGACGAGGTGAGCCGTCTGTTTACCACCGACGCTACCCTGACAGACATAGCACGCAACGGATTCCGCCTGTACTTCATATTTTTTCCGGTAGTAGGCTGTCAGATAGTCATTACCAATTTCTTCCAGTCGATAGGCAGTCCGAAGCTGTCAATATTCCTGAGCCTGACCCGGCAGCTCATTTTCCTTATCCCATGTCTGCTGATCATGCCTCATTTCTGGGGTCTGAACGGTGTATGGCTGGGTATGGCAACCAGCGATCTGCTTGCGTTCATATTGGCCGTCATCACACTTATAGTCATGATACGCAGGCTAAACCGCCGTTTCGATTCAATCACTCCCACTGTCAGATCCATGTCAAGATGAAAGAACAGCTACAGTTGCGTCTTACGCCCGAAACAGCATACGAGCCATTACGTCTTGCGGCTCGAATATCGACCGATCTCGGTATCGATGTGAACCGGATAAAAGAAATCCGTCCGGTCAAACGTTCGATCGATGCCCGCCAACGTCAGGTCATGGTGAATCTCACAGTCAATGTATATATCGATGAGCCAGCACCGACAACACACGAAAGTGCTGAAAAAACGAATTATAACAAAGTCCCGGAAAAATCGCCTGAGGCTATAGTCGTAGGAGCCGGGCCGGCCGGTCTGTTTGCTGCATTAAGCCTTATAGAAGACGGAATACGTCCTATCCTTATAGAACGAGGCAAGGATGTGGATGCCCGCCGGCGCGATATGGCCAGAATATCACGCGACGGTACTGTTGACCCGGAAAGCAACTATTGTTTCGGAGAAGGTGGCGCCGGAGCTTACAGCGACGGGAAACTATATACACGCAGCAAAAAACGGGGTTCCGTAAGCAAAATCCTGTCGGTGCTACATCAGCACGGAGCTCCTGACGACATACTTGTAGATGCACATCCCCATATCGGCACAGACAGATTGCCGGAGGTGATCAAAGCAATACGTCATACCATAGAGCGATGCGGAGGCAAAGTGCTGTTCGGCACACGTGTCGATGATCTTATAATCGAAAACAGCCAAGTCAAAGGCGTAAGGACGAATGACGGAAGCGAATATCACGGCCCGGTGATACTGGCCACAGGGCATTCGGCACGCGATGTATACAGAATGCTCCAGCACCGCGGAGTCAGAATGGAGTGCAAAGGCATAGCCATAGGTGTGAGGCTTGAACATCCGCAGGAGCTTATCGACAGGTTGCAGTATCATTCTCCAAAAGGACGTGGGAAATATCTGCCGGCAGCCGAATATTCAATGCTCACCCGTGTAGACGGACGTGGCGTATATTCGTTCTGCATGTGTCCCGGAGGGTTCATAATTCCGGCAGCAAGCGCACCAGGCCAACTCGTGGTCAACGGTATGTCGCCAAGCAACCGGGGTACCAGGTGGGCAAATTCGGGCATGGTCGTAGAGATATTGCCGGAGGATATACCTTCCGAATATTCCAAACACGGAGAGTTGCGGATGATGAAATTTCAGGAGGATATCGAGGCCAATTTCTGGCTCGGTGCCGGAAAGTCACAGTGCGCACCGGCTCAGCGCATGACCGATTTCGTCGAAGGACGCCAATCGACGTCATTGCCTCCGACATCGTATGCAGCCGGTCTGACCCCGGCACGCGTAGACCGGCTACTTCCTGAATATGTAGCCAGACGGTTGCAAAAAGGCTTTATCGAGTTCGATAAGAAACAACGAGGCTTCCTTACAGACAAAGCGACCGTCATTGGGGACGAAACAAGAACCTCGGCACCGGTCAGGATTCCACGAGATCCTGAAAATCTGGCACATGTGGACATGGCCGGACTATTCCCGGCCGGCGAGGGAGCCGGATATGCTGGCGGCATAGTGTCAGCAGCCATCGACGGAGAGCGTGCAGCCAAGGCTCTATCGGCTTATATTTCACTCAGCAAAGACTATTGCAAGGCAGCCTGCAATAAAGAGGCCGACAACTGTGTAGCCGATAAATGACAGGATAAAACGCCGCCACATACCGGTGGTGCGACGATCTGCAAGCCGCGTGAAAACTGCCGCACACAGCAGTCCGAACACAAGAGCCGCACCAAGCCAGATATAAAAATTGCCCATAATAGAAGATCCGGTCTATAATTTAACGCCATAAAGATACGAATTAATACAAAGCAGCCATATATGAAAATCCAACTTGTAGCCGTAGGAAAGACTTCATCAGGATATATACGCGAGGGTATCGACATGTATCTCAACAGACTGAAACATTACCTGCCGGTAGAAGTCAAGATCATAAGCGATATAAAGGGGAATAAATCCATGACGGAGGAACGGCAGAAAGAACTGGAGGGAGAGGCTATTCTGTCGACACTTATGCCTGGCGATTATGTCGTGTTGCTCGACGAACGAGGCGACGAACTGACTTCCCGCCAATTCTCGACATATATGGACAAACGAATGTCAACGGTGGCACGGCGCATGGTATGCATTGTCGGCGGCCCTTATGGATTTTCTCAGAAAGTCTATGACAGGGCTGACAGCAAACTGTCTCTGTCGCGCATGACTTTCAACCACGAAATGGTGCGTCTGTTTTTTGTAGAGCAACTCTACCGCGCGATGACAATACTCCGCGGCGAGCCATATCATCACGATTAACCGACACGGAAAAGATCTGATATAATACTATCTGCAACAAGCCAATGCTGTTCGGTTATACGCACACGGTCATCAGCAAGCAGCGACATCATGCCACTATCGACATATCTGCCTACCAGTCGGAGTTCACTTTCATCAAGCAATGTCAGGTCAATCCCATGTGCTGTGCGAAGACCCGTCATAACCATGTCGTTGTGGACGGCATCGGCATCGAGAGACTCCATCTCGCAGGATGATGCCGGATCTGCCATATATGCCGAAAGGCTGCGCGGATTCCAACGCCTTACGCATCCATCATAACTATGCGCTGAAGCTCCAATCCCAAGATATGGCACACCTTTCCAATAAGCCGAATTATGCCGTGCCTCATGTCCGATACGCGCAAAGTTGGAAATCTCGTAATGGTTGAATCCGTGTCTACGGGCTTCGGCGGTCAGATCCATGTACATGGATACTATGATATCATCGTCGGTCTCTACGATTTTTCCGGCCTGCCGCCGGGCATATAGCCGAGTACCGGGCTCATAAGTCAGAGTATATGCAGACAGATGATCGGCTCCGGTTTTCCACGCCATATTGAGCGAACTGCGCCAGCTGTCCGGAGTCTGTCCCGGCAAGCCGTATATAAGGTCGATGCTAATGTCTCTGATCCCGGCATTGCGCAAGATCCTGACGGCATTCAAGGCGTCAGCGGCAGAATGGCGCCGCCCTACGGTTGCCAGTTCCGTATCAATAAATGACTGCACTCCAAGACTGACTCGTGTTATTCCCGCTTGTTTTACTGCCGCACACCATTCAGTTGTAATGTCTTCAGGATTAGCCTCGATTGTAGCCTCCTCTACCCTGCTCCAGTCCAGTTCCAAAGAGGATAAAAGACGAACGATTCCTGACAACGGCAACACTGAAGGGGTGCCGCCGCCGATGTAAACCGTACGGAACGGTTCCGTGATTTCTTTCTTACGGGCATTGAATTCCAGCAAAAGAGCATCGATATAGTCCGACGCATCAATACGCATCGGAAGAGAATAGAAGTCGCAATATATACACTTAGAACGACAGAACGGTATATGAATATATAATCCGGCCATAATCTATCTAACAGTCTCTAACCCTTGCATATCCTTGAAAACTGGCAATATGCACAGGCATGTTCATTGGCAGCCTGAACGAATGGGACATCAGGGTCAAACATCTCAGAGATCAAGTGCTGAAAACGGGTCCAGAACTCATCTTTTATCTCACGATAGTCGGTAAACGGCATTTTGTTGTAGAGAATCGGCGGCAGATGCTCAGTATTAAGACGCTTCAGCTGGTATATGTATGGCTGTATGGGGCCTTCGTAGCCTGTATGCGCGCTATAGGCGCATGAATACAGCATCAACTGAAACACTGCTTTCTGTCGCTCTTCATTGGAAGGGTCGAAAAGTTCATCGACTGATGTAAACGATACCGGATCGCTGCCTGTCTTATAGTCAATAAGTCGTACCACTCCGTCACGCCGGTCTATACGGTCGATAGACATGGTGAAATTAACGGTAAGATCACCAGTCACTACAAGCTGTTTTTTATCTTTATATTCAGCTGCGATAAATGAGAATGGCGCAAATTGCTTCTCCTCGCGATAAAAAGACTTCAACATGTGCAGAATAGTCTTACCAAGTAGTTTTGCCTCTCCGGTCAACGGAGTGTCCCACTCGTCTTCGGGCAAGTGGTGATAACGGTCATTTACAGATTGTGTTATCTGACGGTGCAGCCTCACGGTATCGCCGACAAGGGAGTCGAGGAGCTCGGCTGTGACCAGCAATTCTTTCACACCACGCTCCCGGGCAAGCCCTTTGTATATGGATTCCGCCACATGGTGTACGATTGTACCGAAAGAACTTTCATCGATATAGTCTTTGACCGGATCCGCGACACGGATATCTGCTACACGCTCAAGATAGAACGACAACGGACAGTTGATATAACGGTTTATCACACTTGCCGACAATCTCTGATCAGATT
This sequence comes from uncultured Porphyromonadaceae bacterium, assembly GCA_948467675.1. GTDB lineage: Bacteria > Bacteroidota > Bacteroidia > Bacteroidales > Muribaculaceae > CAOKFI01. Next base: position 12,758 of record CAOKFI010000035.1, read on the forward strand.
CCGGATCGAGAATACGACGCAACGAATGCATGACTTCCGGGGTCTTGCAGACCTCGATCTTACGCCGCACAGGGGGTTCTACAGGGTATTTCCCGCTGTAATAACGTATGCTGCCGGTTGGAAACATATAACGCAACTGATACAGATAGCGTGACATTTCACCGCTGCGGAGCCCGGAATTGCGAGCATCGAAAAAAAGATATACCCTTTTGGCCCGCGCTATAAGCCGATAAAAGTAATATGCGAAGATACTTTCCTGAAACTCAATAGTCGACAAGCCGTAACCGCGGCGCAGAGCATCAGGGATGAACGAGCGTGCAAAATGACGGCGCGGGAATATACGTTCATTCATCGATAGCATTATCACATTGTCGAAATCGAGCGCTCGTGTCTCAAGCACACCCATCACCTGCAATCCTTTCAACGGCTCACCTTCGAAACTGACGGTCTCGCCTGCCAATGCGCGCTGAAGCAGATGAAAAAACGTGGTATCGGCCATCGTGATTCCATAGATGCCAGCAAGCCTTTCCAATTCGGCCAAAGCATCGATATAACGAGCTATATAACTGCGGTCTATGTAAGAAAAACCGGTTTCAGCCGCACCGTCACCTATATAATTCAGCAGCGAGCGCATGTATCCGAATACGGTACCAGCCTCCTGCATATCCCTGACAGGTGCAAATACCGGAGCAAACTGAGGAAAATGCGCTGTGACTACATCGGACGGCAAATTATAGAGTCTGTGTTCCGTCATATATCGAGAAAGAGCCTCACACCCATCTCCACCGATAGCTCGCACAAGAGGATGAGACAAGACGCTAAGCACGTCGTCATGAAAAAACTCTGTCTGTCCGTGGCTCTTTCGGGCACGCAACTGCATAGACACGATATTGGATATCAATGCAGCTACCGATGTGTGACGCATCGGATATCCCATAGTTATATTGATATCTCCGATGGACTTAGGTATGGCATATATAAGGGGGATAAACAATTCTTCATCTGGAAGTACTACAGCAGTATCTATAGCATTGTCAGGATCGGAAATCCGGCCATCGGCCACCATCGATGCAAGCAGGCGACCGGCCTCTTTGACCTGTCCGATATTGGACGGCACAGCCATTATCCTGATATCGGGCAATTCGGTTATTTTCTCCTCGCCTATATCATAAATCGGAGTAAATTGTGTGACATATCGTCCGATAAAACGGGACGCCTTGTTATGCGGAATCGACATCGCCGGCGAGTTATAATCCCAATAGAAGTCAGCAACACCGAGTTGCTTCAGTCTATTGAATATAGCGATTTCGGATGTGGACAATACGTTGAACCCTATAAATACATACCGTCGATACGGCAAATCTCCGGCTCCAACACGACGAAGAGCGTCGACGGCATCGCGATAGGCCATGCCATCATAACACAATCTACGGTTGTTCAATTCTCTATGGAAGGAAGTATATACTTCATCAAGAATCTCCCACAGTTTCAGGAATCGGTCCGATACGCTGCCGTCTTTGAGCGTTCCGGGGACATGTGTCCAGAAACGCTCAATACTGTCGTCAGTTCTCTCTTCACCCCAGAATCGGCGTATGATCTCGATCTGCTCATCAGTCAGATAATTGGCCCCTATCTCTTTGAGCCGCTGCACATTGGAAAACAGCTGAGAGGCATCGACCATATATCGATCCACATCATTGAAATCATTGAGCAGCATCTCTCCCCAGAACTGAAACTTGTCGAAATCACCGATTTCATGCGATATGCCTTTATATATGTTGTACAGCAGAAACAGCTGTTCCATGCGTGAGGCCTCGACTCCGTCAGTCAGATCATAGACGAGTTCGGTAATTGTCGTGATATGCGGCAGCAAAAGCGTACTGTCGGTTTTATGTTCCAATGTATACTTGAAGAAAGTGCCGCTTCGCTTATTCGGGAACACGAAGCAGTAATCGACCATCCGGTCAAGTTCCTCACGGAGGTATGTGGCGGCTATCCGTTCAAGAAACGATTCCATATCAGATATTACCCTTTCAGTAAAAGAATTATTCTGATAGCAAGATCAAACAGAATTATCTTCGCATTGCCATTGCCAGCAATATCGGTACGCGCACGATTGAGTTCGCCGACGATTGCAAGGACATTGCGCTCGTTTATAAACCGGGCAAAACGGGAACTGAAGTCCGCTTCATCCCGATTCATGTAGTTAAGCGAAGGTGTGTTAAGGTTATAGATAAAATTCTCACGTACCAGACGCTGACAATAATCAAGGAACTGGCATGACTGCACACGCCCCAGCTCGGCGACTTTAGCGCTCCAGTCGCGCAGATCACGGACTTTGCGCTGATAGGCCAGACGCATCAGCGATATAAACAGATCAAGAAACACTCTGGCGGTCTTGCTCACCTTCAGCGCCTTGACAGCCGCCACCATATTGCCGTCGGCTATGTGGGCAATCGACAGGGCATCGACCGGATCCACGGCAAACGACGCCTCGAGCTGAGATGCTATCACCTCGTCCGACAGACGCATCATTTCCACACGCTGCGTACGCGAAAATATCGTAGGCAGGATCTCCGACGGACGGTCGCTGACCATCACTATCTTTGTGTCGGGAAACGGCTCCTCCACAAGTTTCAGCAACTTATTGGCACACTCGGAGTTCATCTTTTCCGGGAGCCACATTATCACCACCTTGTACTGCGATTTACGCGCTGTATAGTGTAATTTGCGTATCAATTCCGCACTCTCGTCAACATATATCAACGGCTGCGCATTCTCTTTGCCGAGCAACTCCACCCACCGGTCGAAATCCATCCACGGACTCTCGGCCAGCAGCTCTCGCCACTCTCCTGCATAGTCATCGCTCACCGCCCGTTTCAGCTTGGCATTCTTGACCACCGGATATACGTAATGCGTATCGATATGGTTGAACGACTGATGCTGAAGGCATGAAGGGCACACACCGCAGCTGTCGCCGCCGGTGCGATTCTCGCAATGTATGTACTGAGCGAACGCACGAGCGGCGGCCATCTTTCCAATGCCTGAGGGGCCGTGCAGCAAAAGCGCATGAGGAATCCTATCGGCATCGGCCATATCACGCAGACGCCGTATCACACTGTCATGTGCCGGAATATCACTCAGTTTCATTCTGTCAATATACAGCTTCCGCCACCTTTACCACACTTGGGGTGGCATTCATAGAATAGAAATGTATGCTCGGGGCACCGTGAGCGAGCAGATCGCGCACCTGAGCGGCACACCATTCCACACCTACGGCCTTGACGGCCTCGGCAGTAGTACACTTCGCTATCTCGCAAGCCAACTCGGTAGGCAGATCCACATGAAATACCTTTGGCAGCAGCGTGAGCTGCGGAGCGCTCACTATAGGTTTGATGCCCGGTATAATCGGTACAGTGATTCCCGCTGCGCGGCAACGGTCTACAAAAGCATAATATTTACTGTTGTCGAAAAACATCTGTGTCACCACATATCCGGCCCCGCCGTCCACCTTGCGTTTTAGCATCTGCAGATCCATCTCGAGGTTTGGAGCCTCGTCATGCTTTTCAGGATATCCGGCCACACCATAGCTGAATGTATCGCCGGTTATGATATCCATCTTAGTACCGTCAATGAAGTAGCCTCGGTTGAAATCATTGACTTGCTCCTGAAGCTCCGACGCATGAGCATGACCGTTTTCCAGAGCCATGAACCGGCTTTCGTGTTTGGCCTTGTCGCCGCGGAGCAACAGCAGATTGTTGATCCCGAGGAAGTTCAGATCGATAAGTGCGTATTCGGTTTCGGCCTTTGTGTAACCGCTGCATATAAGGTGCGGCACCGCCGGTATGCCGTAGCGCTGCTGTATGGCCGCCGCCACTGCTACCGTGCCGGGACGAGACCTGACAGACTCTTTTTTATAGAGCCCGTCAGGTGTATCCTTATATACTATTTCGCTGCGGTGGGTAGTGATGTTGATATACATCGGATCCCATTTCCGCAAGGCATCAATACCGGCATATATTCTGTCGATACCTTTGCCTTTAAGAGGCGGCAATACTTCAAACGAGAATCTGCGCCCCTGACTTTCTGCAATCAGTTCTGTTACGGTTTTCATCAAATGTAACCACGGATAATACCGCGCTTGGAGTTTCGGACAAACAATATGATTTCGTCGCGCTCCTTCGTTGCGGGAAGTTCAGCTTCAATACGCTCCACCGCATCGGTATTGTTAAGTCCCGACAAATAGAGGTAGCGGTATATTTCCTGAATCTCGCGTATGGTTTCGTTTGAGAAATTACGGCGGCGCAGACCTATGGAATTTACGCCGGCGTATGCGATAGGTTCGCGCGCAGCCTTTACATAAGGAGGAATATCTTTGTTGACGAGAGCGCCACCCTGAATCATCACATGCGGACCTATATGGCAGAACTGATGTATCAGAGCGCCGCCGCCTATCACTGCGTAGTTGTCGACCACTACTTCACCGGCGATCTGTGTTGCGTTGGACATAATCACATTATCGCCTATAACACAGTCATGTGCCACATGAGAATAGGCCATGATAAGACAGTTGTTTCCGACAACGGTCTTGCCTTTTGCAGCTGTGCCACGGTTTATAGTCACACATTCGCGGATAGTCGTATTATCGCCGATAATCGCAACGGTATCTTCTCCGCGGAACTTCAGATCCTGTGGGACAGCTGATATTACCGCACCGGGAAATATAGTACAATTCTTACCGATACGGGCTCCTTCCATAATGGTGACATTGCTGCCTATACGGGTGCCTTCTCCAATCTCTACGTTCTGGTCGATCGTCACAAACGGATCAATGACCACACTCGGGGCTATTTTCGCCGCCGGATGCACATACGCCAACGGTTGTTTCATAATATCAGCGGTTTATTTGTTCTTAATTATCTGAGCCATAAATTCGCATTCGGCAACGATCTTCTCACCTACGAATACATAACCTTTCATTACGGCACATCCGCGACGCAATGGTGTCATAAAGGAAATGTGGAATATCAAAGTATCGCCGGGCACCACTTTCTGACGGAACTTAACGTTATCTATCTTCATAAAGTAGGTAGAATAACGCTCGGGATCCTCTACGGTACCGAGCACGAGCAGACCTCCGGTCTGCGCCATGGCCTCGACGAGAAGCACACCGGGCATAACCGGTTCCTGTGGGAAATGCCCCTGGAAGAACGGCTCATTGACAGTAACATTCTTAATACCTACTATATAACTGTCGCCTTTCTCTATGATTTTATCGACAAGCAGGAACGGATAGCGGTGCGGAAGCAGCTCACGGATGCGATTTATGTCCATGATCGGTTCTACCGAAGGATTATAAATGGGAGCCTGAAGTTCCTGACGCTTGATTTCCGTACGGATTTTCTTGGCGAATGTAGTATTTATCGAGTGGCCGGGACGGGTAGCGATAATACGACCCTTGAGCGGGCGCCCTATCAGGGCTATGTCGCCGAGCACATCCATGAGTTTATGACGTGCCGGTTCATTGTCTGCGGTAAGCGGAGTGTCATTTATATAGCCGAATTCAGACACTTTTTTATGTGGCACATTCATCAGATCCGCTATACGGTCGAGTTCCGACTGTTCCATCGGGGAATCGTATATCACAATCGCATTGTCAAGATCGCCTCCTTTGATCATGTTGCCTTTTACAAGCGGTTCGATCTCACGGACAAACACAAATGTACGGCTTGCAGCGATCTCACTGGCGAAATCGTGCAAATGCTCAAGCGAGGCGAACTGATTGGCAAGCACGGGCGAATCGAATGCGACCATAGTGTCGATGCTGAAATCTTCGTCGGGGAGTACTACAATCGACGATCCGCTTGTATCGTCGCGAACCTCGATTTTCTGTTTAACTATATAGAAATCTTTGTCGGATTTCTGTTCTTCGATACCGACTTCGGCTATCTTCTCGCTATACTGGCTCGCGCTGCCGTCAAGAATAGGAAGTTCCGGAGCATTAACCCGAATAAGGCAATTGTCTATACCTGCCGCATACAATGCAGCCATGGCGTGCTCTATTGTGCCAATAACCACATCGCCACGACCAATGACCGTGCTATGGTTTGTGGCCTTGACATTTTCGGCGAGAGCGTCGACTACAGGCTCTCCTTCAATATCTGTACGCTGGAACTTATATCCGTGGTTTTCAGGAGCTGGAAGAAATTCCGCTACAATGTCAAGACCTGTATGAAGGCCTTTCCCCTGAAGAGTAAACGGAGCTTTTAAGGTTATCTGCTTCATAATGACTGGTGAATATTGTATTATTTACTTTTCAATTGTTTCTCAAGTTCGGACACACGCTTCACAAGCTCTCCGAGCTGTTTGACGTATACAGTCTGACGCATGAAATCGCGTGCATCGACAGCCGGATAGCCCATAAGCCTGGATCCTGAATCCACGTTACCCGGAATACCGGACTGTGCTCCGATCTCCACACGGTCACCCACATGGATATGGCCGGCAAAACCGACCTGTCCCCCGACCATACAATTTGATCCGACTTTTGTGGAACCGGCAACACCGACCTGTGCCGCCATCACTGTATTCTCACCGATCTCGACATTGTGAGCCACTTGAATAAGATTGTCGAGTTTCGTGCCCTTTCGAACACGTGTCGATCCCATAGTGGCACGGTCAACCGTAGTATTCGCGCCGATCTCCACATTGTCCTCCAGAACCACATTGCCCAATTGGGGAATCTTGCTGTACGATCCGTCAGGCAATGGAGCGAATCCGAACCCGTCGGCTCCTATCACCGCTCCGGAATGGAGCACGCATCCGGCACCGATACGACATCCCGGATAGATCCGGACTCCGGCATATACGATAGTATTCTCACTGATCTCGACACCATCTCCGATGTATGCCTGCGGATAGATCTGAACTCCGGCACCAAGTTTCACTCCTTCCCCGATATAAGCAAAAGCACCGACATAGGCATCGGCCGGCACATCTACGCCCGGGGCTATATGACAAGGCTCCTCTACTCCGGTATGACGTTTTGCTGTCAGTTCGGATACCATTGTCATCAATTGAGCCACTGTAGCGTATGGATTATCGACACGTATCAACGTGGCGCCTACAGGTTGTTCGAGCTCAAAAGCGCGTGATACCAATATGACAGAAGACTTCGATGTGTAAAGGAAGTGTGCATATTTCGGATTTGCGAGAAAAGACAACGCACCAGGATGTCCTTCTTCGATTTTGGCAAATGTGTTTACCGTGATGTCGCCATCGCCTTCAACTGTACCATTGACCAACGCGGCTATCTGATTGGCGGAAAACTCCATTATTATGTACGAATTTTTTGACAGTAATGGTTTTTTAACACACAAAGATGATAAAAATTTTCCATATATGCCCTATCCGGCTCCACATTTTATGGATTATTGCGCCTATACCAAACTCAATCCATCGTTGTCAAGCGTGATCTGGTGCTGCCTGTAAAGCAGCCCTACAGCCTTTTTGAAATCTTTTTTACTGCACTCAAGCGCCAATTTTATATCTTCCGGCGATGATGAGTCGCTTAGCTCGGCTTTACCTCCATTAGCCTGCAAATATTCTATCAGACGGTCTGCCACTATATCGATCCGGCTACGTGTATCTGCTGCCTGAAGCGTCAGGTCGATCTTGCCGTCATCACGAAGATTCCGGACATAGGCATCTACAGACTCACCCAGTTCCAACGGACGATACACCTCATTAATGTATATCATGCCATGATATAGGTTGTCGACGATCACTTTGTAACCGATCTCAGTACGCTGATAAACGAGAGCCTTGACCTTGGCGCCATACGTATATTCAGGGACGGTATTACCAAGAAACCGTTCAATCTTGCCTGATGCCACAATCCGCTTTGTAGTATCGTCAAGATAAGCGTATACCAGATACATACCGCCTTTGTCCATGCGTGCTTTCTGTTCGCGGAACGGACACAGGAGATCCTTAGGCAGCCCCCAATACAGGAATGCTCCGATACGGTTCACATCGGCTACCTGCAGAAATGCAAATTCCCCGACTGTAATAAACGGTTTTTCAGTCGTCGCAATCAGACGATCTTCAGAATCCGTGTAGACAAATACCTCCACTTCATCTCCTGGATGCAACGGTTCGGTTATGTATCTTGCCGGAAGAAGTATTTCCACACCGTTACCGCCATCGAGATATACTCCGAAATCAACAGCCTTCAATACCTGAAGGGTATTATATTTACCTATGTCAATCATAATCCGTGTTAAAATTTATCTACAAATAACACCATTTAAATCGGTTTTTCAGCTATAATGGCCAGTAATTTTCATAAATATGGATAAATTTGCATCATACAATACTGAATTGAAGATTCCCATAGCTACAAATGGTCCATATACTCAAATATTTTCCAGACCTGACCGAACGTCAGATACAACAGTTGGGTGAACTTTACAGGCTCTATTCCGACTGGAACGAAAAAATAAATGTAATCTCACGACGCGATATCGAGAACCTCTACGTGAACCACGTACTCCACTCCATATCGATAGGCAAATTTCTGACGCCATGCGACGGTACGAGTTTTATGGATCTCGGCACCGGAGGAGGGTTCCCTGGAATTCCGCTGGCCATATTATGGCCGGAATGTCATCTTCATCTTATAGACCGTATCGGTAAAAAAATCAAAGTCGCGCAGAGTATTGCCAGCGAAATCGGCCTGACAAACGTGTCGTTTCAACACGGAGACGCCGGTGAATGTCATGAAAAATTCGATTTTGTAGTAAGCCGCGCAGTCATGCAGTTGCCCGATCTGGTAAAAATTGCAAAATCCAACATAGCAAACATCCAACGCAACGGCTATCCTAACGGTCTTATTTGTTTAAAAGGAGGTGATCTGGCCTCTGAAATAGCAGCAGTCAAACGTCCGGTTATAGATGTGCCGCTTAGCGACTATTTCTCAGAACCATATTTCGAGACCAAAGATCTGATATATGTAAAATTATAAGATATGGCACTGAAAATACATAATCTGGAGTTCAATATGTTCGGCGAAAATACCTATATCGTGTGGGACGAAGCCACGCGCGAAGCCATGATCGTTGATCCGGGCATGATCGATCCTGCCGAACAATATACACTGACTACGTTCATATCGGACCGAGGGCTAAAGCCCAAATATCTGGTCAACACCCACATGCATCTGGATCATACTTTCGGCGATGAATACGTAATGGCCAAATACAATCTTCCATTACTTGCTCATGAAGCCGAGACTCCGTTCGGACTTAACCGCGAAGCGCAGGCCCGAAGTTTCGGCATACGTATGGTGATAGAACCGCTCCAGATAGACAGCACCCTGCAGGAAGGCGACAAGCTCACACTCGGCAAGGCCGAGATCGAGATTCTACATGTACCCGGACATTCACCGGGCAGCATAGTACTATACTCGCCCGATTCGCAATTCATCATAGCCGGAGATGTATTGTTCAGATCAAGTATAGGACGTACTGATCTTGCAATGGGCAATCACGAACAGCTTATATACGGCATACGCAACAAATTGCTTACTCTGCCTGACGCCACCACGGTATATCCGGGACATGGCTCCAAGACAACTATAGGATACGAACGGCAGTACAATCCTTATCTGTAAGGAACCGCCAGACTATTCATCGCCGTGGTCGAACGGATCAAGATCGTCTACGTGTATCTGTTCGCCCGACTCAATCGCACTGACAATGGTCGACAACAGCGCGACAGATCCGATAGCCGCCAGCGTCCGTGTGATAGTCGGTTCGCCGGCACGTACTCCTGTTATCAGACGGCGAGCGGCTGTTAATGCTTTCTCAAACTGTCCGACACGCATATAGCTCAATACTACAGTCACTCCCATCTCTGGAGTAAAATCGCCCGGCAAGCAATCCTGGGCATTATATTCATAGAGAGCAAGTACAGCGGCATAAAACTTTGCTTGATACAGAGTCTCGCAATACATAGACAGATTCTCACCTATGCTCGAATTTCTGTAATAACTTTCAAGAATCACTGCAGCTTCTGCATAACGCCGCTCTGCAATATGCTTTTGAGCCCATTCTTTCCAATGCTCCACACCAGATGATTCGGACACTATCTGATAGTAGCGGTCAAGCAAATGCGTTATGTCTGCATAACGCAACAGCAACAGATAGTCGATAGTCGCCGTATCTGTCGGATTTTTGGCATTGAACTCTACAAGCAGGCGCTCTGCGTCTTCACGCCGTCCGTCGTTGGTATAGGATACTGCCAAAGACTGCACCAGAAATGCTTCATCAGGCAGCTCCCTGACAACTTTTTCCAAAAGTTTCACCGGTGTGGTACGGTCTTCGTCTATGTTGATCAGCGCACGCGCTTTTGCAGCCATAGCGCGTATATCGTCGGCATTGATAGCAAGAGCGTAATCGGCGGCAGATATCGCTTCATCATTCTGATCAAGTTTCAGATGCTCCTCGGCGAGGATACACCAATATTCTCCGTTAAACGGTTCTATATCCGTCAATTCCTCGAGCATCTCGATGGCATACTGATGATCTCCGTTAAGCGAAGCCACTATATGCAACTCGTAAAACAATGTAGGCAGATAGCTGCATTTCGACTGCAGTTTCTTCTGATTGCGCTTAACCCAGTCATAGGCATGCAGAGCAGATGCGCAATCTACCGTCTGGATTATCGATTCATCGTCGAAGGCCTCTGTACGATCCACAAACTTATCGAGCCGGGCTTCAACTTCTTCACGTGTCAGATCGTTAAGGCGAAGGCCAAGAATATCCCACATGATACCATCGAGATGTTCGCCACGACACATCTCGTCAGCGCCTTCATCGATTCCACATGCCGAATAGAAATATGCCCTGCGGACTTTCAGATCCTCACTGTCAGGATATAACCTGAATCCGTGAAGCAAAACTTCCATCCGCACGTAGTCATCGTCAAGATCCGAAGCCTGATCGAATATCTCCACCAGATCCTTTTCATCGAAAAAGATGTCGCGTGGAGCGCCTGTCAGATCAGACTTGAACTTTTCGTAAAGTTCGCGACGCTCGTCTATCGGTTGATCCATATATTACTTTTTCTGCTCTTTCTCCCAGCTGTCCTTGAGGGCTATTGTACGGTTGAATATCAGGTGTTCAGGAGTCGAATCTTTGTCAGGAGTGAAATAGCCTATGCGCTGGAACTGGAACGGACGTCCAGCCACGGCATTCTCCGCAAGGAACGGTTCGAGTTTTATACCTTCCATCACCTTCAGTGAGTCGGGATTGAGCATCTCGCGAAAATCGCGGTCTTTCTCCTCCGCCGGATTCTCCACATTGAACAGACGGTCATACAAACGGGCTGTAGCTTCCACTGCATGGGCGGCGCTCACCCAGTGGAGAGTGCCCTTGACCTTGCGCATGCTTCCTGGCAGACCGCTGCGGGTATCGGGATCGTATGTGCAATGAATCACAGTTATATTGCCATCGGCATCTTTTTCAATCTCACCGTCACACTTTATTATATAGGCACCTTTCAGGCGGACTTCGCCACCGGGAGCCAGACGGAAGAATTTCTTCGGGGGATTCTCCATGAAGTCCTCGCGTTCGATGTAAAGTTCACGCGAGAACGGCATTGCGTGGGTGCCGGTCTCAGGAGCCTCCGGATTGTTCTCCATCTGAACCATCTCGGTCTCACCCTCAGGATAGTTGTCGATCACCACCTTTACCGGATTCATCACCGCCATACCTCGGGTGGCCACACGGTTAAGATCATCGCGTACAGCATGTTCGAGAAGCGATATGCTGTTTAGTGCCTCATATTTGGTATAACCGATCTTGTCGATGAAATTGCGTACCGACTGCGGTGTGAAACCGCGACGACGCATACCGGAGATTGTCGGCATTCGGGGGTCATCCCAACCGGCTACCAGACCTTCCTTGACAAGCTGAAGCAGTTTGCGCTTGCTCATCACTGTATAGGTCAGCTTCAGGCGATTGAACTCGATCTGCCGCGGACGATAGCTCTCGTCGGCAAGTTCATCGACGAAATAATCATAGAGCGGACGATGCGGCACGAACTCCAATGTGCATATAGAATGAGTCACGCCCTCGAAATAGTCGCTCTGTCCATGGGCGAAGTCATACATCGGATATACTTTCCATGTGGTGCCGGTACGGTGATGCGGATGTTTGATAATGCGATACATAATAGGATCGCGGAAATGCATGTTGGATGACGCCATATCGATTTTGGCGCGCAGAACCCGGGCACCTTCTTCGAATTCACCTGCATTCATACGATGAAACAGGTCGAGATTCTCTTCCGGCGTACGGTTGCGATAGGGGCTTTCGGTTCCTGGTTCTGTTGGAGTGCCTTTCTGAGCAGCAATCTGCTCGCTGGTCTGGTCGTCGACGTATGCCTTTCCCTCCTTGATCAAACGTTCGGCCAAAGCATATAGCTGTGGGAAATAGTCTGAAGCATAGTATTCGCGGTCGGCCCAATCAAAACCGAGCCAGTGTATATCTTCTTTGATAGAGTCGACATATTCTACGTCTTCCTTGACAGGATTGGTATCGTCGAAACGAAGATTGCATGTGCCACCGAACTTTTCAGCCACACCGAAATCCATACATATCGCTTTCGCATGGCCGATATGGAGATATCCGTTAGGTTCCGGCGGGAAGCGGGTATTAAGACGTCCACCGTTCTTACCGGCCTGAAGATCGTCGAATACGATCTGTTCTACAAAATTAAGGCCTTTCTTTTCAGCACTTTCCTCTTCTATAGTATTCACATTCATGACGAATTCCGTTTTGTGATCGTTGCGTTTTTATTCTAAAGTGCAAAAATAGAAAGAATTCGCGAGACTATGGCAATAAATGGGGAATAAAGTAATGTGTTGAGAG
>CAOKFI010000036.1 GCA_948467675.1 uncultured Porphyromonadaceae bacterium
GAAAAACGGGGCAATAAATAAGGGTTATTTAACGCTCTTAATCGCCGAAAATCAGCGAATTATTACTATCTTTGCAAAGTAAACGAAGAAGAACATTGAAATATCGGGGTGCGCAAAGAGGGAGTGCCGCGATTTTCAGAGAGCTAAGATATTGATAATCATTAACATACGTTTGTGCCGCAGAGACCAGGCAGATCACAGAACAAATTGGCAAGATGCCGCAAATTGGAACGTGAGATAGCGTTATTGCAGTTCAACCAGTCGCTTATCAATGCTGGGAACGAGGTGAACAACGCTCTGAGCGACATCTCGGCGGCAAGAGAACGCAACGTGCTGATAAAGGAACAGATCGAATTGCTGACCGATGCTGTGACCAAAACAGAACTGCTTATGCGCCACTCTCCGACAAACTACCTCGAAGTCCTGACGGCGCAACAGGCATTACTCGCTGCCCGACAGACGGAGGTGCAATGCCGATACGATGAGATTGCCGGAATCATCTCTCTTCATCATGCCCTCGGAGGCGGCAGATGATATAGCTTGAAATTGAAATTTACGAAACTGGTATGGCCCACCCCGAATCGTGCACCGTGACCGTTTCCGATAATGCCGCAGCAGGAAGCATTGAGGCCGATCAGCCGCAGGGTCTCGTTGACATGCCAGTGCTCCGCAACGGTTTGCGGAAGTTTTTTAGACGTTTTGCGGGCATTTTTGGTTAAAATTCCGATGGGATAGTGTATCTACGACAAAATTAAATCTATATTTGTACTATCTAACCTATACCAATCATCGCATGAAAATACTAAACAAAGCAGCTGGCGCAATGGCTATGATGGCGCCGTGGGCCGCAATGGCCGCTACACCAGACAAACCTAATATCATATTTTTTCTGGTCGACGACTACGGGTGGAGTGAGACATCACTACCTTTCGGAAATGACATATATGCCAACAACCGAAAATTCCACACTCCAAACATGGAGCGTTTGGCCTCGATGGGTACAATGTTTACCAATGCCTACGCCTGTCCGGTATCAACGCCGACCCGAACAAGTCTTATGACAGGGATGAACGCCACAAAGATGGGGATAACCAACTTCTGTTCCTTGTTCAAAGATCGACCTTCGGACGCTATCGGAGGAGCACCCGGCACGACAAATCCAAATGAATCCGACATATTCGCCAACGCCGAATGGAACCACAATGCATTCTGTCCGGTACAATTCCAAGGTGATACCGACATATATGGACTGAATCATACCTTATATGCGACTCCTATGGTCGAACTGCTTCGTGATGCTGGATACTATACTATCCATGTCGGCAAAGCACACTGGGCACCTGCCGGCACTCCCGGCGCCAACCCGCTCAACATGGGCTTCATGGTACAGATCGCCGGCTCAGGCAACGGACACCCCAAGAGCTATCAGCCTGAAGACTATTTCGGCAACATACCCGGCGAAGGCGATTTCAGCTCAGTCCAGAATATGGCTCAGTATTACGACTCTAAAATACATCTTAACGAGGCTCTGACTCTCGAGGCCATGAAAGCCCTCGAGACGCCGATCAAACGCAACGAGCCGTTCTATCTGTACATGTCGCACTATTCCGTACACACACCAATACAGCGCGACAACCGTTTCATACAGCAATACCTCGATGCCGGACTCGATGAGAACGCAGCCCGTTACGCCTCTATGGTGGAAAGTATGGACAAGAGCCTTGGCGACATACTCGACTACATGGAACACAAGGGTATTGCCGACAATACTATCGTGATTTTCTATTCCGACAACGGCGGACACTGTCTGGCATACGACAAAGGCGGCGAGCCTCACACGCAGAACCTGCCATTACGAGAAGGCAAAGGATCCTGCTACGAAGGCGGCATACGTGTGCCCATGATGGTATATTGGCCGGGAAAAGTAGCTCCAGATACCCGTATAAATACACCTGTAATAAACGAGGACTTCTTCCCGTCGATATTGGAAATGGCCGGAATATCGGAATATGACGTTCATCAGCACATCGACGGCCAGAGTTTCGTGAAACTGGCACAGCGTGGATCCCAACTTGCGGCAGAAGCAAAAAAAGCAGGCAAGATCAAGACTATGGCAGATGCCAACGCATTTATCCTACCGGCCTCCGAAACCGGTATAGATCCGGAACGGGAACTTGTATTCCATTACCCTCATCAGTACCGTGTGGAAGATCAGGACGACATAGATTTTCTGAGCGCACTGCGCCGTGGTGACTGGAAGCTCGTATACCGTATGCATACAGGCGACCTCGAGCTATACAATCTGCGCGAAGATATAGGCGAACGCAACAATGTCGCCGCAGCCAATCCCAAACTGACCGCCGATATGGCCAAGAGCCTTGGCTCCAAACTCCGCTCGTGGAATGCATCGATGCCTACAGTACGCGCCACTGGGCTTCCTGTAGCCATGCCTGACGAAGTCCCGGTACCGACTCAATCCAAGAAAAAGTCAAAAAAGAAATAACCGGATAAAATGAATACAGCAAAAGCGCCGCAGTTGGTTCACTGCGGCGCTTTTGCAATATAATCACAGTAGCTTAGAATGATTTAAGTGCTATATCCGTAAGCCAGATCCATAATGGAAGCGTACCGATGAACAGTATCATCGATAAAGTCAGCGAAGATGTTCCGGTCGCTACATATACATTATATTCATCCGAAATAATGATACCGGAGAATGCTGGCGGCAGAGCCGCTGCGACAACAAGCATCTTGAGGTTGAACGGATCCATGTGGAACAGAAGTCCGAGAACCAATACCACTGCCGGCATTACAAACATCTTAAGAATCGAACCCAGTACAGCCTGCCAATTGATCTGCACCTTGATAGCCGAAAGAGTAATACCGGCCGAGAATACCGCCAGCGAAGCATTGGCTCCCTTGATAAGATCAAACGATGGATTCAGTACCTTAGGCCAAGGTATACCGGCTATAACCCAGATCACTGCAAGAATAGGAGCCCATGCCACAGGCTGCTCCAAGGCATGTATGACAGGTTTCCATGCACTCTCCTTTTTAGTAGAACCGGGATTCTGCTTTTCAAGAGACGCATTCATCAGCGAGAGGCCTACCGGAATGCCGATAGCATTTACCACAATACCTACGATAGCAACCACAAGCGCTACAGTGGGTGTGGTACCGAATATAGGCTCAAGCACTGCAAATCCAAGAAATCCGATGGTAGGAGATCCGCTGATCAAAGCCGATACCGCCGCATCGGCTCCGGTATTTTTCTTGAACATTCTGAACACAAAATATACAAGCATGAAACAGCCCATTATTCCCACAACAGAAATAACCGACAGTTTGATATCACGCACAAGCATCTCACGGCTCGCATCGACGATCGACACGAACAAGGCGGCAGGAAGAGCATAGTCCAGAACTACCTTATTGAACTTCTTGGCATCGTCGCCGCTGAATATCCCTTTCTTGCCAGACAAAAAACCAGCGAGCATCACGACAAATATCGGGACGATAGCATATAGTATTATATGTTCCATATAAATAGTTGATTATGGTTAATTTTTTTATTTCAATATGCAGGAACACTGTATGTGTTCCTGCATTATTCAGATTCTCCCGGAAATCAGACTTTTATATCGATCAGAGGAGCCGGATTAAGGTATCCGATATGTCCGCTTTCCGCACCGGAATCAGCTGCCAGCTGGACATCTATCAGACACGGCTTCTTGCTTGCTATACTTTCAGTAAGAGCCTTCTGAAGTTCATCAGGAGTCTGCACATAATAAGTCTGTGCGCCGAATGCATCGCCGAGTCTGTCGTAACGAGCCCGGATATCAAGTGTGGTAGGTGCCGGATCCGATGTCTTGTCAAGAGGTACACCTACACCGTTATAGATACCACCGTTATTGAATACAACGACTGTCAATGGCAGATTGAACCTGCATGCAGTAGAGAAATCCATACCTGAGAAGCCGAAAGCCGAATCGCCCTCGACTGCTACCACAGATTTACCTGTAGCTACCGCAGCACCGATGGCAGATCCCATGCCCATGCCCATAATGGCCCATGTCGCACAGTCTACACGATGGCGTGGCAACGACATATTTATAGCATCGCGAGTATCATCAAGAGTATTTGCACCCTCATTGATCAGGATCACATCAGGATTACCCTCCAGGATAGGTTTGATCACACCGAGCGCAGTCCAGTGGTGCATCGGCATCATGGTCCTGGCAGAATCGATCCGGGCTGCGAACTTAGCGCCTTTAACTTTCGTTTCGGCCTGGAGCGAGGCAAGCCATTCAGGGTCGGCCGACATAGTCTTTCCTTCGAGTCCGGCAAGAATGGCGTCGAGCGACAATCCCATATCCCCTACTACCGGAGCTGCTATAGGTCGGTTTACATCCATCTCCTGCGATTCCACATCGAGCTGGATGAATTTTATATCCTGACTCCACTTGCCCTTGCCGAACGAAAGCAGCCAGTTAAGCCGTGCACCGATTATCATCACGACGTCGGCCTGCTCCATTATTGTCGATCGACACGAAAGAGCGCTCAGCGGTCCGTCGTCAGGCATAAGCCCCTTGGCCATCGACATAGGAAAATACGGAATGGAATACTTCTCGATAAGTGTCTTTATCTTATCGTCGACCTGAGCGTATGCGGCACCCTTGCCAAGCAATATCGCAGGTTTCTTAGCCGATGTAAGTATCTTGACGGCACGGTCTACAGCAGCAGCATTCGGAGCCACCGGAGAATAAAGATCAACTGGTTCATAAAAAAGTTTTTCAACATCGGCGGCATTCATGATCTCGCCTAATGCAGGGGTTGTCATATCGATATATACACCACCGGGACGGCCCGACACAGCAGCCCGGTATGCGCGCATCACTGCCGACGGAATATCTTTGGCATGGCTGCAACGGAACACAGCCTTTACCAGACCTTTGGCCGTATTGAACTGATCGAGCTGTTCATACGTACCCATATTCATGTCGACCATTGTCGGATCGGATGCGCCTGATATCTGAATCATAGGATAACAGTTGACTGTAGCATTGGCTGTCGCGGTCAATCCGTTGAGGAATCCCAACGACGAAACGGTCATTAACACACCCGGTTTTTTAGTCAGAAAGCCTTCGGTAGCGGCAGCCATACCGGCCTGTTGCTCATGACGGAATCCGACGAAACGGATCCCCTGCGCCTGTATCAGATAAGCGGCCTCTGTGATGGGAATACCTACAAGGCCGTAGACATTTTCAATACCCACGTTTTTAAGTGCGCGGGCCAATATATCCATACCTGTCAGCTGCTCCGGATAATGGGGTGCAGATGCCGGTGTGGGAACTGGAGTTGGAGTTGTTGTTGGCATAATGAATACTATTTCAGAATTTCTAAACAAAATGTTTGCAGTGGTGCTACAGAGAGCACCCGCTACAAACTATATAAGCGTCAAACAAATCATGCTTTAGGTTTAGGCATAGGAGCCGTAGTACCGTTTTTGGCAAACGATGCTATCTGATCGTCTGTATATCCGTATGCTTTCAACACCTCCTCCGTATTGCCGCCGAGCTCAGGACACGGTCCGTATACAGGCTGATAGTTCGAAATGGTGAACGGCACACCTACAGTCACAAACTCACCGATCTTGCCACCCTGGTCGATTTTGACCAGTGTATTGCCATCGTACAGACTCTGGTCCTCCATGATCTCTTTGGTAGAAAGCACCGGAGCCACAGGCACACCGGCCTTCGACAGAATATCGGTCACCTCATATTTGGTCTTGTCTATAGCCCATTGACCGATACGGTCATAGATTGCCTGTTTATGTTTGTCGCGGGCGTCGGCTGTATTGAAATCCGGATTAGTCAGCCAGTCATCAAAACCGAATGCTTTTGCAGCGAGCTCGAAGTCTTTTGCTCCGCGCTGAAGTATTATATATGCATACGCATTGGGGTCTGTTTCCCACCCTTTACATTTGTATGTCCAGCCAAGCACGCCGGAGCCCTCCTGATTGCCGCTTCGAGGCACAAAATCGCCGAATTTCTGATCCGGATACTGCGGAAACTGGGTAAGATACCCGATACGGTCGAGCGTAAGCTGGTCGCGGGTCTTGATACGGCAGAGATTAAGACATGCATTGTGCATGGACTGATATACGAAACTGCCCTCGCCTGTCTTGTCTCTCTGAATAAGAGCCGCCAGGATTCCTATAGCGCAATGCATACCTGTATTAGAGTCGCCCAAAGCGGCTCCGGACTGAGTAGGAATATTATCGGAGCCTTCCCACCAACCGGTAGTCGAAGCTGCACCGGCTGTCACCTGAGCCACAGGCTCGTATGCTTTCAGATTCGCATATCTCGAGGAAACAGGAAATCCCTTTATCGTAGCATAGACACACTTGGGATTGATTTTATGGACAGCATCCCAACTGAAGCCGAGTTTATCCATGGCTCCGGGATGAAGATTTTCTATAAAAACATCGGCAGTCTCGATAAGTTTGGTAAGGATTGCTTTACCGTCGGGAGTCGCCGCATCAAGAGTAAGCGACTTCTTGTCTGAGTTAAGTTGCAGAAAATAATAGCTCGGGCAATCAGGGTCGAACTGCAGTTCGTCGCGAGTGGCATCACCGGAACCCGGACGTTCTATTTTGATCACATCGGCGCCGAGCCATGCCAGAAGCTGAGTACACGAAGGGCCTGACTGCACACTGGTGAAGTCGATCACCTTAATACCTTGTAGAGGGGCTGTATTCATAGTATAATCCTCCTAAATTGTTTTGGGTTATGAGATTGAAAAATTTTATACTCTTACTATGAATAAAACACTTGTAGCATAAAAAGGTTGATTGGCCTGCCAATACAAAAAACTCCGCATGCCATGACAGCATGCGGAGCCTCAAAATGAATATATACAGACGTTTGCTTATTTGTCCCGTTCGGTGTCCCCAATCTTCTCAAGCACAGCGGCATCAAGCACGGCAACAGCTGTCAGATTGACAATATTGCGGACCGATGCGTCGACACTGATAAAATGGATCGGCTTATTAAGACCCATCTGAATCGGTCCGATGGCATCACCGACGCCCATCTCAAGCATCATGCGGTAAACGGTATTGGCCGTGGACAGATTCGGGAATATCAATGTATTGACATCTTTACCAGCCAGCCTTGTAAACGGATATTTATTGTCGCGCAGATCTTTGTTCAGTGCATACTGCACCTGCATCTCACCATCGATGGGCAACTCCGGATACAGCTCGTGCATACGGGCGACCACATTGTGGACCGTCTGGCACTCTTGATCTGAATTCGATCCGAAATTACTATAGCTAACCATTGCCATCACAGGATCATGAGCGAAATACTCTACTCCATTGCGTGTAAGACGGGCTATGTCAAGCAGCGTATCTTCATCCGTATCTGAATTGATCAATGTATCGGAAAGGAAGAACACACCGCGTTTGGTGTTCAGAATGTGCATCGTCGCGAAATGGTTATAACTCGGACGCATACCCACTACTTCCTTTGCAATCTCGCCGGTAGGATGATTGGCCGAATATGTTCCCGCAATAAAAGCGTCGGCATCACCGCTTTCGACCATCATCATACCGAAATAATTGCGGTCAAACATCTTTTCCAGCGCCTCGCTGTATGTAAGACCGTTACGTTGCCTCTTTTTCGCAAGGGCTTCGGCATAACGGCTACGCCGGTCAGCCTCACGGTCATGACGCAGATTTACTATCTCCAGTCCTGTAAGATCCAGACCGAGACGCGCAGCCCGCTTTGCAATCATCTCCTCGTTGCCGAGAAGTATCGGGAAACACAAGCCGTCCCGGTATGCGGCGACTGCAGCCTGAAGCGTATTGTCCGTATTCGCCTCGGTATATACCACACGTTTTGGATTGCGCTTGGCCTCCTCATAGAAACGGCGCATGAGCTTATTGTCGTAGCTCATCATACTGCGCAGTTTCTCGTTATAAGCCTCCCAGTCGGTAATAGGACGCGTTGCCACGCCGCTCTCCATAGCCCCGCGGGCTACAGCCGGAGCTACAGCCGTAAGCAATCGAGGATCGAGAGGCTTCGGCAATATATAATCCCGGCCAAAACGAAGGTCGGTCATATTGTATGCAGCATTGACTACCGACGGAACAGGCTGTTTGGCCAGATCGGCAATAGCCCGCACAGCGGCAAGTTTCATTGCCTCATTGATCTGGGTCGCGCCAGAATCAAGCGCTCCGCGGAATATATACGGGAATCCGAGCACATTGTTGATCTGGTTGGGATAGTCGCTTCGGCCTGTAGCGAATATCAGGTCAGGACGCGATGCTATAGCCTTGTCGTATGCTATCTCCGGATCAGGATTTGCCAGGGCGAACACGATAGGCTTATCAGCCATAGACCGGACCATCTCGGTTGTCACTACATCCTTGACAGAAAGACCGAGGAACACGTCGGCGCCAACCATAGCATCTTCCAATGTATCTATATCCCGGCTGGTGGCAAATTCAAGTTTCTGTGCATTCAGACCTGTGCGCTTGGTATTGAGCACACCTTTGCTGTCGCACATCACCACATTCTCCTTGCGCACTCCGAGTGCTATATACAGGCGCGTACAACTCACGGCCGCCGCTCCGGCACCGTTCACGACAAGCTTCACGTCCTCGATCTTCTTCCCCTGTATCTCCAGTGCATTCAGAAGACCGGCTGCCGATATGATCGCAGTGCCGTGCTGATCATCATGCATCACAGGTATATCGCATTCGGCTTTCAGCCGCTGTTCGATCTCAAAACATTCAGGAGCCTTTATGTCCTCAAGATTTATACCGCCGAATGTCGGAGAAATAGCTTTTACTATATCTATGAATTTCTGCGGATCCTTTTCGTTGACTTCGATATCAAAACAATCGATACCTGCAAATATCTTAAACAGCAGTGCTTTTCCCTCCATCACCGGCTTCCCGGCCAGCGCACCTATGTCGCCGAGGCCGAGCACAGCGGTACCATTGGAAATAACCGCCACGAGGTTGCCTTTGTCTGTATATTCATACACAGTCCCGGGATCTTTCTCTATCTCCTTGCACGGATATGCCACACCCGGCGAATAAGCCAACGCCAGATCGTTTTGTGAAGAATACGGTTTTGTGGGTACTATCTCTATCTTGCCCGGCTTACCCTCGCGGTGGTAGTCCAGAGCCATCTCCTTGGTGACCTTCGACATATTAATTTCTGCTTAACTTTGAATTCATTATTATAACAATTCAGAATCAATTTGTTCCGTCTTGTCGCATAAAATCGATTGCAAAGTTACAAAATATTTCCAAACAACAATTTTTACTAACATTTTTAAATTTAACAAATACTTTTTAAAACTTTTTGCCGTATTCATGCATCCAGAAAATAATTACGCCACGCAGATGTTTGGCGCTATGGACAAGTTTAAGTATTTTTGCATTATAATATATTTTAATTAAACTGCCTAAGAAGTGCAACGCCTTTTCCGCCCGTTTTCGCTTAACATTCGCGGTATGCTTCGCGAGTTTACCCGGCCGCAGGTCATGGGTATAATAAACGTAACTCCCGATTCTTTCTATGCAGGATCGCGGACACAGACCGATACCGACATTTCCCTGCGTGTGGAAACATTGCTCGAACAAGGAGCTGACATGTTCGACATAGGAGCATACTCATCACGACCAGGAGCCGACGACGTATCGGCTGCGGAAGAAATCAGGCGATTGCGCAACGGATTGCGAATAGTTCGTCAGACGGCTCCGGACGCAATTATCTCAGTAGATACATTCCGCTCCGAAACAGCGCGTATGGCTATAGATGAAGGTGCCGACATAATCAACGACATATCCGGAGGAGACATGGACAGCGGAATGTTCGCTACCGTGGCAGAACTCAGAGTGCCATACATACTGATGCACATGCGCGGCACACCGGCAACAATGCAGCAGCTCACGCATTACGAAGACGGAGATGTCACCTCAGGCGTCTTGCGTGAACTATCGGCAAAAGTCGAACAGCTGGCATATATGGGAGTCGCCGACATAATAATCGACCCGGGATTCGGATTCAGCAAGACGCTGGAACAAAACTACGACCTGCTACGCAATATGGGCATATTCCAATGCTTCAACCGGCCGGTGCTGGCCGGAATATCGCGCAAATCGATGATAACCCGCGCACTCGGCATCGATGCCGCACAGGCTCTCAACGGAACTACCGTCATCAACACGCTGGCGTTGATCGAAGGCGCCGCGATATTGCGTGTGCATGATGCCGCCGAAGCAAGGCAGGCCATCGAACTTACAGAACTCACAATCGGCCCGGCGCCGCTATATTCAAGCATTTCACTATGACACCATTCGGCATAAAAGACGCTCTCGACATATTTATAGTAGCACTGCTGCTGTTCTACCTCTACCGGCTTATGAAAGAATCCGGCACGATCAACATATTCTTCGGCGTGCTGGCATTCATAGTTGTATGGGTTGTAACATCCGAGATTCTCGGCATGCGGCTCATCGGTACTATCCTCGACAAATTCATGAGTATCGGCCTGTTGGTCCTGGTAATTCTGTTTCAGGATCAGATCAAACGATTCCTCGTGGAGCTTGGATCAAACAAACGATGGAAATTTCTGAAAAATCTATTCCATCATCATCGCGGCGACAACGAACACGATGCCCGGCGATGGGTCATGCCTATCGTCTACGCATGTATGAATATGGCGCGCAGCAAGACCGGTGCTCTGATCGTTATAGAGCAGGACATACCGCTCGAGACATACGAAAAAACCGGCGATATGATCGATGCTACTATAAATTCACGCCTGATAGAAAATATTTTTTTCAAGAACTCACCGCTTCATGACGGTGCAATGATAATAGCCCATGACCGCATAAAAGCAGCCGGATGTATCCTGCCGGTAAGCCACGACACAAACGTACCACGGTCTCTGGGACTGCGTCACCGGTCGGCACTTGGCATAGCTCAGGCAACCGATGCTTTGGCTATTGTAGTCAGTGAGGAAACAGGCAACATATCTATAGCCCATCGCGGAACCCTCTCAACACGCCTCAACTCAACCGAACTGGAACACCGCCTGAGTCAGATATCGCTAAACGAGTAACATGGAAGAAGACTTCACACAGGAACTGAACGAACAGCAACGCGATGCCGTACTCTACACCGATGGTCCATCGCTGGTCATAGCCGGTGCTGGATCGGGCAAAACGCGCGTGCTTACATACAAGATCGTACACCTGCTCCGGCAAGATTACAAACCCTGGCGCATACTTGCGCTGACATTTACCAACAAAGCAGCCCGCGAAATGCGTGAACGCATCGAGACTCTTGTCGGAGGGGCAACAGCCTCTCGATTATGGATGGGTACATTCCACTCTATATTCGCGCGCATACTCAGGGCTAATGCCGAACGGATCGGCTTCAAGAGCAATTTCACTATCTATGACACGGCCGACAGTAAATCACTGATCAAGACCATTATCAAAGATATGGATCTTGACGACAGGATTTACAAGCCGTCAGTAGTACAGTCGGCAATATCATCGGCTAAAAACGCACTGATATCGCCACAGCAATATGCCCAGGCCAATGACATTATGGAAGCGGATCGCCGTGCACGCCGCCCACGTATGGCCGAGATATACCGCACATATTTCAACCGGTGTTTCGTTGCCGGAGCCATGGATTTCGACGACCTGCTGTACTATACCAATGTATTGCTTCGCGACAACCCCGACATCCTCCACCACTATCAGGAGTTTTTCCGGTACGTACTCGTCGACGAGTATCAGGACACAAACTTCGCGCAGCATCTCATAGTATCGCAATTGTGTCAGGGCAGTCGTAATCTGTGCGTGGTCGGCGACGACGCGCAGAGCATCTACTCTTTCCGCGGAGCCAACATACGCAACATCCTGAATCTGAAAAACACATATCCGGATCTGCGTATATTCAAACTCGAACAGAACTACAGGTCTACTCAGACTATAATAAATGCGGCCAATTCTCTCATTGACAAAAACACGGAGCAGATACGCAAAACCGTATTCTCACGAAATGAGACCGGCGCGCGCATAGAGGTGGTACAAAGTTTCAGCGACTTCGAGGAAAGTTACCTTGTAGCCAACCGCATAGCCTCGCTGAAAATGCAACAGCACGACAATTTCGAGGAATATGCGATTCTGTATCGTACAAACGCCCAGTCCCGAATACTTGAAGAATCGCTGCGCAAGCGCAACATTCCATACCGGATCTACGGCGGCCTATCATTCTATCAGCGCAAGGAAGTAAAGGATGCGATCGCTTATTTCCGTCTGTCGGTAAACCCTGACGATGACGAAGCTCTGAAACGCGTTATCAACTATCCGTCACGCGGTATAGGCGAAACGACAATGAACAAACTCACCAGAGCGGCAATAGATAACAGTGTCAGCATCTGGACTGTCATCAACAATATAGCCGACTATGATACCGGCATCAACGCAGGCACGGCACGCAAACTGTTGGGATTCCGTGATATGATAGAATCGTTTATCGACATGAACCGCAATGGTGACGACGCTGAATCCGTTGCCAAACGGATCATCTCCGAGACACGTCTACTGTCGGTTTTGCTGACAGACCGCACGCCTGAAAGCATATCAAAACAGGAAAATCTCGGCGAATTGCTTAACGGTGTGAAAGAGTTTGTAGCATCGAAGACTGAAGAAGGCAACGAAAATATCAGACTGACCGACTTTCTCGGCGAAGTATCGCTGGCTACAGATCAGGACATCCAGGATGGTGACACCACCGAGCGGGTTACACTGATGACTGTACATGCAGCCAAAGGTCTAGAGTTCAGCAATGTATTCATAGTCGGCGTTGAAGAAGAACTGTTCCCGTCTATTATGAGTTCGTCGACATTGGGAGAGATCGAGGAGGAACGCCGGTTGCTATATGTCGCTATCACACGCGCCAAACGTTTTTGCATGATGTCCTATGCCTCATCACGATTCAAGAACGGGCAGACCAAGACCTGCTCTCCGTCACGCTTCATACGCGACATAGATCCTCAATATCTGGCACTGACAAACGGAACCGATCTCGGACGGCACACAACAATGGTCAATCCGATTGCCAACTATCGTGAGTCGTACCATTCAGCCATGAGCCCTCTGGGATCATCGCCATCACACCAGCCTGCGAGACCGGCAACGCCTGCGAGAACCAATGCCGTTTCAGGTGCCGAAGGATTGCATACCGCCGATGAGCTGTCGGAAGGCATGAACATAATCCACAGCCGGTTCGGCAACGGTATCATAAAAAATATAGATACATCAAATTCCGACGCCCGCATCACTGTAGAATTCCAGAATGTGGGATCAAAGACACTTCTGCTCAAATTCGCAAAATTCAATATTGCCGACCAATGAAAATAACAGACCTCCCTACCCCGTTCTATATAGTCTATGAAGACAGACTACGTCGCAATCTGGAGCTGATAACAGCAGTGAGCCGCGAAGCCCAGGTCAATATAATCATGGCATTCAAAGCCAATGCCTTATGGCGCACTTTCCCTATAATCAAGGAATATATACATGCTTTTACAGCAAGTTCACTCAACGAACTGCAACTCGGCCTCGAGGAGCTTGGCAATGAAGCCCACAACTACTGTCCGGCATACACGCCTCAGACCATCGGACGATACATAGAGGGGAGCACACATCTCACATTCAACTCCATCAGTCAGTGGGAACGGTTCAAAGCCGATGTCGGCAGTCACAACTCGACACCTGGAGCGCATCACGTATCCCCCGGACTGAGAGTCAATCCTCAATGTTCCGTCATCGAGACCGACATATACAATCCGGCGTTGCCCGGGTCGCGCTTCGGCGTCACGATCGATCAGATGCCCGATACTCTTCCCGAAGGGATAGAAGGATTTCATTTCCACTCTCTGTGCGAATCGACATCATACGATCTCGAACATGTGCTTGAGGCTTTTGAAAGTCAATTCGGCAGATATCTGCCACAGCTGAAGTGGGTAAACATGGGAGGCGGACATCTCATGACCCGCGAAGGATATGATACAGGCCACCTTATACGTCTGCTCAAAGAATTCAGATCGCGATACCCCTGGCTGGAGGTAATCATGGAACCTGGCAGCGCTTTCACATGGCGCACCGGCGATCTGATCACGTCGGTAGTCGACGTGGTCGAAAACCAAGGCGTCAAAACAGCCATTGTCGACGTATCATTCGCATGCCATATGCCAGACACATTGGAAATGCCATATAAACCGGCCATTACAGAAAGTGTCGGCGTAAATACCGAACTGCCGACATATCGGTTAGGAGGCAACTCATGCCTTAGTGGCGACTTCATGGGCGACTGGAGTTTCAATGAACCATTGAAGATCGGCGACCGTCTGACTCTCGAGGACATGAATCACTACACCACGGTGAAGACCACGATGTTCAACGGCATACAGCACCCTTCTATAGTGCTGTGCGACAATAAGGGTGACTGCTCCATATTGCGTGAATTTACATTTGATGACTATAAATCGAGAATGAGCTGATGCCACGCTTCTCTGTAATAATACCGGTTTACAACCGTGTCGATGAAGTGCAGGACCTGCTGCAGAGCCTTGCCTCTCAGACATGCATGGACTTCGAGGTAATCCTTGTCGAGGATGGATCTACAGAGCCATGCCGCGATACGGCCGCACTGTTTGCCGGACAGGTCGATGTACATTACTATTTCAAAGAAAACGAAGGCCGCTCAATAGCCCGTAACTACGGTCTGGAACAAGCCAAGGGCGACTACTTCATATTTTTCGACAGCGACTGCGTGATTCCTGAAAAATATTTTGAGATCCTGTCGGATGCGTTGGATCGGGCACCGCTCGATTGTTTCGGAGGCCCTGACGCAGCCCACGATTCGTTTACTGACACACAGAAAGCCATCAACTATTCTATGACATCGTTTCTGACAACCGGTGGCATACGTGGTGGAAAAATAAGCCTGGAGAAGTTCGTACCACGGACATTCAACATGGGATACTCTCGCCGTGTATACGATCGTGTGGGAGGTTTCCGCGAAATGTTTTCCGAGGATATCGACATGAGCACACGCATACGGCAGGCCGGGTTCTCTATCGGGCTCATTCGCGAAGCGTATGTGTACCACAAACGTCGCGTCGACTTCCGCAAATTCGCCCGTCAGGTCTACGTATTCGGCATGTCGCGCATCACTCTGAAACTGCTGTATCCCGGATCGATGAAAATAGTCCACACACTTCCGGCCATAGCGGTGATCGGAGCCGTGACTCTCATTCTGCTTGGAATATTCGTCAGTCCGTGGTGGCTGCTGCCACTGGCCATATACCTCCTGGCTATACTTGTCTGTGCAATCATATCCACACGCTCACTTGCTATAGGATTAAAAGCAGTGCCGGCAAGCATCATACAGCTCGGAGGATACGGATGTGGTTTTATAAAAGCATACGTGCAGAAAATACTGTTGCACCGCGGACGCGACATAGAAGAAGAAATACTTATACGCAAAGGCAAATAACCAAGTCTGTATGAACACTGCCCCCGACACTTTCAATGGTCGTATATGCGATCTCGACGATGCCGACAAACCTCGCGAAAAAGCACTGGCACATGGCATAGGATCACTGTCAAACGCTGAGCTGCTTGCCATCATACTCGGCAGCGGACAACAGGGCAAATCTGTGATAAACCTGGCTCAGGAACTGCTGGCACGTTGCGATCAGAGACTTTCGCAACTGGCTCGCATGACCATATCCGAGCTGATACGCGATGTCAAGGGGATAGGTCCGGCCAAAGCCATTTCGCTATACGCCGCAATCGAACTTGGGAGCCGATGCCAAAGCGCGCTTTCAGAAACAGAACCGCAGATCACATCGAGCGACACCATATATCAGCTTATGCGCTCCCAGCTCGAACGCCTCGGTCACGAAGAATTCTGGCTGTTAGTACTGAGCCAAGCGAACCGTGTACGCCGTAAATACCGCATAAGCCAAGGAGGTATGGCCGCGACGGTAGTCGACCCCAAAATCATATTCAAAAAAGCTATCGACATGCAGGCCAACGCCATAGTAATGGTTCACAACCATCCTTCCGGGCAATGCCATCCGAGTCCAGAAGACGACAGACTGACCCGCAAAATCACCGATGGTGCGTCACTCCTCGACATCCGTGTTCTCGACCATGTTATAGTCACGCCAAACGGATACTATTCATACCATGACCAGGGCCGTTTGTAAATCAGTAAAATCATCACACAATCAAACAATACAAAATTATGGAAACTATGACACCTCCTCCGTTCTGCGAACCGCCCGCAATGCGTCCGCAAAGAAAGTTCTCCGACTCTATCTCATTCAAGATCCTGTTCATCGCACTGCTGACTCTCGTACTGCTGATTCCTAATCTTATAATTTACAATGCGGTCGACGACCGGGAAGACCGCCGCCTTCAGGCCATCGACGAGATCGGACAGCAATGGAGCCGGCAGCAGTCACTGGCAGGCCCGCAACTCGTCATCCCCTATCGCACCCACTCACGAAAAGATTCAATCGGCTATGTCACCATACTTCCCGCAAGCCTCAACGTCACAGCCGATCTTCAATCACAGTTCCTTCGCCGCGGCATATTCGAAGATCTCGTCTATACCGGAGCTATCGAGATGACCGGCGAATTTGATCTGACATCACTCCTCCCAACCAATATAGCCATCGCCGACCTTATCACAGACAATGCCGCAATAACAGTCGACATCACAGATCTGCGAGGCATAGAAAAACTGTCGGACATACATCTTGGCGACAACGATTATGAATTTTCCGGATGCCACGACGAGGATGTATTCTATTTTGATGGAGAAGTCGCCGGAGCATATCTCTCGGCAAATGTCAACCTCGACTCCCTGACTGGCAAAAAAGCAGTACCCTACTCACTTTCGATGAGTCTACGCGGCAGCCATTCCCTGTCGGTGGCTCCTGTAGGCAAATCGACATCCATTATAATCACGGGCGACTGTGACACCCCGAGTTTCAATGGAATGTCACTGCCATCAGACCGTGAAATCACAGACAAGGATTTCCGCGCCGAGTGGAATATCAGCGCCATAAACCGCGACTATCCGCAGGTGTATACAACCGACAACAGCGAGGCTATATCCAACTCTAAAATATCGGTAAACTTGCTTATGCCGGTAGACCGCTATCAGAAAACCGAACGAGCCATCAAATATGCCGTTCTCGTCATTATCCTCACATTCATAGGCGTCCTGTTTGCCGAAACCATGATGCGGCACAAGATCTATGTGTTCCAGTACCTGCTCATCGGTCTGGCTCTTATTCTGTTCTATTCACTGCTGCTTGCACTGTCCGAACACATGACTTTCGGACTGAGCTATCTTATTGCCGCAATAATGACAATAACCCTTGTAGGCGGCTATATGACCGGAGTGTTACGCAACACCCGCGTAGGTTCTGTCATAGCTCTCCTGCTCGCTGTCATCTATGGCTATATTTTCATTCTTCTCAACCTTGAGACATACGCACTGCTTGCAGGAAGCATAGGCCTGTTCATAGCTTTGGCCGCGATAATGTATGCATCACTGAAAATGGATTGGAAAACGGCAGCATAAACCGATCTAAATCCATAATAACAACGGTGTCTGTCATGAATTTGGCAGACACCGTTGTTATATACCGGACAATCATTGCCGCGTCGCCATACAAACATTTATCTCGATATTGTTGTTCTATGTCATGAACTACTGACATAAACCCAATTTATAACATATGGACAAGAATAGACTCACCTCCGAAAACGGGCGCCCTATCGCCGACAACCAGAATGTTCAGACTGCCGGACTACATGGACCTATGACTGCCCAGAATCCCTGGTATCTCGAAAAAATAGCCCATTTCGACCGGGAAGTAATCCCCGAACGAAGAATGCATGCCAAAGGATCCGGAGCATTCGGCACATTTACTGTGACCAATGATATTAGCAAATATACCAGAGCATCTATTTTCGCTGAAGTCGGTAAGCAGACTCCTTGTCTGGTACGGTTCTCGACCGTAGCCGGCGAACGCGGAGCCGCCGACGCGGAACGCGATATCCGCGGCTTTGCCATGAAATTCTATACCGATGAGGGAAACTGGGATCTCGTAGGCAACAATACTCCGGTATTTTTCCTTCGCGATCCGCTCAAGTTCCCTGATCTGAATCATGCCATAAAGCGTGATCCGCGCACCGGCATGCGTAATCCGACGAGCAACTGGGATTTCTGGACACTTCTGCCTGAGGCTCTGCACCAGATCACGATCACAATGTCGCCGCGCGGTATTCCGGCTTCATTCCGGCACATGCACGGATTCGGCAGCCACACATACAGTTTCATCAACAAAGACAACCAACGGACTTGGGTGAAATTCCACTTCCGCACCATGCAGGGGATCAAAAATCTCACGGATCAGGAAGCGGAACAGATAATTGCAAAAGATCGCGAATCACATCAGCGCGACCTATACGATGCCATCGAACGCGGCGAATATCCGCGCTGGAAACTTCAGATACAATTAATGACTGAAGACGAAGCTCGGAAATATCACATAAACCCGTTTGATCTCACCAAAGTATGGTATCACAAAGATTTCCCGTTGCACGATGTGGGCATACTCGAGTTAAACCGTAATCCGGATAACTTCTTCGCCGACATAGAGCAAGCGGCTTTCAATCCAGCCAATATAGTTGACGGCATCGGATTCTCTCCTGACAAAATGCTTCAGGGACGACTGTTTTCATACGGCGACGCTCAAAGATACAGACTGGGAGTAAACCATAACCTTATACCCGTCAACCAACCGCGATGCCCGTTCCATTCATATCATCGCGACGGTCAGATGCGTACCGACAACAATTACGGAGGAACCGTGCCATACGAACCCAACAGTTTCGGCGAGTGGCAGGAATCTCCCGGATACAAGGAACCGCCCATGGCTGTCCACGGTGAAATATACGACTATGATGAACGCGCGTACGACGAAGACTACTACACTCAGCCAGGAAAACTATGGCGGCTGATGAGCAGTCACGACAAACTGGCCACATGCCAGAACACCGCAGCACAGATGAAGGAGGTTCCGCTCTTCATCAAGCAACGTCATGTGCGCGCATGTCATAACGCAGATCCTGAATACGGACAAATGCTTGCGACCGCTCTTGGGATTGACCTCATGGAAGCTCTCGTTGCCGAAGATCCCGCTCATCCTTCATGGGACAAACGCAGCCTGTTTGAGTCAAAGAGGTAGCAGCATTTCATACTGCCGGCTCGCCATACCTATGTTCTTGCTTTCGAGGAACCGGCTTAGGGTATCATTGTCGGAAGGAATATTCAGAACCTTGATAATATCCGCAGACATCCGAGTTGTGGCCTCACGCAGCAATTGCGTGCCAATGCCGTTGCGTCTGAACTCTTTGTGCACAGCTATCTGAGACAAGTCCCCCGTTACGGAGTCAAACACACAATAGCCAGTCATCTGACTCGCTTTGAAAGCTCCGAGGAATGTCAGACCTGACTTACCTCGCTCTATTGATTCAAAGTTGTTTTGCCATGACGGGCAAAAGTCACAGAATAGCTGGGCACCTCTGACAGAGTCGATATCGATTGGCATAATCCGACAGAAACTATCGCTGATTGTATCAAGATTGCGGATATCGGAAACCGACTGTCTGAAACAGTCCAATACCCGTGTCGTCCTAAACGCCATACGTCCATATACGGCTATTGCCTTGTCATTGTTCTGCAATACTTCAAGCAGATATTGTCTGATGCCTGCAGATTTTAAGAACGGAATGGAATGTGAGAATATCTTTCCGGCAAGTCCTTGACCACGGTAAGCTTTCACGGTTCCCGTACCAGTATCGTAAGCGGTAGGAATTCCATTGAAATGCCCTACCCCGTTCAATGTGAACGCCACTATCTTACCACCGTCGAACGCTGCAAACGACATCATGGGATCATACCCTCGCCTTTCAAGCATTGAACACACCTCATCTTTATCAAATCGGATCTCATAGTCAGAGAATGCACTTTCAAAGCCTCGGAAAAGCGTATCAAAATCAATATGTTCTAAACTCCTTATTTCCATTTTAATGATTGCCCTGTACTTGTCTTATCACGGCCATCTCTTTCAGTGAAAGTTTTGTAGATAATGACGTTTTGAAACTTCGCCTTGATGTTTAGCATCTTCCCGACATCAGCCTCAAACGTGCCGTCAGCTTCCACCTTTTCTCGTACCGACCTTTGGCTATAGTACTCCTCCAGTCGTCAGCCAACCACCTCACTCGAAATATTCCCATCAATATTACCTTTGCCTATTCAAGAAGAAACTCCGACAACCTCAGCCTGTCAACATTCTGCAACTCCATCGCCATCGACCAGTTACGCGCACAATCCTTCCCCTGGTTTCCCTGAAGTAAGGTATTGCTCAAA
This sequence comes from uncultured Porphyromonadaceae bacterium, assembly GCA_948467675.1. Lineage (GTDB taxonomy): Bacteria > Bacteroidota > Bacteroidia > Bacteroidales > Muribaculaceae > CAOKFI01. The sequence continues at coordinate 20,565 of CAOKFI010000036.1, forward strand.
CTCATTATATCTTTCTTCATATGACATAATACCACTACTTTGTTGTTAGTTACTCTCCTTCAAAGTAACCGGTATCAACACGCTTAATAGTAAATGAGTGTTGAGATATAACGCCAACATTATACTTTATCATATATTTGGCAAGTTGTTTGCCGTCAATGAGTACCAGTTTCAGACTCTTGTTGGATGTAACGACATCAATTGCGGCTTTTGAGAAACTGGAAGTTGTGATATATACGCCTTTAGATGCTCCGATTGCCATAAGTGCTCCCATAAATTTATGAATATCTGGCGCCCCCACCACGTTAGTTTCTTTCCAGCGCTTGGCCTGAAGATATACTTTGTCAAGTCCAAGAGCATCTTCTTTAATAATACCATCTATACCACCATCGTTAGAAAATTGCGTGACTTTTGCAGCATCCTCAAAGTCTCCTCCATATCCCATTGCCACAAGCAAATCAACTACCAGTTTCTCAAAAAACTTTGGATCCTGTTCGCTGACATACTGCAATATATCATCTATGAGTTTATTATTTAATTGAGCAAATGCATCCTCCATTTGATTCATGGGATCAGAGGTATCATGTGTTTCATCTGAATTTGATTCATGTTTATCTTTCTTTTTTGTTTTGGCAAAAGCAGCGAAACTTGGGTAATGGTCTATCAGAAACTTTTGCGTAATTTCCGTTTCTCCGGATTCTAAAAGTTCTCTACCAGATTTTGAGATTACAAAATGTCCTCTTTTGGGCGAGTCAAGCACACCTGCTTTTAGGAGCCAAGTACGAGCCCAACCACAGCGGCCATGGTGACGGTTCTGACCGCTTGTTTCGTATGTTTCAGCAAGCTCTTCATCAGTTAAATTCATGGATTTTCCAAGATCATTGCTGGCTTGTGAAATGTTTCGCACTTTACCATCACCCATCAAATAAAGAAAAGGATAAAGATATTTCTGAAATGGAGGTATCATATGCAAGATGTTTTTGTTTGTGCTAAATAAGCTATCTATTTTCTTAGACGCGCTCAATTATTAATTTTTATATAATATTGTCTGTTAAAGACTTGAAATATTCGTATGTTGAATCATAGAATGATGGTCGACGTGTTGGATCCTCAGGAAAGCCTTCCGGAGTGGTACGTCTGTTTCCTTTCGGAATACAGATTACCATACCTTGTCGAGCGCGGGTGAGAAGAACTCGATATGCATTAAGCATGTATTTCTGTATCTCAGTATTCTTTTCTGGTACCCATTGCGTCTTACCATTGAATTTCCAGAAAGTCCATTTGCCATTTTCATAGCGCATATCAGCATCCCAGAGCACACATGCAAAGTCTACTTCTAAGCCCTGTACCTGAATCTCGGTGGCTGCTTCTTCAAGATAATTCGATGAGCGAACATCTGTTTTATCTTCAAGGAACCAGTGCACTGCGTTATCTTCATTTTGAGGAAGAACATGAACAGACAGGGGTTTAAATCGGGCCGAAACTTTTGAAATAAGAATACCTGTTTGCTGCGTGCCTCGTGCTTGTTGTCTGAGCCACTCGCGGGCTTTATCCATGCTACGAGTGAGAACTATGGGGTATCCATGACTAACGACGTTCCTATATAACTCGGCTGCATCCGTATTAAACGATAGTAGAGAATGCACAAATGCTGACAGCCGTTCTGCTCTAAATGAACGCAGACTCACTCCAAGATGTAGTTTATCTGAAAAAACAACGTTTGGATTATGCTCAAGAAGTTCGTTAACCTTACCTTCCGCATATTCAGGTTCAGTCAACTTATCGGAAATGTAGACATTCCAATGCGGAAAGCGCTCGTTGAGAGCAGTTATCCATTCGGAAATGCCTGCTTCGCCGGTATTTATTTCCTGTCCTCCTCCGATAAGGCATACAATTGTAGCCCAATCTTCTCGCTGATCAAGAGACCAGATAAGGAATGCAGCCTCCGACATAGGGAAATTGGCAACCTTAAGTTTATTTCCGTATGTACCACCACGTTTCAGATAATCAGCAATGCGTTTATGGGTCCATGCTCTCTGCGCTTCATCGAATATTGCAACATGCTCAACTTCGCCATATCCACTGTGCTTAAGTTTTACGGCTTTCTCTGGATCAATCTCAAGATTCCCATCTATCACCGGATTCTTTATTTTGGCAAGCATATTATCTCTATAACGGTGGATAATTTGGATGAATTTGTTCACCTCACGACGAGAATCCGAGAGTTTTTTGTATTCGCCTTTCTCCCGGGCTTTTTTGTAGTTGTCGCGCGCAAGAGCTTCTGTCAGAACGGCCACAAGAGGGCCATTGCCAGAAAGGTAAACCGCTCCATCATTCTCATTAAACTTGCCGTCGTCTTGATAAGATTGCTTGACGGCAACATCAAGACCAACCAAAGTCTTACCAGCACCTGGAACTCCCGTAACGAAACAGATGCTCTTCTCTCCTTTTCTCTTTGAGTGATTTATTATGTCAAGTATATAGGTAATCGTTGCGTCCGTGGTTACTTTGTCGGCTTCATGTCGGGTTATATCTTCAACAGAGTGGTTCTCATACAATGAGCGTGCAGCTTCAATGATTGTCGGAGTGGGCGTATATGGGCTAATAATCCAATCCTTTATTGTTCCTGGAACAGTTGCATTGGTATGACGCAAAACATCTTGAATAAGATTCTGCAATCCAAGGACTCCTGTAATCAGAGGATTGAATATTGAGTCATTATAAACAGATGGTGTAAACGAACTTGATGACGACGTGTGTTTTGTCGGAATTAAAATGGGAACAATAATACGGTCATGACTAAAGCGATGAAAATTCTTTAAGTCAAGCGCATAGTCCATCACCTGCTCCACATCTGACTGTAAAGCATCTTTCTGCCCCACCTTGAATTCAAGACAGAAAATTATTCCTCTCAAAAGCAGAACTACGTCAATGCGTTTGCCAAGACGAGGGATGTCGTATTCAAATATTATTTCCGCTTCCTCTTCTTTCCATGGCAAAAGAATGTTTTGTAAAAACTGTATTTCGCCCAACCATGCCTCGTCGGTAGTAGTCAATACCGATCCATGAAACGCATCGTGGATGCGTCCCAGGATAGCATACGTATCGGTTTCAATGAATGATTTGAAATCCGATTTGTATAGACATCTATTTGTCCTTTTATTAGCCATATGAGATTGGTGATATTCTAATTACAAAGTTACGGAAAATTTCCTCATACCACAATGAAATAGACTGATAAACACATGTTAAGCCCCTGCAAGAGTGCGAGATTATTGTTGTGGCAATGTGAGGAATTTCTTCTTAGTAGAGACCCCGTCACTCTCGGTCTTGCTGAAAAGCGAGGGCGATGTGTTGGATTCGGTATTGGGCAACAGAGTTGCATGAAGAAGTTTTATGACTTTCTATATCTTTGCATCGTAATAAGTTAATATGCAGATGGCAAAGTCTAATGTCTCTTATATGAAGGTCTCTCCTCTATTCGCAATATTGCGGCAGTATTATAAAGTATTGAATTTCAAATGACTTTTGCTGAAACAGACCGATTAATCCTTCGCTCATGGAAGCTGGAGGATTTACATTTATTCATCTCGATGAATAAGGACGAGCGGGTTATGCGCTATTTCCCGGCAACTTTGACTGACGAACAAACCGAATCATTTTACAATCGTATTCAGAAGGAGTTCGACTCTAAAGGCTGGGGATTGTATGCTGTGGAAATAAAATCCACAGGAGAGTTTATCGGTTACGTCGGGCTGCATGAGATAGGTTTCGATGCCGACTTTACTCCCGGCGTTGAAATTGGCTGGCGTCTTGCAGCTGATTATCACAATCAGGGATATGCGACTGAAGCCGCTAAAGCTGTGCTGAGTCTGGCAAAGAGTGCAGGAATTGAACGATTGTTTTCTTTCACCGCCGAGATAAATGTCCCGTCAGAGCGTGTGATGCAAAAAATTGGAATGGTAAAGGCCGGAGAGTTCAATCATCCATATCTGTCTGATGATTCTCCGCTGAGTGTTCATATACTTTATCAGATTGATCTATAGCAAACAGCGAGTAATCATGACACAGGTTACGACTATTCGCCGATATTATACTTATTGGAGAAGTGTGTCTTTATAGACATTTTCTCTATTTCGTTTATTGGATCGACGAATCAATCATATCCCAAACTGCTATAAGTTTGAGGTATTGCCATCGAGTTCAGAGGATTGAGTCGTTGTCTGTATTTTTCTTATGACGAATGTAGTTTTGATGGGCAGAAGACGGAGAAGTGTTGGCATAGCAGTACGCGCATCCGTGAGTGCAAGTGTTGTATACCCCTATGTCCTTTGATGTTATACACCCGCAAAGCGAGCGTTGCCCTTTGTCTGTTTTTAAATTGCTTATTAATGGCTTCAGGTTTGGGCAAAGGCGACATATCAGTTCCGGGTCTATGCAGCGGTTGTGACTGATTCCCAATTCTGACAGACCAATTTTTTCGGCGCATGTGGCAAGTTCAAGACCGAGTGGAAAACCCAGGCTCGGATGACCCCTTAGACCAAGGTTGAATTGACCCCTGA
>CAOKFI010000037.1 GCA_948467675.1 uncultured Porphyromonadaceae bacterium
TGCTGCTAAGGTAAAACTTTTTATTATTCTAACACAGGTTTATTACTATGCGCCGGAAATTTTTCTCTTTTGGGATTGAGTTTTGCGGATGTTGTGTGTCTTATTAGTGTATGACGAACAGAAACGACATAGAGCGGCTTTTTAAGGCACATTATGCGCAGTTGTACCGGTTGGCTGTGGCACTTCTGCATGACGACGATATTGCGCGCGACGTTGTACATGATGTGTTCGCATCGCTTCTTGACGGATCTATTGACATTTTTATAACAGGGGGCTATCTTTTTAAAGCAGTCAGAAACCGATGCCTGAACCATATCCGTGACTGCGAGATTCATCAACGGATTGTCCACCGTTATTTCCTTGAAAATGAGAAATACGACAGCGAAGACTGGCCTGATGAGGAAACCATTGCACAGATATACAATCTGATTAAGTCTGACATATCACCGCAAGCAAGACGCATCATGGAATTGCGGTTTTCGGACGGGCTGATGTTTGCACACATTGCTACGACAATGGGGATAAGCGAGACTGCCGTCTACCGTCATCTGAGTCATGCGCTGACAATCATCCGCAAAAAACTCAACGAAAATGGATAAATACGAATTTGTGCTTGATATTGTCGAGCATCCCGAAAAATATACATCCAAACAGTTGGCTGAAATAATGTCGGATCCGGAGACCGGAGAGATTTATAATCTCTTATGTAAGGTTGATTCTGCGATGGATGCCGACAAAAAGGTTGATGTTGAAGCCGAGTGGGAAAGGTTCTCGGAGCAACATTCCGTACGTTCTCGCCATTTACGCTTTTGGTTATGTAGCCGCGCCGCATCAGTCGCTGCCATTACAGGCACATCAGTCGCTGCCATTACAGGCACATCAGTCGCTGCCATTACAGGCACATCAGTCGTGGCCCTTGCAGCCGGCATCGCCGTATCAGTATCATTAATCGGTCATAAACCGGAACCTGTTGCCGGCAATGTGACTGAAGTATCGTCTGTTGAATACGTTTCAGCAGATCCAATAGCGGCTGATAGCGATGCTGTTAATGTTGGTCGTGGACCGATAATGTTTGAGGACGAGCCTCTTGAAACGATAATGAGAGATGTCGCCGATGCATATGGCGTAGAGGTCAAGTTTAATAGCAAAAAAGCAGCCTCATTGCACCTCTACTACAAACTGGATCTGTCGTTACCGCTCAACGAGGTTGTGGAACAGCTCAATACATTCGAGCAAATTAATATCAAGCAAGACGGCGGCCTCCTGACCATTGATTGAAAATGAGAACTATCCTGACCATAATATTGTCTGTGATGATGTATACCTCATCCAGTGCGTACAAATACACCTATTCTTTCAAAGATACCCCGATATCGGATGCCATCGTAAGAATAAGCAAAGATCATCCGGACGTAAATATTTCCTTCATTTACAAAGAACTCGACAGCTATAAAACATCAGCGGGAATACACACGGATGACGCTTACGACGCTTTGCGACAGACAATAGGACTTAATCCGATATCAATTATTAAAAAAGGATGTAATTACTATATCGAGGCTCTGCAACATGGGAAATTTTGCTATACAGGCCGTGCTGTTGGCAACGATAACGAGCCAGTGGTTGCGGCAACGGTTATGCTGCTTGCTCCGAACGATTCAACAGTAATCACATACGGCATAACCGATGATACCGGGCGCTTTTCCATACCTTGCGACAGACAAGGAGTAATCGCCAAATTTGCTTGCCTCGGATATAAACCTGCGTATAAGGCGTGTGAATCATTCTCTGTCGGGACTGTCCGAATGGATGAATTACCCATACGTCTGCAGACTGTTAAGGTAGAGGCTGATAATACACATACTTCTACAGATAAAACGATATATAGACCTACACAACGACAAAAAAACGCGTCGCAGACAGCTGTTGATTTATTAAGGTATCTTGCAATACCTCAGATCAATATCAATCTTGTCGATGAGTCTGTAACGACTTTAACCGGTGGTGAAGTGGCGATATATGTCGATGGATTGCCAGCAACGTCAGAAGAACTAAAAGGAATGAGGACTGCTGATGTCAGGAGAATAGAGTATCTCGATTTTCCGACAGATCCACGATTTGGCGGAAATGAGCATGTAATCAATTTTATTATGCAGAAATACGAATATGGCGGATATACCAAATTGAGCGGCAGTGAAAATATTATGGTCGGTCTGTCAAGCAGGGCAGCGATATATTCAAAATTCTCATATAAAAGTATGATCTTTGACTTATATGCCGGAGCCTCAAACCATGACATTCATCATGCAGGAACTTCGCGGGCCGGAGAATATACGCTGGCAGACAAAGATAGTAAAGACTATACGGTAACACGCAGAGAGGAGTTTGACAACACTCATTTCAGATACAATCAGTATCCTGTCACTTTTCGTGCGGTGTATGATAGCGGTAATATACAGATTGGAAATACAGCAGGTTTTAATTTTGACCAAAGTCCAATTGCGGAAACACGAGGTCATCTGTCGTACTCACCCAAGAGTGTGACCGGTTGTTCATATCAGAACAATCAGCCTTATACAACCAGACATTTTATATGGTCAGGAGCATATTACTTCATATTGCCAAATGATTTTCAACTGAGCATAAGTCCAAAAGCTAATTATGGTCACACAAACTACTCTTATATTTATATGTCTTCTTTGCCGGGTAGTGAAGCGATCGACAATACATCTCGGGAAGACTATTACAGATTCTCTGGGGGCGTTTCACTATATAAAGGTCTTTCAAACAAGCATAGCGCATCCGCAAACATATATGCAGGAACAAATAAAAATGAAGTGAAATACATCGGCAGCACTCATTATGAAAATAGCTTCACTGACAGTTATGCCGGTGTGCGACTCGGATATAATTTCAACAATCGCCGATGGCGGTTCGACTCAAATATCGCACTACAATGGGAACGCAACGGGATCAATGGGGAATACGTAAGTGAACTATATCCTTTGATAAATATTTCTGGCAGATATTCTCCATCAGGGCATCATTCTTTACATGCGTTTTTTCACTATGGCGCCAACTATCCGGGAGAAAACGTCAAGACTCCTAATGTGCTGCAAGACAATGAGCTCATGTACAAGACAGGAAACCCCGACCTTTCTCTTTCTCGCCAGATTACATTCAATCTGCAATATAACTGGATTCTTGATAATACATTTTCAATGTCGATATATGGCCAATATTTTGGAGAATATAACTTATATGTTCCGGTATTTGAACGATATAAGGATGGTCAAGCTATTTTGAAAACATATTCATCAGACCAAGATTACAACCGGACTCAAACAGGTCTGTCATTCAACTTAAAGTTATTGGATGGAAGCCTGCAATTAGCAGCGCAACCATCAGTGTCAATATTCAGGTACAGCGGTTGCTACAATATGTCAAAGAATCCGTTCTCAATAAATGCGTCTGCAACATATTACATTAGAAAGTTCTATCTGCAGGCATCATACCAGTCTGCCGACAAGACCATACAGGGGAATCAGGGAGTCTGGTATAGGACAAGAGACTTCTATCAGCTGCAAACAGGATGGGGGAATTCAAATTGGAATATACGACTTTCGGCAATCAACATGTTTAGAGGCGACTGGTGTGGGGCAATCCAAACCTTGAACTCTCCGATATATTCTGAAACTATGATGCAGGGAGGAACCTATTATCATCGAAGAATCAATCTGTCTGTGACATATACGTTTGGATATGGTAAAAAGGTGCAACGGAGCAATGAATTAGGAGAACAGTCAGGAGGCTCATCAGCAATTTTGAAATAATGAAACGGTTGCTGTCAATATCTTTGTCCGAAACACATTTGTAGATGTCAGTTCTATATTTTGATATGGTTGTCCTGTGGATGTTGATGTCGTTTTGTGAAAATTGAGAATAATTGCATAACTTTGCATCGTTTGAGGGCTAAATAGATTGTGTGGGATTATTTGTCATACATCATTACACAGATATTTACTATAAATACAAAAGTCACTTACATATATTATTTATTTTCTTTTACGTCTAAAACAATAGCGAAAATTAACAGAAAGGTATGTTAACACATTACTCTAAAAGGCTAATTTTCCCGCTGTTCGCATGTGCCGCATTACTGACACATGCTGATGTCGTGTCGGTAGACAGCGCAAAACAACTGGCTGCCGATTTCTTCAGTGCGGGCGATTCCGATCAATTGGCATCTGTAGATGATTTGGATCATGTGTACACATGTGTATCAAAGTCAAAACCGCTTTATTATGTGTTCAATATCCGGGATCACCAGGGTTTTGTCATTATTTCGGCCGATGACTGTACTACTCCGGTGCTTGGTTATTCGTTGGAAAACAGCTATAATGCGGCTTCAGTGCCTCCGGCTATGAAGTGGATGATGCAGGGGCTCGAGAGCGAAATTATAGTGGCAGCGGATTTGCAGAAGCCTGTGGCTCAGGACGAACGCCGTCATATTGTGCGTAGGGCTGCCAGAAGCAGTGAGCGGATATTGCTTAAGACACCCGAGTGGCGTCAGGAGGCTCCGTTCAACAGTATGATTCCGGGTAATCCCCTCGCCGGATGTGTAGGCACTGCGATGGCGATGATCATGAAATATCATAATTATCCGGAAAAGGGTAATGGCAGCTATAATGGGGTGAATTTTGATGTGGCATATGACTGGCCGAATATGCGTATGGACAATTACCGTTACGGATACTCGCAGGCTGAGTCCGATGCGGTTGCAACGCTCGTCTATCATGCGGCCAGCAGTATCGGCACACAGTTCGGCTACTCCGGTTCGAGCGCTTATGAGGTGAAAGTGCCCGCCGCGTTGATCAATTACTTCGGTTATGATCCGGGTGTGTCGTATAAGAAACGTTCTGAAACGGCTACGCAGGCCGAGTTCGACCGGTTGGTCGAGAATGATATCAAAGCAGGTCGTCCGGTGCTTTATTGCGGACAGGATGTTACGGCAGGCCATGCGTTTGTAGTGGACGGTTACGATCCTTTCAGCGGTATGATCCATATAAACTGGGGCTGGGGTGGCGCCGACGGAAACAACAACGGAGGCTGGTATGCGAGCACTGCGCTGAATCCGAATGTAAGCCAACAGCACAGTTTTAACAATCTTACCACAATAATCTACAATATAAAGCCTGGTGACGGATATAATTCCGCATGGTCTCCGATACATATCACGTCCGATAGCCGGCAGGTCGGCATGGGTTCTGATTTTTCCGGAGACCTTTCCGTTGGTAAGACCTTTACTGTAAGAGTCGGCAATCTGAAGAATGTAAGCTACAATGATTTCAGCGGAAAGATTGCGGTGGCATTGTTCTCGGCTGATGGTATTTTCAAATCGCTTCTGAGCGATATGAGCGGTTTTTCTCTGGCCGGAATGGATGTTTTCCCATACACTTATGCAGATTTCAAGTGTCAGCTTCCAGCCGGAACTGATGTCGCTGAAGGTGATATGATCCGTATGGCCACAAGCGCTGATAACGGTGCATCGTGGCTCCCGGTTGCCGGTGAACTTATTACAACGAATGAAATTGTCGCCAAAGGGGCTGAGCCTCGATACTTTGCCATAAGTCATACATCGCCTCTCGTCGATGTCACATTCAGCGGAGAGAGCCGTGTGATACCGGGCTGGAACTACCGGTTCAGAGTTGTGCCCGCATATCCCGAACGCGATGTAATCACAGTAAAGGCCAATGGTTACGTGCTTGTTCCGGATGCGAATTATAACTATACCATCAACAATGTAATAGAAGACCAGGATATCGCCATATATGTGCAGCGTGCTGCTGATGTGAAGGAAAAGCGCAGTCTGTGGGTAAACGAGCCTGGTTCGCTTGAATCGCTGCTTTCCGGAGGAGAGGCTGGAACGGTCAAGGAACTTACTCTGTTCGGCAATATAGATGCCAGGGATTTTGCGTTCATGAAGAGCAGCATGAAACTTACACGTCTCGACATATCGTCTGTCAAGATAGCGGCCAATGGCGCCGATCAGGCAAATGCGATTCCCCGCGAAGCTTTCCGCGGGCTCTGGAGCCTGAAAGAGGTAATATTGCCGAACAATGTGACGCGGCTCAATAATGGTGCTTTCCGGTCATGCGGTATATCCGGGATCGTAATTCCGGCAAGCGTGAATACAATTGAGTATAATGTGTTCAATGCATCGTCGGGATTGCTCGATGTGTGGGTGGGAAATCCGACTCCGGTCTACATCAACTGGTGTGTGTTTCACGGAGCGCCTACCTCGAAAATGACACTGCATTGTCCGAGTGAGGCTGCACTCGACAGCTACAACCGGAAGGAATACTGGAAAGATATCGCGAATAAGGTTGTGGATCCGATTCAGACTTCCGCGGACTATGCTTTTGCGGTGATGGAGAATCCGACGGTCAGATATGTATGTGATACTGATCCCGGCCGATATGGCAAAGGAAAGAAAGCGGTGTTTACCGCAGAGTATATAGTCGACGATGACAACCGACTGGATGTGTATGCCAATTCCACTCTTTTACGACCCGATGCCCAAGGTAATTATACCGTGACGATCAATGATAATACGATCATTCATTTCGATATCGTAGAACCGATCCGGACAAACCAGGCATACGATTCGCCGTGGACAATCACCGACGATGGTGGCACTGTCGGTATGTTTACGGATGCGGTCAATGTGCTTCCAGGTGTGCCTTTTGTAATACGTGTCAATTCTTTTGCTGTTACAGACAAAGCGTTCTGGGGAATGGTGCTTACGACAGCCGATGGCATGATCAAAGAATTCATCTCACCGATAGGCAACTGGTCAGCGGCCGGTGGCCGTGGCTTTAAAATGAATGTGAACTGCTGTGTTACGGATGCGACAGTGAAAGAAGGCAATATGATCCGTCTGGCCACTTCCTACAACAAAAAGACATGGACTCTGGTAAAAGGCAGCAATAATAATGTGATCGATGCGATACCGGCAATCAACAACCAGACGCCAGTATATAATTTCACATTCCCGGACGGTCTTGAGCAAAAGGCCAATCTGTCAGGTATTGTCGCAAATGCTGTACATGGCCGTGATCTCACATTCAAAATCACACCCAAGTCGGCCGGAGATGTCATTACGATGTCAGTCAATGGCGTTCCTTATGCGAAAGAAGCTAAATTCGTGAGCTATTCGTTTATTGCCAAGGAAGATCTGAATTTTGATGTCAGAGTCATTACTCCCGACCAAATGGAAGCGGTGGTCTTTGATCTTGAGCCAGGCGAGCGTTTATGGGATCCGAATAATCCCGCTTTCAACCGGGAAAGAAAGGCTGCGCTTAGGCCGAAAGTCGTGGTTCGCGGCAATATAGATTATACAGACTTCGGTCTGTTTCGTGATATTACAGCTCATAATACTGTAGTTTCTCTTGATCTTTTCGGAGCCAATATCGTGGCTGACCGTAATGCCCCTGCTGCTTATCCTGCCGATGAATTTCCTGCTGAGGCATTCTGTAGTTTGTCGTCAATAACTACGACCGGAATAAAACTCAGAGATCTGAAATTCCCGCTGACTGTGAAGCGCATCGGCGCGAGCGCATTATATAATTGCTCGGAAATAACAGAACTGGAACTGCCTCATGATCTATACAATGATGATGAGGTGTATATGGGAGGCAAGGATCGGGCGCATCAGGGCGGTCTTAAAAGAGATTGTTTCAAGGGCTGTGACAAACTGTCTGTGATATACTGTTATGCTGCACCCGTCGGAGACAATGCAGATAAAGTCCATCACATAGACTTTAATTCGTCATCAGGTCTGGGGAATGACCCTACATATTTCCCGAATGATCTTGGTCTTGCGGATCCGTCGAAGGTCACTGTAGTCGTCAAGCCTGAACATTGGGATGCTTATACAACGGAGCATAATAATGGATACAACGACTGGATCAATGGCTGGGTTTACAATAAGTTCAATATGGTCTATGATTATCCGGTCTATGGCGTGAATTTCGATGTGACACGTTGTTTCGTGAAAAACAGCGGGCTTGATCTGTCGAAAGTCGTATCGTTTGTCGGGAATAATACTGCTGAACAAAGTCTCGTATTCAGCGGACAGGTGTATATCGCTGCTAAAAGCGATGCGGCCGCCAATCGTCCTGAAGGAGCCGATGCCTATGATGCGAAACGCAAACTCAAAGTATATGACAACGGTCGGCTGATTCCTGATGAGAATATCGCTTCTGATGGTTCTGTTGCACTGACATTCTATAATCCCAACGATATAAGCAGGAAGGATCTGGTTGGAAACCATGTAGTCGATGTGGTTTATCTGTATGATGTCATTTTCAATTGTGCATCGGCAAATCTGGTGATCAAACCGGAGAAAATTCGTAATAATGAAGAGTCGGATGGTGACAATGCCACAGAGTTCGAGACCTTCAATTATTATAATGCTGTTGCGCCTGTGATTGAAAACGTGAGAGAAGGCAGTGCTGTCCGTTTCAAAGTGGATCTCAGCGGAATCAATGCCGATGAGGTAAGGACGGTAGTAAAGGTCGGTGAAAACATAGTTTCTGTTGATGACGAAGGCTATTATCATGTCGATGTCGATGATGAAGATGTGGCCGTGAATGTATATACCGTACCTGTCAACGGAGCTACTATCGGGCCTGATGAGGCTGACATGATCGACGCATCTGAGGCCAAAGATGTGACCTCGATAGCTCTTGCCGGTGATATCAGTGCTGAAAAGATAAAAGAAATAATTGATGAGCTTCCGGCTCTTGAGCAACTGGACTTATCAGCGTTGTCAGTGGCATTACCGGAAGGAGCGATGGCCGGTAAAGAAACTCTGGAGACAGTATCGCTTCCGGCTGCTGCCGATATAGAGGCTGGTACTTTCAGCGGCTGTGTGAATCTTACGAATGTGCATGTTCCGGAATGTGTAAATACTATCGGAGCCGAGGCGTTCAAAGATTGTATATCGCTCGGGAATCTCAGTTTTACCGGCATTAAGGCTATTGGAGCCAATGCATTCAGCGGCTGTACCGGTCTTACAAGTATTATAATTACGGCTCCTCGTCCGGACTCTCAGCCGGCACGTGTACATCGTAGAGCTGCAAGCCCGCGTACTGAAGGATATTCTGCCGATGCCTTTGCCGGGATCAATCCCAACTGTATTGTCTATCTTGATGAAAACGTGGAATTGCCTGCCGCAAAAGCCAACTATGTGCGTGTGCGTCAGGATGCAGAAGCGGTCGGCGGGCGCGTGTACGAGGCTCTGGGGAGCATATCTCTTGATCCCGGATACGACTTCCGGGCTCTCAACAGTTTCAGTGTGACGGAAGGGAATACGATCAGTATGGAAATTCCGTTGAGTGTTTCTGACGGTAAAAGCAACTGGAGTCCGTTGGTACTTCCGTTCTCTCCTGACAAGGTGAAGAATGCCGCCGGAGGTGAAATGTCGGCATTCAGTGGACTTGAAGTAGACAATGCCAATGGTATCTACATGGTTGCATCGCTCGGTGATGACGGTTCCGACGTATTTGGCCTTATGAAAGGAATAGATTCCAATACACCCTATATAGTAAGTCTATATGACGGTACTGAGCCGGGTGTCGTGCGGTTTGAATCCGAGGCTTGTGAGGTTGTGCAGACTCCGTTGGAAATATGCAGAAAGGGAAGTGGCTATGATCTGAAAGCGACTCTCTGCAGGCGAGAGGTTTCTGCGGCGACTGCATGTCTGCTCGATGATCACGGATCTTCGTTTGTGTCGGCGATTTCCGGAGACAATATGTCGGAAGTGACTACTGTATATCCATTCTCGGTATATGCGGTATCGGCCGACGGCAGCCGGATTGACATCGATGTCGATATTGAAACTATGAAACCTGGTGGTATCGATGGAGCCTATGACGGATCAGGTATCAGTGTCGTACGTGAAAACGGCCGCCTTGTGATATACTCTGACTGCGAGATGACGACCGACATATTCGGTATCGATGGAATGTGTGTGAAGACTCTGCGCCTTTTCACCGGCCGCAATGAGATTGCCGGACTTGCAGCAGGAATATATATTGTACTTGGTAAAAAGATTGTGTTGTAAATACAGTCTGTGGTTATAGATCGGGAGGCTGTATCAGTTCAAAAAAGGCTGATACAGCCTCTTGATCATTGTTGCATTACTGTAGATAGTATGATGTGCGGTGTTCTGTAGTGTGTTTTTACTACCTTTGTCGACGGTATTATTGCAACAGATCTATGACAGTACGCGAATTTGAGGCTGAATTTAAGAAACTTTACCTGCCGTTGGGTATGTATGCGTTGCGTTTTGTCGGTGATGTGGATAGTGCTGAAGATTTGGTTCAGGATGCTTTCGTAAAAGCATGGCAGAGTATCGGTGACGGTATTGTGATCGACAATTTCAAGGCATATATGTACCGGTGTGTCAGAAATGAATGTATCGGGCTCTTGCGGAGAAGAAACGATATTGTCGGAATTGCGGATATGCCTGATGTGGAAGACGACGATATCGACACGTCGGAGCGTGATGCCAGACTATGGCGTGCTATAGATGCTTTGCCGGAAAGGTGTCGCATTGTTTTTCTGCTTAGTAAACGTGACGGACTCTCCAACGAGGAGATCGCTGCGGAACTCGGGCTGTCGGTAAAGACTGTCAAAAATCAGATGACCAAGGCTTATTCGCGATTGCGCGAGGCGTTATCGCCTGAGCGGAAGCCGTTCTTCCTGCCTTTTCTGTGATGATGTTAAATTTTTTGCATCAGGAATAGGACTTTTTCGGAAACATTGCGTCATAGGGGAAACCAATCAAATGAATACGCAATGAAACGGAACTGGATTCTACTTGTGATTGTGCTGTTAGGAGTAGCGGCGCATGCCCGTCAACCACATAGAGGCTACCGTGGTTTTCTCGAATGGGGCAACGATATTAGGACTGACAATTATTGGGGTCTTTATGCTATTGAGCGGAAGACTTCGGTCTGTACGGGTTTCATGACGTCGCACGGCTATCAGTTCAATCCATATCTGTATGTCGGCGCAGGACTCGGATTCGAGTATAGCAATGTCTCCGACCGTCATATCATACCATTGTTCCTGGATGGCCGCACAGATCTTAAATTCGGACGTTTTACTCCGTTTTTTGATGTCAGATTAGGTGTAAGTCTGACCGAGGGTGCCGGAGTGTATTTTTCGCCTACCATCGGATATCGTTTCAACTGGGGGCGTAAAGTCGGAATCAACCTGGGTGTGGGCATGACGTTGCAGGGATATGGATGTCACATGTACTCGATGTATTACGATTTTGATCATTATGATGAGAATGGTGATCGGCAGCCGTATCCGACAGTCGAATATAACGGGGTGAAACAGTGTAACAGAGTATTGTTCTCGATACGTCTTGGTTTCGATTTTTAAATGTGGATGAGCATGAAAGGTGTGACATTTGTGACCCGCCACTATCGGGAAGGTGCCTTTTCGGTAAAAAACGGCTGGCAACGTCTCGGCATTGAATTGCCGGTGCGCTGGACGCCTCTGCGTATTGCAGCAGGTATCGCTGCCGTAATCGCAATCGGAGCCACTGCCGCTATGGTTACAGTCCGCTATTTTGGAGAAGGGAGCGTTCATCCGGATCCTGTGGCGATACCCGCGGCTGTATCGCCGCGGAACATTGTCCGTGCCATAGACTTTGATGATGCCGCTCTTCCGGCTGTATTGGAGGAGATCCGCAATGTTTACGGCGTGGAGATAACCAATGAGCCAGCCGATGCCGCTTCTTACCGACTGTCATTGCATTACGAAGGTAATGCTGATGATCTTATAGCGACTATCAATGATATTTTTGACATAGAACTGATAATCGTTGAATGATGAAAAGGATTGGTCTGATATTCCTTTCGCTGTTGTTGTCTGCGGTGATCAATGCCCGTAATGTGACTGTCCGTGCCGAGGATTGTCCGGCGGAATCCGTATTCCGTGATATTATGGCTCAGACCGGTAAGAACTTCGTGTATTCATCGGATCTGCTGAAAGGGATTAAAGTTACGGTCAATGCCTGCGACCGGCCTCTGAAGAAGGTGCTCGCTGATATGTTCCGTGGGTCCGATATCGAATTCAGGATAAAGGGTAATGATGTAATACTTAAGAGCAAGAGCCGTAGATTGCCACGCCCCGCGGATCGTATTGACACTCCGTCTGATCCGAAACATTATATAACCGTCGGATCCCGGACACTCGAAGAAGTGACAGTCGTGTCTCGTCTGGGAGCGGCTGAGGTGGAGACTTCGGAGATCGGGGCGAAGAAACTGACGGCCGCAGATGTGCGATCTACGCCGGTATTGTTCGGTGAAAGCGATGTGGTGAAGACGCTGTTGCTGCAGCCTGGAGTGTCGGAAGGAACCGAAGGAATGGCCGGTATGAACGTACATGGCGGCAACTCTGACGAGAACCTTTATATGCTTGACAATATACCGCTTTATCATGTGAATCATCTTGGCGGTCTGTTTTCGGCATTCAACTCTGACGCGATCGGATATATTGATTTTTACAAATCGTCAGTGCCGGCCAAATATGACGGGAGATTGTCGTCATTTATGGATGTGCGCACACGCAATGGCTCGCAGTCGGGACATCACGGGTCGGCTAAACTCGGACTGACTTCAGGTGCGTTCGATATATCTGGCCCTATAGGGCGTCGGACTACCTATCTGTGCGCTGTACGCCGGTCATGGCTCGATGTGCTCACAATACCTGTCCTTGCAATGGCCAATACCGCTGATCAGGAAAAAATCAGATTTCACTATTATTTTATGGATCTGAACGCCAAAGTCAATCATCGGTTCTCAAAAAGAATGTCCGGGTATGCGAGTGTGTATTTCGGCGACGATATGGTCCGGACAGGGACAAAGGAGCAGGATCAGACTGGTTCTGACTATTATGAGGATAAATATGACTTCCACTGGGGTAATCTTGTAGTCCAGGCCGGAGTGAATTACCGGTTGGCAACGTCGATGACTGCTGAATTTACGGCTGCATATACACGATACTTTTCAGGACTCGGGCATGAAGAAACAGATAGGACTAAAAATAACGATCTGATCTCCACCTCGCGGATCGCTGTGCAGACCGACAACAATATCAACGACTGGATAGGCAAGGCCGATTTTGAATGGAAACCGATGGATGCTGCCAGAGTGCGCTTCGGCGGCAATTATATATTGCATTCGTTTCTTCCGTCAAGAACCACTCGTGAACACTCAAGAGACGAAACTGTCAGGGAGATCCGTGACTCGACGTGGGCTTACCGTGCAGGGGAGGTGAACCTGTATATTGAAGATGACTGGAAGATATGTCCGCAGCTGCGTGCCAACGTCGGGATACATGCGTCGTTGTTCCACATCGACGGAAAATTCCGTTACGGATTGGCTCCGCGTATGTCTGTGAGTTATCGCCCGAACGATAACTGGGCGGTCAAGTGTGCATATGCACGTACTACCCAGTATGTGCACCAGCTAACCCAGAGCTATATGGCGCTCCCAACCGATCAGTGGATTCCTGTGACCGGGAATTTCCGGCCTCAGACAGCCGATAAGGTATCGGTCGGAGCATATTGGCAGAGCTCCGGCGGAGACTATTCATTATCGCTGGAAGGGTATTATAAATACATGCGTAATCTGTTGGAATACTCTGATGAATACTATCTTCGACTGCCGTTGGAGATCTGGAACTCTCGTCTGACTACAGGCAAAGGGACTGCTAAAGGCATAGATCTGAAGGTCGAGAAGACTGTGGGAAGACTGACAGGCCATCTGGCATATTCCCTTGGATGGACAGACCGCACTTTCAAAGAAAAGAATGGCGGCCACAGGTATCCTGCCAGATTCGATCACCGTCACACTGTAAATGTAGCACTCGTCTGGAAGGCAAACGGCAAGGTTCAGCTGAATGCTGTGTGGACCGGTCATTCCGGCAATAGATTCACTCTTTTGCCTCAGGTATGGGAAGCTCCTGGTTTCGGGCCGGCGGATATGGCGGGTGAAGCTCCTCTCAAGGAGGGGATCAACAACTACCAGTTGCCGTTCTACCATAGACTCGACGTTTCATGTATGGTCCGTAACAGGCGTGGATACTGGACTTTCGGCCTATATAATGCATATTGTCATAAAAATGTAGTGGCGATACGCCGCAATTATACCTGGAACGGCAGGCCTGTTTTCCAGAAAGTAAGTATGCTTTCGCTTATTCCCTCAATATCGTACACATGGCAATTCTGAAATCTGAATATCTGTTTCTTCTGTCTTCCCTTGTTTTGACCGGCTGCTACACTGATTTCCATCCGGATATCGAAACCGAGCCGGTGCTGTGTATCAATGCGCTTGTCCGGACAGGAGAGCCGATTGATGTCGCAGTGTCGCGGACTTGGTGTTATGACGATGCGGCTGCTGGCGACGATCATTCTGTCAGTGACGCAAGTGTGACCGTATATGCCAATGGTGATATATGCGATGCCGGATACATACCGGCAGAGGGTGACCGTATAGCTATTACTGCCGAGAGTCCGGTTTACGGGTATGCCGGAGCTGAAGTCGATGTTCCCCGGAGTGTTCCTATGGCTGCAGTCCGTTATTCTGTGAATCCCACGGATCTATGGGCTCTATATGAACCTGAATACGGGTTTAACTCGCTGTGTCTCGAGTTTGATGTCTCTATTGAAATTGATATCGATGATCCGGCTGGTATAGACAATTACTACCGGTACTCGTATATATCGTTCGGCAACAGCGATTGGAATGACTATGATCAGGACGATGGGGATATGTCTGATTCGAGTCGGCCGGAAATAATGTTTTATGCCGGATCGTTCGTTTACGATTCGGAGCCTGTGTTCGGTGAACATATAGGGGTATTCGAGTCAATAATGGGTGGTACGTCGGATGGGTTCACTTTCTTTACAGACCGGCAGTTTTCCGGTGGACGATATACATTGCACCTGGAGTATACGGGAGCGGCTTTAAGGATGTTTTCCAAACCATCTTGTGACGATGTCCCCGACTGTGGCTTGGTCATTACGCTGAGTGCTGTATCGCCGGAATATTACAACTGGGCCAGCTATGTCTGGCAGGTAAACTCTGGACCTCTTGGCGAACTCGGCGACACGGGTCTCGGAGAGCCGCTGTGGGGATACAGCAATGTGTCGACTGGCGCCGGGGTGGTTGCCGCGCAGACGTCGGTTTCGTATACGGTGAATCTGAAGAATCTTATGCAGGATATTATATCCGGCGGCCAAATGGATGAATAGATTTTATGTTGTCATGAATATGAATTAATTTTGCATTCGTGTAAGATTGTCCCATATTATGTCAACATATCGAACTGACGGTATACAGGCTGATTCTCCCGGCTCAAAACGTCTTTGGAACAAGGAGTATCTTAAAGTGATGGCATGTAACTTTCTGCTGTTTTTCGCTTTTTATCTATTGACTCCGCTGTTGCCTCTGTATCTCGACGAGCAGTTTCATACCGACAAGGATACTATCGGACTCGTGCTGTCGGGGTATGTGGTAGCAACATTGCTGATACGTCCTTTCAGCGGTTTTGTTGTCGATACTTTTGACCGCAAACGCGTGCTTACCTTGTGTTTTTTCGTTTTTTTTATCTGTTTTGCCGGATATATCGGGGCTGGCACACTTCTCATGTTTGCCATAGTGCGTACTTTGCATGGAATACCGTTCGGCGCTACTACTGTGGTCAACAGTACTGCGGCAATCGATGTATTGCCGTCGGAACGCCGCAGCGAGGGAATAGGATATTACGGTCTCAGTAATAATCTGGCGATGGCCATAGCTCCGAGCGCGGGTATATATGTATACCACAGTACCGGTAATTTCATGTTGCTTTTCTGGATTTCTCTTGTCCTTGCCTTGGCCGGTTTCGCATGTTCTACATCAGTCCGTCTGCCTCGTCGTCAGAAAGTGGCAGGAAAACCGAAACTGAGTCTTGACCATTTCTTCCTTGGGCGGGCATGGCTATTGGCTGTCAATATCTGCTTTTTTGGACTTTGTTGGGGTGTGATGAGCAACTACGTTGCCATTTATGGCAAGGAGCAGCTTGGAATAACCGATGGAACCGGTATATTTTTCATGCTGCTGTCGGGCGGTCTTGTCGTCTCCCGTCTGTTTGGCTCGAAAAGTCTGCGCAAAGGGAAACTCACACATAATGCTGTTGTCGGTGTGATATTGTCGCTGGCCGGTTACTCGATGTTTGCATTCATAGTCACGCCATGGAGCTATTATATGTCAGCTCTCCTGATCGGTCTTGGCAATGGACAGATGTATCCGGCATTTCTCAATATGTTTATAAAGATCGCCCGCCATGACCAGCGTGGCACGGCCAATTCCTCGATACTCATTTCGTGGGATCTTGGTATGGGGATAGGTATACTGTTTGGCGGATTTATAGCGGAATGTATCGGTTTTGCTGCCGCATTTCATGTTGTGGCAGTCATGCAGGCTGCAGGGACGTTGTTGTTTCTGGTTGCGACACGTAATTTTTTCGAGGCTCGCAGGCTCAATGAAAATTAGCAATAACGGTTCTCTTATACCCATTTATATCCTGCGTTGTCCGAAATCCGGAGGCGTATTGTGTTTATAATACGACCGACTGTGACCGGATGACGAAGAATAAATAAAGAGAGAAGGCGCTATGAAAGAGTCTGGAAAGAAGCGCCTTCCCTCGGCAGAAAAGATATTATGTTAAGATTATGCTTGTGCGCGACTGCCGTTACATCGAACCGGCGATTAGTGCGAGATTCTCGATTTTACGCCATTGATCCTCAAATGTAAGGCCAAGTAATGCATGAGCCTGTAACTTGAAGCCGCCGGTAGGGCATATCGACAGGTGTTCAGCCGGAATATATCTGGAGGCATATTTTACCGTTGTCAGAATCGCATCGGAATCTTCGTTGCACGGACTTTGTACAGACATGAGTCCTAATGCCACATGCTTGTCTTTCGGGATATATTTCAGTATCTCCAGAGAGTCAGGATCGTTGACGTTGAAAGGCAGGATGAATGTATCCACGTATAGTCCGGAAAGTACTTTCGGCATGATCATGTCGGAGGCATCGGCTGTATGCCATTCAGGTACGGCAGGGTCTCCGGCAGATATATATGCCGATATATTCATGTCTGATGGTATCTCCTCAAGAGCGAGATTGAACAATATTATCAGATCTTCATGAAATTTGAGCAGGTCGATACCGCCTTGAAGCAACTGTTTGGTAAAGTGCTTGTCGCATAAACGGCCGAAAACCGTATCATCCAATTGTATGTTTCTGCATCCGAGATCGTAGAAATGGCGTATTGTCTGCCGGTATGCAGTCGCTATATCATCGATAAGGTGCTCTGACCGGGAATATAGTTTGTCAGGAACACCTTCCGACATATCGAGGATGTCGTTGTATAACTCTGTTGGAGCCGGGAGTGTCTGTCGGCAGATATCGGGATGGCCTACTTGATCTTTAAGAAACAGGAAATCTTCGAAGAACGGATGTTCGGAATTGTAGGTTATCTTTCCTGTCAGACGTATCGTATCTGTATATGTGTCGGTAGGCTGATACAGGTGACCGGTATCGATATATTCACGGGTTATTCCGTTCAGTCCGAAATAGAAATCTTTGTTCCAGTATTTGCGTTTCAGTTCTCCCGTAGTAATGGTCGGCAATCCGGCTTGTAGCTGCATCTGGATAAGATGACATACCGCATTGTCAGCGATACGGGTGTATTCTGATTGCGATATCTTCGATTCCGCCAATGCTTTGTCGGCATCTGATAGTGTTTCAGGAGGCATGAAACTGCCCACTACATCGAATTTGGTCTGAGATTGGAATGACATAATTAAACAATCGGTTAGATTCGATCATATCGCTCATGTATGGATTGAGTGCATACGAAACTGCGCACAGAGCCTGCTGTCGTTCTGTGGTCGCCTGATATATGGCTGATGGTTGTATGTCAAGTCTCGCTATCACAAAATCCATTCCACGGGATCAATGATATATAATGTCCTGGCAGGTCTCCTGACTTGTCCGGTTTTCCGCAAGCCTTCCCGGCTTAAATGGTCAGTGGCTGTAGTTTGCGGAAATCCATCAATGGACTTACAGTAGCGGGACTGTTCAGGATTTGCACCTGATTCCCTTTTAATCCACACCGGCATATTGCCGCCGGTACAGAACCAAAGACACCGCAAAAATATGAATTTTTTTGTAATGCTGTTGATTCCGGACAAAAAAATAGCATGCCGGAATACTGAGGCATGCTATTTTTCTTGAATTATGTGTGAGATAGAAGAGGTATTGACCTATTCTTCTATTACGAATGAGATGGCGAATCCGCCTCCGGGTGCCATGTGTATCGGCAGGGTATCGGCAGATGTCACTTGTTGTTTTGTGATTATATATGCCTCCGGATTGGTATCGAAGTGCGCGTCGGATGCATCTGCATAGATAGTGGCTTCATAAGTGGATCCTGGAGTCAGGAAGTCGAGTTTTAGATTCGTGTCGCGGGCATCGGCATTAGTCACACCTCCTGCAAACCAGTTGTCGCTGTTCTTGTCTTTGCGTACAGCAATGATGAACTCTCCGGGTTCGGCATCTATATAATGGCTTTCGCTCCAGTCTACCGGTACATCTCTTATGAACTGGAATGCATCCATTTTCTTGGCATAGTGTTCTGGCATATCGGCAGCCATCTGGAGCGGGGAGTACATTGTGACATACAGTCCGAGCTGATTGGCTATCGTGGCGCGTTTATGCTCTGTGTTGCCGGGGGCGAAACTCAGATCCATTTCGAATATGCCGGGAGTGAAGTCCATCGGACCTCCCTTGAGACGGGTGAACGGAAGTATGGTGACATGAGCCGGTGACATATTCTGATATTCGGTACCCATGGCGCTTTCGTTGCCTACGAGATTCGGATATGTGCGTGCGAGACCGGTAGGACGCACTGCTTCATGGGCATTGACCATTATATGTTTGTCGGCTGCCTTTTTCACTGCATCGAGATAATGGCGCACTGATGCCTGACTGTAATGGTTCTGTCCTTTGGGGAGTATGTTGCCGACATATCCGCTTTTTACAGCATTGTAACCATAGTGGTTCATCAGATCATAGGCTTGATCCAGATGGCGCTCGTAGTTGGGAATAGATCCTGAAGTCTCGTGGTGCATCATCAGTTTTATTCCTTTGGACTTGGCGTATTCGTTGAGTGCCTTGATGTCGAAATCAGGGTAAGGAGTGACGAAATCGAACACAAAATCCTTTTCTTTCCCGAACCAGTCTTCCCATCCGGTGTTCCATCCTTCAATCAGCAGCTGGTCGAAACCGTTGTCGGCGGCGAAGTCTATGTAACGGCGCACGTTGGCATTGTTTGCGCCGTGACGGCCGTTGGGCTTGGCTTTGGAATAGTCGAATGTGGCGAGATCGAAGTTTTCGGTATCGGTATATGCCCACGAGCTTTTACCGGTGATCATTTCCCACCATACTCCCATGTATTTTGTAGGATGAATCCACGATGTGTCATCTAAAGCGCATGGGTCATTGAGGTTATAGATTATGTCTGTGGCCAGTATATCGGTTGCCTCATCGCCTGCCATAATGACTCTCCAGGGTGTTTTGAACGGAGTGTGGAAGGTAGCTTTTGTTCCGTCGGGCGATGGCGTCAGCCATGATGTGAATGTCATGGTCGTGTCATTAAGATTGAGATGCATTGCCGGATAGTCTATCAATGCGGCCTCATGCAGATTCAGGTATTTGCCTGACGGAGTCTTCAGCATAAGTGATGTCTGGACGCCGGTAGGGGAAAATACGGATTGCGACACATTATTCATCTGATCTTTTGTCGACAGGCCTCGTATCTCACTCAAAAGTGACCGAGTGTATTCATATTCCTGTGTATCGTAATCGCCGGGTATCCACCATGCGGTGTAGTCTCCTCCCATAGCCATCTGGGTAAGTTCGTCGGTTATTACAAACTGTTTGGTTTCCTGTTCAGGGAATATGTACCGGAATGCGGCTCCATCGTCATATACACGGAACTCGATATCCATCTTGCGGACTGTATCACCGTCTTTTTGCGACATGGATACTGTCATTGTGTTGTAGTGATTGCGTATCTCGCTGTTTTCGCCCCATACGGGAGTCCATGTTTCATCAGCCTGGGAATGGGTCACTTTGTCGATCTTGAAACCGGAAGTCAGCGGAGCTGCATCTTTCAGATCGAAACCCATAGTTGATGGTTTTATGATCTGTTCTCCCAAGAAAGTGACCGAGTATTCCGGTTGTCCTTCGGATGTCAGTCCGAACGATAAGGACACATTTCCGTCTGGCGACGTCAGCGTGTTGTCCACGGATGAGCATGCACCAAGTGCAAGTCCACAGAGAATCAAGGTGAATCTGTTCATCATATCTTTTGAAATTTGAATTATACCGGATCTATAGTGCCGGAGACTTTAAAAGCCTGTATAAGTATTGGATAATCTCTGTTGCAAAGATAGTGTCAATTGATTACATTTGCATAATGTAATAAGAAAAAATGCATGTATGCGGTCGAGGTCGGTATCAAAGTTTCAGGACTGGGTCTGATTCTGTCGGAACTGACCGAATTGCCTGAATTCAGGCATGTTTGCCCTGTCAGTTATTCTTTTTATAAAATTATTTGCGATTAAGTAGTACCTGGAAGAGTATTTTACGACTATAATAAAGAATATAATAAATCTAAGACATGAATAAAGTAAAACAAGTGCTCCTGGCGGCAATATCGCTTCTTGCCGCCTGTCAGATTTCAGCCGCTGATATTTCTGGCATAAAGTCAGTTGCCGGTAGAGTCGCTCCTTGGCTTAAAGGCCGCATCGAGGCTGTCGAGATTCCTTCTGATAATGGGAATGATGTTTATGAGTTCTGTACTTCCGGTAATAAGCTGGTGATAAAAGCAAACTCGATACCGGCTGCCGGAATGGCTCTGAATAATTATCTGAAACATTATTGCCTGCGGTCATTCAGCCTTACCGGAACCAATATGGATCCTGTGAATCGGTTGCCGTCAGTTCCGGTTCCGGTACGCAACGTATGCCAATACAAATACCGCCATTTGCTTAATTTCTGTACACAGAATTATTCCTGTTCGTTCTGGAACTGGAACGACTGGGAGCGGATGATAGACTATATGGTGCTTAATGGTGTGAATCTGACTATATCTACGGTCGGACTCGATAAAGTATGGTACAATACATTGAAACAGTTCGGTTTTACAGATGAGGAGATTTTGTCGTTTTTGCCGGGCCCCGGATTCAATGCATGGCACATGATGGGCAATCTTGAAGGCTGGGGAGGGCCGGTCACCAAAGGGATGATAGACCGGAGTGCCGATCTGCAGAAACGTATTGCAGTCAGATTGCGCGAGTATGGTATCGACCCGGTGTTCATGTCGTTTTATGGTATGGTACCGGTAGCATTGAAAGATAAATATCCTGATGCGGATATAAAACTGCAGGGCAGGTGGGCCGGAGGTTTTGACCGTCCTGCCGTGTTGGTGCCGGGACAGGAGCTGTATGACCGTATGGCTGATGTGTATTATAAGGAACTGAAAAAACTGTATGGCTCGTTTGGCTACTTTGCCGGAGAGCCATTTCATGAAGGCGGAGACCGTCGTGGTATCAACGTCGCTGATATGGCGAAAAATGTGTTGGATAAAATGAAAGAGCATTTCCCTGGTTGCCGGTGGGTTCTTCAGGCATGGCATGGTAATCCGACGACGGATTTTCTTAGTAAACTGTCGAAAGAGGACGATGTGCTGATCTGGGATATGAAAGGAGAACTTGGTGCGGAGTGGGAGCGTCGTGAAGGGTATGAGGGATTCCCGTTCATGTGGGGTGTAATCAATAACTTCGGTGAGACTACTGGTCTGTATGGTCGCCTCGGACGATTTAACAGCGAGTGGTATCGCGTGCGCAATAGTGATTATGGCCGCAATCTTCAGGGGCTGTGTGTATCTCCTGAAGGCATACTGAACAATCCGGTCAATTACGATATGCTGTTTGATCTGGCATGGAGTGAGGACTCTGTCGATGTCGGAAAGTGGGTGGCTCGTTATAGCTCATACCGTTATGGCGGATACAACAGTAATATGGCGAAAGTGTGGGAAATACTTTTGCAGACGGCATATTCTGATAAATTCGATGCATCGATGGCTCCTCCGGAATCCAAAGTCCTTCCTGCGATCGCTGGGAATTCAGAATCTGTAATATGTGCGCCTCCGGCATTGGATGTGCGTACTGCATCGTCGTGGGGTACTACGGCTATGTACTATGATTACAAACAGATGCGGAATATTGCTCCATTGCTGGTCGATGCAATTCCGCAACTGAAAGATGTGAATGCTTTCCGGTACGATCTTGTAGACTTTACGAGGCAGTTGCTGGCTAATGATTTCAAGGAACAATACAATATTATAGTGAAGGCATGCGATGTCGGAGACATGACGGCATTCGACATGGCTTCAGAGCAGATGACCGAGATATTGGACGACATGGACGAACTGCTTTCAGCCCATCCGGATTTTATGATAGGCACATGGATTGCAAAAGCCAGAAATCTCGGCACAAACAGATACGAAAAAGACCTATATGAAAGCAATGCACGTATTCTTGTTACATACTGGGGACCGGATGATCCGTCTACGGATCTGCGTGATTATGCCCATAAAGAGTGGGGCGGCCTTATAAAAGATGTATATACACCACGCTGGAAAAATTTCATCGATTACCAGAGGCTACGTATGATGGGAATAAATTGCAGCGCTGGTCATCCTGTGGATCTGGAAATAGACTGGGCAAAACATCGGAATGTTTATCCGACCGAACCCCAGAGCGATCTCGCCGCTACGGCAACTCGAATTCTTAACAAGCGTATACGCTGTTACGGCCGATGATCATAACGCGATAGTGAAATAGGAGACAATGTTGTAATAAAAGGACTGCACCTCAAAAGTTAGATACAATACTTTTGGGGTGCGGTTTTTATTTTAATAAATGAATTTATAGTGTCGTCTGATTCTGTGAAAAAAAAATGTCGGACGTTGTGTGTTGATATATAGACTATTACTTTTTTGTTGTGAAAATAGTTGCAAAAATATTTGGAGGGTAATGAAAAGATGCATACCTTTGCACTCGCTTTTGAGAAACAGCGCGGCAGAGGCCAAAAAGAAATTGACAATGCTTAAATAGTGTTAAAGATTTGAACAAAATTTGGTTATCTCGAAAATTCGCTCTAACTTTGCGAAGTTTTCCGCTTGAAACTCGGAAGGCGAGATCCTGAACGCAGGATATGAGAACATTGAAAAGAATTACAATAGACAAGAAGTAGTACAAGAGCTAACGCTCCGG
>CAOKFI010000038.1 GCA_948467675.1 uncultured Porphyromonadaceae bacterium
GCGACCACCTGGTCCCAAACCAGGTGCGCTACCGGACTGCGCTACGCCCCGATTTTTACGCTGCAAATTTACAGCTAAATTTTGAATTATGCAAGATCCAATAAATGGATCGCTGTATAAAACTACTTCTTATATTACAAAACGGTTGTTTTTGACTAATGGGAAGACCGATATATGCCTATATTGTAATAAATTTGCTTTTGAGATCATTTCCCGATACTTATTGAATTGAAAAGATGAACCAGACCATTAAAAGCACAATTACATTTATAACGGCAGTTACATCCGTGATAAATGCGTACTCTATTGTTATTAATGTACCTGTTTCTGATCCGAGGCAGGATATGACAACCCTTCTGAATAATGCCATTGAGAAAGCAGCGGTATATGATGGAGATACAGACATTATAATCCGGCTTTCACCAGGTGTGTATAATATATCACGGACAGCATCAATTCCCGTACATCAGCATATATCCAACACTACGAGCGAACAGGAGAATCCCCAATCGATAAAGCACTATGGTCTGTATTTAAAGAATCTGTCACGCATCACTATTGATGGAGCCGGGGCGACTCTTATGACTCATGGAGAAATGACTGCAATAGCAATAGACAATTGCAGCAATATAACAATAAGGGATCTGACTATAGACTCTGCAGATCCGTCTGTTCCGGAAATGAAAGTCATCTCACGCAATGATTCCATCGTTACATGTCGCATGTCGGCCCGGACTTCATGCCGAATCAGTGCAGATGGGGAATTATACTGGATCGGAGACGGCTGGGAATTCATCGGAGGGATAGCTCAGATCTACGATGGCATCCATACCCGGCGCTGTGTCTCTCCGATGAATAAATACAGGTATGCAGAGCAGGATAATGACATTCTAACATTCCATTATGCGGCAGGGGAGGCTCCTGAATGCCAGCCTGGAAATGTGTATCAGATGCGCCATTCATTACGGACAGAAGTCGCCACATTCATCAACCGGAGTTCGGATGTCATGCTATCTGATATCAGCTATCATTTTCTTGGAAATTTCGGCATAGTAGGGCAGTTCTGCCATACTATCACACTTGATAATGTTGTCTGTGCGCCCGATAAGAATGACGAACGAACATGCGCTGGTTTCGCCGATTTTGTGCAGATGTCCGGATGTAGCGGGAAAATATCCGTTCGGAATTGCCATTTCAGCGGATCACATGACGATCCGATCAACATACATGGAACACATCTGAAAGTAGTAGACTACGATCACAATAGTCTTACAGTCCGATTTATGCACAATCAAACATATGGTTTTATGCCATTTGCTGCAGGAGACGAAATAGCAGCGGTGGATGCATGTTCGCTCCGACATTTCGCGACAGCAGTGGTAACTGATACCGAACAACTATCAGATTATGATATTAAAATCAGACTCGACCGGGACATACGCAAGCTGATTGCGCAACACAAAAATACGGTAATCGAAAATGTCACAGCAAATCCGGAAGTGGAAATCACCGGATGTCAGTTTTCTCTGACTCCGACCAGAGGGCTACTTCTTACGACGTCACGGAAAGCACATATTGCAAACAATACATTCAGAAATATACCAATGAGTGCAATACTTATAGCTGATGACGGCCAAAGCTGGTATGAATCAGGAGCTGTCAGGGATGTAACAATATCCAATAATCGGTTTATTGACTGCGCTTCACCGATAATCTATATATCTCCTGAGAATTCCATCTTCGACGGCCCGGTGCATAGCGGTATCAAGATATATGACAACGAATTCATTTACTCAAAAAACACCGATGTTCCGATTTTAGTACAAGCCAAGTCTGTCGAGGAACTTTCGATAAGAAATAATCGTACAGCAAATTGCCCGGAATATCAGATTACTCTAACAGGTTGCACCTCTGTCGATATTGAATAACCATCTATTTATCGATAGAAATGTAAGCATACCAAAGAAGAAGATTCATCACAGATATTTCATTTGCTATGATTTGGAGAAAATGATTCAAAGCTGTTATCGTCATAAAATACCATAATACTGACAATGCGCCTTGCTCCGTCTGCTTTAGATAGCGAAATTGTTGCTTGTGGGGCTGATTCACTATCTTGTTCTCGCTTTTTAGAGATAGAATCCACCGATATACATCCGTTTTTCGGAGTAGATATATGATTTCTACCATCAAAAGAGGAGGGCGATAGTGTATCTTCATTTTCTGATGCCATTTCGAGATGCGGCATAGATAGGGGAGTGCTATCGATAAAATGCTCTTTATCTGACTGTTGTTCCATCTCAAAGTCAATAACTGATCCTGTTTGAGGCTCTGAGATTCGCGTATTCGTATCCAATATCATCTCTCCTTCTCCAAACATCAGCCATAACACAGATAATTGAGGATATGCATCATGAATCTTTCCAATGAGTTCATCGCTGATCTTTTTATTTCGCCCATTTAAAATTTGCGATAATGTTGGTCTTGGGATCTGACAAGTATCTGCAAATAAAGAACTCCCAACACCTATGGAGTTCATGAAAAATTTTATGCGTGATGCAATATCCATTCTGTTTGTAATTGTAATTTTCGCTATGCAAATGTAATTATTGCATTTGAATTATACAAGTTAAAACCGAGAATAGTTTCCAGAATGCAAATTTACATTCGCACATCCCAACACTAAGAGGCGACAGCAGTCATTGATGCACACTTCATTATTTAATTTAATTTTACGGCATATAACACTGATACACACGATGTTTAAACTGCACCATTTGTGGTGTTAACAAAAATACGCCACTATAATCATTTATTTAAATAAACAGATTAAATTAGTCGCGGATTAGGCTGGAGTGCAATTACTTATGTGCAGCGTTAATGCGTAATATGCGGCTAAATTTCATATATTTATTGTTTAATTATAGTCGTATTGGATCGTTAATTGTGTGGCGCGGCCTGCATTTAGACACCATCATAGCGCACTCAATAGTTTGCAATAGTAATATTTACGTTTGTGAATCGATCGATCCGATCTGTGTTCGTATATTCGTGCTGTGCGCCAATTCCCAAATGTAAAACGAGGTCTGTAATGGCTTAATTGGTTATACATTGAGGTCTTAGCTTATTCTTTATCTTAAAAACAATTCTAATGCCATTGATACATAAGTTATTATAATAGTTTAACCGGCAACGACTTAATTTAAAGCATTTTATATATCTGCCATTGTCTATGATGCTGATTTTCAATCACAACCCATTTGTAAATTAGACTATCTTCGGTATATTTGACCAAAATTCATAAATTAGACAGCATTCTATGATAAATTTCCTTAATTGCCTTTTTTCCTGGGGCTCTTCAGAACTGTTTTAGTTCGATCAAATCTCGGGCTATATTTTCCCATAATATGTATTATGTTAAATAGCGTTTGAGGCGAGTGGAGATGTGGCCTATTCTTCTTGTATTGCTTATTGACAAAATGTTTTTCAGGATACCGCTATAACTGATTTTGCGGCAAGTAATAAGTAAGATTATTTTTGTACAGATCATGACGATATATTAATCCGATCACTGCTGTGACTATCTTTGGCTCTCGTTTCTGTCCTTGTTGGGAGCACTTAGTCAGTAATTATGCAATGTTAAAACCGCTGTGTGAAACCAAAAATGCTCCGACCATTGGCCGGATCAAGTGAATTAAGAATCGAAATAAAATATCAAAAACAAAATAAGAACAACAAACAGATATAAAAGACATCCGTTACGTAAATATTTAAGAAATCTATCCATAATGCAAATATAATCACTTAAAAGCGAATTTAAACGGATTAATTGCATCAAGATATCAAGAGCTCTATTACCAGCAGGACGAGCATATGCAGAACATTCCCTACGCCAGATCTCCAGGTTTTCTGCTGCCGGACTTAACCTCGTCTCGCGTTAAGGCTTGTATTTTTTTGATACCTATCCGTTTTAAAATGATTATTTAAGCCTCTCAATCCCCCTACACTCCAGTCTTGTAACAACACCCTTCGGCTCATAGTCGAAGTTTTTTATTTGGAGCATAGATGGTATTACATAAGCCAGTAAAGGTTAGTAAATTGATCCCTGAATAGTGGTAAAATTAAGGCAGCCTCCAGGTTGCTTGTATAAGCCTGGAGGCTGCCCTATGTTATGATTAGTAATATTACTTGTCTCGTGCAAGAATCAGAGCACTATATGGCGCTACAGTCATATTGCCTCCTTTGGTATGCCCCAGCCCATCCGGATTCAGGTTTCCGTCTTGAGCGACTATTATCCAGTCTCCTTTCCGAATTTTTACCGGTATTGCTGTGTCAGAGCCATTGAATATTAGTTTTATCTCACACCAATCATCTCCATTCGCATGATTCTTTATCGAGTATGAGATCAGATTGGGACGATCGGTTTTATCAAATACAATATTTCTGGCTATATCTTCAGTTGCAGTCATACGAAATGCTGGATGGGCTTTGCGCAGTGCTATCAGATTCCGATAGAACTCAAACTGTCCGGCATTGCTATTTTTCAAAGACCAATCAATCGCATTGACTGAATCTGGAGAGCAATAGCTGTTGTGGACGCCTTTTTTATCTCTAAATATTTCTTCTCCGGCAAACATAAACGGAGTGCCTTGTGATGTAAAGACAATGGTCTGAGCTAGCCGAGCGATGCGTTGCAACTCCTTTTCTGATGTTTCAGGCATGGATTTACGCAGTTTGTCAGTCAGGGTCAGATCGTCATGACACGATACATAGTTGATAATCTGAGTCGGAGCCGCCGCATATGCAAATTTTGAATTATTCCCTTTGGTGTAATCGACTTGCGGGTGCGCAGTCGATGCAACAATACCTATTTTAATGGTTTCCTCGTTTCCGGGTTTACCGGTAACAAAGCCCCGATCGTCCGCTTTTGAATAATGACCTTTTATAGCATCGCGTATGTCGTCGCTGAACACTGCTATCCGAGGCATTTTTGCGACGTTTTCTTTAAGAGCTCTGGATTCGACCGGCAATGGCGAATCTGCGGCTGTCCACCCCTCGCCATACACAAAAATCGACGGGTTAATCTCTTTAAGTGCGGCAGCTACCTGATTCATTGTTTCGGTATCGTGTATGGCCATCAGATCGAACCGGAAGCCATCAATATGATATTCCTGTGCCCAATATTTCACTGAGTTTACAATAAACTGCCGCATCTGTTCGCGTTCGGATGCCGTCTCGTTGCCACATGCTGACGCATCGCTATAAGAACCGTCCGGGCGATGACGATAATAATATCCCGGAGCTGTCAATGAGAAATTCGAACCATCATTTTCGGCGGTATGGTTATATACGACATCCATAATCACACCAATTCCTTGATCGTGGAGAGATTTTATCATCCGTTTCATTTCATTGATCCGCACTGCCGGATCCGAGGGGTTGGTTGAATATGATCCTTCCGGGACATTATAATTTACCGGATCATATCCCCAGTTATACGCATTTGATGGCAAATTGGCTTCATCCACACTATTATAATCAAATGACGGAAGGATATGCACATGGGTTATTCCCAGTTCTTTCAGATGATCGATGCCGGTTTTGTCTCCTGATGAATTATGCGTGCCGTTTTCGGTCAATGCCAGGAACTTTCCTTTATTGACGATTCCTGACGATGGATGTATAGAGAAGTCTCTATGATGCATTTCATATATCACGGCATCTGTGATATTGTCGAGAGCCGGGCCATGATCAGTCTCCCACCCTTCCGGATCTGTATCCGAAAGTGGTATTATAGCGGCCCGTTGTCCATTGGTTCCAACCGCTTTGGCCCATACGCCAGGAGTTTCGTCAAGCCACTTGCCGTTGTTCATGATTCTGAAGGTATAAAACCTGCCATACAATTGCCGAGGGACAGAAACTCTCCAGGTTCCAGAATCAGACGGTGTCATTACCAATGTGTCTGTGGGAGCGGAATTCCTATCCTGATTATATATCAGGACTTGTGCTTTCTGAGCCATAGGAGACCATAATGTAAAGTGAGTCCCTTGATTATCCACGGTCAGTTCCAGGTCATTACCGCTATATGCCGGCCATGTCAGATATCGGCTCTCCATATTATCGGCTTGAGCATGTGGGGTCGCACACACAAACGCTCCGGCAACAGTCAATGCCGCCGGGCATACCTTTTTCAGATGTTTTTTCATTCAATTGTTCGATTTCGGTTATTTTGTAAGTAGATATAAATTCTCTAAACTCTGATAATACTATATATTACAAAGGTATAACAATTGGGGGATCCTGACAACTATTTGTATCCAGAATCTCACAACTCATTGTATTATGATTTATTGAGGAGCGACAATGCCTGTATATAAAAAAATAATCTTATCTTTGCGGCTTAATTGTAAAACTGGTGTATGGATAAATCTACAAAGATTGACTTACTATTTGAAACCAGCTGGGAAGTATGTAATAAAATAGGTGGCATTTACACCGTACTCTCCACCAAAGCAAAAACACTCCAATCTTTATATAAAGATAAGGTCATTTTTATTGGTCCCGATGTATGGTCCGATGATGTTCCCTCGCCCTATTTCACTGAATCCAGATCTTTGTTAAAGGCCTGGAGATCGCAACTATCGTTGCCTGACGGGGTGTCGATCCGAGTCGGGCGATGGAATGTTCCCGGAAAGCCTGTCGCCATTCTGGTCAAATTCGATGACATGTATGCCTGCAAGGATCAGTTCTACGGCCAGATGTGGGAACTGTATGGCGTCGATTCGCTCCATGCATACGGTGATTATGACGAAGCATGTGCATTCAGCCATGCCGCAGGAATTGTAATCGAAAGTCTCTGTCAATTTACCAGTACTGCCGACAAGAACATTATAGCACATTTCGATGAGTGGACCACAGGCATGGGACTGCTGTATGTAAAACATCATGTGCCTGAAATCGCGACAGTGTTCACCACTCACGCAACGAGCATAGGACGAAGTATATGCGGCAACAACAAGCAGCTTTATGATTATCTGCAAGGGTATAACGGAGATCAGATGGCTCGTGAACTAAACATGGAAGCCAAACATTCGTTAGAAAAAGCCGCTGCCCATGAAGCCGATTGTTTTACGACAGTAAGCGAGATCACAGCCATAGAATGCGCACAGTTGCTGGAACGCCGGCCGATAGTTACGCCGAACGGTTTCGAAGCCAATTTCGTGCCGAGCAGGAAGAAATATGCAGAGGTTCGGAAGCTTGCCCGTGAGATGATGTTAAACGTAGCGTCGTCACTAATGGGATATGAATTCTCTGACGATACATTCATTGTGGCTACATCCGGACGATGTGAATTCCGCAACAAGGGAATCGATCTCTTTTTAGATTCGATATCAAAAACAGAACGACTAAATCCAAATCGGGAGATATTGTGTTTCGTAATGGTTCCTGCCTGGGTGAAAGCCGCTCGCACAGATTTGCAGACAGCACTTGAATCCAGCGACAAATCCCGTCTTGAGGATCCTGTTATTACGCATACGCTCCATAATCCGGATCAAGATCCGATTTTATGCAACATACATCGCATAAATTTCGATAACGAAAAATCCCGAAAGGTCAAAGTCGTATACGTGCCATGCTATCTCAACGGCAATGACGGGATATTCAACATGTCCTATTATGACTTGCTATCCGGAATGGATGCCACTGTATTCCCATCATATTACGAGCCATGGGGATACACGCCATTAGAAAGCATCGCATTCGGGGTTCCGACCATGACCACTACCCTATCCGGATTCGGACAGTGGATACTTGGCAATTTCGACAATACATTCGAGTCCTGCGGAACTCATGTCATAGAGCGCGGAGACTGGAATTATGACATCGTAGCGGATTCTATAAGCCACGACATAGACTATCTGGCAGCCCTTGGCAAAGCAGACGCACAGCATATCGGCACAGCCGCTACACACACATCTGCTAAAGCATCCTGGAAAGAGTTTATATCATACTACGAGACAGCATATTCAGAGGCGTTGAGCACAATGCGCAACCGTATTGACAAACACGCTTGAGTAAAAACAATTATTTTGATAACCTAATTTTGGATCATATGAAATTACAAGTCAGCAATGCCAATGCTCCTGCATGGCGAGACATAACCGTGAATTCCAAACTGCCAGCTAAATTGAAGCCGCTTGAGGAATTGGCCAAGAATCTATGGTGGGTATGGAATAGCGAAGGAAAGTCTTTATTCCGCGACCTTAATCCTGACATGTGGCGTTCAACCGGAGAAAATCCGGTCATGCTCCTGCAGCAGCTCACATCCGAACGCCTTCAGGAAATACTCGCTGATTCCGACATCATGCAGCGTATCGACAAAGTGTATGCCGACTTCAAGGCCTATATGCATAAACCTATGCGTAAAGATGTGCCTTCGGTATCTTACTTCTCGATGGAATACGGTTTGTGCAACGCACTCAAAATATATTCCGGCGGACTCGGTGTCCTTGCCGGTGACTATATAAAGGAGGCCAGCGACAGTTGTGTAGACATGACTGCTGTCGGATTCCTATACCGGTATGGCTATTTTACCCAGTCCCTGTCTGTGGACGGACAGCAGATCGCCAACTACGAGGCTCAGAATTTCAATCAGCTTCCTATCGAGCAGGTCTGCGATGAGAACGGTCATCCTCTCATCCTTGAGGTTCCCTATCCCGGGCGTATAATATACAGCCATATCTGGCGTGTCAATGTGGGACGTATGAATCTGTACCTTATGGATACGGATTTTGATATGAACAGTGAATATGACCGCTCCATCACCCATCAGCTTTATGGTGGAGACTGGGAGAACCGAATCAAACAGGAGTATCTGCTCGGTATAGGCGGTATCCTTATGTTAAAAAAACTCGGGATCAAGAGTGAGTTATACCACTGCAACGAGGGTCATGCCGCACTGCTGAATCTGCAGCGTCTCGTTGATCTCGTACAGGATGAAAAACTCGACTTCAATGTCGCACTGGAAATAGTACGTGCATCATCTCTATATACAGTCCACACACCGGTTCCTGCCGGGCATGACTATTTCGATGAAGGTCTGTTCGGGAAATATATGGGAGAATTCCCTGCAAAACTCGGTATCAGCTGGCAGGATCTTATGAACATGGGTCGTGAGAATCCGGACACCAACGAACGTTTCTCCATGAGCGTATTCGCGCTAAACACCTGTCAGGAAGCAAACGGTGTAAGCTGGCTGCACGGTGAAGTATCAAAAAAGATGTTTGCCGGAATCTGGAAAGGTTACAGCTGGGAGGAGAGCCATGTAGGCTATGTGACCAATGGTGTACACATGCCGACCTGGGCTGCTTCCGAATGGAAAGAGTTCTATACACAACATCTCGGAGAGCAGGTGTTCGAAAACCAGAGCGATCCTGAAGCGTGGAAAGGTATCTTCAATGTTGATGACGAGGCTATCTGGAATATGCGAATGACGCTTAAAAACAAGTTCATAAACTTCGTCAAGCGCGACTTCAAGGCCAAATGGCTTGCAAACCAGGGTGATCCGTCTTCTGTAATGAAGATCGTGGACAAGATCAATCCGAACGCTCTCATTATCGGTTTTGCCCGTCGTTTTGCGACGTACAAGCGTGCCCATCTGCTGTTTACTGATCTTGACCGCCTTGCCAAGATCGTCAACAATGAACAGTTCCCTGTCCAGTTTGTATTCTCAGGCAAAGCTCATCCTGCCGATGGCGCAGGTCAGGGACTGATCAAGCGGATTATGGAGATTTCCCGTATGCCCCAGTTCCTCGGCAAGATCATATTCCTCGAGGATTACAATATGATTGTAGCCAAGCGCCTTGTAACAGGTGTCGACATCTGGCTCAATACCCCTACCCGTCCGTTAGAGGCATCAGGTACGTCGGGAGAGAAAGCAGAAATGAATGGTGTGCTTAACTTCTCAGTCCTTGACGGCTGGTGGTATGAAGGCTATCGTTTCGATGAGAAGGCTGGCTGGGCTCTGACAGACAAACGCACATTCACCGATCAGTCACAGCAGGACAAACTTGATGCTGCGACGATCTACTCGATGCTTGAAAACGAAATAATTCCGTTATACTTCGCCAAGAATTCAAAGGGATACTCTCCTGAATGGATTCAATATATCAAAGGTTCGATCGGTCATATCGCACCTCATTTCACAATGAAGCGCATGATCGACGACTATATCAGCCGTTTCTATGACAAAGAGGCCAAACGGTCGAAGAAGCTCCGTGCAAACGATTTTGCCAAAGCGCGTGAAATAGTGGCATGGAAAGAAAATGTGGCAGCAGCATGGGATGGAATAAAAGTACTCAGCGTCAATGCACCTGAAGCAACTTCCGGCAACTTTACAGGCGAAATGCATGATACGACTATTGTGATCGACACCAATGGACTCGGCCGCAATATAGGCGTGGAGTGTGTAGCATACAAGATTGAAAACGGAGAGGAAAAACTTTGGGATGTATTGGATCTTAAAGTCGTAAAAGAAGAAGGCAGTGTGCTGACATACGAACTTCGTCACAAGTATGTAGATCCAGGAGTGTTCCACTACGCGTACCGAATATATCCTAAGAACGAAGCGTTACCGCATCGTCAGGATTTTGCATGGGTCCGTTGGATCTAATGCAATCAGAGCAGACAAAGAAAACACCGGGCTCAGCAATCTGCGTCCGGTGTTTTGCTTTTTGCATAAAGAAAAAGAGGGGCTCTCACGAGTGCCTCTCTCTCCATTCATCACATTATGCTTATTTTAAGTGCTATCAGTTATTCTGTCTATAGGCTATTTCGTTTAATACCGGCTCTCGACAACCGCCCAATCGACAATACTCCATAACTGGTTCAGAGCATCGGCGCGGCGATTCTGATAGTCCAGGTAATATGCATGCTCCCAGACATCGAATGTCAATATCGGGGTAAGTCCTTTTGTCATAGGGTTGCCGGCATTCGATTCCTGAGTGATAAACAACTGCCCTTTTTCATCTTTTGACAGCCAGACCCATCCGGAGCCGAATATCTTAGCTCCGGCATCGACAAACGCTTCCTTGAATTTGTCAAAAGATCCGAATTGCTCTTTTATCGCATGTCCCAATTCTCCATCCGGTTCTCCACCCCCGTCAGGAGAGAATGAGAAGAAGTAGAATATATGGTTCCATGCCTGAGATGCGTTATTGAACAATACGCCTGACGAGTTTCGGATTATATCCTCCAATTCCTCGTCTTCGAATTCAGTTCCTTCGATCAGTTTATTGAGATTGTCTATATAAGTTTTCTCATGTTTGCCGTAATGGAAATTAACGGTTTCTTCGCTTATAGCCGGTGCCAGAGCATCGGGAGCGTACGGAAGTGTCGGTTGAGTATATTTCATATCACCATGAATGATTAATGTTTGTATTCTCTAAACACAATGCCCTGTCCATAGTTCAACACAGACAGGGCATTTAACGCAGCAGTAGTTAAATTTCACGCTTTTTAATTCGGCAGCATGGCGGCATAGCGGTTTAACCGAGCCATCAAGATATGATAATCTCTCAACGTATCCGTATAGTCAAGCTGAGCTTCCAGGAAGAAATTCAATTCCTGAAGATATGTAAGCAATGAAATCTCACCTCCCTTCAACGCTTTCAGAAGCAGTTCTGCCGGACGCTTGTCAAGAACAACCGGCGATATCTCAGCCAGTTCTTCAGACATTCTCACAGCCTGTGACCGGCAACTTTTCATTTCCGATATCCTGTCAGCTATTGCACTTTCATACTCCCGATGCAGAGCGTTCACCTGATATGTTGCAGCTTTGTATTTACCTTTTGCTGAAAACACAGGCAATGACAGCCCTACAGACAACCCGTTGAAATTATCGCCCAATTCATAGATATGGGTATATCCAAGACTGAATCCCGGTGCGACAGAGGCCCGTTTAGCCGCTTTTGCATCGTACTGAGCGGCCTTATATGAAGCATCGGCATAGCGTATGCTCTGGTCGGCCGTATTGATAAGAGCAGTGTATTGGTCTTCTGTCAACATGGTTTCTGCCGGGAACTGATCGATATTGACCAACCATGTATCTACGGGTGTGATTCCGGCTTCTTTCTGAATAGCTTCTGTCGCTGCCGACAGATCATTCAATGCCGCATTATAACGGCTTTTGATCTCGGCCAGTTCAATGGTGCTTTTATTCAGATCAATAACCGTAGTCTCTCCATGTTCATAAGCATTCTTATAGAATGTATTCAGATCCGATACATGTTCTTTGATCTTTTCCAATATCTGTATGCGCTGTCGGATCGCTACATATTCTATGAGCAGCAATTTGACATCGAGCATTTTATCCATATACTCGCTCCTTATACGGGCCTCCGCGGCAATAGCCGCCTGTGCATTAGCTTTGTTACGAGCCTGATACACCCCAGGCCATTCGAAACTCTGATTAATACCAATGCTCCATTTGTCGCCGACACCCGCCTGTCCCCATTGATACTCACCATTCAATTCCGGGTCAGGCAGATTGTTTTCTGCCTTACGCTGCAACAACTCACTTTTCGTAATTGCTTCTGAAGAATGCAGCCCCGGACTATTGGCCACTATACGGCGCTGAATCTCCTCAAACGTCTGAGCTTGCGGGCATACATATATGCCAAGCAATGCCACAATCAGATATATACGTTTCATTTCTTCCGATTCGTTATATAATATAAAATTGGGACAACAAATACATTAAGTATGGTCGACGATATAAGACCACCCAATATCACAATGGCTAACGGCGACTGAATCTCATTGCCGGGCTCGCCTCCACGCAGAGCTAACGGAACCAAGGCCAATGCAGATGTCAATGCGGTCATTATAATCGGATTCAGACGGTCAGCCGATCCACGACGTATGCGATCAAGGAGTCCTACCCCTTCAGCGGCAAGATGATTGTAACGCGACATAAGCAACATGCCATTGCGGGTGGTAATACCCAACAGCGAGATAAATCCGATTATGGCCGGGATATTCAGTTCTCCTGATGTACATTTCAATATGATCACACCGCCAATCATTGCCAACGGCATATTGAGCAATATAATCAAAGATTGTGTCGCATTATGGAATTCCTGATACAAAAGCATCATAATTATCACCAATGCTAGAACCGAAGTCCACATGAGGGTGCGCGAAGCCGATGCCTCGCTCTCAAACTGACCTCCATAATCGAGATAATAGCCTTCTGGCAGTTTGACATTCTTCGCGATAGTCTGCTGTATCTCATTGACCACACCACGAAGATCCCTATCTTCGACATTAGCCGAGATCACTATCCGTCGGCTTACATTCTCCCGATTGATTGTATTCGGCCCCGTTGTCGATACAATATCGGCTATTGAACCCAACGGGATTTTGCCATTATTGGAATCGATCATAAGTGTACGCAATGCCTCAATGGTTTCAACCGACCCCGGCTCCATGCGCACTGTCAGGTCACGCGGCAGGCCGTCTGCTTCATATATCTGCCCTACGACAGTACCACTAATTGCGGTTTCTATGATTACGGCAAGCTGTCCTGGAGTTATGCCATATCGGGCCATTTGCTCCCTCCGAGGGCGGATGTCGATCTGCGGGCGGTCGATCTGCTGCTCGATCGAGGCATCTACCACACCGGCAACTCCGGAAATAGCATTCTTGATTTCCGACCCTGTAGCATACAGTTGCTGAAGATCTCCGCCAAAAAGTTTAATGGCAATCTGAGCCTCTGTTCCGGACAGCATAGCATCGATGCGGTGTGATATCGGTTGCCCGATTTCAATATTGGCACCCGGTATAGTAGCAAGTTTCTCGCGCAATTCACGAACGACTAATCCACGACGGCGCTTGTCAAGTTTATATGGTGCCTCGATCTCAGAAACATTAACACCCAATGAATGTTCGTCAAGTTCAGCACGTCCTGTTTTTCTAGCTACAGTCTGTACTTCAGGAACCGATAGGATCAACCGTTCGGCTTCACGGCCTATAGCATCGCTTTCATCGAGAGACAGTCCGGGCAATGTACTTACATTTATGGTAAAAGAGCCTTCATTGAATGCTGGCAAGAAACTACGTCCGAGTGTAAAAAACAATCCTGCCGCAATTAGAAACAGAATAGAAACAGAGCCGAGCACCACTTTCTTGTGATCCAATGACCAGCCGAGAGCATGCGTGTATCTGTTCCTAAGCGAACGAGCCACCCATGATTCTTTGCCGAGAGATTCATTACAACGGTCATTCCTGTTTCCTAACATGAAACTGCAAAGAGCCGGAGTCAAAGTAAGCGCGACAATTGTAGATGCAATCAATGCTACGATAAATGCTACACCAAGAGGAATCAGCATGCGTCCCTCTATTCCGCTCAGGAAAAACAACGGCAGGAAGCTGGCTATAATAATCAGCGAGGAATTGAATATAGGCATCCGGACTTCCTTTGAGGCATGGAATACCACCTCGATTGTCGATTTACGCTGATCGACAGGCAGACTGTTATTCTCCTTTATACGCTTGTATACATTTTCCACATCGACAATCGCATCATCCACCAATGATCCGATAGCTATTGCTATACCGCCAAGGCTCATGGTATTTATGCTCATACCCATAAGATGGAGCACAATAATCGATATCAATATCGACATAGGAAGAGCGACAAGGGATATCAGCGTGGTACGCAAGTTCATAAGGAAGAAAAACAATAC
The DNA here is from genome assembly GCA_948467675.1 of uncultured Porphyromonadaceae bacterium. Taxonomy (GTDB): domain Bacteria; phylum Bacteroidota; class Bacteroidia; order Bacteroidales; family Muribaculaceae; genus CAOKFI01. Next base: position 14,748 of record CAOKFI010000038.1, read on the forward strand.
AATCACAACCATAAGCGCTCCTTCAAGCAGCGATTGCTGTAGATTGGATATTGAATTTGAGATGAAGTCGGACTGGCGGAATATGTCTGTCGATATCGTTACCGCAGCAGGGAGCGACGGTTTAAGACGCGTTAATTCCGCATCGATCTTATCGGTAAGATCAATCGTACCGACCGCCGGCTGTTTTGTGACAGTCATGATTACTGCCGGAGTCGCTTTCACTGAAGCAGCTCCGATACGAGGAGTCTGTCCGCCCATGGTCAGATCGGCAATATCACGAAGCATTACCGTACCATCAGCATTCACTGCAGTAAGACCAATATCCTCAAGAGACCGAGTGTTGAAATGGCCTTTTATCAGGTATTCATTACCATATTCATATATCACGCCACCGGCAGCATTACGGTTAACGTCGGTCAGAGCCTCAAGAGCCTCGTTCAGCGAGATCCCGTAATGATTCATCAACTCAGGTTTAAGACGGATCTGATATTCCTGTACGTCTCCTCCGATTACTGCGACCTGTGATACACCTCCTATAGCCAATAGACGAGGTCTCAGTTCCCGATCGGCAATAGACCGCAGATCGGCGGTTCCCAGGCTGTCAGATGTCAGACCGATGATCATTATTTCGCCGAGTATCGATGACTGAGGGCCCAGAACCGGTGACGATACTCCGGGCGGCAATGTTTCCGCCATCGCCGATATCTTCTCTGTCACAATCTGACGAGCTCTGTAGATTTCGGTATCCCAGTCGAATTCCACCCATACTACCGAAAATCCGGTAGCAGACTGAGAACGAACCCTGCGGACCCCTGTAGCACCATTTACGGCAGTCTCAATCGGATATGAGACCAGTTTCTCAACTTCCTCGGGAGCAAGACCCTGAGCTTCGGTCATAACCACCACCGTAGGTGCATTCAAGTCGGGGAATATATCTACTTCTGTGCGGAACAACAGCACCATTGCCGCCAATGCGACCACACCAGACAGAATAACGACCAAAATGCGGTTGTTTAGTGCTATGCCTATTATTTTATTCAACATGGCCTTGCTTTATTAATGATTATGTGAGTGTCCTTCGGGTACTGCACCAGAGGATTCCGCAAGTTTGACAGCAATAGCTCCTTTAGTCACAACTTCATCGCCAGAATGCAGGCCATCAAGTATTTCTACGTTTAACCCGTCGGTCAGACCAAGTGTCACTTTGCGTTTCTCATAACCTTCTTCATCAAGTCTTACATAGGCGAAATGACTACCCTGCTGTTCGACAATAGCCTCTTTTGGTAGAGATATCACGTCATTGCGTGAAGCCATAAGCAAATATACATCCGCATACGAACCGGACAATATGCCATCAGTATTATTAAATGAAAAATATATCGGGACATATCCTTGGCGAGTACCATCTCCCATGGCCGACACCGGCATTGTAATCATCTTACCTCCAAGATCTTTAAGGTCAAACACATTTGACGATGATGTTGTGCGGAATCTTGCCGACGAGATTTCGGAAAGATATGCGGCATCACGTTCCGGCAGATCGGCACGCAGTGTCAGATTACGGCAGCCACTCACCTTCGCAATAGGCGCACCAGCATCTACATATTGCCCTTCAGCAACCGACAGGCCGGTAATCACTCCATTTATAGGCACAATCGCATTACTGCCATTACGATGTCCGGAATAGGCTGCTTCAGCAGACTCGAATGCCCGTAAAGCTGCATTATAACTACTTGTAGAAACGATTCCGTCAGCATGCAGTGGCGTTATGCGTTCAAGTTCCCGTTTGGCAGCCTCATATTCTATTGCCGCATTCTCATTCGAATCACCTCCGGCGAGTCCTTTGCCGGATATATATGCTATACGTTGACCCTGACGGACACTGCTTCCGACATTCAATGATGCCATAAATTTCACAATGCCGGCCGATGGTGCGGTGACAATACCTTCAGAGCCGACAGCAGGAATAATCTGGCCGGATACTTTGATCACATTATGGAACGAGCCGGGTCTGATTTTTGTAGTTTCAACCCCGAACTGCGCGGCCTGCCTTGAAGAAAGTATTATTTCGTCGGCATGCGAAGCCTCCGAATCATGCTCATGTTCATTATGGTCATGATTATGGTTCTTGCACTCCGGACCATGAGTGTGCTTATGCTCCGACGTGTGATCATGTTTGGTATGGTCGTGTTCAGTATGATGGTGATGGTCGTGATTATGACCGAGTCCGTCTTCTTTAGCTGACGGAGTACATCCTGCTGCCATATACAGCAGGCATAGGGATATAATATTGATGTATAATTTCATTTTGTTGGTATATGTTTGTATTTATAGCATTATGCACCGATATATTATTCTTATACCAGTGGCTGAAAATGGTCAGACAATACAAACAGGAGGACCGCGAAAATGGAATGATGCAATAAGCGGATTGTTATGATGTGAACAGTCGTGATTATGTATATTACACGGTACAACACCGATATGACTCCGCGGAAGGAGATCGACTGTTGCAGCGACAACTGCGCTGTCCAATACAATCATCTGTGGAGTGCCGTTGTCGTGATCCGAGATCATTGCAGCACCAATATGCATCGAACAATCACTATGATGCTCGTGATGATGTCTGCAACCGCCATCCTGATCATGATGGCAATCACCGATCGAACATCCGTCAATGCCAAGTTCAATATCTGTGTCAAGAGTAAGATGCCAATATACATTACCCTGACAGTCATGATGGTGAAATTGCGCCAGAGTGGCCATCATGACAAGCATAATGGTCAGCATATATTGAACCCTGTGACAAATTCCAGATAACATCATGAATGATACGCAATAGACTGTTTTGCAAAGATAATGATTCTATGCGGTTTTACAATATGATTATCACTGTGGTTTTATGTAGATTTTTTCTTGTAGAGTCAACAAGCAAGTGCAAAATTAGCGAAAGTGTTTGCGGAACTGTTCCAGTGGCGAAGAAAAGTTTAGTTTTTCTCGAGGCCTCCGGTTAATTTTGGCCTGTATCCGGTCTAACTCAGCCTGCTCGACCTTTCGGAAATCTGTTCCTTTTGACATGTTTGTCTTGCGCTCAACCATCGTCAGCACAGCGCTCTTTTGACCTTTGCCGATAATGAGATCCATTTCCCAGTCGCCGAAACGGGTACCGTCGGCCTCGGCTGGTCGCTGATGTATCGATACGCGGTTGGGGATGAGTGTCCGTCCTGACATTTTACTCTTATGTCCTTTGCGTCTGCGATACTTCATCTTATGGCGGCAGTGCTTTTTGAGCTCACGACAAAGTGTTGACTGTGAGATACCGACGCGTTCGCAGATAGTTTTTCTTGCGATTCCGTCTTGTAGGTGCGCAAAAATTTGCGACCTTTGTTCCGAGGTTAGTTGATTATACATTTGCAATACAAAATTAGTTAATCTCAGGGAGACTTCGGTCTCTTTTTTTTGTATTGCTTGTTTTCTATGGGTTCGCTCTCGGGGGCGGGCTCGCCCGCCCCCCCGCCACTCTGGCATCCCCCTCCGAGAGGAGTGAGATGGCGTGGCCTCTCTAACCAAAGTTTTTGCACTTCGATTTTGAAAGTACATATGCTGTCAGTTTTGCCGGTGCGTCGCCCTGCGACGATAACGGTAGTGTTCGCACCGATAAGTTGCGTAAGACGTTGGGGCTTGTTAAAGTAAACTTTATTCTCTGCCATTTCGTTATAATATACATTCTTACAGCATTAGTATGGCTAATATTTTCATTTATATAGGATTTTGTATAATGCTATTAGGCGCATTATATGGTATCTATGTCGCGATTAAGGGCATTAGAATGAGAAAAACCGATGGCGTGGAAAAACTAAATATGTTTAACTTTCAATTCGGCTCGGTTAACCCTGAAATGAAAAGGTTGATTACCATTTGGGGAATAATAATGGTTGTAGGTTTTATAGTTACCGGCATTGGATTAGCGATTGGATTAAAATGAACTTGTTTTGGATAGGAATAATAGTTTTTGCTATCGGCTTTATCAGCCGAATTAGTCTTAAATTCATGATGTATAAAGAATTTAAGAACATGTGGCATACCGATAAACAAAAACAAGAAATCAATCGGAAATATAGACCTTTAATATACATGAGTTTAGGTTTACAAGTTATCGGGTGTATTGTCGGGATTATCAGCATTTGGGAATAATGTATCAAATTCGAGGTCGACTTCTTCAAACTTGACATCTTCAATGTCGATAGTTTCCTTTCTGTATTTCTCAATCATTGCAGAGATTTTCTCGGCTATGTTGGGAATAGGCTCGATGCCGAGTACACGCGGGTCATCGGTAGCCATGAATGGCTGAACGAGAATTTGGTCGAGCGGTATGGCCTGTTCATCTTCAAGGTCAACGCGGTTTAACTTGCCATAGGCGGTTGCGGCGCGTTCCATAGTCTTGCTGTCCTGGCGCTTCTCTGCCATTTTATAAGTGGCGATAAGCATTTCGTTGGTGCGCCAACGGTGGACGTCGCGGCTTGCACTTCCAAGCATAGGAAGCAACGACTTAACAACGGCAAGGTCGGAATAAGCCGTCGTGCGGTGTATTCCGTGCCGTTGGCATACCTCAGCGACAAACTCGCGGTCTGTGCCGTCGGGATTGGCGATGAACCAGTTATACATTTCGCGCACACGAAGCACCTTATCCACAAGAGCTTGTGGATAGCGTTCGCGCAGTTCGACTTCTTTTGTAAAGAGTTCGACGCGGCATACTTCGATAGCGTTGGGATAACTCATAGTACAAAGTTAAGGCGCTCACAATTAGTTGGAAAAGACGTGGAATTTTACTAACTTTGCGCAGTAATGTTGTAAAAAATGAAGCATATCTTTACCACCATAGTATTGCTTGTCCTGATGGCAAGTTGCAAAAAATCTAACTCCAATCAAGACGTTTGCGATATGATGTATTATGCAAACGACTCAAATATGGTTGAAGTAGTAGAAGTTGAACCGGAACTAATACCCGTACCACTTGATACGGCAGTATTAAACGGCTCATGGAAACTTGTGCTGTATCACTCTCCATATTTCAATATGCAACCAACAGATAGATTTGATTATGTAATCAAATTTTCAGGCAATTCTATCGAAATGCAGTTTGTTGCCAATGAATTGTTATCTGAATATAGATTACAGGGCGATTCTCTCCGTCTTGGAAATGGGTTGATGACACAATCCCGTGGAGGTGATGCACCTTTGGAGAAGGTAATCTACGAGTTATTGATGAATAGAAATCTTACTATCCAATGTACCAAGTCCCCGGAATTATATATATGTTTAATGGCGAAAGACGAAATAAATGGCAATACCTTCGCTGATTTTCGGAAAATTAAATAGTCGCTATTCGTCATCTTCCATATCCAATAAATTGCGATGGGCGTTCTCGATAGCGAGCGGCGAGCCTACCTGTGCAAGCATCATTTCTTGGGAATGTAGCTTGACCTTTGAGGCGGCTTTACCGCGTCGGTAGGCTTTCGACACCTCGCTACTTCGGTCGGCGATGTCTTCGCGAAGCACATCAGCCGGAATATCGAGTATTACGGTCATGTCCGAAATCTTCAAGTAGATTGAGGCATATTTCTCAATCTGCTGGAGTTCATCAGTGGAATAAGTCATAGTTTTATTTTAATTGACAAAAGTGTTCCATTCGCGGCACCAGCCTCCGGCTGACGTACCGCTGAACACTTTGTCGATTACTGCGTAATTCGTTCTATGAATAGGTCATGGAGTGGTACGCTGTGATTGGTTATTAAATCGTTGACCTGCTCGTGGAGCCGGTCGAAGATTGCTTTGTCGGTGGAGATAAACGCGGATTCGTGGCGGTTGCCACGGGTCAAGTTTTGTGAGGTGATAACCGAAACAGTATCTCCGGCTTCGGATTTCACCAACAGAATCTTACTGTGATTGTCAGCAAGATAAGTGCGCTCGATAACTTGGGTGATGAACGCCCAAAGTTTGAGCGTCTTGTTGGTAGCCTTGTGGTCGAGCACAAGGTTAATCTGGCTCACGCGCTTATACTTTGTGATAAAGAATAAGCGCCGAAGAAATTCCTCCGAGATAGAGAAAGAAGTCTGCCATACCTCGGCCACGCCGACTTGACTTAAAATCCATTCGAGAATGTCGGCCACTTGGACGGCATTTGAAAGGTAAGCCTGATGGGGCGTCTCTTTCAACGGGCGAAGGATTTGGTCAATGTTGGCACTCCTTTTCATTTCGCGGACTTCTGGGTGGATTTCTTAGTTGCACCGGCGGCGGAGCGTTTGGCTTTTGCCGATCGCGAGGGAACGGCATTGGGGCCCGGGGCAACGAAGTGGTCGTATTCCTCCCAGTTGGAGTGTAGTTTCTTGTCGAGCGATATAAGTTCTTTGAGGAACGGATAACGCTCGGAGTCCGGGCAGGTAGCGTTTTCAAGCGAAAGCGAGCGGAGGCGCATATGCAGCTCGCGCATATGTTGGAGAATCGAAAGGTTCTCAACGTATTTCGCCTTGATTTCGTCAGGGAGTAAATCGTGGTCTTCGCGCTTGCCGAGGCGACGTTCATCTTCCGGCACGGTAGAAGCATCGTCTGTCAGATGATGCTCGTCGGCGATGGTCTTGACCTGCGCGGCCATATCCTCGACCTGTTCGTGAGTGAGAGCCTGAACACGGAAATTGTAGTATTTCTGAATCTGATACTCGATGAAGTCTGCCTTGGCTGACGGATTAGCAATAAGATTACGGTACATAATCTGATTGCCGGAGAGTTTCAGGAGATAGAGAGCGCCGACTGAATAGTCGCGCTCGTCGTGTGGCAGCTCCAGCCACTCCCTTATCTGTTCAGTGAATTTGTGGTCCATGATTGTAAATGAATGGTTTTCACAAATTTACCGCCTCTTATATGATGGCTAAAAGACGAAAAATGCGTAACTTTGCTTTATGTTATCTGAATTACCTAAATATTTTGATTTCTCAGAATATGTCTATGTTTTTGAGAAATACGCAAAAAATGAAACAGTAAATGGTATATGCTTTATCTTTCAACTCGCGGATGATAAACTTATATTATACAAGTTGCGTCATATAGCTGGGAGTAATCGATTATACGGTTCTGACATTGCCGTTGATAAGCACGAACAAATAGAAATATCAAATAATTCCAGTAGCCTTAAATTCTCTGATATATTAAAAGCAGTTGTTATACCCCAAGAACGATGGGAAGCTATACATTCGGAATTTGAAGAGTTTCAAAAAGAAATAGATTCAATGGCTACTAATATGAAAGGCTATGAAGGCAAATCAGAAGATAGGCGATATTTTTATAGCAGGTATAATGCCATTCTAATAACAGTTAAACCGAATGGCATTGATTATGATATTTCGCACGGCACATCCAAAGCAAAAACATTTTTAGCGTACTACAAACAGGAGAACGAAGAATATTTTCTTACACCTCGCGTGAACTATGGAAATTGGTTGTATTGTACTGGAGTGATGTATAAAGGAGCAGATTGGTTTGAAATCTCCCCAGAAAATTATTCTATATTAAGCGCAGAAATAGCAAGAACGAAAAGAAGAATTTTTGGGAAGATTCATAGTTTATTCTATTGGAATACGATATTTGGCTAAGCCTTGTTGTTTATTCCCGTGAAAAAACGAGGTTTTTGCCGAGGGGCATAAGCAGTTCACGCATCGAGCACATCGTGGCTCCGGTTGTAACAAAACCGTCGAATACGATTATGTTGCGCTCGGTGGGCGGTTCTTTGCCAAAGGTAAAGACAGCCCCGACACGATGCTTCGAGTGGCACTCGGCAATATCTTCGTAGAATGGTATGCCGAGAAGTGAGCTTAAACGAGCCGAGATTAGCGAGGCGAAGTTGCGCTCCTTGTGGCGACGCTTGGGTGTAGAGTCCAAACAATCTTTCTTGCAAGATGGTACGAATATCCTTTACATCCTTGTCGGCCTCCTTTTTGTCTGCAAGTTCCAGCATCAAGTCCTTTATCTGAGAAGTCCAAGAGGCGAGCATCTTTTCAAGGCGAATGTTTCGGGAGCTACCAGACAAGGCCGCTTCAAGTTCATCGGGAGATATTTTTAATCCCATTGAGAGTTGAGTGGATACTCGGTGGTGATACGGAGACGCAAATCATCATTTTTGTCACTGTGTACGATGAATTTGAAAGAAAACATAATGTTAAACAATATTCCGTTATGTTAATAAATCTTTTTAAATTTATTATACCTGGGTACAACATTTCGCGATAAAAGTAGAGAAAACGCGACAAAACATGACAAAAAATACAAATAAAAGAGGCGCATAGTAATAAACCTGTGTTAGAATAATTAAAAAAGTTTTACCTTAGCAGG
>CAOKFI010000039.1 GCA_948467675.1 uncultured Porphyromonadaceae bacterium
CAGTTGGTAGAGCACTGGTCTCCAAAACCAGGTGTCGGGAGTTCGAGCCTCTCGTCCTGTGCAAAAGATAAGAATAATGAAGAAATTGAAATTACTTACGGATTTGGAAGAGTCATATACCGAGCTTCGGTATAAGACTTCCTGGCCCACGAAGTCGCAGTTGATCAAGAGCGCAATTATCGTGCTGATAGCTTCCGTCATTATAGCACTGGTAATATTCTTGATGGATCAGATCGTTGACAAGGTAATGAACCTGATCTACAGCTTGCATTCATAATTTCGTCGGTCTTCACCGGTTATGCCGGTGGAGATCATAATTTCTGAACCGGTCACACATTCAAGCAAAACGGAAATCAATGGCTGAAGGAAAAAAGGCATGGTACGTGCTTCGTGCCATTTCAGGTAAGGAGGCTAAGGTAAAGGAGGTTCTTGACGCTCAGATCAGGAACACGGATCTTGGCAAATACGTGTTTCAAGTGCTTATTCCTACAGAAAAGGTTCTTACTGTCCGTAACGGTAAGAAGGTCGTTAAGGAGAAAAATCTTTATTCCGGCTATGTGTTCATTGAGGCTGACTTGCAGGGTGAAGTGATGCATGAGCTCAGAAATACTACCAATGTCATAGACTTCCTCGGAGGAAAAGGCAAGGGTTCTCAGCCGGAGCCTCTTCGTCAGAGCGAGGTTATGCGTATGCTTGGAACGGCCGATGAGTATATCGATCTGACCGAGGATGGCGTGAATGATTATATGGTGGGAGAGACAGTCAAGGTCAATGCGGGTCCGTTTAGCGGATTTACCGGAGAGATCGAGGAGGTCAACCGAGAGAAGAAGAAGCTGAAAGTGATGGTGAAAGTATTCGGGCGTAAAACCCCGCTTGAGCTGGAAAATTCGCAAGTAGAGCGAGAATAATTGTAAGGCAAGTCTCTTGTGGAGACGGCAATGAAGAGGCAGTGTGGTTACGCGTAGTGCCTTTGATTTGTGCTGAAACAGAACTTTTCGCAAATTACCAATAATAAATTTTAGTAAAAATGGCTAAAGAAATTGCTGGACAGATCAAATTGCAGATTAAAGGTGGAGCCGCAAATCCATCGCCGCCAGTAGGTCCCGCTCTGGGTTCTAAGGGCATCAATATCATGGAGTTTTGCAAGCAATTCAATGCCCGCACCCAGGACAAGGCTGGAAAGGTTCTGCCTGTAGTTATCACGTACTACACTGACAAGAGCTTTGACTTCGTTGTCAAGACTCCCCCGGTAGCGATACAGCTGCTTGAGGCTACCAAGCTGAAGAGCGGATCTGCTGAGCCTAACCGTAAAAAGGTAGGCGAGGTCACTTGGGATCAGGTGAAGGCTATTGCTGAAGACAAAATGCCCGATTTGAACTGTTTTACTGTGGAATCGGCAATGCGCATGGTTGCCGGTACGGCCAGAAGCATGGGTATCACCGTAAAAGGGGCATTCCCTGAAAATAACTAATAAACTTCAATTGACATGAGTAAACTGACAAAAAACCAAAAGTTGGCTTTAGGGAAGATTGAAGCTGGGAAGGCTTACACTCTTGCGGAAGCGGCAGAGAAGGTGAAGGAGATGACCTTTACCAAGTTTGACGCCTCTCTGGATATCGACGTGCGTCTTGGCGTAGATCCTCGTAAAGCTAACCAAATGGTACGTGGTGTCGTGACACTTCCCCACGGAACCGGTAAGCAGGTCAAAGTGCTTGTGCTTTGCAATGCCGACGCAGAGGCCGCAGCTACTGCTGCAGGTGCTGACTACGTAGGCCTTGACGAATACATAGAGAAGATCAAAGGTGGTTGGACAGATGTGGATGTGATCATCACTCAGCCTGCCATCATGGGTAAGATCGGTGCATTGGGTCGTGTTCTCGGCCCGCGCGGTCTGATGCCTAACCCCAAGAGCGGTACTGTTACTGTTGATGTAGCCAAGGCCGTAGAGGAGGTTAAGAAGGGTAAGATCGACTTCAAGGTCGATAAGAACGGTATCGTTCACTCTTCGATAGGCAAAGTATCGTTCACTGCCGAGCAGATGAAGGACAACGCCAAGGAGTTCATCAATACTCTGATCAAACTCAAGCCCGCAACAGCAAAGGGTACTTATATTAAGAGCATTTATCTTTCGAGCACGATGAGTCCCAGTGTGAAGGTAGACTCGAAGTCCATCGATGAATAATTTTTTAAACGGAATTTGAAAGAAATGAAAAAGGAAGATAAAGCTATTATCATCGATAAGATTGCCGCTACCCTCAAGGAGTATAGCTGCTTCTACTTAGTAGAGACATCAGGCCTCGATGCCGAGAAAACCAGCAACCTTCGTCGTGCCTGCAACAAGGCTGATATCAAGTTGATGGTAGTGAAGAATACTCTTCTCCACAAGGCTCTCGAGTCCATCGACGGAGACTTTACAGAATTATATCCCGCACTTGCAGGACCTACTTCGATAATGTTCTCCAATGTCGGCAATGCGCCGGCGAAGTTGCTGAAAGATTTCATCAAGAAAGACGATACCCTTCCCGCGCTTAAAGCCGCATACGTAGAGGAGACTGTTTATTTAGGTGCCGACCAGCTCAATACCCTGGCAAGCATCAAGAGCAAGAACGAGCTTATTGCCGACGTTGTCGCTCTTCTTCAGTCGCCTGCGAAGAATGTGGTTTCGGCTCTTACTTCAGGTGGCTCCAAGCTCCACGGCATACTTGAGACCCTTTCCAACAAGGAAGGCTGATCAAGCATCCAAAATACAAAAGAGGGTCGCTTAGCGGCGACCGTCGCAAAGATTCAAACAGTAAAAAACAATAAATCAAAACAAATACTAAAATGGCAGATTTAAAAGCTTTTGCAGAACAACTTGTAAACCTCACCGTTAAGGAAGTGAACGAACTCGCTCAGATTCTCAAGGACGAGTATGGTATTGAGCCCGCAGCCGCTGCTGTAGCTGTTGCAGCCGGTCCCGCCGCTGGTGCTCCCGCCGCAGAAGAGAAGACTTCGTTCGACGTAGTTCTTAAATCCGCAGGCGCAAGCAAACTTGCTGTTGTTAAGCTCGTTAAGGAACTCACTGGTCTTGGCCTGAAAGAAGCTAAAGAAATGGTAGACGGCGCACCCAGCACTATCAAAGAAGGTGTTGCTAAAGCTGATGCCGAAGGCCTCAAGAAGCAGCTCGAAGAAGCCGGCGCTGAAGTCGAACTTAAATAATATCGCCTGATTTTCAGGTAAGTAGGTTAAGAATCCTCTCAATGGATGATTCTTAACCTTTTTGTGTTCTATTTTAATTTGAGTTCCCTTAACGTTAATTTATTAGATGTCAGTTTCATTAGATAAGCCACGCGTAAACTTTGCGTCGGTAAAGAACCCCTTACCTTATCCCGACTTTCTCGAAGTGCAGTTAAAGTCGTTCCGCGACTTTCTGCAGCTCGATACCCCGCCGGAAAAAAGAAATAACGAGGGCCTCTATAAGGTGTTTGCCGAGAACTTTCCTATTGCTGATACCCGCAATAACTTTGTGCTCGAGTTTCTCGATTACTATATCGACCCTCCGCGTTACACCATTGAGGAATGTCTTGAGCGCGGACTCACCTACAGCGTGCCCTTGAAGGCCAAACTGAAACTTTACTGTACGGATCCCGACCACGAAGATTTCGCCACTGTAATACAGGATGTGTATCTTGGTCCGATCCCTTACATGACAGAAAAGGGAACCTTCGTGATCAACGGTGCCGAACGCGTTGTAGTGTCGCAGCTGCACCGTTCGCCGGGTGTGTTCTTCGGACAGAGTACTCATGCCAACGGCACGAAACTCTATTCCGCCCGTATCATCCCGTTCCGTGGATCATGGATTGAGTTCGCTACCGATATCAACAATGTGATGTATGCTTACATTGACCGTAAGAAGAAATTGCCCGTAACCACACTTCTGAGAGCAATCGGTCTTGAAAGCGACAAAGATATCATCGAGATATTCGGCCTGGCGGAAGAACTTAAGGTCAATAAGACGAACCTCAAGAAGGCTATCGGCCGCAAACTCGCAGCCCGTGTGCTGAAAACATGGGTCGAGGACTTCGTTGACGAAGATACCGGCGAGGTTGTGTCGATCGAGCGTAACGATGTAATCATCGACCGTGAGACCGTACTTGAGGAAGAACACATACAGGATATCATAGACAGCGGTGTCCAGACCATACTCCTGCATAAAGAGGATGCCAACACCAGCGACTACTCTATAATATTCAATACTCTTCAGAAAGATACAAGCAACTCCGAAAAGGAGGCTATCCAATATATATACAGGCAGCTGCGCAACGCGGAGCCGCCGGATGATGCGAGTGCCCGCGAGGTTATAACAAACCTGTTCTTCTCCGAAAAACGATATGATCTCGGAGAGGTCGGCCGCTACCGTATCAACAAAAAGCTCGATCTCGGCACTTCGATGGATGTCAAAGTCCTGACAAAGGAAGATATCATAGCCATTATCAAATATCTGATCGAGCTTATCAATTCGAAGACCGATGTCGATGACATCGACCACTTGAGCAACCGCCGTGTGCGTACCGTAGGCGAGCAGCTCTACAACCAGTTCGGTGTAGGTCTGGCGCGTATGTCGCGTACTATCCGCGAGCGCATGAATGTGCGCGACAACGAGGTGTTCACACCGATCGATCTTATCAATGCGAAAACGATTTCGTCGGTTATCAACACATTCTTCGGCACAAACGCACTGTCGCAGTTCATGGACCAGACCAATCCTCTGGCCGAGATCACTCACAAGCGCCGTATGTCGGCTCTCGGTCCTGGCGGTCTGTCGCGTGAGCGTGCCGGTTTCGAGGTTCGAGACGTGCATTACACCCACTATGGCCGTCTATGTCCTATCGAGACCCCGGAAGGCCCCAACATCGGTCTGATTTCATCGCTCTGCGTATATGCCAAGATCAATGATCTCGGATTTATCGAGACTCCGTACCGCAAGGTCGAGGATTCGAAAGTAAACCTCAATAACGACGAGGTGGTATATCTGACCGCCGAGATCGAAGAAGGACAGGTGATTGCACAGGGCAATGCTCCGCTCAACGACGACGGTACATTTATCCGTGAGCGTGTAAAAGCCCGTCTTGACGCTGACTTCCCCATCGTACCGCCGACAGAGGTGAAGCTCATGGACGTATCTCCGACTCAGATCGCATCCATAGCGGCATCTTTGATTCCGTTCCTCGAGCATGACGACGCAAACCGTGCGCTCATGGGATCGAACATGATGCGCCAGGCCGTACCTCTGCTCCGCAGTGAGTCGCCGATAGTCGGTACAGGCCTGGAGGGTCAGCTTATACGGGACAGCCGTACCCAGATCACAGCTGAGGGCCCGGGTGTTATTGAGTTCGTTGACGCTACCGTGATACGTATCCGTTATGACCGTACTGAGGACGAAGAGTTCGTTTCGTTCGAGAGCGCTGTCAAGGAATACCATATACCTAAGTTCCGCAAAACAAACCAGAGCACTACCATCGACCTTCGTCCGATATGCGAAAAGGGTCAGCGTGTGGTTGCCGGTGATATTCTGACCGAGGGTTACTCTACAGAGAATGGTGAGCTTGCTCTCGGCCGTAACCTCAAGGTGGCGTTCATGCCATGGAAGGGCTACAACTATGAGGATGCTATCGTGCTCAATGAGCGCGTTGTCCGCGAGGATATCCTGACATCGGTTCATGTGGATGAATATCAGCTTGAAGTGCGCGAGACAAAACGCGGTATGGAAGAGCTGACAAGCGATATCCCCAACGTCAGCGAGGATGCCACCAAGGATCTTGACGAGCGCGGTATAATCCGTATCGGCGCCCATGTTGTTCCTGGCGATATCATGATCGGCAAGATTACTCCCAAAGGCGAGAGCGATCCTACTCCTGAGGAAAAACTGCTCCGTGCCATATTCGGCGATAAAGCCGGCGATGTCAAGGATGCGTCGCTCAAGGCATCTCCGTCGCTCAAGGGCGTGGTCATAGGCACCAATCTGTTCTCGCGTGCGGCTAAGAAGAAAAAGACCAAGAGTGCGAACGCTCTGTTGCCTAAACTCGATGAGGAGTACGAAGAAAAGCTGAGCGCTCTCAAGGATGAATTGGTGCGCAAGCTCATGATCCTGACACAAAACAAGACAAGCCAGGGTGTGAAAGATTTCCTCGGAATCGATGTCATACCGAAGGGCAACAAGTTCACAGCAGGCGCACTCCGCGAAATCGATTACGATACCGTAAACCTGAGCAAATGGACTACCGATCAGGCTAAGAATGATCTGATCCGTGCGACTATCGTCAACTATCTGCGTAAATCGAAGGAGATCGATGCCGAACTACGCCGCAAGAAGTTCGATATCTCCATAGGCGACGAGCTGCCTTCAGGTATCATGCAGCTTGCCAAGGTCTATATCGCCAAGAAGCGTAAGATCAGCGTCGGCGACAAGATGGCAGGACGTCACGGTAACAAGGGTATCGTGAGCCGTATCGTCCGTCAGGAAGATATGCCGTTCCTTGCCGACGGTACTCCGGTGGATATCGTGCTTAACCCTCTGGGTGTGCCTTCGCGTATGAACCTCGGACAGATCTTCGAGACTGTTCTCGGATGGGCTGGCCGTGAATTGGGCGAGAAGTTCGCAACCCCGATTTTCGACGGAGCCACACTTGAGGATCTTAACGAATGGACCGACAAGGCCGGAATTCCCCGCTATGGCAAGACTTATCTGTACGATGGCGGTACCGGCGAGCGTTTCGACCAGCCTGCGACTGTAGGTGTGATCTATATGCTTAAGCTCGGCCACATGGTAGAGGATAAGATGCACGCCCGTAGCATCGGTCCGTATTCTCTCATCACACAGCAGCCTCTCGGCGGTAAAGCCCAGTTCGGTGGCCAGCGTTTCGGTGAGATGGAGGTCTGGGCGCTCGAGGCATTCGGCGCCGCCCACATACTTCAGGAGATACTGACCATAAAGAGTGATGACGTTACAGGCCGAAGCAAAGCATACGAGGCTATAGTCAAAGGCGATCCCATGCCGCCGGCAGGTATTCCCGAGTCGCTCAATGTGCTTCTGCACGAGCTCCGCGGCTTAGGTCTCAGCATCAGCCTCGAGCAGTAAGCCATCAACAATCCAAACAACGCTATAAACGAGAATTTCTCATATACATATAATTATATATGGCATTTAGAAAAGACAATAAGATCAAGACCGGGTTCTCCAAGATTTCCATCGGACTCGCTTCGCCCGAGGAAATACTGGAAAAGTCGAGCGGTGAGGTTCTCAAGCCCGAAACCATCAACTACCGCACTTATAAGCCCGAACGTGATGGCTTGTTCTGCGAGCGCATTTTCGGTCCTGTAAAGGACTATGAGTGTCATTGCGGCAAGTACAAGCGTATCCGTTACAAGGGCATCGTGTGCGACCGTTGCGGTGTAGAGGTTACCGAGAAGAAAGTACGCCGTGAGCGCATGGGTCACATTAAACTGGTGGTTCCCGTAGCTCATATATGGTACTTCCGTTCGCTTCCTAACAAAATCGGATATCTGTTGGGATTGCCCTCGAAGAAACTCGACGCCGTCATCTACTACGAACGCTATGTGGTGATCCAGCCAGGCGACGTGGAAGGCGTGCAGGAACTTGATCTGCTTACCGAAGAAGAATATTTCGACATCCTCGAAAAGCTCCCCAGAGAGAATCAGATGCTTGACGATACTGATCCCAACAAGTTCATCGCCAAGATGGGAGCCGAGGCTATCTACGATCTGCTAAAGCGTCTTGATCTCGACGACTTGTCGTATAAATTGCGCCACCAGGCCAATACCGATGGCTCGCAGCAGCGCAAGACCGAGGCCTTGAAACGCCTGCAGGTTGTGGAGTCGTTCAGGGCATCGCGTCAGCGCAACAAACCCGAATGGATGGTATTGCAGGCTGTGCCTGTGATTCCGCCGGAGTTGCGTCCGCTCGTGCCTCTGGATGGCGGCCGTTTTGCCACTTCTGACCTTAACGACCTGTATCGTCGTGTGATAATACGCAACAACCGACTGAAACGCCTTATCGAGATCAAGGCGCCTGAAGTGATTCTCCGCAATGAGAAACGTATGCTTCAGGAAGCTGTCGATTCTCTCCTTGACAACTCCCGTAAGTCGTCGGCGGTTAAGACTGAAGCCAACCGTCCGCTCAAATCGTTGAGCGACAGCCTTAAAGGCAAGGCCGGCCGTTTCCGTCAGAATCTGCTCGGTAAACGTGTGGACTATTCAGCCCGTTCGGTTATCGTCGTAGGTCCGGAACTCAAGATGCACGAGTGCGGTATCCCTAAGAATATGGCAGCCGAGCTTTACAAGCCTTTCGTAATCCGTAAGCTCATAGAGCGCGGTATTGTAAAGACTGTGAAGTCGGCCAAGAAGATCGTAGACCGCAAAGAGCCGGTCGTATGGGATATTCTGGAATATGTGATGAAAGGTCATCCGGTATTGCTCAACCGTGCCCCGACTCTGCACCGTCTCGGTATACAGGCATTCCAGCCTAAGATGATTGAGGGCAAGGCTATCCAGCTGCATCCGCTTGCATGTACGGCGTTCAATGCCGACTTCGACGGTGACCAGATGGCTGTGCACCTTCCGCTTGGCAACGAAGCTATACTCGAAGCCCAGATGCTGATGCTCGGTGCCCACAATATTCTTAATCCTGCCAATGGCGCACCTATCACAGTGCCTTCGCAGGACATGGTGCTCGGACTTTATTATATCACAAAACTCCGCAAGGGCGATAAAGGCGAAGGCCTGAAATTCTATGGCCCGGAAGAAGCCGAGATCGCATACAACGAAGGCCGTGTCACTCTTCACGCACCGGTTTCAGTTATGGTCGATGACGTTGACGAGGATGGCAATCCTGTCACCCGTCTTGTTGAGAATACATCAGTAGGCCGTGTGCTGGTCAACCAGTATGTGCCTAAGGAGATCGGCTATGTCAACGAGATCCTCTCGAAGAAGTCGCTCCGCAATATCATCGGTAAGGTGATCAAGAAATGCGGTATTCCGCGTTCTGCACAGTTCCTCGACGATATCAAGAATCTCGGATACCGTATGGCATTCAAGGGCGGTCTGTCGTTCAACCTGGGCGATGTGATCATTCCGGAAGAGAAAGAACAGCTCGTTCAGGAAGGATACGAACAGGTTCAGGAAGTGATGAACAACTATGCAATGGGCTTCATCACCAACAACGAACGTTACAACCAGATCATCGATATATGGACGCATGTCAACTCGCGTCTGACCGATATCCTCATGAAGCAGATGACTGCCGCCAACCAGGGCTTCAACTCTGTGTTCATGATGCTTGATTCCGGTGCCCGTGGTTCTAAAGACCAGATCCGCCAGCTGGCAGGTATGCGTGGTCTTATGGCAAAACCGCAGAAGGCTGGTGCCGAAGGCGGACAGATCATCGAGAACCCGATTCTTGCGAACTTCAAGGAAGGCCTGTCGGTGCTCGAGTACTTCATCTCTACCCACGGTGCCCGTAAGGGTCTTGCCGATACCGCCTTGAAGACAGCCGACGCAGGTTATCTGACCCGTCGTCTTGTCGACGTGGCTCACGACGTGATAATACACGAGGAGGATTGCGGAACTCTCCGCGGTCTGGTATGCACCGAGATCAAGAACAATGACGAAGTCGTGGCTTCTCTCGGCGAGCGCATTCTCGGCCGTGTGTCGGTTCACGATGTGTTCGATCCGATATCCGGTGAGCTTATAGTGGCTGCCGGCGAGGAGATCAATGAAGCTGCCGCCGATCGTATCAATGCTTCGCCTATCGAGTCGGTCGAGATCCGTTCGGTTCTCACCTGTGAGTCGAAAAAAGGTGTCTGCGCCAAGTGTTATGGCCGCAACCTCTCTAACAACCGTCTTGTACAGAAAGGCGAGGCTGTCGGCGTGATAGCCGCACAGTCTATCGGTGAGCCTGGTACCCAGCTGACACTGCGTACGTTCCACGTCGGTGGTGTTGCCTCCAACATCGCAGCCGTATCGTCTGTGACATCCCGTTACGAGGGTCTGCTCGAGATCGACGAGTTGCGTACCGTCGAGACCGAAGAGAAAGATGCCAACGGTCGTCCCGTACAGGTTGTGATAGGCCGTCTTGCTGAAATGCGTATCATCGAGCCGAAGACCAAGATGATGCTTACATCGGCAAATATTCCTTACGGTTCGAAGCTGTATTTCGACAATGGCGCTACCGTCAGCAAGGGCGATGTGATCTGCGAATGGGATCCGTTCAATGCTGTAATCGTATCGGAAGTTGGCGGTAAGATCAGTTTCGACAATGTGATAGAAAATGTGACATATCGCGTTGATTCTGACGAACAGAGCGGTCTGCGTGAAAAGATTATAATCGAGTCCAAGGATCGCGCCAAAGTTCCGGAAGCCAATATCCTCGATGCCAACGGTCAGATTCTTAAAACATACGCACTTCCTGTGGGAGCGCATCTTATGGTCGAAGACGGCGCCGAGGTAAAACCGGGTGAGATCTTCGTCAAGATACCGCGTGCTACCGGTGGTGCAGGTGATATTACCGGTGGTCTGCCACGTGTGACAGAGCTGTTCGAGGCACGTAACCCGTCAAATCCCGCTATCGTATCGGAAATCGACGGTGAGGTTAAGTTCGGCAAGGTTAAGCGCGGCAACCGCGAGATTTCCGTTACATCGAAGATCGGCGAGGTTAAGAAATATCTCGTTCCTCTGTCGAAGCAGATTCTTGTACAAGAGAATGACTATGTCCGTGCCGGTACTCCGCTGTCTGACGGTGCAATAACACCATCCGATATTCTCAATATCATGGGTCCGACAGCAGTTCAGGATTATATCGTAAATGAGGTTCAGGACGTGTACCGCATGCAGGGTGTGAAGATCAACGACAAGCATTTCGAGGTGATCGTACGCCAGATGATGCGCAAAGTCAATATCATCGATCCGGGCGATACCTGCTTCCTTGAACAGCAGGTTGTCGACAAGCGTGATTTCATGGACGAGAACGACCGTATCTGGGGCAAGAAAGTGGTATTGGATGCCGGCGACAGTGAAAATGTGAAGCCTGGCCAGATCATCACTGCACGCCGTCTGCGCGACGAGAATTCTTCGCTCAAGCGTCGTGACCTCAAGACCATCCAGGTTCGTGATGCGGTGCCTGCCACCTCTGAGCAGATCCTTCAGGGTATCACCCGCGCGGCTCTGCAGACTTCGAGCTTTATGTCGGCCGCTTCGTTCCAGGAAACCACCAAAGTGCTCAACGAGGCTGCTATCAATGGCAAGACCGATACTCTCGAGGGCATGAAGGAGAACGTTATCTGCGGTCATCTTATTCCGGCCGGTACCGGTCTGCGCGAATATGAGCGCCTGGTAGTCGGCGGCAAGGAAGATATCGACAGTGTGTTCAATACTGAGGAGATAATAGACGTGAACCGTTAAGGCTTCACGTACCGATAACAAATACGGGCGCCAGGATTTTTCCTGGCGCCCGTATTGTTTTGGGAGAACAGTGTCAGATGACTTTTATCGTTTTTATTGTGCCGTCGGCGAATTGAATGCGGACTATTGCCGGGCTGCCTGTGGCAGGGAGTATCGCGCTGTTGCAGTCTGTGACAGACCATAGCCTACTTCCGTTTAGGGCATACAGTGTTATGCTGCTCGCCATTCCAGATAATGTCAGAGTACGGGAGGTACGGTCATATACATGATCATGCACATTGTCACCGGCGTGAATATGGTCCGTTCCGGCCAGGATTGCAGTAAGTCCGGCCGTTGCGTCGATTTTGGCCGATTCCATTGTTATGCGGTGTACGTCATCAGACGTAAGATCAGTATCGGCCTGGAGCCATAATGCCATAATCCCGGTTACAACCGGTGTCGCCATCGATGTGCCGTTCATTATACCCCAGTAGTTGATGCGTCCGTTGACACGTGAGTCCGGGCGGCTTGTCACGAGATCCTGACGGTTGACGCTGTATGATGCAGCGTATGAATTGATAGCCGATATTACGGAAGCCCCGGGAGCATATATGTCAGGTTTTGTACGGCCGTCAAATGTCGGGCCTTTGCCTGACAGGGGATATTCATCGCCTGATATCCATCCGTTGGAACATGGATTGCCGTCGAGATTGGTGTATTCGCTTCGGCTTACGTATGCTCCGACCGATATCGGCTCATTGCCGCATGCCGTACATGCTATGGTAGAGGCGTTGGATCCTTCTGAAAGCTCCCCGTAGTCGGCTGTCATGATGTAACGTCCCGCACCGCCTGTTATTGTCGTGTCCCAGTATTGGCCGTCGGCAAGCGGATAAAACAGACTGACTGATATCGATATTGCTTCAGTCTCCGGATTGGTGGCAGTCGATACGGCTACGTAAGATCCGTCGTTGTCGCCGGTTATGTTTTCGTGCCTCACACTTTCCTCCTGATCCGAAGGTACATCTATGTCGAACATAGTGTCGCCGTCTGGGTTGCGCAGACTGAGTCGGAGAGTATATCCGGTTCCGGCAGAAGCTCCGATAAAAATATTCTCGCGGTTATACGACGGCGGTTTCAGTGTGGTCGATATGGCAGCCGATTCAGCCGCAGTGTGGTCTCTGATTATCGTAGACTGGCGTTGCCCCTCATTGCCGGCGGCTATAGCCACGAGTTGTCCTCTGCGCTCCGACAGCAAGCCGTCGATCATTCGCGCAAGCGGATCGGATCCGTCTTTAAAACCGATCACGGTTCCCATACTGATGTTTACAGCTATCGGTTTGCCGCATTTCTCGGCATACGATAGCAGGTAGTTCAGACCGTCGATAATTCCCGATTCGCTTCTGTTGGTCGATACCATAGCGATTTCGGCATCAGGAGCCATGCCGGTATATATATCGGCCGATGATGCTGCGATTGCCGCGACGTGAGTACCATGGGTGTCACTCGACATATCATGAGCTATCGCGCTTATTTCCTCTGTGGTATCGAACGTGAAACCATAGCCGAATTCTGATGGTGTGCCTGTGTTCGAGAAGAATCTGTTCTGATCCCATACGGCACTGATTCGGCAATTTCCGTCATTATCGAAAAATGCCGGATGCTGGAAATCGAAACCGGAGTCGATTATGCCTATGATTACGCCTTGTCCGGTGTAGGAGGTCTGTACAGGAAGGTTGCCGGAATGAAGATTGTCAACTCCCGACTGGAATCTGGCTTCATCGGTCATAGGACGCACTTCGTTGCCGGCTCTTACAAGCACCACGTCCGGATCAGAGGCGAAATCCTGTAGCGATCCGGCGGGAATTATGACAGATGCCAGAGTTCCGTAGACTGTGTTTATCCGCATTTCGGGATATCTTGCGGATATCTCGTGCAGATCGGCTTGTGACGCAAATTCTACGATGGCCGTCATCGGCAGGTGGCCGGAGCGTCCATAGCTGTTGTGAATGGCTGTTATAGCCGATGCATCGAGCGAGCCGGGATATACAGTATGCCGTGGCAGAGCTGATGCGGATATCGCGGACAGCGCCACCACGGCATAAGTTAGAATATATTTGATCATATTGAGAACGTAGACGCGTTACAGCGATATTTTGCGTACAGCCTTGCCTTCGGGGGTTATGACAACTGCGATATATACACCACCTGCAGCGGGTGCGTAGCCGGCTGATCCGTTGAGGACGGGGGCTGAGTACACAACGTGTCCGGCAACATCATATACCAGGAATGTGGCCGATGAACTGTCCGTGGTTACATAAACGGTTCCACCGGAGATCCCGAATGTTACATTCAGGGCATCGGCAAATGTGCTCTCAACAGATGCTGTTCCGGCCTCCCATGCGAGTGTGGGATATCCGTCATTGCCGAGCACCCATGTTCCTTCATTGGTTCCATTCAGAGCCGTGACAGTCGCTTCGCTCTTGAGTTCGGCTTCGGTAATGCCTTTTACGCCGGTTTGGTTCGACAGCGGTTTGCAACCGGTGAGAGCCTCGACATAGTAGCAGTCCTTGGCTGTCGAACGTTCGAACTCGGCTACTACAGGACTTATACCTGGCATCCATGATGATCCCGGCGATCCTTTGATGGCTGATGTTACATAGCAGTTGGATATTGTGGTCTGCATGTTGGCCCAGCCTATTATTCCGCCAACCATATATGCGCTCTCGGCTGAGATTTCGCCGGTCGAATAACAGTTGCTGATCGTGGCATTCTCGGATGCTCCTGCGATACCGCCCGACGAACTGTGTGTGATGATATTTCCGTTGTTGACACATCCGTCTATCGTTGTTCCCTTGCCGGCAAATCCGGTTATGCCGCCGGTCTCGAATGATCCTCCGAGTATTTTTGCTGAATTCATGCAGTTGATGACTGTACAGCCATAGCTGATTCCAACTATGCCAGCCACATCGGCTGATGCGGAGCCGTCCACTGTTGATCCGGATCCGAGAATTACGTTTTTGATGACAGTCTGTTGCTTTCCGAGGGCGAAAAGACCGACACCGCCTATTTCGTCGGTATCAGGCTCCGCCAGCGTTATATTTGCGTTGTCGATAGTATGGTATCCGCCATCGAATGTGCCGAGAAATGTTTTTGATTCATCATATTCCGTGTTTTCGGCAGTGTAGACATTGTGAAACCCGATGGGGTTGAAGATCATGCCATTGCCTGCGCCCATATCGAGATCCGCCGCAAGCATGATATATTTCCCTTCGTATGTCTCTCCTTCGGTAATGGATTTCTGGAAGAATGAGAACTGTTGTTCGTTTTCGATCAGATAGGGGTTGTTTTCAGAGCCGTCTCCTTTTGTCCATGGTGAGTTTGTGCCATCCCATGCGGCGAAAGCTGTTGTTGATGAAAGCGACAGGAAGACTGCGATTGGGTAAAATTTCTTCATTGAGATCTTTATTAAGTTAAAAAGTGTTTTGTATACAAATCGGATTCAAAGATATATAAAATGATAAAAAATAGTGCTGTTTTAACTGAATTTAATAGCAGATCATAGGCTTGTTGAACAAAATGAATCAGGACTTATCCTGAAATGGTATAAGTGAATATTTATTTGCGTAATAAAAGGTTGATATTTGTTAAAAGTGCCGATTTGTTTATTAAATGAAATCTTTTGTAACTAAAATTTAGCAAAAAGTTGCATAATATGAGCATTTGCTATACTTTTGCGGCGAGAAGTAAGAGCTGTCAGGCGTTTTGCAGCCTGATGCTGAATGATGTTTGATTTTTTACGGTACGATGTAGTAGCTGCTGCTCAAGCCCAATTATCTGACAGAAACAATGAAATAAGCGCATCCAGGAGAGGGTGCCTGATATTTGATTTATCATAGTTCTTACGAGTAAGTTTAGACCAATTAGTTATCATAAAACATATTTACTGCAATGAGAAAGAGAAAATGGAGTGTGCCATTATTGTGCTTTCTGTGTGGTAGTCTGATGAGTTCTGTACCCGTCTATGCCGTAGCTGCGGATCAGACAGCGCAGGTATCGAAATCAGACAATACCATGACAGTGGCAGGTGTGGTCACCGACCAGTCGGATGGTGAGCCTCTTGTGGGCGCATAGTAATAACCCTGTGTTTAGGCATATATATTGCACAGGCGGAATATGAAGAATTTAGTGTCGTT
>CAOKFI010000040.1 GCA_948467675.1 uncultured Porphyromonadaceae bacterium
CCGCCCCCTCCAAAGACCGGCCGACAGCCTCAAAGCTGCCGGCCGGTCCTGTTTTATACCATCGCCTCCATGCCGCCTCTATGCCTTTGTGTTGTGTCTGGCTTAACCTGGTGTTGTACTGAAAATATTTTTGTAACTTCGCGGTTATATGGATACCGACGGAGTTACAATGCAATGGAACGAACGCACCGCCCTGCTCCTCGGAGCGGAGGCGGTGTCGTGTCTTGAGGCCTCGCGGGTGATGGTGGTTGGGGTCGGAGGTGTGGGCGCTTATGCGGTCGAGGCACTTGCCCGTGCGGGAGTCGGCGAGTTGATACTGGTCGATTCCGATGCGGTGGCTCTTACAAATCTCAACCGTCAGATTCCGGCGCTTCACTCTACGATCGGAGAGCCTAAGGTGGAGGTTATGCGTCGTAGGGTGCTCGATATTAATCCCGCTTGTAGAGTGACGGCTCTTGAACGTTTTGTCGATGCCGACAGTGCCGGAGCGTTGCTTGACGAGCTTGCTCCCGGATTTGTGATCGATGCCATAGACTCTGTGGCGCCGAAAGTGGCGCTGATAGCCGGGGCATACCGCCGCAAACTGCCGATGATATCGTCGATGGGTGCCGGCGGTCGTATGGATCCGTCGCAGATACGTTATGCCGATATTGCCGATACTTTTCATGATGGACTGGCACGGGCTGTCCGGCAGCGCCTGAAGGCACAGGGCATAACATCTGGTGTCCGCACGGTATTCTCCACCGAGCAGCCGCGTAAAAGCGCTCTGACATTTACGGACGGAATGCCTAATAAACTCACGAGTTACGGCACTGTGATGTGGATTCCGGCCATGTTCGGCATGTATCTGGCGGCATACGCTGTGCGCAGGATCGCCGGTGTAAAATAGTTTGTATATGATAGAGTTGCGCAATATAACAAAGAGTTACGACGGGCTTCAGGTGTTGCGGGGCATTAACCTCGACATATCCAGGTCTGAAATAGTGGCTATAACGGGGCCTTCGGGGGCAGGTAAGACAACATTGCTTCAGATCATGGGGTCGCTCGACCGACCCGATACCGGATCGGTGGCCTTCGGCGGCACTTCCATCCAGGAACTGAGCGACAAGCGTCTGGCTCAGTTCCGCAACCGAAATATCGGCTTTGTGTTTCAGTTCCATCAGCTTTTGCCTGAATTTACCCTTGAAGAGAATGTGATGCTTCCGGCGCTGATCGGCGGTATGCCCCGTCGTCAGGCGATGGCGCGTGCCGGAGAGTTGATCGGATATCTCGGACTGACAGAGCGTGCCTCGCATCGTCCTTCCGAACTGTCGGGAGGAGAACGGCAGAGGGCGGCTGTGGCTCGTGCGCTTGTCAACAATCCCGGAGCCGTGCTTGCCGATGAACCATCGGGAAGTCTTGACAGCGCCAACCGTACCGAACTGCACCGTCTGTTCTTCGATCTGCGCAGAGACTACGGCCATACGTTCGTGATTGTAACCCACGACGAGACTCTCGCTGCCGACGCTGACCGTATCGTCCACATGCGCGACGGTCTGATCACTGATATAGCCATCCGGAAGGAGACACGCCGATGAAAAGGATCATCTCCTATGTGTATCCGGCAGTGGCGGCCTTTCTGCTCTGCGGGTGCGGCGACGATCAGCCGGCAGCGATTATGACACTGACCGATATCGTCACATTCGAAGGCTACAGATCCGGACAGCCGGTATTCACATTGCAGAAAAACGGAGATTCGCCGCTTGTGACCCTTACCGGTACAACCGGACATCTGTCGCAGACATTCAGTGACGGTGAGCGGCTTCTGTTGCGGTATCTGCCGCAAAACGGAGAGGCATACACCTCTGGACCTGTCGCCGTATACGGTACAGGCCGTATCAACTACGACAAGCTGCGCACGGGGGCTGTCGACGGCTGGGATGCCGATCCGGTATATATGTATGCTCTGTGGCGCACCGGACCGTACCTCAACATGGAGTGTGGAGTGGAGTATTCCGACACTCCGCGTCTGTTCTTCCTGATACTCGACGAGACTACGGCCGGAGATGATATTCCCCAGCTGTATCTGATGCACGACATGGGCGATGCACCAGACAGCTTCTCGCGACGCATCTATGCGTCATGGGACATTGGCGCCCTGTGGAATCTCGAAAGTTGCCGCGGAGTCACCGTGCATCTGCGCGACTCAAACCGCGATATACGTGAAATGACATTCGTCAAATAGCTGGATGTGAAATTCCTTATGCAATTAGGGGAAGAAATACGGGGGAATTAGCTAAATTTGCCATACGTAAACACTAATGTAACGATTCTTCAATATGGAAAACAATAAGAAACAACAAGAGATAAAGGTGGAACTGACTCCTGAGGCTGCAAAAGGCAATTACTGCAATCTGGCTATGATAGCCCATTCAGGATCGGAGTTCTTCATGGACTTTATCACTGTGGCACCCAACATGCCTCAGGCGCGTGTGCAGTCGCGCATCATTATGACTCCGGAGAATGTCAAGAATCTTTTCATGGCATTGCGCGACAATCTGCAGCGTTATGAAAAGACATTCGGAGAGATCCGTCCCAAGATGCCGATCAACCAGAATGGCGGTCAGGACGGTGGAATACCCAATCCGTTCATAATGGGCGGCAACGCCTGATTCCGTCTGCCAAAGCCAGTACTCATCATAAAACGACTGAAGTCATGCGTCAGAATAATCTCACTGTCTATAATTCGCTGTCGCGCCGTAAAGAGCTGTTCCGTCCGATCCACGAAGGGCGTGTCGGCATGTATGTGTGCGGCCCTACCGTATATGGCGACGGACATCTCGGACATGCCCGTCCGGCTATTACTTTCGACATCCTGTACCGTTATCTGACCCACCTGGGATATAAAGTGCGCTATGTGCGCAATATCACCGATGTAGGCCATCTGGAGCATGATGCCGACGACGGTGAGGACAAGGTGGCAAAGAAAGCGCGTATCGAGCAGCTTGAGCCTATGGAAGTGGTGCAGCATTATCTTAACCGCTATCATCAGGCTATGGTTCGTCTAAATGTGCTTCCGCCTTCGATCGAACCGCATGCTTCCGGTCATATCATAGAACAGATAGAGTATATAAAGAAGATTATCGATGCCGGCTACGCCTACGTCAGCGAGGGATCGGTATATTTCGATGTGCCAAAGTATAACCGCGACCACAACTACGGCAAGCTTTCCGGACGCAACATCGATGAGATGCTCGCTGCTACACGCGCTCTCGACGGACAGCAGGAAAAGCATCATCCGGCCGACTTCGCCCTCTGGAAAAAAGCGGCACCGGAGCATATCATGCACTGGCCGTCGCCATGGAGCGAAGGTTTCCCCGGATGGCATCTGGAGTGCTCTACCATGGGAGAAAAATATCTCGGCACTCCGTTCGACATTCATGGCGGAGGACTCGATCTGATGTTCCCCCACCACGAGTGTGAGATAGCGCAGTCGGTGGCACACAACGGGCATGAGAGCGTCCATTACTGGATGCACAACAATATGATCACCATCAACGGGCAGAAGATGGGTAAATCACTGGGCAATTTCATCACGCTCGACGAGTTCTTCACCGGTTCGCATCCGCTTCTGGAACAGCCGTATTCGCCCATGACCATACGTTTCTTCATTCTTCAGGCACAGTACCGCAGCACGGTCGACTTCAGCAACGAGGCTCTCCAGGGCAGTGAGAAGGCGTTGAAACGAATGCTCGAGGGATACCGCCGTCTGATGGATCTGAAACCGTCGGAGACTTCGACTATCGATGTGGCCGGACTCGAGTCATTGTGCTATGAAGCTCTTGACGACGACCTGAACACACCTATCGTCATAGCCCATCTGTTTGAGGCATGCCGCCTGATCAATCAGGTCAATGACGGAACCGCATCGGCCACACAAGCCGATATCGATGCTCTGAAAGCACTGTTCCAGACATTCCTTGTCGATATACTCGGTATCAGCACCGACATAGCCGGAGCCGCCGAAGGCAACGCCTCGCTCAGACCATTTGAAGAGGCTGTGGATCTGTTGCTGGAAATCCGCGGTGAAGCCAAGACCAAAAAGGACTGGGCTACCAGCGATCTGATCCGCAACCGACTGGCCGAGATCGGATTCGATGTCAAGGACACCAAGGACGGATTCGAGTGGTCCGTAAAGCAGTGATGTGACTGTCGACGAGTTTGCCGCCCGGTTTCTGCTCAATCTGCCGTTCGAACCCAACGATCAGCAGGTGGGTCTCATGGCGGCATTGTCGCGTTTCTGTTCGCGCGACATGCCGGCCGATTCGGTATTCCTGCTCGCGGGATACGCCGGTACCGGCAAAACTTCTGTGGTAGGAGCGCTCGTGCGGACGTTGCGCGAGGCCGGGGTCGGCAGCGTGCTGATGGCGCCTACCGGACGTGCCGCCAAGGTGTTTGCCGCTTTTGCCGGCGAGCAGGCGTCGACCATTCATCGCAGGATATATCGTCCGCCTACCGACGACGATCCGTTTATGTCGATGCGGTCGAATACTTACCGCGATACCATCTTCATCGTCGACGAGGCCTCGATGATCGGATCCGAAGCCGGAACTGACGGACGTTCAGGACTCCTCGACGATCTCATTCACTACGTGTATACAGGCGAAGGATGCCGCCTGATCCTCCTCGGCGACAAAGCCCAGCTACCCCCCGTCGGGTGCGAGGAGTCTCCGGCTATGGATCCCGACGTGCTCCGCGGATTCGGTCTGCGTGTGAGCCGTGTAGTGCTCACAAAGACAGTGCGTCAGACCGATGGGTCCGGTATACTGGCCAATGCAACCCGCCTCCGGCGGGCTATGCGTCTGGATCCGCTGCCTGTCCCGGCCATCATGACCCGCGGCTATGACGACGTGGCGACTCTGGAAGGAGTGGAATTGCAGGAGGTCATAGAGAGCGCGTATGCAGCCGACGGCATCGAGGAGACCATAGTCATAACACGGACCAACTGGCGAGCGTCGGAATTCAACGCGGCCATACGCTCGCGGATACTTTACCGGGAGGAGGAATTATGTCGCGACGAACTGCTTATGGTGGCGAAAAACAACTATTACTGGAGTACAAAGGTGCGCGGACTCGACTTCATAGCTAACGGGGATACCGCGCGTGTGGAGCGCGTCTACGGCACAGAGGAACGCTATGGTCTCCGTTTTGCCGACGTATTGCTGCGGTTGCCTTACCGCGATGTCGATGTGGAATGCAAGATCGTGCTCGACAGCCTTGTATCCAACAGCCCGGCACTTACAGCCGAGGATGCGAAGCGACTGTTCGAGGGGTGCCTGAACGATCCGGATCATGTGGTCCCGTCGATGCCTTACAGCGCCAGAGTGCGTCGGCTGCGCAAGGATCCTTATTTCAATGCTCTCCAGGTAAAGTATGGCTACGCAGTGACGTGTCATAAAGCCCAGGGCGGCCAATGGCGCAACGTTGTGGTCGACCTCACAGGGATTCCCGCTGAGGCTCTGACCACTGTCGATCTGTACAGGTGGCTTTACACCGCCACGACACGCGCAACCGAAGCCCTCATATATCTAAATCCGTCCGGCTTCCGTCTGAGAGAATAGCACCCTGCCGGCGTTGTCCGTAACTTGCCTGCATTTAGATGTGATTTGTTGTACTTATTTTGTACTTATTGGCTTTGTAAGCCTTTGGCGGATTCGTGGGAAATTGCTAACTTCGCGGGGTCAAAGCAACTATGCAATGTTTTGAAGTATAAAAATCTATAAAAGCAGATTACTTATGAGTAAAGAAAAGAAATTCTTGACCTGTGACGGTAACCAGGCGGCTGCGCATATCTCGTATATGTTCTCCGAAGTGGCTGCCATATACCCGATCACGCCGTCATCGACTATGGCTGAGTATGTCGATGAATGGGCAGCCGCAGGACGTAAAAACATCTTTGGTGAAACCGTTCTCGTGCAGGAGATGCAGTCTGAGGGTGGTGCCGCAGGTGCTGTCCACGGTTCTCTTCAGGCCGGTGCTCTCACATCGACCTATACCGCATCGCAGGGCTTGCTCCTCATGATACCCAACATGTACAAGATCGCCGGCGAGCTGTTGCCGTGCGTGTTCCATGTATCTGCACGTACTCTGGCAAGCCATGCCCTTTCGATTTTCGGCGATCATCAGGATGTAATGTCGGTACGTCAGACCGGATTCGCCATGCTGGCCGAAGGCTCTGTGCAGGAAGTGATGGACTTGGCCGGTGTGGCTCATCTCGCTACCATCAAGTCGCGTGTGCCTTTCGTCAACTTCTTCGACGGTTTCCGTACAAGCCATGAGATCCAGAAGATAGAGATGCTCGAGAACGAGGATCTCGCTCCTCTCGTTGATCAGGAGGCTCTCGCCGAATTCCGTGCCCGTGCTCTGAATCCCGATGCACCCGTGGCCCGCGGTATGGCTGAGAACGGCGATGTATTCTTCCAGCACCGTGAGGCTTGCAACAAATACTACGAGGCAGTACCCGCTATTGTCGAGGAGTATATGGAGAAGATCAGCGAGATCACCGGCCGCAAGTACGGTCTGTTCAACTACTATGGAGCTCCCGATGCAGAGCGTGTGATCATAGCCATGGGCTCTGTCACTCAGGCTGCACAGGAAGCTATCGATCATCTCATCGAGAAAGGCGAGAAAGTAGGTCTGGTATCGGTTCATCTTTACCGTCCGTTCTCTGCCAAGCATTTCCTCGCTGCCGTGCCCGCTACAGCCAAGCGCATCGCTGTGCTTGACCGCACCAAGGAGCCCGGCGCCAATGGCGAACCCCTCTATCTCGACGTCAAGGACTGCTTCTATGGCAAGGCCGACGCTCCCGTCATCGTAGGCGGCCGCTATGGTCTCGCATCAAAGGATACCACTCCCGCGCAGATCCTCTCCGTATTCGAGAACCTCGCCCTGCCTGAACCGAAGAATCAGTTCACTGTAGGTATAATCGACGACGTTACATTCACTTCACTGCCTCCCAAAGAAGAGATCGCACTCGGCGACAAGAGCACTTTCGAGGCTAAGTTCTACGGCCTCGGTGCTGACGGTACTGTAGGTGCCAACAAGAACTCCGTGAAGATCATCGGCGACAATACCAACAAATATTGCCAGGCTTATTTCGCCTACGACTCCAAGAAATCGGGTGGTTTCACATGCTCGCATCTCCGTTTCGGCGACGCTCCCATCCGTTCCACATATCTGGTGACCACTCCCAACTTCGTGGCATGCCATGTGCAGGCTTACCTTCACATGTATGACGTGACACGCGGTCTCCGCGACGGCGGCACATTCCTGCTCAATACCATCTGGGAGGGCGACGAACTGGCAAAGAATCTTCCCAACAAGGTAAAGAAATACTTCGCCGACCACAATATCACCGTTTACTATATCAACGCTACCAAGATAGCTCAGGAGATCGGTCTCGGCAACCGTACCAACACCATTCTCCAGAGTGCCTTCTTCCGCATCACTGAGGTTATCCCGGTAGATCTCGCTGTAGAGCAGATGAAGAAATTCATTGTCAAGAGCTACGGCAAGAAGGGTCAGGATGTGGTCGACAAGAACTATGCGGCAGTTGACCGCGGTGGCGAATACAAGCAGCTTACTGTCGATGCTGCATGGTCTGGCCTGCCTGCCGACGAGGCTGTCAGCAACAATGATCCCGCATTCATCAACGAAGTTGTTCGCCCCATCAACGCTCAGGACGGCGACCTGCTCAAGGTATCGGCATTTGCCGGAATCGCCGACGGCACCTGGTCACAGGGCACTGCCAAGTTCGAGAAACGCGGTGTGGCTGCATTCGTTCCCGAATGGCTCGAGGAGAACTGTATACAGTGTAACAAGTGTGCATACGTATGTCCTCATGCCGCTATCCGTCCCTTCGTACTCGATGCAGCCGAGGTATCGGCATCGCCCTTCGGCGAAGCTGGCTCGATACCCGCTATCGGCAAGACATTTACCGGAATGCGCTTCATACAGGCTGTCGACGTTCTCGACTGTCTCGGCTGCGGCAACTGCGTTGACGTATGTCCCGGCAAGAAGGGCGTGAAAGCTCTCGCCATGAAGCCGCTCGAGACTCAGCTCGACGTTCAGAAAGACTGGGATTACTGTGTAGACCACGTGGCATCCAAGCAGTCGCTTGTCGACGTTAAGGCCAATGTCAAGAACTCGCAGTTCGCGACTCCGCTCTTTGAGTTCTCCGGTGCTTGCTCCGGTTGCGGTGAGACTCCTTATGTGAAACTCATCACCCAGCTCTACGGCGACCGCGAGATGGTGGCCAACGCTACCGGCTGTAGCTCTATCTACTCAGGATCTGTGCCTTCGACCCCCTACACTGTCAACGCCAAAGGTCAGGGTCCGGCTTGGGCCAACTCCCTGTTCGAGGACTTCTGCGAATTCGGTCTCGGTATGGTTATCGCCAACGAGAAACTCCGCGACCGTCTGGTGGCTCTCGTTGAGCAGGCTGTTGACTGCCCCGACTGCTCCGACGAGATCAAGGCTCTCTACCGCGAGTGGCTCGAAGTGCGTGAGGACGGTGACCGCAGCCGCGAGGTGGCAGACAAACTGATCCCCATGATCGACGCATGCTCTTGCCCGGTATGCACCAAGATCGCCGAACTGAAACACTATCTGGTTAAACGCAGCCAGTGGATCATCGGTGGTGACGGCGCAAGCTACGATATCGGTTTCGGTGGTCTCGACCATGTACTCGCATCGGGCAAGAACGTCAACTTGCTCGTACTTGATACCGAAGTTTACTCCAATACCGGTGGCCAGGCATCGAAGGCGACTCCGCTCGGCGCTATCGCCAAGTTCGCAGCATCAGGCAAGCGCATCCGCAAGAAAGACCTCGGTCTGATCGCATCCACCTACGGCTACGTTTATGCCGCTCAGGTAGCAATGGGTGCCGACCAGGCTCAGACTCTCAAGGCTATCCGCGAGGCTGAGGCTTACGACGGTCCTTCGATCATCATCGCCTACGCTCCCTGTATCAACCACGGTCTGAAGGCCGGTATGGGCAAAGCCCAGCAGGAAGAGGCCAATGCTGTGGCATGCGGATACTGGCACCTCTGGCGCTACAATCCTGCAAACGAGCTCGAAGGCAAGAACCCCTTCACCCTCGACAGCAAGGAGCCGGACTGGGACAAATTCGAAGACTTCCTCAAAGGCGAGGTGCGTTATGCATCTGTAATGAAGCAGTATCCTGCCGAGGCTGAGCAGCTGTTTGCCGCCGCCAAAGAAAATGCACGCTGGCGTTACAACAACTACCGTCGTCTCGCCCAGCAGCAGTGGGGCGTGGATCCCGAGGTAGAAGCCGTTGAAAAAAGCAACGAGTAATCCCCACACGGATTAATCAACTATACGCAAGGGCGCGGCTACTGACAGCCGCGCCCTTGCATGTTTTTTATGAATAGGACTAAATGGGTGATAGACTAAAAATTAAATCTTTATGATGCGTCATATTTTGTTTTATCTGTTGTGTGTTATGTCGTTGAGTATGTCGGCAAAGCGTGATCTGACCTATTTCTGGCAGGATAAGGACGGAGTGCTCAACGCTCAGACAGAACTTACGTTCGATCTTGTGGACGAAATACTTGCCTGTGACACGCCGTCGGTATCGGCTCCAAGTCAGGCGCGTCGTGCGGCATTATATCTGCTTGATCAGATCTTTCACGACACGCGTCTCGACGGTTCTCCATTGGTAGGCGGTTTTCTTGACCGGCGTATGAGTCTTGTACTCGATGATCTGACGCGTAGAATTGATGAGGGTATTAAGGTGTATAAGCTATATAACGATGGCTGGATTGTGCGCACTCCGGAGGTGACAATAGGGTGGGATGTGTGCCGTGACCGCGTGGCCGGTGATTATGACCGACGCCTGATGGCCGATAGCATAGCTGTGGCTTTGGCTGATGCGTGCGACATATTGTTCCTGACCCACAATCACGGCGATCATGTGGATCCGCTGATCATAGACCGTATGGTGGCTGCAGGCAAGCCGGTGATAGCTCCGGATCAGATCATGCCTGATAATGCAGGAGTGACCCACACACGTCGCGAAACTATCTGGGAAGAAGTGTTTAGGGCGGCGGATGGTGTGGAGTTGCATACTACGGTGATTCCAGGGCATCAGGATCATTTGCAGAATAATATCTATGTGGTGACCACTCCCGGCGGCTATACGGTGTGTTCCACCGGTGATCAGTGGCTGAAATCGGATCTCGACATGATACTTGACCTTGATGGGAAAATTCCGCCTGTCGACGTTCTGATGCCTATCTGCTGGGCTGCCAGACTTCCGGATATGTGCAGATCGTTTGGTGCGAAAGTGGTTCTTACAGGGCACGAAAACGAACTTGCCCATTCGATAGACCATCGCGAGGCGTACTGGTTGTCGTATCATAAGCTGGATGAATTTCCTATCCCGCATTGTCTCATGACCTGTGGCGAGTGCTTCCGCTATGTGCGGTAGGCGGCTTGCATCGGACTCTAAGCAGGAGTCGTCTCCGGCAACTCACGACGGCAACTGCCGTCGCGGCGGAAATGACAGAGACCGTAGAGATATCCTCGTGACACACTGACGAGAGCATGCCACAGATGGGCTTTGCGGCTGCGCCACGCACGCCATGCGAACAAAGGGACACGAAGCGGCCCGGTCATGCCGTATTGCACGGCGATATAGGCACCTTGCGCCATCAGCACTCCTGACGACATCGGGCGGCAGCCTGTGGTCAGACCTTCATGGTGGGTGATTGTGATAGGAAAGAACCGGCAATGCACGCCTCGGCGTTGGGCCTGAAGCATGAAAAAATTGTCTTCGGCGGCCTGAAGCGGATGATCTCCGGGGCCGGTGAGTTCATTGAAACTGACAAGCGGAGCCACATCGAGGCGGCGGAATGCCATCTCGAAGCATACAGGCGAATATCCTTTCGGACATCCGCGGGATAAATCAGTCTCGGCTGACGGATAGCAACGGTTGTCAGGTCCGGAGTAGCGGAAAGCCGCCAGCCCGACAGTCGGGTTCGATTCGAACGCGGCGATCACGGCACGCAACTGTCCGGCAGTGTAGCGCAGGTCATCATCGGCCACGAGGCATATATCGGCATCGGAAAGCCGTATGGCATTGTTGCGGTTCCGGCTCGTGCCCCGCCCATGAAGACGCGCTATCGTAATATCTTCCCGGCAGAGTCCTTGCGGAACAGATCCGTCGGGCATCTGCCACGACACGATGTAGCGCACGCCCTCGACCCGGGGCAACTCCATGGCTGCAACCCGTTCTATGCCTGCGCGGCTTATTGTGCTTATAAGTACATCGAGTGTCATATCTTCATAACATATTGAGCCGGCGCATCCAGAAGTCGGCGAAACGCCCGGCTACCGCATCGGTTGAATTGTGCTGAGTCACGAACCGTCGGCCTGACTCGGCGCGGCGCGGTATCATGTCGGGCTGCGACACTATCGTGCGAAGCTGATCCGTAAGTACAGCATCGTCAGGTACCGCGTTTATTATCGGACGGTTTATCCTTTCGCCTATGAAGTCGTAATATTCAGGCTCGGCGCCGGTCACTACGGTCATGCCGCGCGCC
Source organism: uncultured Porphyromonadaceae bacterium (assembly GCA_948467675.1). Classification (GTDB taxonomy): domain Bacteria; phylum Bacteroidota; class Bacteroidia; order Bacteroidales; family Muribaculaceae; genus CAOKFI01. The sequence goes on from CAOKFI010000040.1 coordinate 11,604, forward strand.
ATGCCGAGCAGTGCGTTGGTGGCCGGAGTGTAGGAATATAGCTGGTCGAGCATCACATGCGCATTGCCAAGAAGCTCCTGATAACGCGCATAAGGCTGGTTTTCGATAATTTCCAGACGACATCTGCCGGGCATTTCGCCGACAATAGTCCGCGCTGCGGCCTCCATGCGGTCGGTGCCTTTCTCCAGCATGCGGTCTCTGTGTCTCCCCAGGAAGAGGGTGACTCTTTCCGGCACCTCGTCCGAGACAGTGCGCCGCACATCGGCGAGGTCTACCGGAATGCCGCCGTATGCCACCTTTTCTGGCGGCAGCACGCGCTGAATGGCCAGATGATATTCGTACAATGCCGACACCGCTCCATCTATGCCGTCATAGATGCGGCGGCAATGATCGGACAGCGGCATGCGCAGCCAGGCCTCTTCTGTCTCAGGATGTGCTGAGGCAAATGGCGACCGGCTTCCATTTATACGAAACTCGTTGTAGCGGAGAGGCGAATCTTCGGCCACGCACATCCTCACATAGGGTGAGTCGGTGCCCATTGCCGTTAGAAAAACAGATCCGTTATTGCGCTTGAGCCGGCGGAATAGGCTCATGACGCGGTGAGGCTGAAGGTCCACAAATACAGGATTGTTGACAGCCACTACATCATATCCTCGCAGATCACGAGCAAGCAGAGTCCTTAGACGGAGCCATAGCAATGCGCCTCCGGTCTTTCCCTGTAGCGGACGCGACAGGTCGATCTGCCGGGCGGTATCCATCCACCGGCATCCGTCGGAGGCTACAGTCACATCATGTCCCATACGGGAAAGCCCGACGGACAGGCAACGGTTGAAATTACTGTAATCGCCAAGCAGCAGTATCCTCATATCGTGTTATTTATACAGAAGTATGCGGGCAAGCACAGAAACTCCGCGCCCTACTTTTACAAAATAGGAATGGAGGAACCGATAAACCGTACGGCGCCATGCCGACGGCGCCGATGCGAGCACGCGCTCCATCAGGCTGGCGGAAAGGGCGCACTCGCCTTCACGTACGTATTCTCCGGCCAATATGATGCGGCGCACATCGATCCACCGCAACAGTCCGTGACCCTTTTCCGACGCCAGCAGCTCCGCACATATATCGAGAGCCTCCTCCCATTTGGCCGGATCGTGGCTATAGGCAGTTCCTGTTATAGACTCCTCCTGCGGCACCATTACCACAGTGTCGGGTTTTAACGGCAGCCGTACCACGGACTCCGTGGCACATAGCATGCGTATGCCGAGCTCGTAGTCATCCCATCCGCGTAGACACTCATTCCATGCTCCCACTGAACGTACAAACTCTGTCTTTGCTGCAAAGCGCTGGGTCGACATACACCCGTGAAACAGATGATTGACCATAAGGTTGCGGCTGCAGAACCGGCCGACCGACACCGATCCGTCGAAATGACCCTGCCTCACCGGCCAGCCGGCAATATCCGGATAGCCGGCAGCTATGATGCCATCGGCCACATTCCGGCAATGGTCTGGCGACATCGTGTCGTCGCTGTCGAAAAACATCACGTATGGTGTAGGCACTTCCCTGAGTCCGCGGTTGCGGGCGCACGACGCTCCCGGCCGGGGCTCGCTTACCACTCGTGTGAATATGCCGCGCGCATCGAGCATCTCAGCCCATAGACGCAATACCTCAGGAGTTCTGTCGCACGAACCATTGTCGACCAGCACCACACACAGCGGCCTGAGAGTCTGGGCCGCCACAGACCGCAGTGTATCGCCCACTACCATAGCCCGGTCGCGAACTGGTATGACTATTGTTATCAACGGTTCATCGCTCATATTTATACAACGCCGCAGCATGCGCCGATATTGTAACTATGAAAATCGCAGTGAAAAAATTTGGGTAATTCTCTCTATAATATTACTTTTGCACTTTGGAAAATAAAAACTTATACCATAATATGGCCACAGAACAACCTATCCAGGGCCCGGCACAGGGCGACAACAACGGTCTTCCCATGGACGAACCGAAAGTGCAGAACGACAAACGTCTGCGCACCATTATGATGTGGGCGTCGATCATCGCCGCCATAATCGTACTCGGCATCATAGTCTATATATATGCCGTACGCCAGCCGGCCATCACCAACGGAAACGATGCTCTCGGTCAGGCTAACACCACCCTTCTGCTTCAGCAGAACGATTCGCTGGCTCTGCAGCAGTATGAAGCTGTAGCAGACCAGTACGGACACAATGCCGGCAACCTCGCTAAGCTCAATGCCGCGATCCTTCTTTATAAGAAAGGCGACTACGAGGCAGCTGCAAAGCGTCTGTCAGACTACGATGCCACAGAAAGCGTGATCGGTGCTGCCGCCGCATCGCTTCAGGGCGACTGCTATGTAAACCTCGACAAACTTCCCGAGGCTGCCAAGGCCTACCGCGAGGCTATCAAACGCAGCAATGACAATCCCCACTACACTCCGTTTTTCATGCTAAAGCTCGCCACCGTGGCACGCGCACAGGGCGCATATGCCGAGGAGGCCGATATCTACGCCAAGATAAAGCATGACTATCCGATATACGGCGCTGAAAACAATATCGATATCGAGAAATATCTCAAGCGCGCTGAAGCACAGGCCAAATAAATCGGGCTGCTGTTTCCGGCAATCCCATACACGCGGGCTGCCCCGACAGGGGCAGCCCGCGTGCTGTTTATACAAATAGTTTTGCAATGCTTTAAAATTATATCAGGTCAGGATAGCGGATATAGCAAAATGTCACCAAGCACTATTAACTGTCGTTAACTTAAAATAATTATGCGGGAATATGAATTAACCTATATTTTGTAAATAGGCGTATTATTAATCTATTTTAATAAAAAATAGATAAGATTATATTGAAAAAAATTTTGCAACTCAGAAAATACAAGTACTTTTACGGGCTGATTTTTCCCACTATGGGTCAAGTCCGTAAAAAAGACGAAGAATAAAATAGAAATAACTAAACTTATTATTACCTGCAATCATGAGCAAAAGTAATGTAAAGCCCGCCGATGGTAAGCTCGGTGTCCTGGTTGTCGGCCTCGGCGCCGTCAGCACTACCTTTATGACCGGTGTATTGATGGCTCGCAAAGGTCTCGCCAAGCCCGTTGGCTCAATGACTCAATACGACAAGATCCGCGTGGGTCGCGGTGCCGATAAAAAATACCTGAAGTACGACGAGATCGTGCCGATGGCAAAACTCGACGACATCGTATTCGGCTCATGGGACGTATATCCCGCCAACGCATACGAATCGGCAATCAACGCAGAAGTGCTTAAAGAGAAAGATATCGAACCGGTAAAGGACGAACTTGTGAAGATCGTTCCGATGAAGGCCGCATTCGACCACAATTATGCCAAGCGCCTTACCGGCGACAACGTGAAAGACTGCAAAGACCGTTGGGATATGGTAGAGCAGCTCCGCGAGGATATCCGCAACTTCAAGAAAGAGAAAGGCGTAGATCGCGTAGTTGTACTCTGGGCAGCATCTACCGAGGTATACGTACCCATCAACGAGAAGGTACATTACAAACTCGCCGATCTCGAAGCCGCAATGAAGGCTGACGACCGCGAGAACATAGCGCCGTCGATGTGCTACGCATACGCAGCTCTTATGGAAGGCGCTCCTTTCATCATGGGCGCACCCAACACTACCGTAGACATTCCGGCAATGTGGGAGCTTTCGGAGAAGACCAAAATGCCTATCGCAGGCAAGGACTTCAAGACCGGCCAGACTCTCGTGAAATCCGGTTTCGCACCCATCATCGGTACCCGTTGCCTCGGTCTTAACGGCTGGTTCTCGACCAACATCCTCGGCAACCGCGACGGCCTTGTACTCGACGAGCCCGCCAACTTCCGCACCAAGGAGGTCAGCAAGCTCTCCACTCTGGAGTCGATCCTCGTTCCCGAAGAACAGCCCGATCTCTACGGACACGGCAACGACGAAGACACCCAGTACTACCACAAGGTGCGCATCAACTACTATC
>CAOKFI010000041.1 GCA_948467675.1 uncultured Porphyromonadaceae bacterium
TGCGCACATCCAGTTTTTCAAATATGCGCTGACGGTATTTCTTGATGGTGTCGGGCGACAGACAGATTTTATCCGCAATCTCACTCATTGTAAGACCTTGAATAGAGAGTGTCAGTACAGATTTCTCACCGTCTGTAAGAGTTGGCATCTGCCGTTTGTCCCATCTGTGGGTGTTTCGGTTATATTCAAAATATTCCGAAGAACCTACGCGGTGCATCTCTATATGTCCGGCGTCGGTGTGGGTAGATGCCGACACCACGCAGAGGGCGAGCCATATACGTCCGTCGGAGGTGAGGGCGAGTGGTGTCAGCTTGTGGTTGACAAGAATCCTTCGCCCATCGTTGAGGATATGGAAATCATAGGTGATATACCAGTCTTTTCGCTCATCAACCGGAATATCGTTGTAGAACGAGAAGCCGGCTCTGTTGAGCGTCAGAAGCAACGGCTGTTCATCTTCCGGCACATATTCCAGATAGAAACGATAGCCAAGTTTCATCATCTGCTCAGGTGTCAGTCCGCACAGGAACATCGGATTGGGCGACACATACAGGAAATTCTGCTTGAAATAGTCGATAATATAGACACTCTGATATGTGGAGCGAGAAAAAGCCTCTGCCGAGCGGATATATTCATCCACCCGGCTATAATCAAGTTCCTCCGGGAGCTTGACCTCGTTATCGGGAATGAAGAAATCATCGGTCGTTTTCATCGATTATGCGGATTTCTTGTGCCATACGGCTTTGTGCCTCCGGCAGATATTGCGGGAAATTACTGATAGCGTTTGCCATAGGATTCCCTCTGATATTGGGTCTCAATGTGATTGTCGGGTATGTAGCCGACAATTTGTAAGGTAGTTATTGTATCTTGAACTCGAATTCATCGTTCGGAGCATGACGGACAGCCATGTTCTTAGTGAATTTGCTGAGTGCGTAGAGAGGCGAGAATGTCTGCACTTTTATAGTCTCGCCATCAGGTTTGAATTCGAGAATACGCAACCAGCAGTCACCTCCGTTGCCGTTCCATTCGCCGTCGCCGGTCTGAGAGTTGAACATCATGATAGGCACTTCCCGGCCATCGGTGGTCTTCTCGATTCTGAATCCACAGGTTTTCGTATAGTCGATTTCATCAAGCGACTTCGGATCCTTCGGCCAAGGCATAGTCGTGCCGGCATGGCCGCAAAGGATAAGATCTATATTCGTTGACGGATAAATCAGTTTATCCATGATATCCTTTGCCCAGTTGCGAGGGGTGAGGGCATATCTTTCTTTCGTGATGATATCGCCTTTTGTGTTAAGGAAACTGTGAGTGAGTATGATTACATGGTGATCCTTAAACCGGTCGCTTTCGGTCAGATTTCGTGTCCATTCGAGGATTTCGTCGCGAGGGGCGAATTCCCATGCGATCACAAGTATCTTGCCCCAGTTTGGCATATCGATCTCAAATGCCGCATTCTCCAGCGTATGAATGCCGGCATAGTTCGGAGCTGTAGCTACTAAACTCTTTTCCCAACAGATGTTGCGATCGACGGGGAAGTATTCAGGCATACTGCATTGGCGGTTCTCTGCAGATATGTATCCGGCATCGTGATTTCCCTGACAGATGATATATGGTATTCTGTGGTCGAGGCGTTCGAGTGCTCTTGAGGCGCTTTTCCATTGATTGACCGAGCTCTGGTCGCCATTCAGTCCGTTAGGCAGACCGTCTGTGACAAGTTTGCCGTTTTGTTCGACCAGATCGCCTGTGAATAAGGCCGCTTTGATATTCAGGCTGTCGATGTTGCTGGCTATCCATGCTGTCTGCAGATCGAACAACGGTTGCATGGCGCCCCATTTGACATAACTTTGAGGATCCGGAACCAGAATGATTGATGATGATCTATTGTCATCGAGTTTGGCATTGACCGGAAGTGTCGGGCTGGCAGCGTTAGCGATCTGTGCAAATAAAATAATACCGGACAGAATATGCTTTTTCATGTGATGTTAAGTACTTGTAGGGGTGTGTAACCGATAATCTTTATGAGTCGTAGCCGGGTCATGCAAGGATTATATCTCCGAAAAATTCAGGACGGTGGAAGTCGGGGGCAGGAGTGTCTATGGGTGCCCAGCTGAGGAAGTGCGGCTGGGAGCTGCCGGAGGCGCATTTGTAGAAATTGCCTTTCATAGCGATTTGATCTCCGTTGTATTCCACACCTATAAGGTCAAGAGGTATCGCGATTATAAGACTCCAGGTAAATAGACCTTCGACTTCCTGGAAGGGACGCGTACCGCACGATGCATATCGACGTATACGAGCCAGTTCGCTGTCGGTCAGACGTGTGGGGTTGTGGCGCTCGGTCCGGTTGGATGCGTTGATGGTTCCGATGCAGTTGAATTCAAAGTTCCAGTAACGGGCATCGCATTTCGGAGCAATGAAGAATTCCACACAGGAGTCTTCACATACGGGAGAATTGTTTGTGTAGTTCATGGCACGCAGATAGTTGCAGCGTACGAAGAACTCGATGAATATCTCTTTTCCGGAATGAGCGATGGCGCATACAGTCAGCGGATGATACGGGTAATCCTTCGCCCAGTTGAGCGACTCTATGGTGAAACGCTGTCCATGATCGTTGAGATAGTTCTGAACTTCGGCGAGATTCATGTTGTCGAGTTCAGGTATGTATGGAATGCTGATTGACTTGGAGTGTTGCATATACATTGTATATTATATGTATTTTAAAAATATGGTTCAGCCGCCGGTAACATAGTCGTAGATGCTTATAATCAATCCGATTGCAGCCATTACTATGAGTATGCTGCCGATTATGCGGTTGACAAGCCAAAGAGATCTGACATTGAAATGCGAACGCACTTTGTTGACAAAAAATGTGATTAGGAACCACCATAGCAACGCTCCGCAGAATATGCTCAGATATCCTGATGCATAATGGTAATAACGGAATTCCGGAAGCAGAAAGTTGAAACGTGCGAACAGACCTATGATGAAAAATAGTATAAGCGGATTGGAGAATGTGAACAGGAATCCAGTAACGAAGTCTTTCCAATACGTATTGACCTGTATTGTTGGGGTTTTCAGTGCGCGTGCCGGATTCTTGCGGCACAGATACACTCCGAATGCTGCCAGTACAATGCTGCCGAATCCCTGAAGCATCAGCTGGTGAGTCTCGATGAAATCAGTCACAAACGACAGGCCGAGACCGGTCAGCAGACAGTATATGAGATCGCTTACCGCCGCGCCGATGCCTGTGAAATATGCGGCCCAGCGCCCTTTGTTTAGCGTGCGCTGGATCACGAGCATCCCGATCGGACCCATTGGTGCCGAAATAAGGATTCCGATGGCGATTCCTCGTAATATGACGTAGGCGAAATGTTCCATCAATCTACAAAGTTAATTGCCAGCTCCGACAGATGCAAATAAAAATTCGGGAGGCGTCTAAATTGATGCCTCCCGAATGAAAAATTAACGTTATGAAGCGTTATTGTACCATGACCTTATATGATCTGCCGTCGACACGTACGATGTATACGCCGGATGTGACTGCTGATGACGGTTGTCTCTGTCCGCTTACGGAATATATTTCGGCGGTGTCATAGTCTCCGTCGATAACAATACGACCGTCAGATCCATAAACTCTGATCCCGGATTTCTGGTCATTTCCGGTTGATTCTATGCCGGCGACCGCTGAATTGGTTATGACTACATAATTGTGTGGAGCGATGGTGACCTGGCCTTTTGATGCATCAAATGATGCATCGGCTCCATGGCTTTGTGATGCGATAGTGTAGTTGCTGTTTTCGGCGGTGCCGAACGACACGGCTACATTGCGGGCGGTTGTGCCGGATGGAGTAGGATTGCACACGAGTATCAGCTCTTTCGATCCGTTTGCCAGGCGGAGCACTCTGCATGTGTTCGCCCAGTTGTTCTGAGCCATCATCATTGTCGTGATGTTGTCTTCCACAAACAGATCGGGATTGTCACGCCGCAGACGGCACAGTTCGCGGTAGCTGTCGTGGAGTCCCAGACGATCGGTATCATCGAGATAATTCCATATAACACGTTTGGCTCCGGTATCGTTGCCGCTTGCATTTTTTGTTGTCTGGTCGGCGCCAAGTTCGCCGAACTGCCATATCATGTGGGCACCGGGGGTGAGCAGCATCTGGGCGGCCACACTGCCGAGTCGCCGCATCTGGACATCGGCCGATTCCTTTATTGTGGCATTAGCTCCATGGTTCACTACCTTGTAGGCCATGCGTTCCTCATCGTGGCTTTCAGCATAGGAGATTGTGGAGTGTGCGGTGCGTCCGGATTTTGAGGCAAGGAATTGGTCTGTTGCCGATCCTGTGCTTATGCCCATGGCATACTGGCAGCTGTTGTTGTTGACGTTGAACCAGTTGAGCTGGCCGTCTGCTGCCATCTCGTTTTCTTCCTGAGAACCTGCGAGATTCTCGTTGATGCAGTATGCTTCAGGATTGATCTCTTTCATATAGCCGTGAAGACGTTTCATGCGTTCGACGCGGGAACTGTTGTAGGCGTCTGTTCCTGATCCATAGCTGTTGTTGTCGCCGAGGCCTTTTACGAGGTCGAACCGGAATCCGTCGGCTTTATATGCCGACAGCCAATACTGCAAAACATCTTTCCAGTACATTTCCACAACATGGAATCCCTGGTTCCAGTCGTTGAGCACGCTGTAGTCATGTGGAGCCTTGGCGTTGTAGAACGGATTCGATCCGACCGGATACATCTGGTACCAGGGGTGGAGTCCGGCGCTCTGGTTGAGTACGATGTCGAGTATCACGGCAATTCCATTGGCATGGCACAGATCGATGAATTCGCGGTATTCGTCGGGTGTGCCATAGGCTTTGTCTGGAGCCATATAGAAGTTAGGATTGTATCCCCAGGAGTTGTTGCCTTCGAATTCCATTATAGGCATCAGTTCAATCGCGTTGATTCCGAGATCGACGAGATACGGGATTTTTTCCATGGCCTGGCGCAGTGTACCGTTGGCATTGGCCTCGCCTTCTGTTCCGGTAAAGTCGCGCAGCAGCATCTCATATATGATCAGGTCTTTGGCCTCCGGAGCTTTGAAATTTTTGATCTGCCAGTCGTATTTGTCGCGATTGCCTTTGTATACGGCAAGCATAGTTCCGTCGACATATTCCGACGGATACGGGATCATATCAGGATATACACCGTCGTTGATCCACTTGTCGCTATATGGGTCAAGAACCAGTTTTGCGTATGGATCGCCTACATTGTATATGCCGTCTACTACGAAATAGTAGGGATATTCCATATCCGGATCGAGATCCCGGACTTTAGTCCAGAAATAGCGTACACCGTCTACTTCATGGTACTTCATTATGTTTTTGTCGAGAATCTGATAGTTGTCCCATGATCCGACAAGTATGACCGAATTTTTGGCTGGCGCAGCAAGACAAAATGTTACGCTGCCGTCAGGGTTGACCGTCGTTCCCATGACAGGATTGCCGCTGGGAAAATTTTCCTGCGGAGATGTGGCGGTATACACGAAATTGACTGTCTCGGTCCGTGTTTCGCCATCGGCAGTAGCGGTAGCGGTGAAACGGTATGATCCGTGGCTGTCGAAATGATATCTGTAGATCAGTTCAGTGCTTTCTGCCATGGTCGATTTTACTTCACCGTTGAGGTCGATCTGTATGTTTGCCGGTGAGGTGGTACGGACGGTCAGGGTTAAATCACGGTCGCTGTCGGTTATGACACGGTTAGGCAGAGAGCTTTCCATCTGCATGCGGAAGCCGTCATCTTCCACTCCGATGAGTATGTCGCTTCCGGATGCGGTCTTACCTTCCCGTGAACAGTCGCCTGATCGGAACACTACCGCTATCTGTCTGACAGACTCCCCGGGTGTAAGACCGAAATATGTGTCGAAGGATCCAATGTTCAGTTCCCACAGGTCGGTTCCGATATTGGTCAGTTTGTATTTCGGATCATTATCGCCCCATTTTGAAGGCGCATATTTCCAATCTCCGGAATTTGCGCTTGCCGATGTGATCAGACCGATATGGGCGTAGACCTCATCGTTTTGAGAGAGGCCTTTCAATCCGTTGTTGCCGAGAGGCGATGCTGCGTTGTAACGGAGCACGATGTTCCGGCTGCTTTGCTGTACTATGGCTGGAGATGTTGTGACTATCTGTGCCGTTATGTCTATGCAGTTGAGACATAGCACAGCCATGAGGAAATACAGTATTTTCTTCATAGAATGTAAGTAATGAAACAGGTTATGTCTTTAGAATCAATAAAAAATGGTATTATACCCTGCAAATATACAATAAGCCGACCGAATCTACAACATATTAGAAAATCTTGGCGGCGAGTTCACTGTTATGTTCCGATATGTAGGCCTCGAAAGATGCTATGTATCTGTCGGCTGCTTCATTGAAGCCGTTGGAACGCATCTGCCATTCGCGGCTCCGTACATTGAGCAGCCGGTAGTGAAGTTCATGATCGCTGAGAGTGGTGTCGCATAGTAGCGCTGCGTGCTTCTGACCTAATAGATCGGCTGCATCGAGTTCTTTTGTATTGCGTCGGCAAGAGCAGGCTGTCGATAAACTGACAAATGCGGCGCAGACTGCGATCACAGATATCCGATATATTATTTTCATAGGATTGTCATGGCTATTTTAGCACAGGCTTCGGCGTCGGCCAATGCATTGTGGTGGTTGTTGAAGCTGATTCCGAGAAACTGGCACAGATATGGTAGCGAATAAGATCCGACCATAGCCCGTGGTATGACTTTGCGGGCACATTGCAGTGTGCAGTGGAACGGATAGTCGGGATAGTCGGTATCGTATGCACGAAAAGCGGCGCGTATGCATCGTTCGTCGAACGCTTTGTTATGGGCTACAAGCGGGAGGTCTCCGATAAATGCGTCGACATCTTCCCATACAGTGATGAAATTGGGCGATGTGTCGGTGTCTTTACACGATATACCGTGTATATTTTCGGAAAAATGACGTAGATACCAGTTCGGTTCCGGCTGGACTAAGCTGTAATACCGGTCGGTTATGTATCCGTTTTCGACCTTGACTGCTCCAATCGCGCAGATACTTGTCGGATACTGGTTGGCTGTCTCGACATCGATGGCTACGAAATTGTCCATTGAGCATCAGGGATTAATGACTGGATACGGTCGCGTACACGCTCCATAAGCCATCGTGGTGTGGATGTGGCGCCGCAGATCCCGATTCTGGAGGCATTCTGAAGCCAGTCCGGATCGATCTCGTCATCGTTGGAGACAAGATGTGTACGCGGGTTTATCGACCGGCATTCGTTGAACAATACCTTTCCGTTGCTGCTTTTTTTGCCGCTGACAAACAGAACCAGATCATGATCCGAGGCAAATTCGCGCAGGTGGCCTACCCGGTTCGATACTTGCCGGCAGATAGTGTCGAAGGCTTCGAATCTGACTTCTGCACCTTTGCGCCGTGCTATATCTTCGGTCATTGTCTGTAGGCCTTCGAGCGATTTTGTGGTCTGTGAATATAGAAGTATATCTCGTGTGAAGTCAAGTTTGTCAAGCCCGTCGGTATCTTCCACAACGATGGCTGTGCCGTCGGTCTGCCCCACGAGTCCATTTACTTCCGCATGGCCGTTTTTTCCATATATCACGATCTGTGTTCCGGCGGTAGCGGTGGTGTATGCCTGTCGTATCCTCTTCTGAAGCTGGAGTACGACAGGGCATGTGGCATCGATGATCTCGATGTTGTTGCGTCGGGCGGTCTCGTAGGTTGTTGGCGGTTCGCCGTGAGCCCGCAGCAGGACTTTGGCGTTGTGCAGCGATGCCAGTTCGTCGTGAGTGATCGTTATGAGGCCTTTCTGACGCAGACGTTCCACCTCGTCACTGTTGTGTACAATGTCGCCGAGGCAATATATAGGTTCGCCTTCAGCAAGTTTTTCTTCGGCTTTGCGTATGGCTGTCACGACTCCGAAGCAGAATCCGGAATCGTTGTCTATCTCAATCTCGATAGAATGGTGTCTGCTGTTATCCACGGCGGGAGATGGTTTCGTTGAACCTGTCGAGCATCCAGCGGTTTTGCTCGTCTTCGGTCATGCAGGAATTGTCAAGCACTATGGCGTCGTCGGCTTTGCGCAACGGACTCTCTTCTCGTGTCTCATCGATATGGTCACGGTGGACCACGTTTGCAAGCACCTCCTCATAGTTTACTTCTGCGCCTTTTGCCATCAGCTCCTGAAACCGGCGCTGGGCACGGGTCTCAGCCGACGCATTGACAAATATTTTAAGTTCTGCATCAGGAAATACAGTGGTACCGATATCGCGGCCGTCCATCACGATTCCTTTTTCTCGTCCAAACTGTTGCTGTCTGGCTACCAGCGCATGCCGTACGGCCGGTATGGCTGCTATGGGCGACACGTGATTCGACACATGCATGGACCGTATCTCCTTTTCCACATCTTCGCCGTTCAACGTGGTGTGCTGTCCGTCGGAGGTAAGTATGAAGTCAATGCGTATCTGGTCAAGATCGGCCGCTACACGGGTAGTATCGACAGATCTGTCGGACGATATCATATTGTTGCGCAAGGCATATAATGTTACTGCGCGGTACATTGCGCCGGAGTCGATGTAACGGTATCCTACATTTCTGGCGAGGGCTTTGGCCATAGTGCTTTTGCCTGACGATGAGTAGCCGTCGACGGCTACTATGATGAGCCCGGATGAATCGTCTGTTGTCATATATGTTTCAGGTTCAAAATTCATATAAGTTTGTTGAAATATTGAGCATGAATGTGGTGGCTCCCGTATGAGGCTGCGCCAATGCAATTGCGATCCCGAACATTCTTACTTTCATGCCTGCGCCTACAGAGAATCCCGACAGAAAGTTGCGTGAATATGTGCTCATGTCTGTACGGGTCTTATAGTTGTATCCCAGATTTATATAGAATCGGTCGCTCGGGATGAACTCTGCTCCGAATACCAGATGCCTGAACAGGTTGGACGAGAATGTATCTTTAATGGAGCCGCCATCTGCCGCAGTGCCGTCGCCGGTCTGATAGAACGGCAGATGCCATTTGGTAAGATTCCATGCTGTGACGGAGAATCTTATAGGCAGTTCTCCGAACGATTGCGCCCATCCCAGCCGAACATCGATAGGCAACCGGTCGTATTGCGACGTGAACCGTTTTATCTGGCCGCCGAGATTTGCTACTACTGCCGACAGAGACAGATCGCGTTCGTCATCATAATAGTTTATGCCGAGATCAGTGGCAAGTGCGAATGCCGAATATTCGTCATAATTGCTGTACAGCATTTTCAGATTTATGCCGCCTCTGAGCCGTCCGGTTATGTCGTATGAGAATGCTCCGCTGAAGGCTATATCCTTAGGCGATATATTACCGTATATCGCTCCTGTCTGATCAGCGGCTTTAATGGTTCCATAGCCGAAATACTGAATTCCTGCCGACCAGGCACCACGCTCGCTTGCGCTATGTGCGAATCTGACACCGGCGAAATTGGAACCGCCTATATAGCGCATATAGTTTATTCCGGCCTGCATATGCATTTCGGGACCGAGCAGAGCCGGATTCTGGTCGGTCGTCATCAGATCGTCATGGACAGAGGTTATATTCACACCTCCAAGGCCATAGACACGAGCCGATGATGTCACGTTAAGAAAATTGTAGGCGGTTGAACCGTCCTGTGCCAATATTCCGGTAGAACAGGCCGAGACAGATATGAACAGTATGATATGCTTGAATAAAGTCATCTATAAAGTAACGTAATAGCTGCACCCGGTAGTATCTGTCAGCTTTATATTTTTGAAAGCTATGTTATGCAGCAACCGAAATTGTCAACAAAAATAAAACAATAATAATCATTCCCAAAATGCTTTTGGCGTTTTTGCACGGTACGTTTCGAGAACTTATATTTGCTGCATAAACCAACATATCCTATATATGTCCAGAATATCCAATGCTATTTTATATCGTCTGACAATGTTTGCCATAGCGGCATTGCCGGCTATGGTCGCTGACGCTCAGGTTAGGCGTGTGGCTTCAGGCGGTCAGATGGCGGCTATGCATGGCCAGGGTGGTTATATGGAGGTTTATGAATATGACGTTGTCGACTACCAGCCTCAGTTTCCTGGCGGAGACTGCGCATTGCTGAAGTTTATCAATAATGAGCGCCGATATCCGTCAGAGGCCTACGACCGTCGTATAGAAGGGCGTGTGCTGTGCAGTTTTGTCGTTAATCCGGACGGCAGTATATCGCATGTATCCGTAATGCGTGGAGTAGAGGAGAGCCTTGACCGAGAGGCAGTACGCATTATCAGCAATATGCCCCGCTGGGAAGCGGGCCGCATGGGGCAGCAGACTGTACCGGTCTACTGCATCCTCCCCATCGCATTCCGCCTCTGATTGATTTCCATTTATTCTCTTTTCTGCATCATCTTTTTCCGGTGATTTCGCAATGATCGCCGATTACTAATCTTGTATACTTAAGGTAAAGATATTAACTTTGTCCGTTGTGAGACACCGTCTCACTTCGGACATATTGAATTTTAAAGAAGCGTTATGCTTATCTTGTAGTCTGGAAACGTAGGAAATTTCAAGATTGAATACAAGGATTTGCATAGTGGTTCTCACGCGTATAGCGTGGGCTGCTATTGTTATATCGGTATTCAGGGTTTCCTACGACCTCCAAACTACGACGTGGCATTGCAGTTCCACGCTTGAACCGAAATGTATTGTACGCTCTATTGGTTTTCAGTTTATATAAAAATGAAACCCTACGCTTTGATACCGTAGAGTTCCCATAGATTTTGAACGTTAGTGGCTGTTTTATTATAAACGCCCACTAAAAAACAAGGATTTTATTTGGCATGTTTTCGTATTGCTGAAACAACACTTTCCGTATTCCAATGTACAATCTCAGTTGCCCGATTATTAACAACAGCAGAAATTCGTTCTTGCCCTCTTGGAATAACTCCAATAATTGGAATCCCCTTTTCTGTAGCCTTGTCAAGTTCCCATTTCATCCAATCACTATATGAAGCATATATTCCTGCAATGCCTAAAACAATATCTGATGCTGCAATTCTTTCTGAGATTCGTTGTCTTACGTAATACGTATTCATAGAATTTATAGAGTCCGTTGGTGGGAATTCTGTAAACTCAACGCTAAAGTATCCTCTTGATTCAAGAAGGTTTCTTAACGATTTTAAGTCATTCACATGTGCCCAAGAATGACTAATGAAGATTTTATATATTTTAGCCATATCACATAAAATTCAGGTTTAACAATTGTTTTAGCTCTTCCTTTTGGGATTCATATGTACTTATTTCCCAGTGTTCTGCTGTCTCTTTAAAAATTGTTTCATATTTCTTCCCATCTTCAACTTTTCCTAATGCATAACAACATATTGAAAAAGTTGCAGACATCCATTTAATATTAGGTATACTCCTAATATCTTCCAATTCTATTTTAGAAGATAATATTTTAAATAGTTGTTCCCGTATTTTTTTTGCTTGAATTCGGCAATATATTTTTTCGTCATTGCCATCATTTAATAGAGCAGACTTTTTATCAAAGCAAAATGCTAAATTTTCGCCGGTATAAAAATCATAATTAATCATGTATCCTTTTTCATAATTTTCAATAGCTCTATCTAAATAGCTAATATTATCATTGTTGATTTTTGATAATCGTTTGTAAATAGCTCCTTTTAAGCCAAATGTTTCAGGGTCGTTTGAGTCAACCAATTTGTCGAGAATCCTTAATGCATCATTAAGATACATCTCTTGTTCATCATTGTTCACCTGTTGTTTATAG
>CAOKFI010000042.1 GCA_948467675.1 uncultured Porphyromonadaceae bacterium
CGGTGCCCATGCCTCTCGCTTCCTTGGCAAATTACAGGATGTGTAATCAACTCCCTTTAGTCAAATTACGTTTGACCTCCTTCAAATTATTGCGACCCCACTCCGAGAGCTGATTGAGTATTGGTATCAAGGTTCTACCCAAATCGGTCAACTCATACTCTGTGCGAGGGGGGACTTCGGCATAGAGTATTCGCTTTACCAATCCGACGGATTCCAGGGTCTTCAGATGTCCTGACAATACTTTCGGAGATATATCGGGGATTGCCCTCGACAATTCGCTGAAACGCATTACGCCGAACTCGTCAAGTATGACAAGCAAGAGCATCGACCACTTATTGGCGAAGTGCGCTATCACATTCCTCATGGGACACGTGGCGACACATGAATATTTTTCTGAAATTTTTTTGGTCTTCATCTGTCTGATACTGACTAAAAGTGAGTTTGAAGTAAGCGGCTATCCTCAAAGTAACCTCTTGCAGAGCAATGCCTTGGCATCTAACTTTGCGGTGAATCTTGATGGCTTACGCCACCGCGCACCGGCTTCGACGACATGCGCTTCAAGTTCACCCGCGAATGGCCATTTGCACTATCCAAAGGGTAGCAATTATCCTTTGTAAAGTTAACAAACATATAATAAACCTACAAATTATGACTGAAATCAGTATCAGCATCCCGGTATCGGCTCAACCTTTAGGCAAGGCTGTGTTCGTGATGCTTGGAAAAGGCTTTGATGAAATCGAGGCTCTTGCCCCCGTTGACATCATGCGACGTGCAGGTATGGAGGTATTCACCGTTTCCATGACAGATAACCGCCTTGTAAAAGGTGCTACAGGCAACCTTGTCGTTGCAGACATGAGTATTTCTGATCTGGAGCCGGAGTTGATCGACTGGCTTGTATTCCCTGGAGCGGACAAATCCGAAAACGCTGTCAATCTAAATGAGAATCTACAAAACTTGATAAGCGAGCACTGGGAAAAAGGAGGCAACATCGCCGCTATCTGCGCTGCTCCGGCACTTGTTCTTGGCCCGCTCGGTATTATCAACAAAGTAAAAGCCACCGGTTATCCGTTCCTCAAAGACGACTTTGAAAGAGCCGGAGGAATCTACTCGGAAGATCCTGTTGTTGTCGGCGAGCGCCTGATCACATCAAAAGGTCCCGGTACCACACTCGAATTTGCCCTTGCCATAGTACGCAAGGCAAAAGGCACGAAAACCGAACAGACACTCAGAAGCGGTATGATAATATCCTGATACCATGCCGTAAAATACAGTAACTATTGCTTCTCTGACATTGGAGATTGGGATTGAACCCAATCTCCAATGTCAGAGAAAATATATGCATTTGTTGTGATATTTAGACCATCTGCTAAAAATGATCGATATATGCGTCAGCTTCATCTCTTGACTTGAACCGGAATATGTCTCCTTTGAATGAATCAAGCAGTTTCCTGATCAGCGGAGCCTGTTCCGTAGGGAAATCAAGAATCCACTTTTTAAACTCCGGATCAATCTCTGTATCGATCCACGGCATATCTGCGCGAGGCCTACCAAGTCTGTTTCTGACCCCGGAGAGACAGACATCGACAGGAATATCAAAGAAAAACACCGTATCGCATTCCTGAAGTCGTCTCGGCATTGTACGCATATAATTCCCGTCAAGAATCCACTCACCGGTCTGCAAAATCTTTTCCAGATATATGTCAAATTCATCCTGACTTATATTGGTACGATCGGACTTGTGCCATATCATATCAAGATAATATAACGGAAGACCGCTTTTTGCTGATAGCCTGCGGCTAAAAGTGCTTTTCCCGGCACCAGGACATCCGATTACCAATACTCGTCTCATTATATGTCGTTTGCAGTTTTTACTTCAGTCATGTTTGATGGGTCGGCATACCCTCCTCAGCGCAAAAGTACATAAATTCGTGTAATCCCATGCGAATCATGTATTCTTGACAATAACATCACGACAAACACTCACAAATCGGCCCGGTCTATGAAATAATTTCTATCTTTGTTACTCCGATGCAGACATATGGTATACAAAAGCAGAAGATCTCAATAATACCAGGCAGCTATGACCCCGGAGAATATACTTGATATACGCAACCGCAATGAATTCCGCAAATGGCTTATGAATAACAGCACTGCTGAAAGGGAGTGCTGGATAGCCGTTAAACGTGGCAAAAAGCGGCCGGAGAACGCATTATGGTATCTTGACGCGGTGGAGGAGGCTTTATGTTTTGGATGGATCGATTCTACAGTGAAGAATGTTGATGGCGTGACATTGCAGCGTTTTGGGCCACGAACAAAAAAGGGACGTTGGACTGAACTGAACAAAGAACGATGCCGCAGGCTCGAAAAACTCGGCCTGATGACCGATTCCGGACGAAAAGCATGTCCGGATCTCTCCTCGGAATTCGAAATTATGCAGGATATTGTTGACCGATTCCAATCCTCACCTGTAGCCTGGAATAATTTCAGATCTTTCCATCCGTTATACCAACGTGTCAGAATAGACAATATACAACGTAATAAAGCCAACACGGAATTGTTCGAAAACAGACTGCAAAAGCTGATATGCGCCAGCAAGCAAGGCAAAATGATCGGCGATTGGAACGACTACGGACGGCTTATAGATTATTAATGACTCCGAAATGAAATCGCTTACATACGTCGGTGCCGGACAGTTTGCAATGACCGACAAGCCCATACCGGAAATTATACATCCAAAAGATGCCATAGTGCGCGTTACGCTATCGAGCATCTGTACATCCGATCTGCATATACTGCACGGAAGCGTGCCACGTGCCAGATTCGGGATCACTGTAGGCCACGAGATGGTCGGAGTCGTTACCGAGACCGGTACGGAGGTTGGCAATGTGAAGCCCGGCGATCGTGTCGCGGTCAACGTCGAGACATTCTGCGGCGAATGTTTTTTCTGCCGACACGGATGGGTCAACAACTGCACTGATCCTGATGGCGGATGGGCGCTCGGATGCCGCATAGACGGAGGACAGACGGAATATGTACGCGTGCCATTCGCCGACAACGGCCTGACTCCTATTCCCGACAATGTGACCGATCGCCAGGCTCTGTTCGTCGGCGACATTCTGGCTACAGGCTATTGGGCGGCAAAGATATCCGAGATATCGACGGACGATACGATTCTTATAATCGGAGCCGGGCCGACAGGATTATGCACTCTGCAGTGTGTGATGCTTCGCGAACCCCGGCATGTGATTGTGTGCGAATCGAATGAATGGCGACGCGAATTTGTGAGATCGCAATATCCACAGGTGACAGTCTGCACTCCTGAGGAATGCCTGTCGACAGTGATGCAAAACAGCAGGCACGGTGGTGCCGACAGGGTAATAGAGGTGGCAGGGAGCGATGAGTCGTTCCGGATGGCATGGATGTGTGCGCGACCAAATGCGATAGTCACCATTGTAGCCTTATATAATAACCCACAGGTGCTGCCACTACCCGATATGTACGGGAAAAACCTGACGTTCAAGACCGGCGGTGTGGACGGATGTGACTGCGACGAGATACTTAGGCTTATCGCAGAAAGGAAAATCGACACGACACCATTGATCACTCATGAGTTTCCGCTGAACCGCATACTCGAAGCCTACGATATGTTTGAACATGGAACCGACAATGCAATAAAAATCGCAATCACTCCCGACTGACTTATATCGAGCAGAAAAAAGTGACCAGCAGCGGGACTGCTACCTCAAGCACTATTCCATGAACGAGCGCTACGGGAATCATATCGGTTCCGGCATATCGTCCAAGCATTGGCAACGCCACGTCGAGCGATGTGACGCCTGCGGCAGCTATAGCCGAATAGCGGCTGACATACCGCACAAGCACCGGGATCAGAAACAGAGCCAGCACCTCACGGATCATATTTGTAAGGATAGCGATAGTCGCAAGATCGGGAGTCCCTTTGATCTCAAGGATCAGGATAGACGATAATGAGTAGTAGCCGAGACCGCTGCCGACAGCAAGCCAGTCGGCCATTGCATAGTCAGTGAACAGGGCTCCGACAAGTACTGTGAAAAGCAGTGTCCCTGCAATCGTACATACCGGCAGCATCAGTATCTTCAGATTGACCGCACGTATAATAGCCGCCAGTTTACCACTGGCACCCAACCCAAGTCCGATCTGGATGATCAGGATATAAAGTACTATTGTGGCAAGATCGTCGTATGCGAAATCGACCGGTATCAGTTCAAATACACCCAAAGCGATACCGGAGGCAAACACGCCAAGAAGCATAAGCAGATTTTTCATCGCTTTGTCCTCCTTACTATCAGTGCGAACAGAATAGCCATCAATATGCTTCCGGCTACACCTGCGGCTGCTATGGCAAACGCCCGCATACCCAACGTAGAGAAATGAGCCATAAGGGTCTTATCAAGCCCTATGGTTATACCAAAAACGAACAACAGTATGAACACTGTCCATCCGGAACTGTCGCTAATCTTATGTACCAGCGGATAACGGCGCAAAAGCCATCCAGCTCCGACTGCAATAAATAAAATCACCAATACTAACATAGTGCAAATTTACGCAAAAAAACGGCACCCCACAGATACGTGGAGCGCCGTCAGGATTAGAAGCAGGATATATTATAATTACTTAGCAGCCTTCTATTATATGACAACAATCTGCTTTGATACAGTACCTGATGCTGTAACGACTTTTACAACATAATGTCCGCACCCGAGACCGTCGGATCCGATATGAAGCGAGTGGGATCCATCTCTGCGATTCAATACAGTCCGACCGGAAATATCAAATATCGTTACATCGAGAATATCGTCAGACGTCACGAATTGAAGATACGATCCATTATAAATGATCGTAATATCAGCATCATTCCCATCGGCACCTACAGCCTCAACTCCTGCGTCCTCGGCATCGAATACCGGATCCATAGCATCAAGATCTTTCACAGGGTCATAGCCGTCCTTGCGATAGCTATATTTAAACAACCGGGGACTTATCCGACTTGTGAAATAAATATCTCCACACATATTACGAAGCGTGTGTACGAAATCCTGACCAAAACCAAGATCCGCAACCTTTACAGGCAGTTCATCCTTATTGTCAATGCGGAACAGCTCCCATAGATTTTCGCCATAAGGCTTTTTATTCTGTCCGCGGAAGTACATACTGCCGGATGCAACAATACCTTCCCATGCAGCACAACCCTCAGTACCGGGGTTCAGATCCGACTGCATCTTAGTACCCTCTTTAGTTCCGTCGCTATAAAACAGTTCTATTCCCTTACAGAAACTATACGAAGCATTTACTCCACTCTGAGCTTTCAGGAACAGAACTCCATCATAGACGCAAAGCAGATCAGGATTGCCATCATTAGTCCGGGATCCATTAGGAACCCTGTTCAGATCAGCTACAAGTGTTGTACCCTTGTCGGTAAAATCGGTTCTGAACAATTCCATGCCATAGACAGGATCATATCCGCGAAAATATACATAATCGCCCATAGGAGTAGCAGTAAAGGCACCGCTACCACGCGGCAGTCCGTTGGCATCCTTGCCGGTGGTAAGATCCTTGATCATGTATGTTCCTTCGGGTGTACCGTCACTGACCCAAGGCTCCTGACCATATTCTGCCGAATATGCCGAGAAGAACAGTTTTTTGTTCTGGAAATTGGTCATCCAGTCTATCCGTGCGCCTGCAGTGGCACCTGTGGTCTTATCAACAACAGTTGTATTTATATCGGTAAGCATGATTGTACCGTCAGTAGTACCATCAGTCACCCAAAGCGTCTCACCGTATTTGCCATCATTAGTATCGGCCTTGAAGAACACTTTGCGGCCAACACGAACAAAATGAGTACGGTCATTTTCGGTATTGGATCCAGGATACTTGACATTGCAGTCTTTGATGAGTCTTGTACCTTCAGCAGTTCCGTCC
Source organism: uncultured Porphyromonadaceae bacterium (assembly GCA_948467675.1). Lineage (GTDB taxonomy): Bacteria > Bacteroidota > Bacteroidia > Bacteroidales > Muribaculaceae > CAOKFI01. The sequence continues at coordinate 5,959 of CAOKFI010000042.1, forward strand.
GACACATACAACCAATGCTGCGGCGACCGACCATTTCCATACGATGTCCGGTCGATAGCCGAAAACACGAACTGATTCTCATTGAGCTGCACAAAACCCTGAGGATTTGATCCGCCCAGATCATTTATATCCAGAAGCATATAAGTACCCTCAGCAGTTCCGTCCGAAATCCACAGTTCCAATCCGGATTGCTCATTTGATTTAGCCGAGAAAACGACCTTGTCATTAAATCGGGTTATATAGCTCACACGAGAACTCACCGATCCTGGATAGATATCTTTTACCATCATGGTTCCGGCAACGGTGCCGTCTGTAGCCCAAAGTTCCTCGCCATGCGTACCATCATCAGCCGTGAAATAGGTCTTATATCCTTTTTCTTTACTGCCAGCCACCACGATGTTTTTCGCCATGTCGAAACTACGGGTCTCTTCAGTAGTGACCTTCACACCTTCCGGAGTAAGAATCTCCACACCAAAAGAAAGCTCAGGGTTAATCTGAGCTTTCAATATTCTAAAGGTCTTAATGTCCGGTTTAAATGTCGTTGGATCCAACTTGACAATCGCCGTCTGCCTTGGTGCAACAGTATTGTTGCTGAAGTGAGTATGGAACACATACCAACAGTCACCGTTGCTGTCAACAAACAGATCGCCATGACCGGTACCGTTCAGGCCGATTGCACTTCGGTGAATGATCGGTTCGCTGCTTTTTGTCCAAGGGCCGTAAGGCGATGTAGCGGTGGCTACACCTACGCAGTAGTCCGGATTACGAAAATCATTGGCTGAGTAAAACATATAGTATGTATCACCCTGACGAATGACAGTAGGCCCCTCGGTTACAGTCCATTTTACCGACTGAGTATCTTCCCAGCTGCCGGGAGCAGCCTCGATACACTTTTTCAGTGTCGACTTATCCATCGTTTTAAGATCATCGGACAGACGAGCCACGAAGATGCGATTGGCACCATCACTTACCCGGACATGATACATGTATGGAGTTCCATCATTGTCAAAGAACACAAACGGATCTATCTGCTTCACATCGCTCGCATACTTCGCTCCGCCGGTAAACGGTCCGGCAGGAGAATCTGAAGTGGCGTATGCAATACATTCATCGGCCGTATAGAACATATAGTAACGTCCGTCTCGCTTTATAACCTGAGGAGCCCAGAATCCTTTCGTACCGAAGGCATCGCCGGGAGTCAGCGCCAACGATCCAGTCGGCAGCCATGCTTCCATATCGGTAGATGTGTAGACCGGAAAACCGATATTAGAGTTCGGGCCCCAGGTTCCATACAGATAATATTTACCGTCCTCCACATATACTGTGGGATCAGCAAGCGTCACATTGGTCTGGGCAGAGGCTCCTGCTGCAACAACAATAGCCAACGCCGTACATATATTACGGATAAAGGTCATTCCCAATTTCATTTTTTCTTATTCAGACTATTGCAAAGACGACGGTTCACATCACGCACACGATCCTCATCGACTTTGATCTTCTTACGGTCATAAGTCATCAGACCGTTGACCTCGACCTCCACATCGGTAGTCTGAGTATATACTGCACCGGTAAAGCCTTTGTCGGCCAGTTTCAACAATTCTTCGGCATACTTCACATACTCATCAGTAACCTCTTTCGGTGAATTGAACTGGATATATCCCCAGTTGCGGTCAGGAGCCCATATATTTTCAGGAATCACATAACCGATACCGCCATATTCGCCCAATACGTTTGCCCGCTGAGCATCATAAAGGTACATGTCAGGACCAGGATAGTTATGAAGGTCAAGCACATCTCCACAAGTATAGAAATTGCCGCCACTGGCAGGATTTACAAGACGCGAAGGATCATAGGATTTAGTCCAGGCTGTGATCTCCGGGGTCTTGAACTGTCCCCATGCCTCATTGAACGGGATCCACATGGCTATACACGGATAAGAGTACAGACAGTCCATGATCTCCTTCCATTCCTTGCGATACTGCGCTTCACTCTCCGGAGTACGGTATTTTTCAACGCCGTTGAAATACCGACGATTCTGCCACTGGGGATTTGTATCGCCGCTCGGCATATCCTGCCATACGATGATACCATTGCGATCGCAGTGTGTGTACCAGGTAGCCGGTTCGACCTTTATGTGCTTACGGATCATGTTAAAGCCCCAATCCTTTGTTTTGTCAATATCGTAGACCAATGCTTCATGCGATGGAGCTGTATAGAGGCCGTCAGGCCACCAGCCCTGATCGAGCGGGCCGAACTGGAACAAATCCTCGTTGTTGAGCTGCAGGCGCACTATACCGCTGTCGTCACGACGTGTAGAGAACTTTCGCATTGCGGCATAGCTTCTGACTTTATCTACCGGCTTGCCATTCTTATAGAGCGTGACATCGAGATCATAAAGGTTCGGCGACGAAGGAGACCAGAGCGCTACATCGGCAGGCATCTCAACCTCAACGGGATTTCCGTTGATGCTGCGACCCGAAGCGACAGTCTTGCCGTCTTTCTTAACTACGACCTCAGCCATCATACCGTCAGCGGAAGCAGCATTGTCAAGCACATCGACAGTAAGTGTATTGGCGTCGATATCAGGCAATGTGCGCAGAGCGGAAATATGTGTGGCCGGTACCGGCTCCATCCATACGGTCTGCCATATACCTGTTACCGGGGTATACCAGATGCCATGAGGTTTGGTCACCTGCTTGCCACGTGGCTGAGTACCACGGTCGGTAGGATCCCATACCCGTACACTGAGTTCATTCTTCCCCTTACGGTTCAAAGCCTGGGTTATATTCATACTGAACGGGGTGAAACCGCCTGTATGACTGCCTACTTTAACACCATTGACCCAGACGTCGCACTTCCAGTCTACAGCTCCGAAATTGAGCAATACATCGTCATTCTTCCAGTCGGCAGGCACGGTAAACGTACGGTTATACCACAGTTCCTTGCTATCGCCTACAGTTTTGCCAACACCCGACAGACTCGATTCGACAGCAAACGGAACCAAGATCTCTCCATCGTACTGCCCCGGAGCAGCAGCTCCTTTCGGAGTTATGGCGTAGTTCCACAATCCATTGAGGTTCTGCCAACGCGGACGCTCCATAATAGGACGCGGATATTCCGGATGCACATTATTCACATCGATGGATTCCGCCCATGATGTTTTGATTTTGTCTCCAACCGGAGCATATTGCCCCTGTGCGGCAACTGCTGCAAACAGTGTCGCTACCACTAATAACGATTTTTTCATATATAATTGTATTTCGTTCGATTCTTGAACTATTACCGTTCAAACCCCTATTTCATTTCAACGGGACTTCGGCCACAAACGGGCGATAGAAACCTTTTGTGATTTCCATAAATTCATCTTTCATCTCATTCAGGAGAACAGAATCCTCTTTGGCCAGATTATTCAACTGAGCCGGATCGTCCTTCAGATTGTACAGCGTGAATTCAGGCATATTGCCAAGTTCATTTCCTGTAAGGTTGACTTTCGGACCTTTGTATGGCGGTATCATCACATAGTCGCCTTTACGGAATGCAAGTTTACCCTGAGCCTCAAGCACAAGCTCCGAACGATCGGTAAAATCCTGACCCATAAAAGTAGACAGCAGAGGACGACTATCAAGTGAATCCGGATATTCAGCGCCTACGAGATCGCCCAACGATGCCAGCAAGTCAATCTGAGTAACCAGCGCATCGCTTACCACCGGCTGAATTTTGCCTTTCCAATATATGCAAAGAGGCACATGTGTTCCGCCATCGAACAGGCTATATTTTCCGCCGCGCAAGCCGCCTGCCGGCTTATGATCGCCAGCCAACTCAGGAGCGCCGTCCTTGTATCCGTCATTCAGCACAGGGCCATTGTCGCTACTGAATATAATCATCGTATTTTCCAGAATGCCGAGTTTGTCAAGCTCCTTTATCAGTTCGCCAACACACCAGTCAGCCTCGACTATGGCATCGCCACGAGGCCCCATGTCTGTAGAACCGACAAAACGGCTGTGGGGAGCACGAGGTACATGCGGCTCATGCAATCCATAGTACAAAAAGAATGGATTATCTTTATTTTCCTGAAGGAATGTCTTAACTTTATCTACGAAATAATCGGCCATTTCCTCATCGACCCAACGAGCAGCTTGCCCTCCTTTCATATATCCTATACGGGGTATGCCATTGACTATAGAATTGTTATGGCCATGCGACCATTCCATCTTCAACATCTCGGGGTTTTCACGCGCAGTAGGCTCGCCTTCGAAATTGTTGTCATAGTCCACATAAATAGGATCGTCCGGATCCAAGCCGACTACAGATCCATTTTCGACATATACAGTCGGTACCCGATCGTTGGTAGCTGCGATTATACATGAATAATCAAATCCGATCTCATGAGCGCCAGGTCTTATAGTATCGTTCCAGTTCACATTACCATTACCCATCCCAAGATGCCATTTTCCGATAGCTCCTGTAGTATATCCGGCATTCTGCATCATCTTTGGAAGTGTAAACATGTCGGGATTTATAATCAGTGGCGCATCGCCCGGAAGGATCTTCACATCCGGATCTCGCCAAGGATACATACCAGTCATCAATGCATAACGGCTCGGAGTAGAAGTAGCCGACGAAGCATAACCGTTATTAAAGCATACTCCACCTCGGGCAAGACTATCAAGATTAGGTGTAGATATCGTTTTTGAGCCATAAAAGCTGACATCACCAAAGCCTAAATCATCAGCAAGAATCACTATGATATTAGGACGCTCCGGATGATCCGCTTTTTTCCCGCCAGTACAAGACGCCGATAACAACAATAATGCCGATGAAACGCTATAAACGATTTTTTTCATGATAATTACTTGGTTATTATATATGGGTATATCCCATCACAATTGCAAATTTAAATAAAAATATACTTTGCATCAAGCACTATCGTTCTGATTAATGGTAATTTTGTGTTCCTGAACAGACAACAAGACCGTATGCTTTGATGGCAATACGGTCTCACTGTCATAAATAAGGATATTTGCTACAATTGTATCATTTTTTGATACGATATATCACAAAGGAATTGGCTGGAACCGATATTTTCAAATCAGGCAACTTTACCTTATCATTGACAAATGTCGGAGCCACAGCTTCCGGATTTGCCGGCGTGACAACCTGCATTCTTGATGCACTGAGAACCGTCACCTCCGCATCCTTTTTGCCAGATACGCCTTTCAGGTTAAGATTCACGTCAGATTCATGATCTGTCACATTCACAATCTTTACAATTATATCATTGCCGTCAGCCGACAGACCAGCATTCACAAACAGGTCCTTGTCGGTAGATGCCGTTGTAGCGTATATTTTACGGATCTTGTTATCACGAAGCATCTTGCACAGATAATAATTGAATGTTTTATAGCTTCTGTCAGAGGTATGCATAAGAACAGGCTGAATACGCGATCCTGCCACGAAGTCATAATTGCGCAT
>CAOKFI010000043.1 GCA_948467675.1 uncultured Porphyromonadaceae bacterium
ATATTAGCGGTCATGAAATCAATCCGTATTGCAATTCTTGCCCGCTTTACATATCTTTGTCACATCAATACCTGCTTTATATCCATTAACCTGCCACTCCTTTATGACAACCATTTCCCGATCACTGGCGGCAATCATCACACTGGCGGCAACAATTGCGGCTACTGCCCATGAAAACACATCCGATCCGATCAGGATCTCTACCGACAGAACCGACCTGATAATGCACATAGACCCGAACGGACGTCTGTATCAGGCCTATCTTGGCCCGAAACTACGACACAGTGAAGATATTGTCAGAATACCGGCCGACCAATATGCCGGATGCAACGGAGCGGTATCGTTTAGGGACGGAGAAATGTATCCGTCGGCGGCCACTGAAGATTTTTTCGAACCGGCATTTGCCATAACACATAACGACGGCAACACCGCCACATATCTGTATTATATAGACTCTCAGAGTACATCAGTAGATGGCGGAACCCATACACGCATCGTTTTACGCGACAAAGTGTATCCGGTCGAAGTCGTACTAAATTACATAGCCTATCCGAAAGAAAATGTCATAAAGACATGGAGCGAGATATCCCATAAGGAAAAACGCCCTGTCAGACTGTCCCGGTACGCCTCGGCAATGCTCCATTTCAACAGACCGGAATATTATCTGACCTCATTTCACGGCGACTGGGCCGACGAAGCCCACATGGACACCCAAAAACTGATGTTCGGCAAAAAAATTATCGACACAAATCTCGGCAGTCGGGCTGCAATGTTCGCCCATTCGTTCTTCAATATAGGTTTTGACAAAGAGCCTCAGGAAAATTCAGGCGATGTCCTTATGGGAACTCTTGGCTGGACAGGAAACTTCCGGCTGACTTTCGATGTTGACAATGCCGGAAATCTGCGTATACTCCCGGGCATAAATCCATACGCATCAGTCTACGAACTGAAACCTGAAGAAGTGTTCGTGACCCCGGAATTCGTATTCACGCTAAGCGAAAACGGCACTGGCGAAGGGAGCCGCAACCTGCATGACTGGGCACGCCGCTACTCTCTCAAAGACGGAGACCAGCCACGCATGACACTCCTGAACAACTGGGAAAACACCTACTTCTCATTCGACCAAGAGAAACTTTCCGGCCTCATGGAAGAAGCTGAAAAACTCGGGGTAGACATGTTTCTGCTCGACGACGGATGGTTCGCCAACAAATATCCGAGAAACAGTGATAAGGCCGGACTCGGCGACTGGGAAGTGAACCGATCCAAACTTCCCGGTGGTATTGCGGCATTGACCGAAGCGGCAAAAAAGGCAAACGTGAAATTCGGAATATGGATCGAACCGGAGATGGTCAACCCCGAGAGCGAACTGTTCGAAAAACATCCGGACTGGGTGATAATGCAACCCAACAGAGACACATATTACTATAGGAACCAGCTGGTGCTCGACCTAAGCAATCCGGCTGTGCAGGAACATGTATTCAACGTTGTGGATCGCATACTTTCTGAGAATCCGGAGGTGGCATACTTCAAATGGGACTGCAACAGCCCTATCACGAATGTCTACTCTCCGTATTGCAAAGACAGACAGGGACAGATGTATATAGACCACGTGCGCGGACTATACCGCGTGCTTGATCGCATAAAGGTCAAATACCCTGACGTTCCCATGATGCTGTGCTCGGGTGGCTCTGGAAGAGCCGACTACGAAGCGCTCAAATATTTCACTGAATTCTGGACCAGCGACAATACCGATCCGATCGAAAGACTGCATATCCAATGGGGATACTCCCATATATTTCCGGCCAAAGCCATGGCTGCGCATGTGACAAGCTGGAACAAAAACACCTCGGTAAAGTTCCGCACCGATGTAGCGTCAATGTGCAAGCTCGGATTCGATATCGGACTTGACAAAATGACCGGAGATGAGATTGAATACTGCCGCCAGGCTGTAGCCAACTGGAAACGCCTGCAGCCTGCGATAATGGATGGCGACATGTATCGCCTGATATCGCCTGAAGGCAACAAGCACATGGCTGTCAACTATGTAGACAAAAACCGGCAGTCGGCAGTAGTATTCGCTTATGATATCCAGCCGCGGATAGGCGATAAACTGATACCAATCAGACCAAAGGGTCTCGATCCCGACAGACATTACAGAGTCACCGAGATCAACCTTATGCCGGGCACAGAATCGAAGCTCGCCGAAAACGGCAAAACATATACCGGCGACTACCTCATGAAAATAGGGCTGAATCTTCTCTCCCGCAATCATGCCCACAGCACGGTAGTCGAACTCGAAGCCCTATAGACATAACATCATAAACCTCATCCATCATGCCAAGCAACAAACTGTCACTGACGGCAATATCCCTATATATATGTATGGCAATGACGGCCTGCACTTTTACACGCACAACTCCGGAACCTGCGGCGGCACGCAGTTTTCAGACCGATGCGGAGCTAATGGCCCGTTTTACCGATCTCGATACGGCTACCGGCCGATGCCTGATCAATCCGTCAAAAAGGAGTTCTGCGGTATCCTATCTTCTAAACGAAGACGCTGAGGAACTTATGCTGGTCAATGCTGCCAACCAGACCGCATACCAGGAAAAACTCGACTGGCTCAACCGGATGGCCGAAACACACTCGCTCCGTGACGATGTAAGCCATATCGTATACTTGCTTTATGGCCGCACCTATGTACGGACGACCGGCAACGAAGCCACATTCAGCCTCACACCGGCAAACACGGCGGGCAAACGCCGCTACGCGCATCTCGACCTGTACAATAACTCTGAAGCGCTTCCGTCGGTACATATAGTAGCTCCGTCATGTGTAAGATCCCAAATCGATATCGCTCCGACCGACCCTTGGGAACCGTATATTTTCGAGCTGTCATACCGTGACCGGACAGACAGTACCCCTGTGTCAGCCGTTATATGCGGCATAGGACCCGCATCACAACACATCCTGTCATGGATCAGCCACGATACAGCCAGTGCGCATCCGTGGTATTTCAATGGCAAAACCCTCTCAGCGAAGGACAGGTCATGCAGCATATCTATCGACTTTACCGAATAACGGCCGCATTGATCCTGATCGGAATATGCGGATGTGTCGACAAATTCGAATCGGCAGAGCCAGACGTGGATCCGACCATACAGATGCTTACCGCCAATGCCTGGACATGCGCCTCGACATGGACCGACAGCGACGGAACCGAACATGAGAACCGGCAGATATGGAGTTTCGACGACACCGGCAACGGATATTTCAAACTGATAGTACGCGACGGAGACAGCGATCCGCAAGAGCGACAGAACATTCGGTTTCAGTGGGCTTTTACCAACCAGAGTTTCAAAGTCCTGTGCATAAACGGCGATGCATTCATCGACAGGAGATACTGGCTCATCGAAAGCCTTACCGACTCCGGCCTGTCGGCATATACCTCCATGAGAGACCCGGTGATATATCCCGGATACGACAGAACCCTGCTCATACTGACAGCCACAACAAGATAACATATATCAGTGTTTATAATGTAATTGTTATACTTTCAAATATGTACACCACAGGAGATAAAGTCCCCGACCTGCTCGGTCAGGATCAAGACGGCAAAGAAATACGTCTGAGCGATTTTCCGGACAAAAAAATCGCATTATATTTCTATCCTAAAGATTCGACATCGGGATGCACAGCCCAGGCCTGTAACCTGCGCGACAATTATCAGAACCTGATCGCGGCCGGCTATCAGGTAATCGGAGTCAGTGTCGACAGCCCGGAATCCCACAAAAAGTTCATAGCAAAAAACGACCTCCCGTTTCCGCTTATCACAGACCAGGATCATAAACTCGTGACCGAATTCGGTGTCTGGGGCGAAAAATCAATGTATGGCCGCAAATATATGGGAACATTCCGCACCACATTCATAATAGGTCCCGACAGAAAAATCGAACGGATCATAACACCCAAAGAAGTCAAAACCAAAGATCACGCTACCCAGATCCTGTCATGACCGTTGAAAAGAATCTAATCATCAGTCATAATTGGTCTAATTAACAGGCATCAGAATTCGTTGTAATTGATTTGTAACACCACGATTTACCATTGACGCATCGCAATCTGGCGGTAAAACAATAGCTTTTACCGCCAGATTGCACATTTAGCACAACTTTGTGCCCCCAAAATTTGAGCATGTTCCGTTTTTTCACTTACTTTGCAGCGCTAAAATCGAATTTACTAATTAAAAACTTATCATCATGTCTGAAGAAATTGCATCGAAAGTTAAAGCTATAATCGTAGACAAACTCGGCGTAGACGAGAACGAAGTAACCGAAACTGCAGCATTCACCACTGATCTCGGCGCTGATAGCCTTGACACCGTAGAGCTCATCATGGAGTTCGAGAAAGAGTTCGGTATCGAAATTCCCGATGATCAGGCTGAGAAGATCGCTACTGTCGGCGACGCTATCTCCTACATCGCAGCTCAAAACTAATCAAACAAACCTCCATCGGCCGCTAACCGGCCACCAACCGATAATATGGAATTAAAAAGAGTTGTAGTTACAGGCCTCGGCGCCATCACTCCTCTGGGCAACGACGTTGAATCCACATGGAACAACGCCCTCAATGGTGTGAGCGGTGCGGGTCCTATCACTCATTTTGATGCCTCCAAATTCAAGACACAGTTTGCATGCGAAGTCAAAGACTTCAATGCAAACGAGCGTTTTGACCGCAAAAAGTTGCGCCAGCTTGACCTATACGCCCAGTACGCTCTGGCTGCCGCCGAGCAGGCTGTAGCTGACGCCGACCTTGACAGCGAAGGCATCAACAAAGACCGCGTTGGCGTCATTGTGGCTGCTGGCATCGGCGGCCTCCACACTTTCGAGGAAGAGGCCGGCTACTATGCCCTCCACGAAGAGCAGGGTCCTAAATACAACCCATTCTTCATCCCCAAAATGATCGCCGACATTGCATCGGGACACATATCGATGCAATACGGTTTCCACGGCCCCAACTACGGCACCGTATCAGCATGCGCATCGTCAAACAACGCGCTCATCGATGCATTCAACCTAATCCGTCTCGGCAAAGCCGACGCCATCGTAACAGGTGGTGCCGAAGCTGCCATATTCCCTGCCGGCGTAGGCGGTTTCAACTCAATGCATGCGCTATCGACACGCAATGACGATCCTACCCATGCATCGCGGCCGTTCAGCGCCTCGCGCGACGGATTCGTAATGGGTGAAGGTTCTGCTGTCCTCGTCCTTGAGGAACTGGAACATGCGAAAGCCCGTGGAGCGAAGATCTATGGCGAGATCGCAGGCGGAGGCATGTCGGCCGACGCGCATCACCTTACAGCCACACACCCCGAAGGCCTTGGCGCGAAACTCGCCATGAAGAACGCCCTCGAAGATGCAGAGATGAAGCCTGAGGATATCGATTACATCAATGCCCACGGCACATCGACACCTGTTGGTGACATCAGCGAGATCAAAGCCATAGTAGACGTATTTGGCGATCATGCCAAGAAACTCAACATCAGCTCTACGAAATCGATGACCGGACACCTGCTCGGTGCGACCGGCGCCGTAGAAGCCCTGTTCAGCCTGAAGGCCGTACAGGAAGATGTGGTTCCTCCGACAATCAATCACGCCGACGACGACGTAGACCCAAATATAGACTACACCCTCAATTTCACATTCAACAAAGCCCAGCACCGCCCCGTAAGAGCCGCCCTGAGCAATGTGTTTGGATTCGGCGGACACAATGCCACCATTATCGTCAAGAAATTCGAGGACTAAAACAACGACTTACGTCATACTCTCTATAAAAATTAAGGAGCGTCAGCATTGACGCTCCTTAATTTTTATATTGCCAGTAAACAATGGGAGGCGGCAGTAGATACCGCCCATATGATGAACTTACTTCACAGCCGAACACTCGTCATCATGATGATAAGTTCCGATATGACGCTGTTTCTTCTCCTCGAAAATTTCTGATATCGCAAAAAATATACCGCTTTCCTCTACATCTCCGAACTCATCGTTGATTGCAGTACCAAACATTCGCATTGTCGGCGACAGCCCCATATAGGCATTGACCAGCGGAGGTATATTATATCCGTGATCCCGGATAGCCTTGTTAAGGATCTTGTAATCCTCTTTAAAGGAATTGCCGATAAAGATACGCCCCAAAGCCTCGGTATCCATATTGGTCGCCAACGGACTGATCGGAACCACCAGTCGGTCAGGATCCGGAAAATGCTTCGACAGGAAATACAATATCATATTCCGACACTCCACAGAATAGCTCGGATACATCGTAAACTTACCGAACAGATATCGGATCTCAGGATGCTCCACAGTCAGAGCCCCAAGACCGTCCCAGAGATTGTCCAGTACATATATCCCCTTGGCTCCCATTTTCGACGACTGGTATTCAAGCCTTACGAACGAACGGCCGAGTTCAATGGTCTCGGGCAGAAACTCATCTATGAATCTTCTGGAAAACCTGAACATATGGCTCGTAGCGATATGCGGATCCCCATCGGCACCGATACGGATGTCGCTTCCGGCTATATATCTGTACCCCCCGAGTATCTGGCTCGAATCCGGATCCCACACTATCAGCTGACGGCATGGAGGCTCCATCGTATCGAATTCGTCGATATCGCACGCTTTTCCGGTACCTCCACCTGCTGTCCGGAACGCGATCTCACGCAACCTCCCGATTTCTTTCATCACATTGGGAGCATTATGCGCATCTACAACGTAGATCTCATTGCCTCCCTTATTGGTCTTTCGTAGAAACCGGTCCGGAGTCAGCTCGCTGACTATAAGTTCCAACGGGACTGGATCTATAATCTTTTCGTTCATTTCTGGCATTCTGCTACTGAGCGCTTGCTGTTAAAGTTTCAGGGCATAGACGGCATCCTTTATCGATGCAGCCTGTGCCAATGCTTCTTTGCCGCCGCGAAGAGTATTCCATTCTATCGGAGTTCCGATGTGCAGGGTAAACTTATTGCCACGATTCAAAAACACCTCACGCGGCAGCAAGACCATTTCCATATTGAATTTCAGTCCGGCCGCAACACGCAACTTTGCAAAATTATAAAAAAAGTTTGAATTGTGCCCGTCGAAAAAGACAGGCACTACCCTACGTCTGTAATCAATACATTTATTGACGAACATTTTGTTCCAAGTCAGATCCTTTACCTCCCCGGCCTCATTCTTGCGCGAGCACAGACCTGCCGGAAATACAATTACCGGAGCATCTGACGAGAATGCCGCATCGACATCGCATACCGTACCACGGTGTTGAGCTCCATGTTTATTTATCGGCACGAATGTGCCGCGCAGCGGCTCTATGGCCATAAGCAGGTCATTGACAATAAACTTAACCCCGGATCCGAAATGGCGCGATACGAAATCTATCATCACTATCCCATCGAGAGCCCCGAGCGGATGGTTGCAGACAAACGTCAGCCTGCCGTCTGCTGACAAAGGAAGATTCTCCATCCCCCTGACATCGTAGCTGACCTCAAGATCAGACAATATACCAGAACAGAACTCTGCGTCACGCTTACCGGCATTACTGCTCAGAAGGCCATTCAGTTCATCCTGACGGATAAGACGCTCAAGCCTCCGTACAAGCCATCCCGGAATAAAGTGATAATAATGCGGCATACGGGCACGCAACACCCCGTCAAGATCTATTTTTATTATATCATCGTCTCGGTTCATATTGCAAAAATATGAAAAACCGCCCTTTTTAGCTAATTTTGCAGCATGTCACTCAACGACCGGTCATTCGCATACGCGCAATTGGGATATCTCCTGATTGTCGCTTTAACCTTGATCCTGCTTCCTGGAGCATCATTTTTCCCGACCTTGATCGCTATGGCGGGGGTCTGGATCGTGACTGCATTATGCTATCAGGCTACCGCCGCACGCAACTCAGCCGGATGGTGGACTCTACTCATTGCGGCAACCGCCCTGGCTGTCGGGGTCATCGCCAACATACATTTCTTCACTGCAGCACAAGGAGCTGAGACTACGGCTCCGGTTCTACAGAATATCGACGCCCGCGCCAATTTCGATTCGGCGCAGTCTTTGCTCGGACTGGGAGATGCCGCCCACTCACCACGTTCGCTCGGATATCCATTGTTTATTTCTGCAATCTGGCACATTACAGGCATCACGATCGTCGCGCCCCTTATAATCAACATGCTGATGATACTGCTCACAGCCATCACATGCGGCACAATAACCGTACGGCTCCTGTCGGCCGAGAACAACCGGCACAGCCGGCAATGGCTTCAGTCCTGTGCCATCATAATGACCGTAGCCGTATGTTATCTGATGACCACTGCTACCATCCTGGTCAAAGATGCGGGAATATGCCTTTCAATGGCGATGACAGGACTTGGACTGACCATCCAGACAGTACCGCCTGCTACCGCAAAGAGTTCATGGAGACTATGGAGTGCGTTCGCCATTGGCATCATTGGCGTGGCTACATTCCGGCCGCACTATCTATTTATCGTAATTCCCGCCATAATCATAACCACGCCATGGCGCCATTGTTCCGGAGTTACATTCCGCCGGTTCCTCATAATGTCAGGAGCCACGATCATCGTATGGACCGCCAATAACTGGCTGCTCATCGAAGTGTGGGACAAATATTCTCTGGGGATAGCCTATATGCCCGAAGTCTTGGCCGAAAGTTTCACAGACACAGGACATCCGCAACACGCATACCACAGTATGCTGTTCAAGGACTACTATCAAATGCCGTTATGGCACAGGCTGCTATGGCTGCCTGCCAATGCCGCTCTCATATACCTGATACCTTTCCCGTGGGATTTCTCACGCTACATAGACTTCGGCTACACCTACATATATGCGAAAATCGCATATCCGTGGTATGCGATCGGGGGTATGATACTGTTCTATTTCCTGTTTCTCTGGCGCCGGTCATCAAAACCGCTAAAACTACTGACCATAGCTGCGGCCATACTCTGGCTAATCCCCGCTTATATAACAGCCGGATCCGTATCCCGATACGTACTGCCGCTGGTCGTATGGCTTATACCGGCAGCTGTAACCGTATCGGACAGATATGTCACATCCCGCCGATTTCGGATATTCGCGATATGCTACTGTGCATTGCTGACCGCTGTTCTCACGATATGCTATCACATGCAGCACCTGGCCATAAGATAATCGGATCCGATGAAGATTTCTATAATCACCCCCACATACAACAATTCGGGAACCATCGGCAGCACGATCGAATCGATACTGTCACAGACACATACAGATATCGAGCATATCATAATCGACAACTGCAGCACCGACGGGACACTCCATGCAATCAGACAGGCTCCATACCCTGCGGATCGTCAGCCGGTCATAGTCTGCGAGCCTGACAGCGGAATATACAATGCCATCAACAAAGGCATAGCGATGGCCACCGGCGATATCGTCGGCATACTTCACGCCGACGATACATATCCGACGCCGGATGTTCTGGAACAGATCTCAACAGAATTCACGCGTTCCGGATGCGAAATGATTTACGGCGACATCAGCTGGCGCAGCACAAAAGCTCCACAGAAACGCATCAGATATTTCTGTGCCAGAGACTATAATCCGCAGATGCTCAAAACAGGCATAGCACCACCGCATCCGTCATTATATGTCCACCGGCGTATACTCTACAAGATCGGTAACTATAGGGAAGATTACAAAATAGCGGCCGATTTCGAGATGTTCGTCCGGCTAATGCTAATACACGGAATCCGCGGCTCATATCTTCCTGTCGAAATTGTGGCCATGTCGCCTGACGGCAGGTCCGGCACACTGTACCATAGGCTGGTAACAAATACCGTCGAAAAAATGCGCGCTCTACGTCAGAACGGCATAAAAACATCGCTGCCACACATATTGCGCCGCTACATCTTCAATCTTAGACAATACGATCCCGATACCTGGAACAACACACTTAATAACTAATTCCGTCAATCAACACAAACTCCAATGAACCCCGACACATTCAAAAACATAACCGATACACTGACCGGCACTGCCAAATTCCTGCTATCGCCTCGACGTACTTCGGTAACACCGCATAAGAATCCCGACGAAGACACCCTGATCATCATGGGCAACGGCCCGTCCCTGAAACAGACCATTTCCAATGATCTCGAGATACTCCGCCGACATCCGCTCATGGCTGTAAACTTCGCGGCCAACACACCTGAGTTCCAACTGCTGAAACCAAGGTATTATACATTGGCAGACCCGCATTTCTTTCAGAAACAATCGGATCCGAATGTAGCACGCCTGATCGAAAATCTCAATAACGCATCCTGGACAATCACATTGTTCGTTCCCACATCAGCACTGAAATCCGTAGCTGTATTCAACAATCCACACCTCTCCATCGAATATTTCAATGCGACCGGCATTGAAGGATTCCCGGCCTTCCGGCGATTCATGTATCGCATAGGAGCCGGCATGCCACGTCCGCGCAATGTACTTATCCCATCCATTATGACAGGGATATCACTCGGATTCAAACGCATATTCATCACAGGAGCCGACCATGGATGGACAAAAACCCTTTCCGTAAACGACCGTAATGAAGTGATCTCCGTGCAGCCGCACTTCTACACAGAAGACAGCCACGAACAACAGCGGATACGCATCGACTATCTGAAATACCCGCTTCATCAGATTCTGTTCAGTTTCTATGTCGCCTTCAAATCATACTTCATAATCGAGGACTATGCCCGCAACCAAGGAGTAGCGATACTGAATGCGACCGAAGGCAGCTTTATCGACGCCTTCAGGCGCCAACCATTATCATGAGACCATTATATCAAAAAAGAGGCCGCATCTCTCGATGCGGCCTTAAATCTTTTGTCAGGAGATCCTCCTGACAGGAACAAACCTAACTAATCAACCTGTAGATACACTTGAATTCTAACCCAAATACTAACCTTAAAAATCAACTTTCATTCCTTTAGTAAATCAACAAATCCTTTTGCTTTAATCCTGTGCACGCTATAGACTATATCGTGTAGCATGCGTTTCAATGATTACACTGCAAAAGTAACACCACACAC
>CAOKFI010000044.1 GCA_948467675.1 uncultured Porphyromonadaceae bacterium
CGTGTACGATAATCAGCTGACTCTCTTTTGATTATTTTCATCGAACTCACGTTAAATAAGTCAAAGGCATATATGGCCGGTACCATATATGCCTTTGACTTATTTTACAGAGCTATTGTTTATTTATCGTAACGCACGGGGCGGAAGCCGATTTTCTCGAACCAGATCTCGCCACCGGGGAAACTCGAGTCATTCTTTATGTTTCCATTGAGCAGACGGTGGTTGGTATTGCGACCCGACGACGGGTAGCTGTCGTAATTGCCGCCATGACAATATACCATATATTTATCCTCACCGGTCTTCAACGGAGCTGCAGGTCCCCACGGATCTGTTTCCTCGGCATCGGAATTGAAATATATGCTCTCGTACCACTCGCCGGTATACTCCTCAACATTACCGGTCACGTCATACAGACCCAGCGAATTCGGCATCAGCAGACCCACGCAACGCATAGTGGGCACACCTTTGATGAGCGAGGTCTCATCGTTCCACGCCACTTCGCTGTGGTCATTGCTGCCGGAATATGAATAGGGATCCTGATTCGGGCCTCCCTTGGCTGCATATTCGAACTCGGCGCGTGTAGGCAGACGATAACCGTTGGCGTTCCTGTTGGCCACGACATCGGCCTGATAAAGTTCCTTGTGGTCGCCGACAGTACCCCATACCTCATTCGAGAATGTATATACAGTGGTCAGACCGTTGCGTTCGCTGAGTTTGTTGCAGTAAAGCATTGCCTCAAACAAAGTGACCTTATGCACCGGAAGCTGGTCATCATACTGGAACACAGAAGGGTTATATCCCATCACATCGACAAACTCACGCTGTGTCACCTCGTATTTGCCCATATAGAAAGCCGACAGGTTACACTTATGGGCATTCTGAGCCGGGCTAAGCTGACCGCCTGATTCAGTATAGCCGTAGTTGTCCTGACCGAAGATCATAGAGCCGGCACCGACATATACCTCATCGAACATCTGGAAATTAGGATTGTGATCCTGTGTCGGGTCACTGATATCGCCGCCTGATGATGAAGGCTGCTGGCAACTTACCGAAACTATATACTGCTTCACGACGGAACGGTCGGCGGAAGTCACCGAATATATGACAGGCTTCGAGAAATCCTGGTCTACCATATTACCGGGGAAACATGTCGCACCTTCCGAAATCTCGTAAATCGGAGTCAACGACGTCAGGTCGGCACCGTATGGCATTGTAACCTGCACGATTGTCGAATTGATCTTGGAAGAAACCTGCCCGGAGATAATAAACTGTTTCAATTCCGCCAGTTTGCTCTTGTCCTCTACCGGCTCCTCGACTTTTGTCACACCTTGCTGCAGCACTTTCATCTGATATGTGTCTATCACCTGGCCGGCATAGGACACAGATATATCGATAGTGTTCTCGCGTGCGAGCTCGGCATTGTTCTTGACTACAGTAAGGGCAAGACGCGTAGGCGTGCATTTTGCTATACACCAGGTTTTGTCGGCGACAACCGCGTTAAGCGAGACCTTGCTCAAGTCGCCGCCGCCGAACTTGATAGCACTGTTTATAGTGCCTTCATTGCCGACAACAAGAACATGGGTGCTTTCGTCGAATGATTCCACTCCTTCAGGAAACGAAGTGAGCGATGCTGTCAGTTTTATATCGGGAGCCGAATCCTTGTCATCGTCAGAGCAGGCAGCGACCGAAGCCATCATGCCCACCGACAAAAGGATATAGCCGAATTTATTCAGAAGTTTCATATCGTAGTTATAATAGTCTTGTTTTGATTCGTTTTATTTCACGCTACGCACCACACGGATACCCATTGCCGACGTAACATCGGCAGCGGTACTTGTCTCCGTATAGAGAGTACATTTTGAGGCATAATCGCGATAGCTGCCGCCACGCGACACTTTTTCATCCATTCCGCTCTTCCATTCTGGACCTACCGGATTCACTGCGCCCGTGATGGCAGCACGTTCGTCTCGGTCAGCGTATTTGGTACCCCAGTCATACGCCCACTCAGCAGCATTGCCGCTCATATCGTACAGACCGAGAGCGTTAGGCTGTTTCTGCGCCACTTCGCGAAGCGACTCCTTGTTGTTGATTTTAGAGTTGTCGGCATACCACAGCACATCGTCCTCTTCATTGCCACCGGCATATACTGTCATATTGTTGATACCGTCGTTACCACCCTTGGCCGCGAATTCCCATTCAGCAGACGTGGCAAGACGATAACCGT
The DNA here is from genome assembly GCA_948467675.1 of uncultured Porphyromonadaceae bacterium. Classification (GTDB taxonomy): domain Bacteria; phylum Bacteroidota; class Bacteroidia; order Bacteroidales; family Muribaculaceae; genus CAOKFI01. Next base: position 2,225 of record CAOKFI010000044.1, read on the forward strand.
TGGCACCGTCCACTATCGTATAGTCCTGGATCTTTGTGCCGGGTCCCCATCCCCACGGATCAGGGATTTCAATAATATCGCCCTGCGCGTAAGCGGGGGTCAGACCCTCTTTCTCACTCAGTTTGTTGCAGAATTCACAGGCCATGCTCCAGCTTATATTGACTACCGGATAATTGTCGCCTACAAAATCTTTCACAGGATTCTCTCCCATCACCTGCTGATACAGTTTCTGGGTAATCTCTGTGGTAGCGATATAGAACGGATCGAGAGTTACAGGATATTCATAATAATTCTTGCTCGGCTGCAGTTCACGGCCTACCTTGGTATAGTCATCCCAGATGTCGACCCACGACAGACCCGCACCCATGGTATACGTGCCGCCTTTGACAAGAACCATAGGCATCGAGCTGGTAAACGGAGCACGGTTGATCCTGAATGTGCCGGCAAGCATATTGACAGTCTCTGTCTTACCGGTTGCCTTCACTGTAATTACAGCCTGATCCACAGTGGCCGTAACGCTCGGCTCGACCTCTACTACCAGTTTGTCGCCATCTATAGCAGCGACACACCATGCCGGCAGATCACCGTCTATGGCATATTCCACCTCTACCGGCTCGGTCAACGTGTTGGATATCGCCACCGATACAGAACCGCCAGCATACGGCATATCGACCACGCCATTGGTATATGTGGCGTTTTCAGGCATCTCGACAGAAGATTCATCAAACTTTACTTCGCCCGACGGAATCACCTTCTCGCCTTGCTGGACCGATACCGTGAGCGGAGATATCTCGGCTCCGGCAGCAGTAGCAGCGATCTCCATCGAGGTCACACGGCCTGAAGTGTCATCGGATTTATCAATGACCACCGTCAGTATGGAGCCCTCGACCGAGGCATGACACCATGTCTGGGCAGCCACTGTCACACTGAACTGTGCGGCTGTTCCATCGGGCAGCCCGGCTGTTACGGGCACTGTAACGGTACCGCCTTTGCCGTCTATGACTATCGCTCCGGGACGTATCTGTGCCGTCTCCGGTACAACAGCGGAATTTACGTCAAGAGCCACTGCGCCTTTTATTGTCTCGTCATCCTTTTCCGAACAGGATGTGATCGATACAAAACCCACCGCAAGGGTAAGTATTGCGCTCATGATTCTGTTTGTCTTCATAAGTCAGTAAATTTTATTAATTGTGTTTTTTCTTCGTTTCTTAATTTATTTAAGAGCCAGCGGATCATAGACCTTGGCACGATACAGCTTGAACCAGTTGGACGGATCGTTCTCGTCTGTACACAGTATCCACTGCGGATCTTTCGGATCATCCGACGACAGCTTAAATGTACGCGGCCCGGGGATACACAGCGGTTCCAGCATGGCACTCATCTTGTAATCGACCAGCAATATGTTGGCATATTTCGTAGCCACGCCTCCAAGCGATATCGATATACGGTCAGAATCCAATGACTGCGACTGCAGCTCTACAAATCCTGTTGCCGTAGGATTCATGAAATTGAAAGCCCAATAAGTGCCGAGAATCGTCAATGATTCTCCGAGATAACAGTAGGTCATATCCTCACCGCCGTCGCCGAAAGCCTGGCGGGTCACATCCCAGCGCGACTGTGCCCACTGGCTCAGACCGTCATAGCATAGGAACCAGTTCTTGGACTCTATATATTCGCTGAGCGACGGATACGACGGCAAGAACACACCAGACGCATCGTTGGTAGGCATAAAGCCTCCTTCATCGCCAAGATCCGGATTCAGAACCACGCCGTCTACACTCTCACCATCGGCAAACATGATAGGATTATAGAACTTACAGCCCATAAGGGTTACGATGTAGGGATAGCGCTCGAGACGCTGCTCGCCGTTGTAGATCTTGTATACCGAGAAATCTTTGCGCTGCTGACGTATTTCATATACATTGTCGCCGCTCGTATACTGCATGCGCTGGTATGTAGCCACCTCCTTGGCCTTCGCCTTTATCTCAGAGAGGAACTCATCCCATTTGTAATAGACCGACATAGGGGTCATCCTTGCATAAGAACCGGACTTCTTCCCTTTAAGCACTATCTCGTCAGGCGAGACACTGATGATAAGGAACTCGAAATCGCCCTCCATTCCGTAGCCTACCGAACCGCCGCCGGGTGCATCGGGATCAGAATAATAGTGGAATACCGAATTATATGTGTCGAACGACAATACCGCGCCGGCACTCTGTTTGAGCGTATATGTGCTGGTAGCGGTCTCTCCTGCTTTCGCCGATTCGCTTGCAACCGTCACATGGCCGTCGAAAGAGAATTGCATGAGCACGTTGAAACCGCCGAACAACTGGGCCGATCCCGGGTAATACTCCATCAGCCATCCATTGGCAGGGCCTATAAGGAGATCCTGGACATCAGCCAGCGCGGCATCGATCCGGTTTGCCGAAGACTCCGGAAACACGCTCTCCACATCGTTGGAGCATGAACTGAATCCGGCCATGAGAGTCAATACGGCTATATATTTAAATCTTGCTAATTTCATATCTGTCAATGATAAGTGATTAAATAGCATCAAAATCCAGTTTCAGAACTTCGTCAGAACGGCGCTGTACTATATCGCGCAGCTTGTCGATATCTATACCCCAGCTTTCAGCAAGCCACAGGCGCACGATCGCCATCTTCGCTTTAAGTTTGGGGGCACCGCTCGCACCGGCTGTTGTCAGCACGGCATCCCAGTATCCGTCGGGATTTGTCACATAATTGGATATGATCTCGACAAAATCCTCATCTGGAGCATAACTGGCGTAACGGGTTACGTAGCCCATACGGTTGGCCTGGGCATCATCCTCGAGGTTGAGCCAGCTCGGACCCTGATAATCGGTAGAAATCAGATTGAAGTCTGTCGAATAATTCTTGGTCTGGTGAAGGATATGGGCGAACTCATGATGCATGGTCTTGAAAAACCAGTAGTTCAGAAACGAGATACTCAGATTCTTAATGTCAAGTTCATTGACATTATAGAGCGTTATCTTCTGACCGCCCTCGGCAGTACCGAGCACTACAGATCCCTGGCTATTGTAGGCTTTCGATCCGATAAGCTGGATCATACGCGGGCAATATGTCATCATAAACTCAGAGCCGAGCAATTCGGTATAGGAGTCAATCCAAAGATATTTGGTCACCTTGGCCATAACCTCCGCTTTCTCGATATCGGCAGGAACAAGATTATAGGTATTGTCCGACTCACGGTCAATATATTTATAGTTGAACTGTATATTGTACGGCACCGTGTAGTTCATGTACAGCCATGTATCGAAACTCGTACGTTCGGGAGAGGACACATCGAAGATACTCTGCGGATCGAGTTCCTCCTCGCTGCACGAAGCAAGTGCGGCTCCGGCAGCAAACAGCAGCATCCATACTGTCTTTTTCATATATATGATATGTTTCATCGGTTCTAAAATTAACGTGGATTAGCTTCAAGACCTGCCGCGATAACCTCCTGCGGAAGCTGTATGGCGCGGCGTGGATCATCGACCATAAGCACATCGTTGGCCATACCGTCGCGAGTATGTGTCACTTCTATGCCGTAGCGCTTTATGTCGAACCAGCGCAGACCTTCATGGACAGTCAGCACACGACGCACATGGAGTATGCACTGTATCATATTCTCCACATTCTCGTCGGCGATACGGATACCCTGCGGATTTATAGCCTTTTTTATCGACCTGTCGTCATCGCTTTTCACGTTGGTCGGCATAAAACTGAGCGACTTATAATAGGCTATAATAAATTCTTTATTGAATGTCTGCCCTGTCATTGAATTAAGCACTACATTTATATCAGCCATAGCCTTATCCATATCGGGATTCTGACGCAACAGATAGGCTTCGGCTCTGCACATTATAAGCTCGTCGGTGGTGAATACCGGATTGACCATGTGAAGATAGCCTATACCCGCAGTCTTATCGGTGTATTCAAAATAACCTATGATCTTCGGGAATGAATATTTCTGCTCGAAGCCCCAGATACCGTTAGAGATATAAAGCTTGTTGTAAGCACCCCAGGGGCCGGGAAGAATCTCGGAAAGCAACACTCGGTACGCATTGCCGTAGCGCAGACCGATCGCATAGGGGCCATGTACGGCCATGACGACCGTACTGCCTGCAGCATGAGGTTGCATGACTCGGTGTGCGATATATATGTGTTGCACCGCAATTCATAGTCTGTGGCGAGTTCGCTAAGCGACTGCCAGTTGCGCGTCATTCCTGTAGCATCGGCACCAAGCACCTTGTCAGCATATTCTATCACCTTGTCGTATTTAAGATAATAGAGGTAGAACCTGGCGGCAAACGCGCAGGCGGCCTTTTTGTTGAAGTGATATTTAGGCACTGAATACACCGCATCGTTGATCAGCGGCAATCCGGCTTCGATATCGCGTTCTATAGCAGCGTAGGTATCCTCGAGATTCCCACGGTCGGTTCGGGTCACCACTGTAGTTTCCGGCTTGGTCATATAGGGAATGCCCGATACAGCCTGAGAATTGGCCGGATTGTAGGTGTGACAGAAAATGGTGGCCAGCTGGAAATGAGCGAACGCACGACACAACAGAGCCTCGCCTTTCTGTGGCTGCAACGACACCGGATCGCCGAGTTCGTCGATCGCCTGAAGAGCCTGGTTGGCCGACGCTATTGCATTATAGCACGCATTCCATAACCCGTAGGGTGCATCATCCGTATCGGACGACGTAACATCCTTCCACAGATATGCTTCCTGCTGGAGCTGTCCGTACACATCGTAGAGAGCGCCATTGTCCTTGGCATTGTCCGAGGAGAGTTCGGCAAGATATACCGGCGATACGGAAGGATAGGCCGACACCAGGATGTTGGTCACTTTTCCGGGAGCATCTATCTCCGTACGGTCATCCGGAACCGTATCGAGAAAATCGTTACATGAGCTTGCCAGCAGAGCTATCACTGCCATAGCGCCCGTGTATGTATGTTTTATATTTCGGTTCATTGTTATTCAGCGTATTGGCTTAGATGCCTAATTTCAATGTAAGGGTAAATTGCTTGGGTAGCGGAGACGCCACACCACCGGTATTGAAGAATTCAGGATCCTGCCCGTTGAGTTTCTTGTCGGAATAGATCAGGAACAGATTGGTCGCCTGAAACTTCAGCGACAGGTCGCTGAGCTTCCATCGTGTCACCAATACCTTCGGGAAACTGTATGTGAGCGAGATCTCTTTCATACGTATGAAATCGCCTTTGGCGATACGGGCTGTAGAGTAATTGTAGGCATTGTAGGCATAGCTCAGATAAGGATCCTGCTGGTTAGCGCGCTTATCGGCTATGACAGGTATAATGGTGCGGAGCTCATCGCCGCTCGTGGTCCAGCGGTTGACGAATTCCTTCGGCATGGCGTCAAGATCGCTGTACTTGTTGTGAAATACCGGATCGAGACGTACTACATTGCCGGCCGAATAAGTGATGAACACGTTAAGATGCACATTCTTATAGCGGAAACTGTTTCCGAAACTTCCGGTAATGGTCGGATCCGTCGGACCTTCATATATAAGATGATCTTTCTTGTTCTGCTCCTGGAAATTGATTGAGCTCGTGGTCAGCTGCCCGTCCTCATTTATGAATGTCGGGATGCCTTGCTCGTTCAGGCCACGGAAATCCAGACTGAACAATGACCGCACCGGATAACCTTCCATTGCGAAACCGCTGCCGCTGATCATACTGATCACAGACGCATTGGATTTGAGGTTGGTTATACGGTTCTTCGCATACGAGAATATGAAGTCGGTGGTCCAGGAAAAATCAGGCAACTGTATATTGCGGGTCGAAAGCGTAAACTCGGTACCGTAGCTCTTCATGCTGGCCACATTGGCGAGTTTTGATATCTGACCTCCTACACCGGTGGTATTGATTATACCTATCAGGTCGTAGTTGTTGCGGGTATACCAGTCGGCGACTACATTTATACGGTTGTTGATGAACCCGACTTCGATCTCGGCATTGAACTCATGTTTTTTCTCGTATGTCAGTTCGCTGTTTTCCACATCGAGGATCTGCAGTCCCGATTCCTTTACGGAAGTAAACGGACGCCAGACATTATAGCTCGAGATAATCGCCCGCGAGTTGCTTGCGGAAGCCGGGCCACGGTCTGCGGTAAGCGAATAGCTCGCTTTTAGTGTCAGATTCGAGACAACGGGACTGATAGGCTCCCAGAAGCTCTCGGAGCTGGCATTCCAGGCGCCTGAGATGTTCCATGTGGGAAGCCAGCGGGCGGCACGGCTTCGTCCCAGTTTGTTAGAGCCTTCGTAACGGATTGTTCCATTGATAGTGTAACGGTGGTCGAAAGAATATGTCGCCGTACCGAAGAACGAGACCTCTCGCTGACGTGTGCGCTCTACCGTATAGTACTGGGCATTCTCTTCATTTCCCTGCTTGAAGTACTGATAGTCAAAACTTGGCAGCAGACCGAGATCATACTGCATGCCCACGCCATTGAACCACGTCTTCGATCGGTCTACGGAGTTGATCTCCATACCGCCGAAGAAGTTGACTATATTTTTCTCGGCAAACACATCGTTGTAGTTGACCGATCCACGGAAGTCCCAGCTCTCCATGCCGTATGAGGTAAAACGGTAGAAACCACCCACTGGCAAGACAGACACCGGCAATGAATTGGCATTTTCCGGATCAGTGTAAAGCCATGGGTTGGCATCGCGCATGGTCGCATCGTCCATTGCCCTGAAAGCCCATGCCTGATTGGAATTGTCGGTGATATAATGCTCCTGTTTGGTGCTTGATGACTTGTATGCGCCCAAGGCGGCGAGCTCGACTTTACGTATCGGACGCCATTTCAGCTCACCCTGAAACCTGAGATCGGTCACACTCAGATCGATATAGTTGTTGTCCAGTTCATGATGGATATTGAACGGAGCATAGTTGCGCACATAATACTCGTTGGGGTCGAGAGTACGCGAGGTGTTCAACGCATAGCTGTACGGGTTGATATCGAAATCGCGTTTGATCTCGCCGTTGACGGGATCGATCGAGGAACTCAGCGTTCCGGGAGCTTTCTGCTTCCGGTACGATGCATTCGCAATCAGATTTAACGACAGCGTATTCGATATATGCTGCAACGCATTGAGATTGGCGGTATAACGGCTCACGTTGCTCGACTTGGTCCAGCCTGGATCGTCCATAAGACTCAGTGAGATATAGTACGAAGCCTTTTCTGTACCTGTAGAGAAACTTATGGCATGAGTCTGCGACACGGTGTTGTTGAACAGTTCGTCAAACCAGTTCGTATTCCGGTATTCAGCCTCCTGCAGATAACGAGCCCGGTCTTCCGGGGTGTTCATCAGACCATATCCTCCGGTAGCCGGATTGTAATCATTGATCAGATGATACATTTTACCATAAATACCGCTGTTTGCCGCACGATACACATCTGCGAAATTCAGATATCCGGCATTCTCCATCTCTCGGTAGACACTCATCTGCTCCTGGGAATTGAGAATGTTGAAATTGCTGTAGCTCGGTTTCAGACGCATCGTGAACTCGCCAGAATATGACAGTTTGCTGGTGCCCACCTTGCCTTTTTTGGTGGTGACAACAATCACACCCGCCATAGCACGCGCACCATAGATCGATGTCGCGGAACCATCTTTAAGAATCTGGAACGACTCGATATCGTCGGCATTCAGACCGGATATGGCAGAACTGATAAGCGTAACCGCATCGCCCGATGAAAGATTATCGGCATCGACCTCTGTCACATCCTCCATTATCACACCGTCCACTACCCACAGCGGTTTTGATGAGCCGTAGATCGAAGTAGCACCGCGCACACGGATTTTAGGCGCCGTACCGAAAGTTCCGCTGACATTCTGAACAGAAACACCGGCAGCGCGGCCTTCGAGTGCGCGGCTTATCTCAGGCACACCGTCCATTTTCACTCTTTCGCCATCGAGCTTTGAAGTAGCACCGGTAAACAGACGCTTGTCCATCTTGTTCATACCGACAACCACTACCTCCGAGAGCTGCTGCGAATTGGATGTCATGGCAATCTCCATATTGGCCTCGGCCTTACGCTCGACAGGCTCCATACCGATATACGAAAACTTGACAGTAGCACCACGCGGTACGTTACCGAGTCTGAACCGACCGTCGATATCGGTCTGACCTCCAATGGAACTACCCTTGACCATCACGGTAACACCCACAAGAGGGCGCATAGTAATAAACCTGTGTTAGAATAATTAAAAAAGTTTTACCTTAGCAGGAAATAAACTGCAATGGAAAAGAACCCCTACCTAGAGTTGGCGGAGTGTCTTCTGCCGGAAGAAATGGTCGATTATTTTGAGGTTGTCAAAGTAGAAAAGACTCCAGAGACGCTTGATGTGACATTGGAAGAACGCGATAATGTCGTGGAAGGCTACAATCCGGGGCAGCTTCGCCCGAATGGCTTCTATGAGGAAAGCATAGTGCGCGACTATCCGGTCAGAGGACGCAAGATGTCGTTCCACATCAAGCGCCGACGCTGGGTGGAGGTCGAGACAGGCAAAAGCGTCAGCCGACGTTGGGACTTGGTAGCCGAAGGCACCCGCTTCTCGAAAGAGTTTGCGGCTTTTTTAAAAGATATGCTTGGACAGATACCCGATTACGGGCCGCTCTCTTGAATGGTTCTTTGATATAGACGGAGATCTGTTCGAGCGTCAGTACAAGCGCCATCTGAGCGGCTACTGGCAATGGAAGGACTCGACCGAGGGCCTTCACGCGGAGCAATGGCGCGTGTTTC
>CAOKFI010000045.1 GCA_948467675.1 uncultured Porphyromonadaceae bacterium
GAAAGGGTTGTGACTTGCTTTTAAATTTGTACCTTTGACATACTGAATACACCGCAGCGCATCAAGGATCTTGAGCAAAGATTGTTGTGACTTGCTTTTAAATTTGTACCTTTGACATACTGAATACACCCTCAATCCATATATTGTGCTTATAAATAGCGGGTTGGAGCGTACTGTTCAAAGAAAAAAAGAAGTGTTATATAAACCGGATTTGATCTACTTATAATCAAATCCGGTTTGTAGTTTAAAATAACTCCAATTGTTGAGTAGGTAAATCTTGAGGTGTCCGCTCACGACCGGTAAACAACTCCATCTGAGCAAACTGTTTATCGGTTACCATCAGAATTCCAACGGATCCTCCTTCCGGCAGAATCCGTTTCACTCTCTTCATATGGACTTCAGCATTCTCTCGGCTCGGACAATGGCGCAAATAGATCGAAAACTGAAACATAGTAAAACCATCCCTTTGCAACAATTTTCTGAATTCGGCATACCGTTTGCGTTCCTTTTTTGTCCCGGTAGGCAGGTCAAAGAATACGAAAACCCACATGATCTGATATTCACTAAAGCGATCGATCATTACGACATTGTCGGGTATACGATTTTCCTAAGTTCGCCACTATAACATTTATAGAGCGATGCCGTTGTCATGCCGACTCCGATCATAAGCGGGCTACGCCTCCCGTTAACTATCACATCAATTATCGGTATGGACAACAGTTCTTTTTTTACTTCAGTAGTCAACGATGTCAGATCTATTCCTCGGGCGACAATTCCGACAACCAGCTTGTCAACATAAGGTCTATATGGTTCCATTATGTCATCGGCAAGGCAATAGGCATTGTACCGGTTATGGTGATGGATTCCAAAAGTAGGCAATAAACCACTGCCGACCAAAGCTCTGGCAACCACCGCACGCAATATCGCATACCCGTAATTCAGCAGATTGTTTGGCGGAATCCCGTCCCGGTCACGACGGAATCCGACAATATCCCCGAAAATATTATGCCAGTAATACGCGGCAGCTCGTCCTTCAAGGTTATCACTGTCTCCACTCTTAACCGCTTTTACCCATGCTCTCATATTGCCACATTCTATGCCGATATCTGACAACACAGCCGCCTGATTAAGAATCTTAGACTGAATGGTCTGCTGCCACAATTGTTTTTTCAAGGGTAATGATGCCTCTATTTGATACCGAAACCGCTCCGACTGCGTCGTGTTGCAGTCGAGCGGCAACAAGAGTCCGGCAGGCATACGTCGTCCGTCACATGTGATGACGGCCACATTGTTGTCAAGCAATGCGCTTATTGCTCCCTGTGTAATCGTGATCTGCTTATTGTCAAGGATCACAACTCCGATATCTTCAATCGGGACTCGTTTTACCGCCGCCTTTTTAAATTCATAAGCCAACGTATCGTTGTTCTCAACCTCAGGTAACCGGATTTCCAGCTGGTCAAGGCGCATACTGATATAAGCCGGATTCCCGAAATATAGTGTTCTGGCTATCATAGGGCGGTGATCTTACCAATGATACTTATATGGACTTTGTGTGGGTTTAGAGCCAGCAATGCCTTTATGCTGCTAACCCACTGAACGGCACCACGCCGCCGTGACTTGTCGAGGCAGAACGTTTTCGAACCGGAACCATTATTATATTTGTCGTCAGCCTGAGTCTCAGTATGTTTACGGAACACGTATGCCCCTGATGTAATCTTCTGCACACGATACAGATAGTTGCTCAACAGCGCATAATTCCCCTCTTGAAGCGCGGTATGGTACGCATCATCATCCATGCCGAGCACAAACATCTCATTTCGCTGAATGGAGAACTGGAACTGCCATGTAGCCGACAGCGGCAACTGCCGCTGAAATGATTCAGACATGGCATCGGTCACCAGATCCCAGGTAGCGGCCGGATCGGTTATCACCACCGGAATCCCGTATTTCTTACGCTCAACCGCATGCCAGAATGTGACGATATGTTCATGCAGCGTGCCTTGCTCATCCTCATAAATGGCTATATGATGGTTGCTGCCGGGTTTGACGAATGCCATCGGTTCCCCTTGACTGTTATAACGCAGTGGAACGGTAGTTTTCAGACCAGTCCGGCAACGGACGCTCCGGATAGGACGCCCCTGATGATCCAACACCGGTTCCGCAAATGCCTTCTTTGCATTTCCTCCATACACCGACAGGCGATCATGCAGGATGTCGCGGATACCCTTGTCAACGACACATTCAATATCTTTAGCCGCCAGCGACTCCACCTTGTATTTGATCACATAATCGTATGTGCCCTTGTCAAGATTACGGATACGCCCATAAACGCTTCCCTCGTGCAGCGCACCGCGTGGCACGTTTATGCCGTTCTGAACACAGATACGCTTACCGCATTTATACCGGTAGCGTTTGCCCGTGCTTGCCACTTTTATACCGCTTTTGAACGACACCAGTATACTGTCGACAGCATCCCTAACCGCCGCCACCGGGAAGTGAGGCTGCATCCTGATGTAATGTTCCAGACGGGTAAGGCGCTGACGGGTCGCGGACGTCTGTCCGCTGTCGACTAACGACAGAAACGATACATCTTTCAGCGAACTGAGATTATTGATACGCTGGATATATCCCTGCTTCGTACATGCTATCGTAAGCGCATCGACAGCGTGATGGCGATGATCCAGACGCTTGTTCCAGCCGGCTATCCGCTCAACGGCATTTCCGCGGCCACGGTCATCGCGTTCCACTATCTCAGTAAGCCCGGCATTACGGTAGTTGCCAAGGTTCAGATCATGGAGAACTTCATCCCACCCCCATATATGGCGGATAAAATCGGTAATGCTGCCGCTGGTGGCATATACATTGTGACATATAGTCAACAGCATTTCTTTAGCTTTCTTAGCTATATACTGACTCTCCCGTAACTGGCGCTCGATAAAGTCCTCCGGAATTTCCTTGGCAGGCATCAAAAGTTTGTTGCGTTTGGCCTTCGTGATATTGCCCTGATCGGCCAACTTGTTAACGCGGTCGATATACTCCCGGAGCCGGTCGCCGCCTTTGCTTTCCATAAAGTCATAGGCGGTACGGTTTCCCTTTTCCTGATTGCATTTGCGACATGCACATACCTTGTTTGAGAAGCTGTCGTCAAAAAGCAGCGACTTGGGTATAATATGCTCAACCTCCACACCGACACCAAGCAGAAATTCCCTTGCACCTACGCAGTCGCCACAATACATGCACCGGTGGCCGGTCTCATACTCCCACATTTTATATTTCTGCACGCGAGACCGCGTCGATACGAGCCCATATTCTTCTTTGATGCGAAGCGCACACCGCTCATTTTCCGCACGATTGGCCGCCATGGTCTTAGTCGCAGACTCACGCTCCTTATGGCTCTGTTTCAACTCGCGGGCGAGTTCTATCCTTATTTCATCGAACCGCCCGTACTCCGCCATCAGGGCATTGACCAGATTCACAAGCTGATTCAGTACCTTTTCAACTACAGGCTGACGCATTTCGCCGTTAGGCACCGGCTTCAATTCCGAAGCCAGGACTCTCATCCGGTTCTGCTCATCGGTCAGCGAAGTATCCCGATAGCCGGCAGCCATTCTGGCATCATAATAAGTCATGCCCTCCTGCAGATAAGGCAATATCTTGCGCATAGCGCGCGATGATTTATTGCCATATCCAGCCTTCACGAAATCTATCCGGCAAAGCGCGTCCAGCACAGTATCGTCAGTGATTGAAAACTGCCGGATCAGAACCGTGCGCAACTCGTCCATGTCGGATATCGAATACAATGTATGCCATAGACGATAAAGCGGCTGATGCTCAAACGAAGCATCCACAATCTTCCGGACTTCGCCGGTTGCAGGATCGGCCGATCCACTCTCCACGATGTCAACGTCGAACTGCAGCAACCGGTCACGATCAGGCCAGTTTTCCAATGCCTTGTGAATAGCGCAATATGTGGTGTTGCCCTGTAGCCCCGTGCCCACGGCTTTGCTGAACTGCCAGTCCTTGGAGTGTATGCACAGCAATGCTTTCAGTTCCGTAGCCTTAATTTTCTCATGAGTATTCATATACCTGAATATCATCCGCTTCTGATCTCGTGTTATAAACAGAGTATCGTTGACCGAATTACGAATATTCAGATTGTTGATGCACTCCCAGATCTTGCATATCTGGAACAGCGGCGAAGTACGCGGTGCCACACGCGGACCGCAGTTGCGCATACGCCCGCGGATCTCCGCATCATGGCGCTCCAGCTCGCACTTAGCCACCAGATGCTTGCACGACTTCAACGGCCGCTGGTAAAAAATTATATAATCACGGATATGTGCTATTACATCATAGGTCAGCACCTCGGGATAGAACTGCTGCTGACATGACATAACCGCATCAAATTCCTCGACATACGCTATACGCGGAAACACCTTATCCTTGCATCGGAACGACGGATCGCGTTTCAGACAGTCATACAGATACTGACCTACGGTCATATTCCTTTCTCCAATCTTATGGTACAAATCTATGACCTGATTCACATACTGTCCCTGCTTCTTATCCTCGAAATCGGATTTGACCGTACGATATCCACGTTTCTGATTGATATGGCACAGCACACGCCCCAGTTCCGGCAATGAAACCCTTTCGGTCACAGCCCGTGCACGCAACCGCCAAAGTTCCAAAGCGGGCAGATGCAATGCCTGACCATCGTACATGCCGAGGTGCCCAAGAGTATCCAACAGCAGGCTCCGGCGAAGCTGATAGCGATCGTAGCCCTTACGCTGCGATCGGGACCGTGTTCGGTCGGCATTTTTAGTCAAGGCCTGTCCTTTTGTAAACTGAGCGTTTTCATCAGCCGTCAGCGGAACAATACGGCTGCCGATACCGACAATTCGGTCGGCAAGCGGCTGATCGCGTTCGTCGGTCACCTCCCTGCTGTTTTCATCAACGACTGCCCACCCGATGCTTGACGAGCCTAAATCCAGACCAAGTATGCGTTTCATATCACGGTAACGGTTAAAGTATAATACAAATTTACGAATAATTTGGATGATTGACAATTATTCGGTATATTTGCATTACAAATTTAAAAGCAAATCACAATAAGGATTATTCCGTTGTGAAAACATTCAAGGCGGGGCAACTCGCCTTTTTTACGTCAGGATATGACCCTATGGTATCCTCGATCAGATTATGCGAGGATACCATGGGGATGTTATGGATGTGTGTCAGCGGGTACGGTAATGAGCTACAATGTCGTCGATGCTTATGCCCAGATCGTCCATGGAACTAAACAGCTCGCGCAGTGTTGTCGTATAAAATTCCTCCCTACGTAGCTCCATGACCAGGTCTCGCGCATCGGCAGCGAGAAAGAATCCAAGACCGCGTTTGGGATAAATTATGCCCTGTGCCTGAAGATATTCATAGCTTTTCAGCACGGTATGACTATTGACAGCCATTTCCATCGCAAGCTCCCGTACCGATGGCACTCGTGTCTCCCCGATCCAGTCTCCCTGCAGGATCCGACTGAAACAGAAATCCACTATCTGCTGATATATCGGCTTGTTCGAAGCAAACTCCATAGATATTCTATTAGTTCTGACGGGTTTTGACTGTATGGTATATCATCCATACTGCAAATACTACATAACACATCGACGTAATTCCCATTGCTGTCAAAAACGGTATCATCTCAGATACCATAGGCGCAACCAACTCCTCCACCTGTTCCGGTGCCAGATATCCGCCTTCATGCACTGCGTCTTTAATTCCCGACACAAAACCGCTTGAAAACGCTACAATTGCACCGTATACCATCCCGATGATACCCATTCCGAGAATAGCAGCGACTCCACTCACTACCGCCTTTAGAGTCCTGTTTCGTTTCACCTTAACCACAGCCCACAGGCATGTAACAGCCGGAACCAGTTCAGAAGCCTGATAGATAAACTGCGGGGTACCGAGATCCTGCTTGACCGAACGGATTTTATCTATTACCGAAGCTGCCGGAATCACCATTTTTATGAGTGATCCGCCAAGATAATACACGCCGTATGTAAGTAGCGGCACTATTACCATAAAATAGCCCAATAGCACGACTGTCTTTTCCAACGCTGTAGCAGGCAGCATAGTAGCCACCATGCGTGTGTCACGGCGCGTCAGTACCACCGGTGCAAGATAGAACATAAACGAGATAACCGTTGCGGGAGCAGCCCATAACAGATCAGTCCATTTGATATATACATCTACAGATGCCAGGATATACAATGCCAGAGCCACACACGGGTATATGATCATCTGGCCGCGAAGCAGCGGATAATAGAACCGTATCACATATTCGACACGTTTCCATGAAAATCGTGACGCACGATCGTCAATACATATATTATTGTCAGCAGTCTGCATTGTTGTCATTCTCAAGCTGGTTATTAATCAGATTTATAATCGCATCGGCATTGTTACCCATAAGAGCGCTGTATAGCAGATTGAAATCTACATCCGTTTCTGGAGCGTCCTCACTGCGTGGAGCGATCGAACGATATCCGGCCATCGACACCTCCTCATACCAGGCTCCGGGATAGTGGCCCGGCGATGTTACGAATGCCACGCGTTCTGCAATCACATATACAGGTTTGGAGATCATCAGTGAACCCTGACGCAGGACCACAATACCGTCAAACAACTGTTCCAGATCCCACACCGTATGGGTAGATATAATTATAGTCTGTTCGTCGCCACAGTTACGCATTATCATCTGACGCAGACTTTTCTTCGCATTTATATCAAGACCGTTAGCCGGCTCGTCGAGCAATGTCACCGGACAATGCAACGCAAGAACATAAGCTAGATTCGCCCGCTTGCGCATTCCGAGAGAGAGTCCGGCCAGAGGTTCGTCGCCGGTCATTCCGAAGTCGGCAAGATTCCGGTCAAGATCTCCGGCATCGAATGTCGGATAAAACCGGGAATGCATCCTGGCGAAGTCATTGATAGTTTTAGCCGGAAATACACAATCCTCAGGAAGGAAAAAAATACGCTCCATTACCGATGGTTCTCTCAACGCCACATTACATCCGTTGATCAGGCATTCACCCATTGAGGGAAACAGCAGGCCGGATATAATTTGCAGCAATGTGGTTTTTCCGGCGCCATTCTCGCCCAGAAGGAGATGGATACCCGACGGAATTTCAGTATTAAGGTCTCGCAACGCAAAAAATGTATGCCCGTAGCGAAACGAAAGATTATTCAGTTCTATCATACTTTATTCAATCGACTGGTGTTACATTAAAACCTGCGCTACGAAGAAGATTTATCAACCCGTTTTCTCCGGGTAGATGACCGGCTCCCACACATACGAGTATGGCACTCGTAGGGAGCAGCCCTATCAGAATCTTTGACCAGGCGATGTTACGTTCATTGATCATTTTATCAAGATCTTTACCAGTCATTCCCATTTCCGGGTCGGTAAGCAATGCACTGAGAGCCGACAGATCCTGTTCCATATAAGCAGCAGCCAGACGGTGCGAAAAATCCGCCGCACGGTCATCCTTGGCAATAGCGTCCATCAGAGCTGCCAATTGTTCCTTGATCGGATCTCCGAACAGCAGCTCCGATTGCCATAACAATGTTTCGAAACCACGGTTCGGCTTACCCAGTTCCTTTGCAATCTTCTGCACTGTCACATCGAGTTGTGTCAGAGGATCGAATCCGGGAAATGCCTCCAGCGCCTGCAATACCGCCAGCTGAGTTGCAAGCCCTGCCGGCTTCAACATTGCCAGTTGCGCAAGCGACAACTGCCCTTTAGTATACTTTCCAAGGACAGAATTTACAGAGTCCTGTTGCGCCGGCGACAATATCATCGTCAGAGTACTGTCAGCCGGAGCCATCATCATAACCGCCATCGCTTGTTGAGCCATCGGATCAAGAAGTTCATCGCTGCATACTTCCCCATATATGGTATCGCAGCAAGCGATAGCATCGCGCAGACCGACGATGGAATCGATCATCGACGCCGGAGCGAAATGATGCGTCCCGAATATATAGGAATCTTTCATGGCGCCATTTCCCGAAACCCTCCATAACAACTGCGCGCTGGCACAGAATGCAAACACGCACATAGCACTTAATAGCAATATCTTTTTCATGTTACATCGGCCACACAGGCCCTGTTTTAGATTAATATCTCTAATGATTTAGTGTGTTAGTTAACTACAACACCGCAAATGTACGGCAATATCTTTTTACTATCCAAATTTTAATGTAACTTTTTTCATTGCACTTGCATCTTTTATGCGTCAACATTTTTTAACGATACAGCACGCCCCCCCCCCGAAATTCATTATATTTGCAAAAACAATCTTCTATATATGCGAAACTTATTCATTTTAATAGCATTAGCCCTTACTGCATCCACAGTTTCCTATACTCACGCCGAGTCTGATAGTGCAGAAAGCGTCGCAATGCCAGACTCCACTGTAGCAGTAATAGCCTGGTTCAACAAGCGCGATACCGTTACATACTGGATAAATGAGGGTGAATGGAAAATCAAGGGTACCGACACAATCAAAAGCGCAGGCATAAACACCAAAGTCATGCTCACGGTCGCTGATTCAACCGACGAAGGATATACCATGGAATATCAGTTTCTCGATTTTCAGGGAGATGCGCTGGCCGACAGCGAACTCGGAGCATTACAGAATCGGATAGCCGAAAAGTTAGGCAAAAAAATCATTGGCACCAAAATCAGGTTCCATACCGACGAATACGGAACAATAACCAAATACGACAATCTGAATCATATCAAAAAACAAGCAAAATCACTATTCAAAGAAGCCTCTAAAGAACTTCTGGTTCTCCCGGTTGTCGACTCTTTAAAAAGTATTGGCTTCGACATATCTAAATATATAAAAAAGGTTGATCCCGATCAACTTGTACAAGGCTATCTCGAAGAGCTCGAATTGCTGTTTCTATGCCACGGCAACATATATGAACTTGGAGAAAGTTCAATACATGAAGATGAAACTGACACACAGTATGCGTCTGACACATATAATACGGCATCCATCGATCCTGAAACACAAAATTACAGCATCACTTGTCAAGTCGATTCAGAGATTCCACAGGAAGCTCTCAAAAGTATAGTCGGAGCCATCGTCGATGAGTTTTCCGATGCAGAAATAACCAAGAACTTCAACGAAACCTTCGACACCCAAGTCAAAGGAGGAGCAGTGACCACATACGTAAGCATAACCTACTTCCCCGACGGATGGCCAACCGACGTAGTCAAACAGACAAAAGTCACCGTAGGCCCCACATCAAAGATCAATCAGACATACATAACCTGGGACTATCGGTCAACCGGCCACCAAAACTGACCGCCTCGTCCGTAGGGCGCACATACATGCGCACCTAAGTGCGGCACGACCGCCATCACGAATGTCGGGCCGTTGCATGCAATGGCCGCACGCATCGCGTAGCTCCGCGCCCTCACAAGATGCATCGGAGACGACATGCTGTGAGAAACCACTGGTCAGGAGAGTAACGACGCCACTTGGGGAGAACCGGCACCCACGCTATGCTACCACGCGCACAGCCCGGTATCGGACTTATTGATGGGAGGTATAAAACAGAACCGGCCGGCAGCTTTGAGGCTGTCGGCCGGTCTTTGGAGGGGGCGGTGACCTAC
>CAOKFI010000046.1 GCA_948467675.1 uncultured Porphyromonadaceae bacterium
TTTAGCTATGCTGGATAAGGAAATAGAGCTTTATCCTGAATCTAAACCGTTTATTGATAAAATAAAAAAACAAATAGAGGAATGAAAAACTATCTGTTCATATTGCTGTCTGCCGTACTGCTGAGTTCTTGTTCGGCAACAAAGAATACGAGAGGGTCGCTATATTCTAAAATGTATGAAGAAAAACCTCTTACGATACTCATAATGCCTCCTATTAATAATACTAATCACGCAGAGGCCAAAGAATATTTTTATTCGTCGCTTGCAAAACCCTTGTGTGAGAAGGGTTATTATGTGGTGTCTCCGTTTCTGTCAATGGACTTGCTTAAACAGGAGAGTGCTTATGACAGCGAGATGTTTATCGGCGGTTCACAGAAAATGTTGAAAAATTTCTTCGGAGTGGATGCGGTATTGTACACAACTATAACTAAATGGGAAAAGAAATCAGCTTTAACCCAGATTGTAGTGGGGGTGAACTACGAGCTGAAGTCTGCTGCTACCGGTGAGATTCTTTTCGACCGTGCCGGAGAACTGACTGTAAGTTATTCGTCGGGCAACAATGGATTGATCGGAATGGCTGTAGATATGTTGGCGACTGCCACTGCCGATAAGATTGTTGCCGCACGCAGATGCAATGCGTATGTACTGACCGATATGCCTGAAGGAAAATATTCGCCGCTCTATGATAAGGACTATGATTACGGAGCCGGAAACAAGGTGTTCAAAGGAACCGTGAAAAAATAGAAATACATCACCTGATATTGATAAAACGGATACTGTGGCGGATCTGCTGCGGTATCCGTTTTTGATTATGTGAAGAATTTGTGTCAGGATTTCGGAAAAATCGCAGTCCGTGGCATTCCGGAGGTATTATCTTTGCAGCATACGAACACACAGGAAAAACATACACGTATTATGATCCGTAAAACATTTACATTCCGCAGCTCATGGTTCGAGGCCATGCGCAATCTTTCCGACAACGTACGTCTGGCTCTGATGGATGCTATATGCCGTTATGCGATATACGGTGAAGTGCCGTCGGAGTTGTCGCCTGAGGCTGAGGTCGCGTTTATATTGATCCGATCACAGATCGACTCGGCACCTGTGCGGCGCAGGAAAGAGTCAGAGGCTGAAAACGGGACCGGATCCAATATCAGTCAGGAACCGTTATCGGCAGACAGGCCGGAATGTCAGACTGAGCGTGATATTGTGCAACGTCCTGTCGCGTCGGAGACGGATGATCCGTTTGACCGGACTTTCAGTGCGTTGGTGGAAAAAGTGAACGGGAATATGCGTTGGCGGAAGTTTCTGGAATCCAACGGGGGAATAGTGAATTTCAAGGTCGCGGCCGAGGAATTCAGGGAGTATATACGCAGGCACGGGATGATGAGGGATTTTACAATAGGCGATACCGGTGATCTGAACGAATCGTGGATGTCGGAGTTTTGCCAGCGGCTGCTTATAGCCGAGAGCCGCGATCACTTTCTGTCGTCTGAAGCCCGCAGACGGATGTGATAAGGTATGCGGATGAAAAAAAGTTAAACTATATGCATAAAAATTTTGTTGTTTCGATAAATATGCGTTACTTTGTGGCGTAAGAAATCGAAACATGTATTATATTGGTATAAATATTCAATATTGGTGGCGCTGGAACATTCTTATTCCGGAGGCTTCATTGTTGGGTTGAGCTTGTCTGATACATTTAAATACATCTTCAAGACATAAGAGATCCGAGACCGCCGGAATGGAACAACCCATTTCGGCGGTCTCGCTTATTCAGAATTGCAAACAGTAGAAAAATATTGAAATATGAACAATACAGACACAACATACGGTTTAGGTCATGATCTGCCGGTCGACGATGCCGGCTATTACGGACGGTTCGGCGGTGCATATATCCCGGAGATATTGTATCGCAATGTAGAGAATCTTAAAGAGGCTTATGCCCGTTACCGCAACGATCCGGATTTTCAGCGTGAATTCGACAGCCTGCTGCGTGATTACGTGGGACGCCCGTCGCCATTGTATTATGCCTCCCGTCTGAGTGCGCACTACGGAGCCGAGATCTATCTGAAACGTGAGGATCTGAACCATACCGGAGCTCATAAGATAAACAATGCAATCGGATCGGTATTGCTCGCAAAGCGTATGGGCAAGACACGTATCATTGCCGAGACCGGAGCCGGACAGCATGGTGTGGCTACAGCTACGGTATGTGCGCTGATGGGGCTGAAGTGCGTGGTATATATGGGAGCGACCGACGTGGCACGTCAGACCCCCAATGTGGAGCGGATGAAGATGCTTGGTGCTGAAGTCGTGCCGGTGACATCGGGCAATGCTACACTGAAAGATGCTACCAACGAAGCCATACGTGATTGGTGCTGCAATCCGGTCGATACGTTCTATGTGATTGGGAGCACTGTCGGTCCGCATCCTTATCCTGAAATGGTCGCTTATTTCCAGTCGGTTATCAGCAAGGAGATGAAAACTCAGCTGCAGTCGCACATCGGGCGCGAGTATCCCGACTACGTCGTGGCTTGTATCGGCGGCGGCAGCAATGCCGCAGGGGCGTTCTATCATCTCATCGATGATGACAGGGTGAAACTTGTAGCGGCTGAAGCTGCTGGAAAAGGGGTCGACACCGATATGAGCGCGGCCACTATCAGACTCGGACGTGAAGGCATAATCCACGGATCGCGTACCTTGGTCATGCAGACTCCTGACGGACAGATCACGGAACCATACAGCATATCGGCCGGTCTTGATTATCCTGGAGTGGGGCCGCTGCATGCGTATCTGGCCACAAGTGGCCGTACAGAGGTGATTCCGGTGACCGACAGAGGTGCGCTGAGAGCTGCATACCGCCTGACGGAACTGGAAGGTATAATTCCAGCTCTGGAAAGCGCGCATGCCCTTGGTGTGCTCGATATGAAAAAGTTTTCGGCCGGAGATGTCGTGGTCTTGAATCTCTCCGGACGCGGCGACAAAGATATGGCGACATATCTGAAATACCGTGACATGATATGTGATAATGACTAATATGCATGACTATGGGAAAATGTAGGATCATAGTAAATACCCGTACCATTCCGGCGGATCTGGAAACTCCGGTGGGGATATATCTTAAAATACGCGACTTGTATCCGCAGTCGGCGCTGCTGGAGAGTTCTGACTATCATACCACACAGAACAGTGTGTCGCTTATCGGTATGGAGCCGGTTGCGTCGTTCAAAGTCGCCGGTGAGGCTATAGAGTTCTGTTATCCGGAGTGTGATCCGGTAGTGACGCCGGTCAGCGGCGATGTCGATGTGGTGGATGCGCTCGGCCGTTATATAGAGACGTTCGATGTAGTGAATCCTGTCAGGGATACGCCTAATGGCTTTTTCGGTTATACGGCATACGATGCGGTGCGTTATTTCGAGAACGTTCCTGTGTCTGGCAAAGATGCGTGTTTCGACGGAATACCCGATATGATGTATATCCTTTACCGGTATATCATAGCCGTCAACCATTATAAGAATCAGATGACTATTGTCGAGAATCTGCCTGAAGGAGAGACGACGCGCATAGATGAAGTGATCGGCATAATCCGCAATCACAACGTGCCGCAGTACCGTTTTCAGGCAGCCGACGATATTGAATCGCCTGTGACCGACGCACAGTATCGCGATATGGTGTCGGAGGGTGTGCGTCATTGTCTGCGCGGCGATGTGTTCCAGATTGTGCTGTCGCGGCGTTTCTCGCAGGGATTCAGTGGCGATGAGTTCAATGTATACCGGGCGTTGAGGTGTGTCAATCCCTCGCCATATCTGTTTTATTTCGATTTTGGAAGTTTCAGAGTGTTCGGATCTTCGCCTGAGACTCATCTGAGAATTCAGGGCGGTTGTGCGTATATCGATCCCATAGCAGGGACATTCAAGCGTACCGGCGACGATGTCCGCGACCGCGAGCTGGCACAGGCTCTGCTTGCCGATGAGAAGGAGAATGCCGAACATGTGATGCTCGTGGATCTGGCGCGCAATGACCTCGCCCGTAGCGGCGGTAAAGTAGGGATTGAGTTTCTAAGGCAGATCCAGTTCTACAGTCATGTCATACACATGGTATCGCGGGTGTCGGCTGAATTGCCCGCCGGTGCCGACATCTATCGCCTGTTTGCCGATACATTCCCTGCCGGAACTCTTAGCGGGGCTCCGAAGGTCAGAGCCATGCAGCTGATCGACAGCATAGAGCCCCACAACCGTATGATATATGGTGGTTGCATAGGGTATATCGGCTTTGACGGAGAATTGAACCAGGCTATAACGATACGCAGTTTCCTGAGCTATAATAACCGCCTGTATTCGCAGGCGGGAGCCGGCATCGTGGCTCACTCGTCTCCGGAAAAAGAACTGCAGGAGACCAACAACAAACTCGGCGCTCTGGTAAGAGCCGTGAGATATGCAGAGGAATTCGGTGTATGACCATATATGATATGATGAAGTTATGAAACTGCTGATATTTGACAATTACGATTCGTTTACATATAATATAGTCCATGCGGTACGTGAGCTGGGCGTGGAGCCGGATGTGATACGCAACGACCGTATAACGCTTGACGATGTGGATCGTTACGACCGTATCATTGTGTCGCCTGGACCTGGAATCCCCTCGGAGGCTGGAATACTTATGCCGATGCTTGAGCGTTATGCCGCTTCCGGCAAACCGATACTCGGTGTGTGTCTCGGTCATCAGGCCATAGGCGAGAGGTTCGGTGCTAAGCTGCTCAACATGCCGGAAGTATATCATGGCATACAGACTTCGGTGCGTCTTACAGTCCGTGATGAGTATCTGTTTGAAGGAGTGCCTGATCAGTTTCCGGTAGGCCGTTACCACTCATGGGTGGTGGACAGTGACGGTTTCCCGTCAGATGAACTGGAGGTTACCGCTGTCGACGATGCCGGAATGATAATGGCCATGCGCCATAGGCGTTACGATGTGCGGGGTGTGCAGTTCCATCCGGAGAGTATTCTTACACCCGATGGTATGGCGATGATAGCTAACTGGTTGAATCATAAATCCGACAAGCGATGAAAACTCTGCTGTATAAACTTTTCGAATATAAGAATCTGAGCCGGACCGAGGCTCGCGATGTGCTGCTCAATATAGCCGACGGGCGTTATAACGACAGTCAGCTCGCAGCATTCATGACTGTGTTTCTGATGCGTTCGATCACTACCGATGAACTGACCGGTTTCCGTTATGCCATACTGGAGCGCCGGCGTCCTGTCGATTTCGGCGATGTTAAGGCTATCGATATAGTAGGCACCGGAGGCGATGGAAAGAATACGTTCAACATTTCCACAGCCACATGTTTCGTTGTGGCCGGTGCCGGTCATAAGGTGGTGAAACACGGCAACTACGGAGCCAGCTCCATATCCGGCGCCTCGAATGTGCTTGAATGCCACGGAGTGAGGTTCACAGATGACCACGACCGTTTACAGCGGTCGTTGGAGGAGAGCGGTGTATGCTATCTCCATGCGCCGTTTTTCAGTCCGGCTCTGAAAAGCGTGGCTCCGGTACGCAAGGCTCTGGCCGTGCGCAATTTCTTCAACATGCTTGGCCCCCTTGTCAATCCGATGCTTCCTAAATATCAGCTTCTCGGAGTCTACAATCTGAAGCTGATGCGTCTCTATGACTATATAGCGCAGAACGAGAGGATATCGTGTACGATAGTACATTCGCTCGACGGCTACGACGAGATTTCGCTGACAGCTCCGTTCAAGGTAGTGAACCGTGCCGGACAGCGCGTGTACACTCCAGAGGAGCTGGGTTGGACGAGAGCCGCACAGGATGAACTGTCGGGCGGTGAATCGGTAGCGGAAGCCGCCGCTGTGTTCGACCGTGTGCTGCATGGCGAGGCGTCGCGTGCGCAGCGCGACTGCGTGGTGGCCAATGCCGCTTTTGCCATCAACACCCTGGAGCCTGATCTGACACTGGCCGAGGCGCGTAGTCAGGCTGAAATATCGCTCGATACCGGTGCCGCACTGAGAGCTTTTAACAGATTCGTCGAATTAAACAGATGACACACTATGGCAAATATTCTGGATAATATAGTAGCCAATAAGCGGATGGAGGTCGATGCCATGAAAGCATTGATTCCGATGGAGTTGCTGGTGAGAGCCGCTGAAAATGTGGATTATGAACCTGTATCTCTGCGCGAGGCACTGCTTGCCAGCCCGACCGGGATCATAGCCGAATGCAAACGCCGTTCGCCATCGAAAGGGGAGATTCATCCTAAAGCCGATGTCAGGTCTGTGGTTGTGGGATATGCTGCCAATGGAGCTGCAGCATGTTCGGTACTGACCGATACGGTCTATTTCGGAGGTGCGCTTTCCGATCTGGCTGTTGCACGCAGTTCTGTCTCGATACCGTTGCTGAGAAAGGACTTCATTGTATCAGACTATCAGCTGTATCAGGCCAGAGCCTGTGGCGCCGATGCGGTGCTGTTGATTGCTTCCGTACTGTCGGCCGATGAAATACGCCGGTTCACGGCTACTGCCCATTCGCTTGGACTCGAAGTGCTTCTCGAACTGCATGACGAGTCGGAACTCGGCCGTTACATACCGGAGGTCGATGTGGTAGGTGTGAACAACCGCAATCTGGGAACATTTGTGACGGATCTGAATACGAGCCGTATCATGGCCGGGTATTTGCCTGCCGACGCGGTGAAGGTGGCCGAAAGCGGGATCCGTACCATATCCGATATCGAAAGTCTGAGATCGGCCGGATATTCCGGATTTCTGATAGGGGAGACATTTATGAAGGCTTCTGATCCGGGAGCCGCTTTAAAAGATTTTATCGATGGAAACAACTGATATGAAAGGAATGACACCGCCGCGCCATTCAGATATGATGATCAAGGTATGCGGCAACCGCGATGCCGCCAATATCGAGTCAGTGGCCGCACTGACACCGATGCTGATGGGGTTCATATTCTATCAACGCTCTCCGCGAAATGCGTGCAGCCTCGATCCGGAGCTTATACGCAATCTTCCGGAATATATACGCCCGGTCGCTGTGTTTGTCAATGATGATGACGATACGATACAGGATATATGTATACGCTATGGCTTCAGAATCGTCCAGCTTCATGGCGATGAGGCTCCTGAACAGTGCCGGCGTCTGCGCGATCGCGGTCTTGTCGTGATAAAGGCAATCGGAGTCGACGATGATCTCGACTGGAATACTCTTGCGCCATATCGCGGATGTGTCGATATGTTTCTGTTTGACACGCGTACCAAAGCGCGTGGCGGCAGCGGACGTAAGTTCCGTTGGCAGCATCTTGACGCATATCCGCTGGATATACCATATATTCTGAGCGGCGGTATAGGTCCCGACGATATAGACCGCATTGTGGCTGCCATGCGCCCCGGTATGGTAGGCATCGATATCAACAGCCGTTTCGAGAGTGCGCCTGGCATAAAAGATGTGGCGCTTCTCGCCCGTTTTATTGTTTCACTACGTAAATTCAATGAAGATGAATCGATTGCAGTCCCTTTTTGGGAGAAAAGATAAGGAGCTCCTTTCCGTGTATTTCACTGCCGGTTTTCCGGCTCTCAATGACACCGCTGAGATCATACGCCGGCTGGTTAGATCCGGTGTGGATATGATCGAAGTAGGGGTGCCGTTCTCCGACCCTATGGCCGACGGGCCGGTCATACAGCATAGCGGTACCGTGGCCTTGCGCAATGGCATGACTCTGTCGCTTCTGCTCGACCAGGTGGCCGAAGTGCGTAAAGATGCCGCCGATGTGCCTTTGGTGCTGATGGGTTATCTTAACCCGATGATGCAATACGGCATAGAACGCCTGTTTGCAAAGTGCAAGGATGTCGGCATCGACGCGCTGATCATTCCTGATCTGCCATTTGCCGACTATATGGCCGAGTACAAGCCGCTATGTGAGAAATATGATCTGCCGCTGATCATGCTTATCACGCCAGAGACCTCCGATGAGCGCATCCGTCTTATCGACGAGCATTGTTCCGGATTCATCTATATGGTATCGACAGCCTCGACAACCGGAACCAAGGAGGCGTTTTCCGAAGATGTGCAGCAGGGTTATTTCGCCCGCATAGCCGGCCTCGGGCTGAAACACAACCGTCTGATAGGATTCGGGATATCCAATCCGGCCACATACAATGCCGTTTGCCGTCACAGTTCCGGCGGTATAATCGGATCGCTGTTCATCAACTGTCTTGAGCGTAACGCATCTGTTGCAGAAGCCGTCGACGATCTGCTTGTCACCATCGGTAAGAAAGACAAAGCCTCAAAATAAAAAAGCGCAAACGCTTGTGGCATCCGGAAAAAGTTCGTAATTTCGCACCCGAAATCACGAGGAAAGATGCCGGAGTGGTCGATCGGGACGGTCTCGAAAACCGTTGTACCCTT
>CAOKFI010000047.1 GCA_948467675.1 uncultured Porphyromonadaceae bacterium
TTTTCGTTCACTGAATCAACTTTCACTGAAAGATTTAACATTCGAGCACAAATCACTCATTACCTATCACATTGATTATTAAATATATTATGCTCGATATATTTTACGACATATTTTGACTTTCCATGAAAGAAGCGAAGCCTCCACGAATGCGGAAGCCTCGTCTTGTCTGTTCTGAATGTTTGTTGAGGTCAACCCCATAAGGGGTGTCGGGGGTATCGCCTCGCCCTCTTTGTGGCGCAGTGGTGCAAGTCAGAAAAATTTTTTATTTAATCTTTGCTCCGTCTTTAAGTGCATGGTCCAAGCCAACAGATTGCGCATATCAATGCGAGTATCCACTTAGCCCTGCTCTATTTCAGAACGTTTTCAATAGATTCAAATGCTTTTGAGAAGTCTACTGCATCTGCGCTCCTTGATTTTGAATTATTGACACACGTATATGCGACAAAGATTCCTCCTATTGATGAGTTGTATTGCATTGCAACACCGTAGTCAATCTGAGGGTCGCTAATCTTTCCATAGCAATGAAGTAGTGTTGCTGAATAGTTGTCAACATCCACTTTAACGGGAACATATCTCTCCACAAGGAAATCTCCTAACTGATATGCCGCAGATATTTTACATACTACACCGCACGTTGACATCTTACCGTTTTCAAACACATAAAGCATTATAGGAGCGTTAGGGTTGGAGGTCTGATACAGGAGGCTGTTGGTATCTTCTGATTGTGGAGTTCCGTATTTTGCTTTGATGGCTGACTTTGAAGCACCCCATTCTAAATATGGTTCTTCATAAGTGTTGTACCTCGGTTTCACCTCAACCGAAAAAGAGAGATTCTTGGTCGCAGATTTTACAGAGGTCTTGCCAACGTACTGCCCTGTAATTGCGCTGTTTTTGACCGTTGCAACAAATTCGTTGTCGGATTCCCATACAAGGTCAGCCACATTAGTCCCCTCAATTGTCTGAGTGTCCTCGTGATACATTGAGTAGGCAGTCTTTGACAACTTTGTGTTGTCCGGCTCATCATCACCGCCGCAAGCCGTGAATGTGAGCATTGTTGCGAGTAGCAACATAAGCGAAAATACTTTTTTCATCGCTGTTTTGTGTTTTTATTGATTATTCTACTGTTATATCTTGCATTACGGAGGCATTAAAAGTTGTACCTTCTTGTATTTTAGGCATACTTCCTTTCATACACCCACTGATAAGACCGAGTGGGAATAACAATACAGATAGCACTATAACACCACCAAGTTTGCTGCCCCCTTTTTTGCAACTGCTTAGACGGAGTGAAACTCGTTTATTGTCGATTGTCTTAGTAGTCGCATGAGTAAGACAGATTTTCCCTGCTTGACCCCAGGAGCCATTAGGATCAGCCGAAAATTCTATGTATGCAGGTGTGCCAGCATTGATAAGCACTCTTGTCCCATCTGCGGAGTACACATCTGTTTCTACAATAGAACTGATTGTTCCTGTGTCGGCCTTATTGTCAGCTTTGAAGTTTTCATTGACACGAAGCACCATCTGGGTGCCATTCTCCAATACATTGCCTCGTCCATTAGACAATTGTGCTAAGGCTTCAAATGGAGAACAGAACATGAGTGCTACAATAAGCACGCATGAAACTGCGCTTCTCCACAATTCGTTTTCTTTTTTCATTTGCTTGTGATGTTATTGTTTTGTGCAATATTGCCATTATGTCGTTTGACTTGGTATGCACTATTGCCGATAAAACAAAAGCGCAGACTTTCGTCATACGCTATCTTGGCTCACCACAAGCCATAATCAAATACGAGAAAGCCCGCGCCGTATGGCACGACTCTCAATTTGATTATTATAGCTCGTTACATTTCCGAGGTGGTGATTCAGATAGCGATTGAGCTAATATGTAAGGGTGCAATACCACAAAGGAATACTGCACCGCAAATTTAGTCATAATTCGCCGAATGGCAAAAGATTATGCGCAGTTTGTTTCGTTGTAGAGTCAACAACCAAGTGCAAAATTAGCGAGAGTGTTTGCTGAACTGTCCCAGTGGCGAAGAAAAGTTTAGTTTTTCTTGAGGCCTCCGGTTAATTTACATACATAATTTATCTGTCTGAATGTGACCGCGCTTTAAATAAATTTCATATCTTTGCGTCAAAACGAAGTATCTCTTGCCAATGAGATACTCATTACAACTGGTGCAAATGCGTGCTTTGGGCATAGAGACAGTTTCTGAAATAAAGACCTATAAACCTCTGCTACGGCGATCTGACACACTAAGACGGCGGGAAGATCCGGTCTGTATGGAAGTCTGCGAGAGTCAAAAAAATGATTCGGCTCAAACGGGTGCAAATGCCCGATACAACAACCGCGGATATTACAACTGTTCCGGATAGAGGCTCCCGGATCTGACAAAATTTGAATTTCCAAGATATGGCATCAGTTGACAACAAACGCATAGCCAAAAACACGATTTACCTGTATTTCAGAATGATACTCGTCATGGGTGTCACTCTATATACCAGCAGAATCGTATTGAAGGCATTGGGTATCGATAATTTTGGCATATATAACGTTGTCGGTGGTGTCGTCGTATTATTTTCATTCCTGAAAGGATCCATCACTACTGCGATCCAACGGTATCTGAATTATGCGCTTGGCCGTGGTGATCTGGATTACGAGCAGAAAGTTTTTTCCACGAGCGTTTATATCTTACTTTTCATCTCGCTTATTATCTTTATCATTTTAGAGACTGTCGGGTTGTGGTTTATCAACACGCAACTGACTTTGCCTCCTGACAGTCAGACGGAGACTAATATAGTCTATCAATTGTCGATTCTTACATTTATATTCAATATAATCAGAGTTCCGTACGACTCATTGATAATGGCTCATGAACGAATGTCATTTTATGCGTATATAAGCATACTGGAGGCTGTATTGAAGCTTGCAGTCGCATTCATGTTATTAATGTTCATGACAAATAAGCTTATCCTTTATGCCTTTTTAGTACTGACTGTAACCATATTGATCGATGCCATATATCTACTTTATTGCAAAAGGCGTTATTCAATCAGGACTTTCGGTTTTTACGATTCCAATACCAGGAAAGAGCTGACGAGTTTTTCGGGATGGAACATATTCGGAGGAATCGCAGACATGGGTTATCAGCAGGGGACAAATATAATTTTAAATATATTTTTCGGAGTAGCCTATAATGCGACAATGGGAATCACCAATCAGGTTAAAAATGCCGTATTCAGCTTTGTCCGGAATCTCTTAACCGCTTCAAATCCTCAAATATTCAAATTACACGCATCCGGAGATACTGCCGGCTTTCAGAAATTGATATTAAGGGTCTCGAAATTAGCTTTTTTCCTATTCCTGTTTATAGCCGTTCCCTTGATATTCAATATGAATTATATCCTATACTTATGGTTATCAGAGGTTCCTCCGATGACTGCATTATTTTGCATCTTAACTATTATATTTTGTATGATCGACTCTCTTATAGGACCATTATGGACTGCGGCACAGGCCTATGGCTCTATAAAGAAATATCAGATATTATCGAGCACAATCCTTTTGCTGAACCTGCCATTTACATATATATCCTACAAGTTAGGTCAGCCGCCTTATTCCCTATTGGTAATCCAATGCATTCTTGTAATCGTATCGTTGATATATCGTGTAGCATTCCTGTCGGAAAAGAATCTTATATCAATACGCGATTATTCAGTACAGGTCATCGCACCCATAACAATAGTTGTCGGCATTGTTTTTATAGGCTGCCACAGTATAAATCACTTCATTCCGTACGACGGGCTTAAACGTCTATTGATAAACACTCCTTTATATGTATTTATCACAACCCTGTCGATCTGGTTTATCGGATTTTCGAGTATTGAAAGAAGCAGCATAACTGGAATGATTTGCAATAAACTGAAACTTTGTAGGAAATAATAATAATATAATATGCGAATTCTTTTTATTGGAGGATATAAATCACCAGGGGGACCAAACGAGGTCAACCGGAACCTGTTAAAGCATATAGCCGATAAGGTTGTCGCATTGAAATCCAGGTACCGAAAGATTCAGGTGCTTGAATCAATCCTACCTATATTTCGATGCGATATTGTCATTTTCTCCGGGCTAATGTTTACCCCTGTGCAATTAAGACTTGTCAAAGCCTTGAAAAAGAAGATTATATATATAATGCACGGCTGTTCAAAAATTGAAAACGGCCATATTGACGAGAGGGAGGAATCAATATTGTCAGACAGCGATCGAATACTTTGTGTAAGCAAAACATATTCAGAGCTAATCCAAAAGCTCTATCCTAAATTTTCAAATAAAGTCTTTGTCTTGTTCAATGGCATCAACTGGGATGAATTCGATCTAATTCGTAACAATCTGAAAACCGGGCGGGAAAAGAACAGAATAATTCTATTCGGCGGCGGGCGTAAAATCAAAAACAACCTGATCGTCTGTCAAGCTGTGCATGAATTAAATCAAGAATCCGATTTGAACCTCCACATCGATATTTACGGATATTTCAATGACAATGATGATTCCAAGTTTATCAGCGATATTCCCTGTGTGACATTTCATAATATCATTCCACACGATAAAGTAAACGAAGAATTATATAGATCCCGGTTATTTATACAGAATTCAGAGTTCGAGTCATTCAGCCTGGCACTGACAGATGCCTTAGGTCTCGGTTGCGATGTATTGTTCTCCAAACATGTCGGAGCCGGCGATATAATCCCTGGAAAAGAAGCGCAGGATATCATATACAACCCTAATGATATCGCAGAGATCAAAGAGAAAATAATCCATGTGATCAAGAATCCCAACAACAAAAGGCTTCTTGAATCTATCGACAGGAAAAGTACATCGCTTGTAGCCGCGGCTGACAATCTAATCGAATACTGCCGATTGCTTCACAATGCATAATGCCTTATATGAATATATCCTGATTCAACCCGGCAATGCGGAACGGACTCTAAAGACGGAAGCGCGGTTTGAGCGAGGCAATACAGCCGAGCGACTCTTTGAAGGAGCACAGGCCTTCGGAGGGGATTCCGTCAGATGACGATGGACCGATGTCAAGCGTGGAGAAGCCTTCATCCCGACAGAAAGATATCACTTCCGGAGCAAGAAGATTCATAGGACGCAGATAGCTGTATCCGGGGGCATCGCCCCAATATACGACCTGCGCCACGGTATCGGTCACACGATGCAGCTGAACTGCGGCCACGTCGCATCCGTCAAGCGTAAGCACAGCAAACCGCGCATCGACCACCGGAGCGGTGCGCATCACATCGTCGAGAGTCATACGCAACGGATAGCCTTTCGATTCCCTGTTGACCTTGATCACCGCATATGCACGCGATATATCCTCAGCACGACCTGAATCAAGAATCTCAAACCGGAATCCATGACCGAGAGCCTGCCGGTAATTCTTGCGCGCATTGCGCTTCATACGCGCTTCCACGCCGATATCACCGACAAGATCGTAATGATAATTCAAATCGGCATACATCAGATTTCCGTGACGCAAAAACGCCGACACATACTTGGCATACATCGGCATATCATAAAATACCGGAGCCAGCACCACTTCTGCCTCCTTGCCGAAGGAGCGCACATAACATGCGAGCGCACAGACTGCATCACCGGCAAGTTCCACGCTCTGTTCGGAATCAGTCACAAAGCCACCGAAAGGAGCCGAAAAAGGGGAATAGAACGTTTCTGAACGCTCACCGAGCACTATGCCGAAACGGTTTTTACGATCTCCCATCAATAGATAATGGACAGCATCGGCCTTGTCACGGTTGAGCTCGATGAAATCCACGCTGTTATAGACCGGCACATTCCACTGCCGGACAACAGCGCCAAATTCAAACGGATCGACTCTGCGTATATTCATGATGCCGTAAAATTACCTAATCCGGATCAAGAAGCCAAACGACAACAGAGAAAATCACTTCGGAATCATTTCTGCAGGGAAC
The DNA here is from genome assembly GCA_948467675.1 of uncultured Porphyromonadaceae bacterium. Taxonomy (GTDB): domain Bacteria; phylum Bacteroidota; class Bacteroidia; order Bacteroidales; family Muribaculaceae; genus CAOKFI01. Next base: position 6,001 of record CAOKFI010000047.1, read on the forward strand.
ATTGGGACGGCGGCATACGTTTTCAAAATAACCGACAACACATCACACGCCATGCTTATCAACGCCATTACCAAGACAGCCGTCAGGATCATGAAATGGAGGCGCGCCCATCTCAGCGACCAGGCATTCCTGTTTATCCTGGCCGTCATAACCGGTGTGTCGTGCGGCATTGCGGCGGCTCTCCTCAAAAGCATGATAGCCTGCATATCGCGAGCGCTCACCTCCTGGATGCACAGCACAAGCGCCAACTACATCCTGCTTGCTATACCGGTCGCAGGCATAGTCCTGACAGGAATCTACCAGCGCTATGTGCTCCGTCACAATATAGAACACGGAGTCAGGCGCATACAGGATTATATTTTACAAAATACATACCGTCTCCCGGGATATCTCACATACGCCCCGATGATCGCGAGCTCTCTGACTTTAGGCTTCGGAGGATCTGCCGGTTCTGAAGGCCCTATAGCCACGAGCGGCGCAGCAATAGGCAACAGCATAGGGAGACTGTTCAGACTCGACAACCGCATGCTGATGATCATGATCGGCTGTGGCGCCGGTGCCGGAATAGCCGGAATCTTCAAGGCTCCGGCCGGCGGTGTACTGTTCACGCTCGAGGTCCTGAAACTGGAGCTGACCACAGTCTCGGTGATCGCCCTGTTTCTGGCCTGCATCACTGCGGCGATGACCGCCTATATATTGTCGGGATGCACTGTCGATATGTCATTTCTTCAGATGGAGCAGTTCGATGCCAGCGTCATACCGTGGATAATATTGCTCGGCGCAGTCACCGGCGCATATTCGCTCTACTATTCCGACATCATGGGCCTGATGAGCCGCCTGTACGACCGAATCAGGAATCCCTGGCTTAAAAACACAGTCAGCGGAATGGTACTGGCCGCGCTCCTTTTCGTATTTCCAGCCATGTACGGCGAAGGCTACACAATGATGGGACATCTTCTCAACGGCGACATTCAGGCAATAACATCATACAGCCTATTCCATTCCGACACATCCGCAGGATGGCCTCTTATGCTCATTGTGGCCGGAATTGTGCTGACAAAGGCGTTCGCCACATCGGCGAGCAACTGTGGCGGCGGTGTAGCCGGCGACTTCGCACCGGCCCTGTTTGCCGGATGCATGACCGGCTACCTGTTCGCATCGACAATGAATATGCTGTTCGGTATTGATTTACCCGTATCAGGATTCGCATTCATGGGGATGGCCGGAGTCATGTCGGGAGTGGTACGGGCTCCTTTGATGGCTCTGTTTCTTACAGCCGAGATGACCAACGGTTTTATTCTCTTTCTGCCCCTCATGGCCGTATCGGCGATAAGCTTCGGCATTGTCCGCATATTCCGTCCCGAAAGCTACTACAAGGGTCTGAAGTGACAAAAAAGATCCGGTAACGTAATCCTAAGACTAACGTTACCGGATCTCCTCTCTCCTCGGCGGTATGGACGGGACTCGAACCCGCGACCCCCTGCGTGA
>CAOKFI010000048.1 GCA_948467675.1 uncultured Porphyromonadaceae bacterium
GCTGTTTTTGTCTATGATATTGAACTTATTTTCATTACATCAGACTCGAATGTGTTACGGTCGATAGCTCTGTTTTTCAGTTTGTTCCGGTAGGTATATATCGTATATACCGAATAGTTAAGCACCTGGGCTATGCGTGTCCCTTCCTCGATGCCGAGACGCATGAATGCGAGTATGCGCAGATCGGTGTTGAGCAACTCTCCGTCTTTGAGTTCGATTTGTTCGTCAGGGCGTAGAAGTGCGTTGACCGATTTTACAAATCCTGGATAGATATGCAGAAACGCATTGTCGAAAATGTCATAGAACTCTTTGCTTTGCTCCTCGACGAATTTTCCTGACTTTGTAAGGCGGTAAAGATCATCGACCTTTCCTGTGCTGATTTTGCGGTTTGCTACTTTGCAGAACTGGTTGAGCTTGTCCATGTATATGGAGCATAGGTTCAGGAACTGGCTTATATATACCTCTTTGGCGTGATTGGCTTTTTCGAGGCGTTGTTGGAGTATTGCCATGCGTTTCATTTCGCGGCGCAGGAGTATGAGTACCGCTATAACCCCGGCAAGGAGCATGGCCATGATTATTATCACTCCGTACATTCTTGAGCGCCATTCGTCGATTTCCGTTATATGAGCTGCCTCGATGATTGGAAGGGCTTCGGAGGACTGTATCATGCGCATCATGGCGTGGCAGCGGACTGAGTTTGCCAATGCGCGCGACAGGTATGTATGGGCTCGGTCGATGTTGTTATATTCATACATTTCGGCACCGAGTTCCTGCAGTGACATGACTTCGAGTGTCGATGATTTTATGTCGGCTATGGCTGAAAGAGCAAGGTAGTATACATAACCGTTGTGTTCGTTGCGGGCTTTGGCGATATTGGCAAGAAAGTGGGTCGCACGGGCATACATGTTGCTTCCGGCAGGAATATTGTCGAGCAGTTCTTCGAGTATGACCTTGGCCTTTGAATGCTCGCCTTTGCAATAGTAATATTCCCCTTGGTTAAGTTTGTATCTGGGCGATGCTATGTCAAGCAGTCGTATCAGTTTTGTCTGGGATTCCATTGCCAGATTGTTCCACTCGTGGTATATTTCAGGGTAGTTCGGATAAAACGATGCGATGTAGCTGTACATCTGTCGGCCTGATTCGTAGTATAGTTCTAATAGTTCCGCAGGCACTGAGTCGGGATCGATCGAACGGTAGTCTGAAAGAGCCTCAGTCGTGAATCCGATCAGAGGAAGATATGTGGCGCGCTTGAGTTTGAACGACATTGCCGCAGTACTCATGCCGAGTTCGGTTGCTCTGCTGTATGCGCGGTCATAGTAGTGCAAGGCTGAATCGGTGTTGAATGCTGTATATTTGTCTGCTATCAGCATGGCGGTGTCGAACCACTGTTCCACATCGGCTCCGTTATGGAGTTGTTTCAGCGAATCTATCGATTCCTGATGACGGTCGAGATAGCTGTCGGCTATTGCGAGTTCAGAATCAAGGCGAGTCAGTGCTTCGTGAACCTGTGAAGAGGTTATGCTCATGGCGGCAGAGCGAATGGGCAATATGGTTATCCAACATAGAAAAAAGATCCAGAAGAGTTGTTTCATGTGTAGTTAGATAGGGCTGCAAATGATTGTAGCTGCGAAAATAATGAAAAATACGTAAATCTACATATTTTTATGTTTCCCGTTAAGATACATTTTGACTTTGTATGCTTATGCGACTTGAATATACGGTCTGGCTGTCGGATATGGTAGGCCGCAGATATATCTCGTTGTCGGGAAATGCAATCATGAAATCCTGTTTGAAGAATGTGAATGGATTGACCGAAAATTCTTCTACATTTGGCAGGCTCGTATAGTTTACCGATGACGCGCCTGCCCGGGATTCTATGTTAACCCAGCACTCATGCGTCTTGGTCAGGTCTGTATGTATGTCTGGATCGGCAGCGCTTGCCGGCATGGTCAGAAACATATCGGTCATTTCATGGCCGGTGTCTATATGGAATGATTCGGATATCCGGTGATCTACGGTGAGGTCTATGTAGTAGCTGTCGCCGTGCATAAATCCATTGGCCAGATTGCTTCCTTTGTGTATTATCGATCCGAGCCGGATATATCCGTCGGGTATGGTTTTGTGTAATATGAATACTTGTTCGTCATATAGGACTTCGATTATGAACTGACTCAGAATATCCATGCCGATTATATTTTCGCTACATCCCGGATATGACAGAAATTCGGTATTTCTGATGCTTACTATGTTGCCGTCCTCCGGATCGGCCATTGTCAACTGATGCGCATATTTTGTATCGAACAGACGTCCGGTACAGTCCGGACATACGGAGTAGGCCAATGTCGGTACGGGACAGGTGTCAGGATTCTTCAGTATGCGTCGTACCGTTGTATCGGCCAAAAAACTATGTTGCGATCCTAAGTCGATGGTATATCTGATTCCGTCTGTGGTTGTGACTGTCGTCGCGTTAATATGTGTGGCTACATGACCGGTCGGGCTGCCGGATAGCTCTATGGCGGTGTTGATGTTGCTGGATCCGTATACGATTCCGGTATACAATGATATGGTTACAGCAAGCACAACTGCAGCGAAAGTTCCTATGATGAAATTTTTATTCACAAAAATGGGTCAGTATCGTTTTTTTACGCTGCAAAATTAAATCAGTCTTTGTGTGCATGGGCAGTTTGCACAACTTTGACACAGCTTTGTCTACAATTATTCACAATTCCGCTTTTTGAGGAGATGAATATGCTTTTTGTTTTGCACGTTCACATTTTTATGTTAATTTTGACGCGGAATGTTAATTGCAGGTGAGTCTGATTATAAATTTTCACAAACAATTAGCTCCTTTAATTGTTAACGTAATAAAGTTTAATTGATTGAACGTATGTATCCTTACCGTTGTGTAAGGCCTATATAGAGATGAAGAAATCTACGATTTGGTTTTTGACAATCATAATGGCCCTGACTTTCATGGGGTTGCTTTATGTGCAGATCATGTACATGAAGAATATGGTGCGGATGCGCGACGATCAGTTTGCCGAAGGTGTCAAACGTAGCCTGTATGCGGTATCGACGATGCTGGAACAGGATGAGACAAAACATTTTCTGGAGGAGGATGTGGAGCAGATCGAGGCTTCGTCGATATATCCCCAGTATACAGGTAGCGGTAACCGTATAGGCGGTATAAAATATTCGTTTACAACTTCATCGGGTGTTGCCGGCGATCTTATTGTAGCAGGTAATGCGGAGCAGATACGCGATATCCAGTCTGACCGCGGTAGCATCTTCGACCGTACGCGATCCATGCAGGAAGTGCTGCGAGGCCAGTATCTTTATCAGAAAGGACTGATCGACGAGGTTATACTTAATATAATAAGCCGCTCGAGCAGTCGGCCGATAGCCGAACGGGCTGATTCGTCGGTGGTTCGTGGCTATCTGCGTTCGGAACTTGACAACAACGGGCTGAAACTGCCGTTCGACTTTGCGGTGACTAACCGCAACGGAGGCATGATTTACCATACCGCAGGATTCGATATGGAGCAGCTCTATAGTGACAATATGTTCACGCAGACGCTGTTTCCAAACGATCCGGTGAATAAGATCAATTATCTTAAAGTCTATTTTCCTGACAAACATGAGTATATATTCTCATCGATCAGATTCATGATACCGTCGTTCGTGTTTACGTTCATTCTTCTTGTCATATTCCTTTATACGATTATTGTGGCGTTCAGGCAGAAGAAACTCAACGAGATGAAAAACGATTTTATCAACAATATGACCCATGAGTTCAAGACTCCCATATCGACAATATCGTTGGCCGCACAGATGCTTAACGATGATTCTGTGCGGAAGTCCACGACTATGTTGCAGCATATATCCGGCGTGATCAATGATGAGACGAAACGCCTCCGTTTCCAAGTGGAGAAAGTGCTTCAGATGTCGATGTTCGACAGGCAGAAAGCTACTCTCAAACTTCAGGAGATAGATGCCAATGTGGCCATATCCAACATAATACATACATTTAAGCTGAAAGTCGAGAAATATGGCGGTGCTATAGAGTCTCGTCTGGATGCAGTCAATGCGGTGGTCAATGTCGATGAGATGCATTTCACCAATGTTATTTTTAATCTTCTTGACAATGCAGTCAAATACCGGCGTGAGGATGTGCCGCTGAAACTGGTGGTGACAACTGCCGATATCGGTTCTGATAAGTTACGTATTACTGTGGCTGACAATGGTATTGGTATAAAGAGAGAAAATCTCAAGAAAATATTTGAGAAATTCTATAGAGTATCGACCGGCAACCGTCACGATGTGAAAGGATTTGGTCTCGGGCTGGCCTACGTCCACAAGATGGTAGGTGAGTTGCGGGGTGAGATCGATGTCGAGAGTGAGCTGGGTAACGGAACAAAATTTATAATTACCCTTCCTGTCGTAAAAGAATAAAATAAAAAACAATAGAAATTTATTAACCTAAAACTCAAACATTATGGAAGAACGACTGCGTATTCTATTGTGCGAAGATGATGAGAATCTTGGCATGCTGTTGAGGGAATATCTTCAGGCAAAAGGCTATAATGCCGATCTTTTTGCCGATGGCGAAAGCGGTTATAAGGCATTCCTCAAGGGCAAATACGATCTGTGTGTGCTCGATGTCATGATGCCTAAGAAAGATGGTTTTGCTCTGGCTCAGGAAATCCGTACCGTCAATTCGGAAGTACCTATAATATTCCTTACGGCTAAATCTCTCAAAGAAGATATTCTCGAAGGATTCAAAATTGGAGCCGACGACTATATCACCAAGCCGTTCTCGATGGAGGAACTTGTGTTCCGTATCGAGGCGATTCTGCGCCGTGTCATGGGAAAGAAAGGAAAAGAGATCACCATGTATAAGATCGGTAAGTTTACCTTCGACACACAGAAGCAGGTGCTTATGATAGATGATAAAGTGACTAAACTCACCACTAAGGAATCCGAGCTTCTCAGTCTCCTTTGCGCTCATGTGAATGAGATCCTTGAGCGTAACTTTGCGCTGAAAACGATATGGATCGATGACAATTATTTCAATGCCCGCAGCATGGATGTTTACATCACCAAGTTGCGCAAGCATCTGAAGGACGATCCGTCGATAGAGATCATCAATATTCACGGCAAGGGCTATAAGCTCATCGCGCCTGATGTTGAGACAAAGAGCAAGTAAAGTTCTATCGCTTGCCGTACATAAAAAGAGACAGGCTCCGGAATCTCCGGAGCCTGTCTCTTTTTATCAATATAATAGTGCTGTTTTTTTTAGAATCCATTCAGCCATGCTGTGAGATCGGCCAGCATTTCGTTGTGGTAGGAAAATGTAGAATTGAATCCCCAGCCATGTTCGCCGGTTTCATAGATATGCAGAGTCGCAGGAACTCCGGCTTCGTGCAGCGCGATGTAATATTTGGCGCCATTGGCCGGCGGAACTCCTGAGTCATCATCGCTGAAAGCTATGAATGCACGTGGGGTGTCTTGCTTGACCTGTAGGTAGTTGGTGTATTCTTCTTCTAACGTTGACGATGGATTCTGGCCAAGGAAATTGTCGTGGCTCATTTGATGTGTCAGAGGTTGTCTCATCGATATTACCGGATAGAAAAGAATCTGAAAGTTCGGTTTGGCCTTGCCTGTGGAGTGGGTGGCTATGGTCGATGCCAGATGTCCGCCGGCCGAAGATCCCATGATGCCTACGTTTTCTGGATTGATATGCCACACAGAAGAACTGTCGCGCATTGTTTCTATGGCTTTTTCTGCATCTGTTATAGGCTTTGTGCGGTCACCTTCGGGAAGACGGTAGGCCAGAACTGCTACTGCTATGCCTTTTTCATTGAAAAATTCGACCCAGTCGTATCCCTCATGATTTATGGCATGTCCCAGGTAGCTTCCTCCGGGGCATACCACTATAGCTCGTCCGGTCGGATTGGTAGGCAGGAAGACTTTCATGCTCGGTTGCTGGATCTCGATTGTCCTTGCGGTAGGTGACGGCGGCACTGCGGGTGCCTTCTTGGCCGACATGGTGGCGGTTGCCGCCATCATGATAGCTGCAAATGTGATAATTCGTGATTTCATTGTTGTGTTAGGGTTAATATTCGGTGTACAAAACTACCGAAAATATGTCGAATCGGGAAACTTTATCTGGAATAATTGTTACTTTTGCATCCGGTACATTGTTGAATACGTATAGCCATGGATGCCTCGAAAGCCACATATCGCCAGCCATGCAACTGGAGTAAATTTGCATCGTGGGTCACAGTTTTGACCGTGACCGTGTTTGTCGTATTGTCGTTCGTATATGTCGGCGGTGATTCCGATAAAACCAAATGGGCGTTTGTTATAATCCGATGGATATTGATCCTGATGTTGTTGGGCGGATTGTATTATTGCCCGCGGTATGTCGAGATCACGCCGTCCAGACTGATCATAGACCGGCTGCTGACTAAAAAGCAGATCCCTGTCAGCGAGATAGTGTCGGCTGTGCCGTATCAGCGAACCATGAACTTTGTCCGCACATGGGGCAGCGGCGGTTTGTTTGGCTTCTGGGGATGGTTCCGTAATCAGGAGTTAGGACGGTTCTTCGTATATGCAACCTCTCTTGATCAGCTTGTGCTTGTCACGCTCAGTTCCGGACGTAAGTATGTCATATCCTGCGAGAATGCACAGGAAATGGCTTGTCAGATCACGTTGAGACTCCGCAAGTAATCCGCTGCTTATTCTGACTTCTCATCGTTAAACAGCTTGTCCGCATCATTGAGTTTGTAGTAATGTGCGAGTAGCGCTATGAAATGGGATATCTGTTTTATGGCATTCTGTGTCTCAGGCGTTATCTCCTGACTGCGCAGTCTGAGCATGAGCATGCCGTATAGAGCCATGAAACAGGTTTCTATCTCGCCTGATTTCTGATCTCCCGCTTTGGCTCGGAGTTCTACTATATATGGAAGAGTTTTGTAGAACTCAGCGGTATATTCCGCAAATCGAGGATCCTTCAGCAGAGCCTGGTGCAGATCCACCATCGACGCCACTATGTTTTTGTTGATCTGCAGATGTCCGGATTCTGTTACTCCTTCGCGGCGCATCATATCGATCAGCGACTCGTACCATCCGGACATCTCCTTACGCTGACTATCCTCAAGCTGGTATTTGTCGATGATGTTGGCCTGTATTCTGTCCATGTCCAAGCCGTTGGCACGTATCAGATCCTCGATCTGCCACATGTAAAGCAGATATTCGGCTATATTCTCTTTTCGTTTTTTTGATGCTATGATCATAGTTTGAAGCGATTTGTTCAACAAATATAACGCTCATGCCGGGAAAATCGTGATTTTTTGAAGAAAAAAATTGCTCAAAATTTTTGTAGTTTTGAAAATATGCCTACCTTTGCACCGTCGAAACCGACAAACATCGATTGTCTTGTGGTGTAATGGTAGCACGTCGGATTCTGGTTCCGCCTGTGGGGG
>CAOKFI010000049.1 GCA_948467675.1 uncultured Porphyromonadaceae bacterium
CTATATCGTGTAGCATGCGTTTCAATGATTACACTGCAAAAGTAACACCACACACTCCGCACAACATATATATAGATTATATCTAAATCCATAAATCCTAAATTCAGATTATATATATTGATTTACAGCGATATCAGGAATATGTCGGCCTATAAATATATAACTCAAAGTATTGCGATAATAGCGTTTTTACACAAAATCGAACATCAATACGCATCACTCTATTTGTCCGATACGCATCACATCAGCCTCGAACTCATCTCTTCTGAGAGCACGACTCTTTAGTTTATTCCGATATGTGTATATAGTATTGAGCGACAGACCGAGAAATCTCGCCACCTTGGCACTGTCATCGATCCCGAGTCTCATGAAAGCCAGGATACGTAATTCGGTATTCAACCTGCCGTCATCAGACAAAACAATCCTGCGATCATCTGCCATAAGCGCATTGACATCATCTATGAATGTCGGATACATATGCATGAACACATCGTCGAATACATCATAGAATATACGTTCCTGCTCATCAAGAATCTTGCCGGACTTAACCATAGCATAAAGATCCTCGACCTGACCGGCGGCAATCTTGCGGCTTACCAGTTTATGAAATTCCTCCTGCTTCTCCATATAAATGGAACACAGGCTCAGAAATTGGCCGATATATGTTTCCTTAACTTTATTGGACTCGGCCAGACGGCTTTTCATCCTTTCCAGCCGGGTCATCTCATGGCGCAACCATATAATGAACCCTACGATGACCAGTGAGGCAAGACCAATAACTATCAGAAGCCATGTGAGCAATGTCAGCTTGGAACGGTCCTGATCATAAAAGGTGCGCGCTATGACCGGCAATGCCTCCGAAGCAGCCACCGCCCTCATCATGGACTTGGATTCATTGGCACTGGCAAGAGCATGGGTAAGACACAGATATGCCCTGTCGATATCGCCACGCTTGTTAAGCACCATACCCAAAGCCTGAAGCGAAGTTCCGCAGGAGCGGCCGCTCTTTATATCTGAAATAGCCGCGAGAGCCAGATAATATGCAGCCTCATCGCTCTTCTCTTTCCGGTCATAATACATGCCAAGCATATAGGCGGCTTGTGCATAACGGCTGTCTTCGACCGGAAGCAGCTCCATCAGATCATGCACATCCGAGACCATCGTAGGAGTATCGCCGCGCATAAAACTCAGTTGCGCACGATACAGTTTATAATCAGGAATATCCTGATTGATATTGCATACCAGCGAATCGGTCATACTCATACCGGCCTCAAGGTACTTGTTTCGCAACGACTTAGCCGGATAGAATGATCCGACATTAAACAGAAGCCTGTGTCCCGCCTTATAATAGTATACTTTGTTTTCAGGCATTATATCGTCCGGCACCACCGCTTCAAAACTGTCAAGACTCTCTTTCATCACACCCATGACAGGCAACAGCGACACTGATTCAAAAAACAATCTCTGCACAGCAGCCGAGTCTCCGGCTAATTCCAACAACGCGCGGGCTCTGACAAAATAAGAAATGGCCGAATCGATGTTGATTTCACTATATTCTTTCGCTATATCCTCGCACTGTACGATTCTGGATCTACCGGACACAGAGTTCATTCTCCGGACCATCGAATCAATACGAGCCTCGCTATGCCTTTTATAATAATCGCTTTCGGATATCACCCGGTCTAATTCAGGCAAAACCTCATCCAGCGTAGCAGGCACAGCAGACATGCTTATCCAGCCCATAAGCAGAACAAGACACAGACATGAACGGATATGATCTATTATATTGTGCAATATTGACATTAACAATTTCTTAGATTAATGCGCCTCTGAATCCATCTACAAAGATAGCGAATAGAATGAACGAATGCCCCGATTGTGACTATAAAGGTACAAAATTTGCAGATTTAGTTCAGAAAACGTCTTTTACAAGGTGAACATTTGTTTAAATGTTCACGCCATTTGTTTATATTCACGTTTTAGGCCATCTGTAACATATGACTGATTTACACGATATTAAGCATCGTATAACATTAATATTTCAAAATTTATTTTCAATTCTCTTGCATCCATTTGTTTCAATCCTTAAATTTGCATACAGAAATCAGCAATATTGGTATTACAGATTATTATTTTAGGGTTAGTATAGATTGTTAGATTTTATGCGACAAAGCAAATAGTGCATAAGTAAATGTGTTTTATGTTAGGTTGACTATTTGGCGCAAGCCTAAAGAGTCAGAAAATAAGCCGCTCCGGGATGGAACGGCTTATTTTCTTTTTATACAATACGACACCCTGGCTCATCGGATATCCCGTATATCGTAAGGCGTGGCCTGATATACAAAATAATTCAACCAGTTCGTGAAAAGCAGATTGGCATGGGAGCGCCAGCGCACTACAGGCTCCCGGCAAGGATCGTCACACGCATAATAATGAGCCGGAATATCCGGATTCATCCCTTTCTCCAGATCTCTTCTGTATTCGAAATCCAATGTATATGGAGAATACTCCGAATGACCGGTAATAAAAAATTCACGGCCTCCACGAGCAGAGACTATATATATACCGCTTTCATCGCTCTCAGATATGATCCGCAAATCAGGCACCATGGATATATCCTCACGACGGACTTCACTGAATCGGCTGTGAGGCACATAGAACATATCGTCAAATCCTCGGAATATAGGGTTCTGCGGATCAAGAATACGATGCGGAAACACTCCGGAGATCTTGCGGTCGAGAACATACTTGGGTATGCCGTAATGATAATACAGCCCGGCCAATGCCGCCCAGCATATATAGAGTGTGGATGTCACGTGCGTACGCGCCCACCGGAATATACCTGTCAGTTCAGACCAGTAGTCAACGCTTTCAAAATCCACCTTCTCGACAGGCGCTCCGGTAATAATCAGACCATCGTAATTTTTATCACGGATGTCATCAAATCTCTTATAGAACATATCGATATGCTCACGCGGCGTGTTTTTCGACACATGGCTGTCCATATCGATGAAGTCGAGCTCGATCTGAAGCGGTGTATTCGACAGCAGCCTCAACAGATCTGTCTCTGTCATGATCTTCAAAGGCATGAGATTCAGTATGGCTATACGCAACGGGCGTATATCCTGCGATGAAGCACGCTGCTCATCTATGACAAAGATATTTTCCGCTTTTAGAGCATCTACCGCAGGTAGAGAAATCGGTACATTGACTGGCATATCGTGTTTATTCAGGTTGTGTGGGCACTAATTTTATCGAGCATGGCGAAACCGTCAGTCCGGCCGGCGTCTATAAGAGCCGGCACATGGGCATCACTGTTGACTATAACCGGAACCCCGGCGCTTATAAGCCTTGGCAGATACCGCTCGGATGGGAACACTCGTCCATGATCCTTCATTGCTTTGGTATTGAGCTCGACGATAATACCGGAGGCCACGATACAGTCTATAAGATCGTCTGCATTCTTTTTATACCAAGCCAAGTTTTCGATTCCGGGAAGATAGTGCGACGCGTTATGCCCCACCTTATCGAAATGTCCTATTATATCGAAGCCGCCGGCCTCGACCATAGCTACAGACTGACTGAAAAATGTATCCACCACATAGCGGATGTCATCATCGAAATGCTCTTTCATTTTACGGGCAAACGATTCAAAACGACCGTCTATATCTATCGGACCGTCGGCGGATGGGATGAAATGTACGGATCCTATACGATAATCCAGCGGAAGGCTCTGAAAATATTCGTTCGAAGGGCCCCATGATTCATCAAGATAATCAATCTCCATAGAAGCATAGAGATTTATTCTATCGCTCCAGAGCCGCTGCAGCCGTCCTACTTCGGCAAGATACACATCGACCTTGTCACGATGCATATTGCAAGGCGAGACAATCGGCACAGGCGAATGCGGTGAAAAGCCATAATGTGTAAATCCGGCGGCAACAGCAGCCGGCACAAACGCCTCCATAGCCGCACGGCCATCACAGAACTGCGTATGCGAATGGAAATTATAACGGCGGCTTCCGTTTATTTCTTGCAATATATCCATTTATCCCTATTCCGTCCGTGATGTAACGGTTATTTTTCAAGCCTTATAACTTCATTCATAATATTGCGAAGCACCTTTCGGTCAGACAGCCGGTGTTTCTCCAGCTCCAGAATACGGTCACGCACAGAACGGTCGCCGTCAGAATAGCGCTTACGCAATCCGTCAAGCTCAACTGTCAGATCATTGAAGTCGGCCGACGCATCCACATATTGCTCCATCTTGCGACGGGCTGTGGGGTTTCTGAAATCATCCCATGTCGTATATACACGGCCATCAGGAAAACCAAGTTCAAAATCCCGAACCACAACATCCTCGTCATCAGTCATATTTTCTATTTCCTTCAGAAGATCCGCATAGTCCGCCCCGGGTTTCCATGTGGATCGGATCGATGAAATTCGGGCAAAATCAGTCAGACCCGGTTCTTCGACGCTGTAATTCACGCGCAGATCCGAAGGTATGAATTTATAGATCGTCACCTTCCCTTCTATCCGGTTGCGGTCTGTCGCCCACCACCCTACTCCTGTAAGCTCATCGATAGCGAGGAGATAATCATCATATGGTGAATTATACGGCATTCCGATATTCTGAGGAGCAAGGAACTCATTGTCTTCCCGACGCGATATGAAGATATCGTATCCGCCCAGCGAACCGTCGCCGTCCGATGCGTAATACAATGTTATACCGTCGCTCATCACAAACGGAAAATCAGCATTTCCGCCGTCATTCAGCGCAGAGCCTACTTTACGGGGTGTCTCCCATGTATCGTCGCCAAGCTCCGAACTCTCCACCAATACGGTATGTCCTTTGCCGTCCGGCATACCCCACATCATAGAGCTGTGGCTCTGGGGCGTGTAGATCACAGTACGTTTATCGGAAGTAAATCCTTCAGGCAAAGTCGACGGAGGATACAATGAGCCACTCTCCGGCGACAACCGGTAGGCTTCGAAAAAATCGTTTTTATCAACGACGATACTGTCTATGACCACGATCTTCTCCACGCGGTCGAGCATTGCACGCATACGGTCTATACGTGCTGACAGACGCTCTCCGTCGGCCGGCATAGAGGACTTGGCCTTTCTAAGAGCCGCCTTGTAATCTTCCATATAATCGTCGGCGGCGTCCACATCGTATTCATAGAATGCGATCTCGGCAAGATAACGCGGCGCTTCAGTAACCTTTTTCTTGGCCGCAGTTTCCAGCAGCGGTTTCGCCGCATCGGCATGACCGGTCTTGAACAGACAGACTCCAGTCCAATGATTCAGCGATCCGTCAGCAGGTTTCTTTGCCAGATACGCTTGAAACACAGGCAATGCGTCGGCGTAACGTCCGGCACGATACCAGGCTTTGGCCTCATCGAGAGTCGCAGCCATAGCAGCGCCCACGACAGCGATTATAAATGTCAGAAATATGCAAGTTCGGCGATATTCAGTCATATACTTGATCCGTAATTATATGTACAAAGTTATCAACAATTCCCGTCCCATGCAAATTTATGACCGATGCAGCTGTGAACGGTATACGGTCAGCCGGCTGCATAAGACAGAACCGTCGGACTTTTCACTTCAACACCATACTCCTTGGCCCGGTCAAGAATAGCACGTGCCAGTTTCGGCCTCAATGCCTCAGGGCAATAACGGAAATACGCCTCGGCCGCACGGACATGGGCGGCATCAGGCATCGGATATTCCCTGCGCTCCGGAAGTCCGTATACGTCATCCGGCAATTCTTTTTTTTCATCGTATGAAAGTCGGTCATTCATCGTTGCTTTAGTATTTCAGTCTTATCATACATAACAACACTCCGGACAGGATTTAAGATACCTGCCGGAGTGTTAAATAATTCTTATCGTAACGTCAGCTATATGATTACAGCTTCAGCTTGAAGCCGACCTGAAGCAAGCCTTGCGCTCCGAAACCAAGCTCGCCGAACATCGAGAAATCACGGTTTATGCCCACTTCCGCACCGACCGGCGATATCTGCATGGCGAAATAACCCTTATTGTACGCATCGTATTCCCGCGGACTTATATGTGTCACCACCGCACCGATACCGAGATGCCCGTAAAGCGTGACTATACTGTTGCGCCAATATTCGTAGCGCCCGTTGAGCAATATACCGTGATATGCGAAATTACATTTCGGGTTGCCGCCTTTTGTCGATGTGCTGGAGAAAGTGTAGCTCGGGCCTACCCAGAATTTAGGAGCCACTTTGAAATTGATACCGAACGTGACTGCGCCCCAGGCATTATTAACCCCATGCCAGCTGTCATGGTTGTTGCATGCGTCCATCTGGGTATATCCGCCGTATGACGCCAACAATTCAGTTTTCTGAGCAGACGCGCCCAATGACACCGCACATATTGCGAGCAGCGAAATCAACAGTTTTTTCATCATTTTGCAATTTTTACAATTATTAAATAAATAGTTTGTGCCGATATAACGAAACAAAGATCCGTATGGTTCGCCGTGTATCATAAATAACGTGAGTTCGACGAAAATTAATTAGATGAGAAATTGGTGATTAGCGATAAAAG
>CAOKFI010000050.1 GCA_948467675.1 uncultured Porphyromonadaceae bacterium
TCGGAGACGCATAGGGTGTAAAACCCCATGCAACTATGCATGGGGGAAAAGACAAAAGACCACCCACAAGTAGCGCGTCGGAGATGCGCCACTTGCGGGATGACGTACCACGGACACCCCAGCCAGTCGCAAGCGGAGCGGGTGCGGGTGAAAAGTGAGATATCGCGCGAGGTGTGAAATATTTTTGTGAAATGTTTTGCCAATAGTCACAAAATCACTACCTTTGCACACCGATTATGTCCAAATTAATGAAAAGGCCGCTCCCGGACAGACGTCTTTGGCCGGACTTCTGACATGGTGACGCCTATGTAACGAACAATTAATTAAACATTTAAACGTGGATTCTTTAAGTTATAGAACTCTCTCCCCCAATGCTCAAAGCATCGACCATGAATGGGTAGTGATCGACGCAACCGATCAGCCTCTGGGTCGTCTTTGCTCGAAAGTGGCCAAGCTCCTGCTCGGCAAATACAAACCCAGCTACTCTCCCAATGTGGAGTGCGGCGACAATGTGATCATCATCAATGCCGAGAAAGTGAAACTCACCGGCAAGAAGATGACCGACCGCGTTTACCTTTCCTACACAGGCTATCCCGGCGGCCAACGCGAAACCACACCCGAGGTACTCATCAAGAAGTCATTATCGAAATCAGCGAAACCCGGCTACCACCCCTTGTATCTGAAGGTTATGAAGGGTATGCTCCCTAAAAACCGTCTGGGTCGCAAGCTCATAGGCAACATGCACGTGTACAATGGCGAGAACCATCCTCACGAAGCCCAGAATCCCAAAGTGATCGATATTAACAAACTGAAATAATACGCAGAGAGATACAGCAATATGGAAACAGTTAATGCAGTAGGCCGTCGTAAGGCCGCTATTGCCCGTGTCATCGTAAAAGAAGGCAACGGCACCATCACCATCAACCACCGTCCTCTCGACGTTTATTTCCCGTCTTCAATCCTGCAGTACGTAGTAAAGCAGCCCCTCAACACCCTCGATGCAGTAGAAAAATACGACATCAAGGTGAATCTCGACGGCGGTGGCTACAAGGGACAGGCCGAGGCACTCCGTCTGGCTATAGCCCGCGCACTTGTCAAGATCAACCCCGAGGACAAGCACGCCCTTCGCGTGGAAGGCTTCATGACCCGCGATCCCCGCTCGGTAGAGCGCAAAAAGCCGGGTCAGCCCAAAGCACGCAAGCGCTTCCAGTTCTCAAAACGTTAAAAGAATCATACATCGGACTACGGTCAGGCTGCATAGCGGCTTGACCGCAGTTTCAGTATATGAGTGTTTAGCATCTAAATCCCGTAGATGGACTACGTTCCCTACTGCGGGGTTGATAAATCCGAAAGAACGTAAACAATCCAACAAAACAACACAATGTCAACACCTACATTTGACCAACTCCTCGAAGCAGGCTGTCACTTCGGCCACCTCAAACGTAAATGGAACCCCGCCATGGCTCCCTATATCTTTATGGAGCGTAACGGTATCCATATCATCGACCTGTACAAGACCGCAGCCAAACTCGACGAAGCAGCAAAAGCGCTCAAGAGCATAGCCAAGGCAGGCAAGAAAGTACTTTTCGTAGCCACCAAAAAGCAGGCCAAGCAGGTAGTAGCCGACAAAGCATCCTCGATCAACATGCCGTTCGTGATCGAACGCTGGCCCGGCGGTATGCTCACCAACTTCCCCACTATCCGCAAGGCAGTTAAGAAGATGGCGTCGATCGACAAGATGACCAAAGACGGAACATTCGACAATCTGTCAAAACGCGAGAAGCTCCAGATCACCCGTCAGCGTGCCAAACTCGAGAAGAACCTCGGTTCAATCGCCGACCTCAACCGTCTCCCGTCGGCACTTTTCGTGATCGACGTTATGAAAGAGCATATCGCAGTAGCCGAAGCCGTACGTCTTGGCATACCTGTATTCGCAATGGTCGACACCAACAGCAACCCCGCCGACATCGACTTCGTGATCCCCGCCAATGACGACGCATCCAAGTCGATCGAGCTCGTACTCGACACCGTTATCGCCGCAATGGCCGAAGGTCTCGAGGAGCGCAAAGTCGAGAAAGCCGACAGCAACGCCGCAGAGGCTGAGGCAGAAGAAGCCGAGGCACCCCGCCGCGAGCGTCGCCGCGTAAGCCGCCGCGAAGAAGCTCCCGCCGCTCCTGTAGCAGAGGAAGCAGCAACAGAAGCTCCGGCAGCAGAATAACAATTCCCATTATTAACGACATTAAATCTACCGAAATATGGCAGTAACAATGGCAGAAATCACCAAGCTGCGCCACCTTACCAGCGCCGGCCTGATGGACTGCAAGAAAGCCCTCGCCGAAACTGACGGCGATATCGAAGCAGCAGTAGAGATCCTCCGCAAGAAAGGTCAGGCAGTAGCCGCCAAACGCGAAGACCGCAACGCCGCCGAAGGCTGTGTTCTCTCTAAGAACGACGGCGATTTCGCCGCTATCCTCGCCCTCAATTGCGAGACCGACTTCGTAGCCAAGAACGAAGGCTTCACAAACCTTGCCAAACAGCTTCTCGATCTGGCTGTGGCCAACCGCTGCAAGAGCGTAGACGAACTCAACGCTCTCACAGTAGACGGACGCACCGTGGCAGAGCTCGTGACCGAAGAGTCCGGCAAAACCGGTGAGAAGACCGAGATCGGCGCATACGAAGTAGTAGTAGCTCCGTCGACCGCAGCCTACAACCACTTCAACAACAAACTCGCTGCAATCGTAGGTTTCAACCTTCCCGATGTAGATGCCCAGACAACAGGACGCGAAGTATGTATGCAGATCGCATCCATGAATCCTGTGGCATGCAGCCGCAACGACGTACCCCAGGCCACTATCGACCAGGAGATCGCCGTAGCTATCGAGAAGACCAAACAGGAGCAGGTAAACAAGGCCGCTGACGCAGCTCTCAAGAAAGCAGGTCTGAACCCGAATCACTTCGATACCGAGGATCACATCGAATCGAACATTTCAAAGGGCTGGATCACTGCTGAAGAAGCCGCCAAGGGTCGTGAGATCAAGAAGGCTGCCGCTGAAGCCAAAGCCGCCAACCTTCCCGAAGCCATGATTCAGAATATAGCCAACGGCCGTCTGAACAAGTTCTTCAAGGAAAGCTGCCTCCTGGAGCAGGAGTACGTTCAGGACAGCAAACTGACTGTGGGACAGTTCCTCGAACAGACCCAGAAAGGTCTTGTAGCTGTCGACTTCAAGCGTGTCAACCTCAATCAGGATTAAGATTACAACAATCCAATATGACAACGCCGGAATCTTGATGATTCCGGCGTTGTTTTTTCATGTTCCTGCCACATCATGAAAAAGCGTCCGACAACGCATCCTCTATTCCGGAGACATGACCGTCATCCGTAGAATAATAGTCTATAGCATCTTTCTTCTGATACACACGCACATAGTCGAATTCAGTAAGATAATCGAACGATGTGTCGGGATTGGCCGCCCATGAACCGCTTTCTACCGACCGGTTCAGAATGATACAGAACGGCTTCGAGAAGGGCCATGCCATTTCCTCGGAATACTTGCTGTCGGAGTGATGCATGTTTTTGTATGTGACCAAATCCCACTATCGGGCCGATTCTATAAGAATCTTCACGGTTTTCGGATCGGCTCCGAGAGTGATGGCTTTCTGTGCGTCGGCCATCGCGTCGTCGGGGCGGTAACGCACCATGTTGAGACGCGCTCTCAGAAGATACAATCCAGCATCGCCGGGATCCAGCTCCAGACCGAGCGCAATGTCGTCGGCACAGTCGGCAAGACGGTCGGTGAGCAGATAGAGTTCCGCACGCAAAGCGTAGTATGTGGGGTCTTTCTCGCGGGCGAGCAGCTTGCTGTAGGCCGTTATGGCATCGTCATAGCGTCCGGTGGCGTAATGCACTGCGCCGAGTCCCATATAGGTCATCGACTCGTGAGGCGCTATTCTGTCGAGCACGGCCATATCGGCGGCGGCAGTACGGGTGTCGCCCGAATGCAGCGCTATCATGCCGTGATAGAACCGCGGCGCCACCACGGTGGAATCCAGTTCGAGTATGCGCGTATAGTCGGCATAGGCCTCGGCGGTACGCCCCATGTCGGCAAGCACACGCGCACGGTTTGTCAGCACAGTCACCGACACGGGCGCCATTGCGTGGGCATCGTTGAGCGTGGCGAGCGCCAGCGAGTCGCGGCCCATATAGTGCCGCACCATGCCGAGATTGTTGACAAGCATCACATTCAGCGGATTTCCAGGCTCCAGACGAAGCGCCGCAAGCAGCAGGCTGTCGGCGCTTTCATAACGTCCGCCGGCGATCGCTATGTCGGCCTCTCCCACAAGATCGTAATACGGCTCGTCCTTGGCTGCGAGCCACTGGCAACCCAACACGGCCGCCACAACTGTAGTCACGATAGTTCTCATGGCGGCAAAGATAGCGATTAATGCGTATCTTTGTACCGGACAAACCGGGCTTACCGGTGTTATAAATCTTATAAGTCCTGTAAAATTCATAAAAAATACCATATACGGCCATGACCAACGATCAGATCACATACAACCTTCGCAACCGCCTCGGCATAGAGCGTCTCAACGATATGCAGGAGGCGGTGAGCGCGTCGGCCTCGCGCGAGATAATACTCCTGTCCCCTACCGGCTCGGGCAAGACCGTGGCGTTCGCCATCCCGCTTCTGCGTTCGCTGACCACAGCCGACGGCACGGTCCAGGCCGTAGTGATAGCTCCCGCCCGGGAACTCGTGCTTCAGATATCGCGGGTCATACGCGAACTCGCCACAGGCTACAAGACGGTGGCGTTCTACGGCGGCCACTCCATGACCGACGAAACCCGCTCGCTGCAGACAGTACCCGACATAGTGGTTGCGACTCCCGGACGCCTGCTCGACCACATACGCCGCGGCCAGCTTTCGGTCGAGACCGCACGCACGCTCGTGCTCGACGAATACGACAAGGCTCTCGACCTCGGCTTCCAGGACGAGATGCGCCGCATAGTACGCCGCATAGGCCACCGGTCTCTGACAATACTTACATCGGCCACTCCCATATCAGAACTTCCCGACTTCCTGGCGATGAAGCGTCCGCAGGTGATCGACTTCTCAACAGCCGAGGGCGGCACCGGAACACAGGCGCCCCGGATCGATACAGTAGAGGTGTCGAGTCCGGTACGCGACAAGCTCGACACTGCTGTGGATCTGCTCCACTCGCTCCCCGACGGACGCGTGATCCTGTTCGTCAACCACCGCGAGAGCGCCGACAGGGTATATCACCGGCTGCGCTCTGCCGGTCTTCCGGCCGGCCTGTACCACGGCGGTCTTGAACAATACGACCGCGAGACGGCGATCGATCTGCTCAACAACGGAACCACTCCGATACTCGTGGCCACCGACCTCGGCGCACGCGGCCTCGACATAGAGGCGCTATCGGCAGTGATCCACTACCATATCCCTCCGACTCAGGAGAGCTGGACACACCGCAACGGCCGCACTGCCCGCATGGGAGCCACAGGCACCGTCTATGTGATCACCGCCGAAGGCGAAAACATACCGGACTACATGAGTTTTGACCGAAGCTATGCGCCTACCGGCAACAATCCCGATCCGATCCGTGCCCATACTGCCACACTACATATCAACGCAGGGCGCCGCGAGAAGATATCGCGCGGCGACATCGTAGGCTTCCTGATAGCCAACGGCGGTCTTGATGCCGGCGAGATAGGCCGTATAGTGGTGCGCGACCACAATTCGATAGTGGCTGTTCCGGCCGGGAAACTCACGGCCATCCTGTCGGCAGTGGCTCCCCACCGCCTCAAGAACCGCCGTGTGCGGATCACCCCGATCCGATAGTATTATATAATAGGTGTGGTTATTCCTGCGCGTCTCCGACGCGCTTGTGTGTTGGGGTGTGTCTGGCTTCCCCATGCATGGCTGCATGGGGCTTAACGTCCTGCGGGTCTCCGACCCGCGGTGCGCAACCGACAAGGGCGCCGGGATGAGATGCGTCGGAGATGCGCGACTTGCAATCACCCCACATGGGAAGGCGAGATGCGTCGGAGACGCATAGGATGTGGAACCCCATGCATTGCTGCATGGGGTAAAGGGCTCACAGGCATCATGAGGCGCGTCGGTGATGCGCGACTTGCAACCATCCCACATGGGAAGGGCCGCCGTGTGCGGATCACCCCGATCCGATAGTATTATATA
>CAOKFI010000051.1 GCA_948467675.1 uncultured Porphyromonadaceae bacterium
GTCAGAAAACAGTTTGTCTTTGCACTCGCGATACTGAGCGCGTTGCAGGTTTATGCACGGGAGATCATGCTGCCGCTGGTTGTGGATCCGCTCAAAGGCGAACTTCTTGATACCGCCGTATGGGATTTCTCGCAGCAATGGTCGGGCGACGACAGGTCAGGTACTTCGGTTCATGTTTATGGCGACTCGCTGCTCGCAGAGACCGTTGCGGGGCGAAGATATTGGTACTGCATCAGCGGGGATTCAATTTTCTACAACGGAGAGGAAGACCGGCTCACGACCATAGTCGCCGAGCGGCCGGTATATATGATTTCCGGGCCGTTGGTTCCGGGAAGCGCCAACGGCGGCATCACATTTACAGCAGAGGGAAAAGGCGGGGGCAGACGATTTGCAGTATCTGAGCGCGGTACACTTGGTTTTGCCGTCGCCCGACAGCCCGGCACACTGATATTAGCCCCCGGCGACACCGTCCGCAATGCAATAGCGGTCAGGGAGATCAGGAACGTCGAGGCTTCTTTTCCCGACGACAGCCCGGCCGCAAGTACGGTCATGACGACGGTTACATACCGGTGGTATGACAGCGAAGGCGCAGCGTCTCTGCTTCCTCTCGCCGTGCAGAGATCGGTCTATGCCTCGGCAGCGGTGACCGCCGATGCCGAGCCGGCGGTTTCATCGGCATATCTTCCCGAAAGAGGGTCGCTGAAAAATCGCGGGCATGAAAATGACAGTCAGGAAACAGACCCTGCGGCCGACGTCCCGGCCATAGGAGCGGCGTTATCTGAAGCGTCCGTCACATGCGACGGACGTTCAGTAACAGTTACAGCCGCCATTCCCGAGGCTGGCCTGACCCTCACGCTCGACATCATGGACGAAGCCGGCTGTCTGTATCTCCATGACAGCACCGTAACAGACGGCGCGCAGTCTGAAATCACGCTCGACTGCCGGTCGCTGCGTACAGGCCGTTACATCGCGGCCATCGGAATAGAGAACATAGCCGTCGCGCCACGTAAGGGAATCATTATAATACGATGATTATGAAAGCGGCTCGGATGATATTCCTTTTTCTGTTGCCGGTGATTTCTATTTTACCCGGAGTGGCACAGAGTTCGTCGGATCTGAAAATCTCTCCTCAGAACAACGAGATCATTTCGCCGACGCCGTCGAGCGCCCAACAGATGCGTTACCAGAGTCCCCAGCCGGCATTGGCGACCGGGGCCGTCAACCTGTCGATACCGCTTTACACAATCGATATCGAAGGGCTGAAAATACCGTTCACCCTCAACTATCACACCTCAGGCATCAAGCCCCTCGACGATCCCTTCCCCTGCGGCTACGGTTGGAGTCTGCTTCCAGGACTCAAAGTAACACGCACCATCAGAGGCAGGGCGGACGAAGATTACGAGTATATGGGCGAAAATCCGGGTGATTTGGCGACATACGCATCCAAAGGTTTTGCAGCCATGTGTAACATGTCTCCCGGAGCCATCAGCGGTGAAAACAATCAGGACAGATATGACACCGAAAAGGACATATTTACAATCTCGTTGCCATCAGGTGTATATAAACGAATAATCTTCAAGGACGTCAACAATAAATACAAATGGAATTTTATCGGAGGCGGCGACGATGACGAGGTGGTCATAAGCGGTAACGGCAGTTTGAACGAGATAACCGCGATAGATGCTCTCGGCTATATCTATAAATTTGGCAAGCAATGCGAAAAGTATTATTCACCATACGACAGCAATGCATTGCAAACAACGGCCTGGATGCTCAGTTCAATCGTTTTGCCGTCAGGTCGAGAGATTTCATTCAATTGGGAGCAATTCAATCACGACCAAATCAGTTATTTCGGGGGAAATGCGGTTCGCGACAGCTACAATCCGCCGGATGCCTATGTCAAGTTTCATCAGGATTGGCTTGATTCATATCCGGGCTTCGGTTTTGTCAATGAGGGTTATTACCGGGACAGACTGCACCTGAGCAAAGTTTCAACTCAAAATCTCTATATAGAACTTGAATACAAAGACAAAAAGCTGAGTTCGTTCATTGTTAAAAATTCAGCCGGAGATACAGTGAGGACTGCGACGTTGTCTTATGGCACATCCGAAGCCGATTCGAAATTTCTCCAATCTGTCACCGTTTCAGGAGAAGGAACATATTCTTTTGGATACAATCACACTCGTTTCGATAATAACAATCATAGACAGGACTGGTGGGGCTATTATAACGGCAGAGAGCCCTATTTTGAGTCTCAGAACACTTTGACTCCAAGACTTTCAATAAAGCAATACACCAATACCGGAATTGTCGACGGCACTTTTGCACCGGTAGGCTATGCTGACCGGCGACCTGATGCTGAAGCCATGAAAGCCGGCATTCTGACCGTGGTGTACTATCCTACCGGTGGAAGAAGCGAGTTCGAGTACGAACCTCACCGTTTCCCGAAAATGCGCTATCCGTCCCTGGGTAACATCAGCGACGATACAGATCCATGGATAGATATGGGGGGCGGACTTCGTGTCAGCAAGATCGTGACAAGATCGGGAGAGACAGGCAGCACTCCGATAACGCGGACATATTCATACGATTCTATCGTTGTGACATCCGTGCCTTCCGCATCAACGTTCGTAACAATCGCCAATGGCATCGGTGCATTTCCGAAAGATCCTTATGTGGTAATGCAACGACTATTGTACACATTCAGGATGATACATGTAGCCAATTCGTCGGATTACATGAAAAACCGAGTAGGAGAAGAGACGATATGGTATCCGCGAGTGACTGAGCATTATGCTGACGGAGCGATCGAATATGAACATTCAGTCACTCTGCCGCGAGACATCGAGCATCGCGAATGGGGGCACTCCCACGCTGTTATAATGAATAATGTATTGGGCAAAGGTGTACGTCTGAAACGTCGGCGTGTGTTGAAAAACAGCAACGACGGTAATTTACAGCCGGTTCTGACAGAAGATTACGAATATGAAAAAGTAAACGGCAGCTTTATAAAAGCGGACAACCAGCGATCATCATATATCATCAATACCCGGATAGAGAGACAGGTGATCCAGTCTGCTTTCAACACGCTTGAAGCCCCGGATTTTACCGACGGACGCTATCTTATGTACCAGGACTGGTATATCGAAAAACGAACCGGCGGGAAAATATATTATGTTATCAAAGATGACATGCCTACAAATTATATGAATCTATTTAACGGATACGACAGTCCCTACAGAGTAGAATCATATTCGATGTATCTCCAGTCCGACCGCCTTAAATCGAAGTCTGTGACCTATCATCGCGATAACGGGGATTTCACGCAGACAGAGACTTACGAATACAAGCCGGGAACATCGATTGTCACCTCGGTTGTCACCACAGTCACGGGCGACGAACGCACGGAACGCGTAGACCTCACCTATCCCTCGGCCGCGGGAACTGCAGTCGAACGGGCTATGGTCAACGCCAATATCACCGCGTTGCCCCTTAAGTCGCGTCATACCTTCGGCACTGCGGTCACCGAGGCTCGGCGCGAGATGAAGCATTACGGCAACCGCGTCTACCGCCCCGCCAAGGTATGGCTGACGCGCGGCGGCGACACCCGTCTCGCCGGCAGCTATGACTACGACACCTACGGCAACATGCGCGAATACCGCGGCGAGGACAGCGTGGCCACAAGCTATCTGTGGGGCTACGGCGGCATCTACCCCGTCTACCGCATCGACGGTGCAGGCTTTGCCGAGATCGAAGCACTGGTTCAGAATGTCAACGCCCTCGGGGGCAACGCCGACCTCGCCGATCTGACCGCCAAGCTCGAGAAGCCCGGACAGCGGCATGTGACCAAGGCTCTGTGGAAGCCGCTCGTCGGCATGACATCGCTCCGGCAGCCCTGCGGTCTGACCGAAAGCTATGAGTATGACTCTGCAGGCAGGCTCATCCTGAAGTCGGTCGACGGCCACGGCCCGGTTGAGGGATACAGCTACCATGTGCGGGAAGGACGGCAGAACTATATGACTTCGTCTACCTATAATTCGGAGAACTCATCTGCCACGCGCCTGATTGTCAATTATGACGGTCTCGGACGCGAGACTACGAGACTGACCGCGGCTCCCGACCCCGATGAACTCTTTTTCGAGGTGATACCGTGGCCGAAAAACGAGGCAAGAGCAATACCCCCTCTGATAAAGCAAGGTGATTTCTACGCCACGCTGACAGAGTATGACGCGATGGACAGGCCGTACCGCACATGGGCGCCGGTGTACGTCGACGCCAAACATCCGACAGCAAATAATATCGCGACCGCGGCCAATGAACTTTACGGCACCGAATATGCCTATACGACTACATTCTACGAGGCCTCGCCGCTCGCCGTCACGACGGGATCGCTTAAGGCGGGCAAGGAATGGCATGACGCAGACCGACGCGTGACGGTGCGCCGCCTGGTCAACGCGGCTTCGGGCGACTATGCATGCCCCGAATATGAGCAATCGAGCACGCTGCTCAGAAGGTCGCGCTACTATCCCGCAAGCACACTGAGCGTAGAGGAAATCACCGACGAGGAAGGACATGTCACCATGACCTTTACCGATCGCCGCGGACTGACGGTGATGACACGCGAGGGAGAGACCGGCGACTGGCATGACACGCGCTATGTCTACAACGATTACGGCGACCTGCTGTTCGTGATACAGCCGAATTTTCCTGCCTCAGCTGGGATTAAGGACTGTTTCCGTTACGAATACGACGCGCGCGGCAACCGCACGCTCGCCGCCATGCCCGGCGGTACGGAGACGCGTTACCGCTACGATACGCGCAACCGTCTGTTCGCCGAGCAGGACGGCAACATGCGCGACCGCGGAGAGTGGATCGTGCATCATT
This sequence comes from uncultured Porphyromonadaceae bacterium, assembly GCA_948467675.1. Taxonomy (GTDB): domain Bacteria; phylum Bacteroidota; class Bacteroidia; order Bacteroidales; family Muribaculaceae; genus CAOKFI01. The sequence goes on from CAOKFI010000051.1 coordinate 4,885, forward strand.
ACGACAATCTCGGCCGGCCGGCATTCTCCGCTGTGGCTACAGCGACCGACAGCGAGATCGAGAGCGCGGCAGCCCGGACGCTCAGTTTCATCACACCGGGCATGGCGAGCTTCCTTTACAACAATACCGGCGGTTACGTATGCCGGACAAAATACCCTCTGACCATTACCGAACTTGTCGATGCTCATTATTACGACTCCTACGACTTCACGATCGATCTTAACGAGGGGTGGGATGACTACTACACCCCGCCGCCGCTTTACTCACGGCCGCGCGCCTCGGCGGCCGGATTGGATACAGGGACGGCCGCCGGCGGATGGCTCGAGACGGTGTTCTACGACAACGCCGGCCGCATTGTGCGCCGCGTCTCCGGCGATATGAAGAAAACGCCCGATAAAGAGACATATCTCCGCTACAGTTACGAGGGCAATCTCTCCGGTCAGTTAGAACGAACTGTCGCCCCGCAGGCAGTAACTCTCACCTCAGAGAACACCTATTGGTCATCGGGGCATTTGAAGCAGGCCAAAATCACGCAGAACGACAGCACGGCGCTTTTCGTGTACTCCTACGACCGCGCCGGGCGCGTCGACACGATAAAAGTCGGCGACGATGTGAGACGCACGTTCACCTACGATGTGGCAGGGCGTCTGACGGCATCTGACGCGACTACATCGATGAGGCCTGCCGTCCTGCCACAGCTGCCCGCCACTGCAGGCACATACACGGCCTCGGCTGCTCTCCCGATCATTGAAAAACGCAGAATATCGTTTTTCAGCGAGACTATCCATTATGCCGACGCAGCGGACGGCTGCACGCCGCGCTACGACGGCAGGATATCGGGCCGCAAGTCAAGCGGATATCTCATGGCCTACAGCTATGACATCCACGGACGGCTGACGGCCTCGGAGCCGGTGCCGTCG
>CAOKFI010000052.1 GCA_948467675.1 uncultured Porphyromonadaceae bacterium
TGACAGCGTGTAGAGGTGGTGTGTAAGCATGCAGAGCAATGATGGCTACGCTCTTTAATCTGGGACATCGCAATTTTAAATGGCGAGAATAACTACGCTCTTGCTGCCTAATCGAAGTACAGTAGATTACGCTTAATCCCCGCAACCGTTGCAGGGACAAGACATCGCCCGAGAGTCCTTTTTCCGAGACTCCTCGATCCGGCGGTGCAGTTAAATCGGGAATGGAATGCCAAGAGCCTCGCGCGGCGTTCGAGATCTTAGAGGCTAAGGCGACGGTTGGTGGTCCTGATCCTGCCGGCGCACGAAAACCAAGTCGGGAATAAGCATGTAGAAAGCACATTAGTTCCGCGTTTGGACGAGGGTTCAAGTCCCTCCATCTCCACTATGTGCTACCGAACTTTTTCGGACAAAACGAGTAAAACCTCGGGCTATCAGGCAGTCCGAGGTTTTTGCTGTGTTACAGAGGTCGGACTTTCGCTATCGCGTTATGCAAAGAACTCAGGTTCTTTCCTTTTGGAGAATGCGGCTGTGAAGACATTGCCTGTAAGGGTGTATTTTAAGTCTCTGTATTGTCGTATGGCGGAAGGGCACGACACAATGCAACGGCCGCATGAGATGCATCTGCTTGTGCCTGTCAGCCGTGGAGCTGAAACATATTCTTCTCAAGCTCTTTTCTTGCATGAGTTAGTCTTTTCTGAAAGCAAAGTTAACAACTTTGCTTTCAGAAAAGAAATTTGATAAGGCATGTGTCGGCTCATAACCTATGGCATGCTTTATAATATGAAACCGGATAGATATGGAAATCAGAAATGGCAGGAAAGTCGTTGTCACAGGAAAAACGGTATGTCTGATCGCAGGAGTATTGTCTGCTATATGCGGATGTTATTGGCTTGTCAGAGCATTTGCATACGATGATACGAATCTCCCGGCTATGCTGTCAAGTGTTTTTATCGCGTTGCTCCTGATATTATATGCAGGGAAAAGATCGTGATATGCAGTGTGATATTGTAATATTCCGACCAACTCTCGGATCGTAGCAGTCCGTACCGCTGATCCCTGACCTTGACTCTGTTTTGTCGGATGCTGGTATAAACAGAATCAGGACATCAATCACGACGTCCTGATCCTATAGATGATAATGATGATTTTGCTTCTTTAATTACTATACGTTGCAACCGTATTTATCCGGTTTGATATTTGATGGCATAGCTTCGTGTAAGTTGTTATGCTACGGTTGTATCTTTTTGACAATACAAAGATAGATTACGCGGGTTACAAACGTGTTACAAAGATAAGACGAAGCGGTATGTGTATACGATGTTAACTTTATTTAACTGCAATCGCAATGCCTTTACTGCTCCCATTTGGGGAGTGTGAACACGAATTCAAGGCCTCCGGCGGCTCCGTTGCGTACTGATATGGTGCCTCCGAGAGTCGTGATGGTGTTTTTTACGATAGGCAGTCCGAGGCCGGTACCTCCTACTTTGCGTGATCGGCCTGTATCGACGCGGTAGAAGCGTTCGAATAGGTGGGGGATATGCTCCTGGGGTACTCCTACTCCGTTGTCGGCAAATGAGAAAGTGTAGTATTTGGCGGTTTCGTTTATGAGCCGCAGTTTTATTTCCGAACCGTGGGAGTATGCCGCGGCATTGCGTATGAGGTTGAGCAGCATGTTGCTGAGCAAGGTGTAGTTTCCGTTGACGGTGCAGTCGAGCGGTATGTCGTAGACGAATGACAGGTTTCCGTTGATGCCGCTTGTCTCAAGGTCATTGCTTACTGTATAGGCCAGGTCGTGGTAGTCGACTTCGGTTGTCGGAATTTTGTTTCCGGCTTCGTCGAGACGGGTTATAGTGGATATGTCGTTCAGAAGAGAGCATATCCGATGTACGTGATCCTGGGCTTTGCGGATGAAGCTGTCGCGCAAGGCTTCAGGCATGTCGGGAGTGTCGACGATTGTGTCGATATATCCTTTTATGATGCCTATCGGTGTTTTGAGTTCGTGGTTTATATTGTTGGTGAGCTGACGTTTTATGCGGGCTTTCTCTTCGGTAGCGCGCAATGCTATGCGGTGTTCGCGTTCGCTTTTCTGTAGCGCTGTGTCCTTTTCGCGATATATGCGTACTATCTGGCGTGATATGTCGCCGAGCTCATCGTGGGCGAATCTGTCGGTGGCTATGAAGTCTTTGTTGTCGGCGGCGCGATCGGCAAATTCTTTAAGCAGTGTGATGTTTCTGGCGAGGTAGCGGGTCGACAGATAGGCTACAGTCGTAGCGGCCAGAGCCAGTATCACGACCATGATCCACATTACCGGATCGACTGCGAGAGCGTCGGAGAGCGATACGGTATAGGGCATGGCGGTATGTACATATAGTTTTCCGTCGCTGCTTTTGATGGCTGAATAGTAGAATATCTTGTCGGGCGAGAGAAGGCTGTTGCGCACGACATTGCCCTCGCCATATTCCTCGGCTTCGGCCAGTTCCGGTGTCTGCTGGTTGTTTGTGTCTGTCTGGAGTATGGGATATCCTATGCGGTACATAAGGTCGCCGGAGTCGTCATAGACCGACACCATAATGTCATCGAATGTACTGTTGCCCAGGTACATATCCAGAAAGTGGATGAATGGGCCGAGGTCATAGTCCCGTTCATAGGCATTGATGATGCGGCTGTTTATCGCTTTTAGCTGGCTGGTGACCGATTCGGTGCGGTAGTTTACCTCACGGCGATATTGGAACAGCACAAGAATGCCGATGATGAGCCATAGCAGGACCACCAGCGGGATGAACAGGCGCCACTGATAGCTAATTCGTCTCTTTGAAACCATAACCGAATCCAAGGCGTGTTACTATGTTGTTACCATATTCGCCTAATTTGCGGCGGAGACGGGTGATATTGGTGTCGATGGTGCGGTTGGTCACGACTACGTCGCCGGCCCATACCTGTTGTATTATTTCCTCGCGTGAATATATGCGGTTGCGGTGTGTGAGGAAAAACAGCAGTATATCGAATTCGGTACGGGTAAGAGCTACTGCCTCTCCGTTGAGATAGCAGATCTTCTCGTTGCGGTTTATGCGCAGATTCTTGAATGTTATGTCCGGTTCGTAGATACTTTTGGATACGTTATAGGCCCACTGCTTGGTAGCGTGCGAACGGCGCAGCACGGCACGTACGCGAGCCAGGACCTCGCTGATCACGAACGGTTTGGTTATGTAATCGTCGCCGCCGATATTAAGCCCCATCACAGTGTCGTCTTCGCCTGAAAGTGCAGAGCAGAAGATGATCGGGGTGTTTTCGATCGCGTCGTTGTTTTTGATTCGTTTGGCAAAGTCGAAGCCGCTCAGCCGATCCATCATGATATCGACTATGAACAATGAGTATCCTGACAGATCGCGGTCAAGAGCTTCTTCGGCGCTGTATGCGGTATCTACCTCATAGCCTTCTTTCTCCAGATTGAATTTCAGGATCTCGCAAATCGACTCTTCGTCGTCGATCACTAATATTTTAATTCTCATAAGGGTTGCAGGTTGATTAAATTTTGGGACTATAAAGGTAGGGATTAGTTGAAGTGAATGCTACGCCGCTAAAGTTAAAGTGTGTTAATTGGAGAACTATTCTTTCTGTCCTGTGTTCTGAAAGTATAATTACTATATTTGCACTGTGTTTTTCATGGTATTAGATTTAAGGTTAAAGATTATAGGTTGTCGTGAGGCAACCTATTTTTGTTTTTAGTCCTTTTTTGTTTACCGTATCATGTCGGGGAATCCTGATGTACGTGATAGAATCCATTCGACACCATGTCCCGGAATTACAAGCAGAGCCTCGGCTCCGGGAGTCCGTTCGATCATCAGTATGGCTGAGTCGGCCCGCATGGCCATGCAGGCTGTTGCCAGTCCGTCGGCTTCCATTGCGGAAGATGCGATTACGGTAGCGCTTACCTGTCGGTTGGCTTCGTCGGATGCTTCCATCGGGTATCCTGTTGTCGGATTGATGGTGTGGCTGCGTCGCCCCTGAGGGGTGTCGCGGTAGTTGCGGTAGCTCCCTGATGTGGCTATCCCTCCGTTCGACAATGGGATGATACCCAGCGATTCGTGGTGTATGGCTGTGTCGCAGGCTATAGGGGCGTCGATCATTATGCGCCACTCGGTGTCTCGGGTATTGTGGCCGTTCAGGGCTATTTCACCGCCTATCTCGACTTTGTAATTGCGGCAGCCGTTGCGGGTCAGCATCGCGGCCACGCAGTCGCAGCCGTAGCCTTTGGCTATGGCGCTGAAATTGAATTGGGTTTCGGGCGACTTCTTGTATACGGTGTCGTTGGATAGCCGGCATTGTCCTATGCCTACCGACTGCATGGCGCGGGCTATCGCGTCGTCGGAAGGGATCGTGTCGCCGTCTCCTTTGTAGCCGAACCCCCAGAGATTGACCAGCGGAGCTACTGTAGGATCGAAAAGTCCGCCGCTGCATCGGCTGATCTCCTGTGATGCCGAAAAGACTTCTGCAAACATCGGATCCGTTGCGGCGGGTTGCTCCGACTGATTGATGCGCGTTACCGTTGAGTTGGGATTGAATGCCGATACCGAGAGTTCGACCTGTCTGAGCACGGTCTGGATGGAATCATCTAGCGGGCGGTCTGCCAGGTAGTCGATGCTGTAAAGGGTGTTCCATACCGATCCGGTGCAATGGTACCATGTCGGTCGCTGTGTGCAACCTGTCATGGCGAGCAGAGCGCTGACAAGTAAAATGGGCGCAGGGTATATATGTTTCATATTATAGTTCTTTAATTAGATTCCAAAAATAGCTAAAATAATTCAGCCGTCAGGAAAACATGGTTATATTTGCGTTTTACGATATGGATATATGAATTTTGTGTGACACTAACCTAAATTGATAAGATATGAAAACTTCCTTTTTGTTTCTGGCGACAGGATTCGAGGAGATCGAGGCGCTTACGGTAGTGGATGTATTGCGTCGTGCCGGAATGGATATCAAGACAGTGGCCATTGGCGATGACTTGAAGGTGACCGGTGCTCACGGTATAGCGGTGACAGCCGATGTGTTGCTGGCTGACGCGCGTGTGAATGCCGATGCCGAATGGCTGATTCTGCCGGGAGGCATGCCGGGTTCTGTAAATCTTTCAGAATGTGGGCCGCTGTCTGAAATGCTTGTTCGTCATCATCGTAATGGCGGCCGTATTGCAGCCATATGCGCGGCTCCGGCTGTAGTGCTTGCGCCTCTCGGTGTTCTCGACGGCCGTGAAGCTACGTGTTATCCCGGATTCGAGGATAAGTGCGAGAAGGCTGTAATGCGTGATGATTGCCCGGTTGTGGCTTTCGATACTCTGATCACGGCCAACGGGCCTGCGTCGGCATTGAAGTTCGCCCTCGCTATAGTCGCATGCTCCATGGGAGAACATACCGCAGGTGATGTCGGCTCCGGAATGCTTTATTATCCGGCCGGTGAGAACTTTTATTTCTGAATGGAACTGAAGAAAACAAATAAGGATGTCATACCAATGGTATGACATCCTTATTTGTTGCGTAGCCCATAGGAGAGTCGAACTCCTCTTTCAAGAATGAAAATCTTGCGTCCTAA
>CAOKFI010000053.1 GCA_948467675.1 uncultured Porphyromonadaceae bacterium
AGGAACTGCTCTTTTTCAGATAGACGGAAACTTTCATCGGCAATGCGTTTTTGAATTACATTGCAAAGGTAAATAAATTCCCGTATATGTTCCCATATATCCCGAAGAAACTTGAAACGGATTAAGACAAATTAAAAACTCTATCCCGAATCTGATACCACATAAATCACTGTATATTAACTGCTATATTTGCACTTGTTTGGCTTTTCTTTTCATTTTCGAGTTTTCAGACACCATATCAAAATATATATTGCAGTTCCACGCTTTGTTGTTGATTTATGCACTTGTGGCAACTGGAGTGCACTTGAAAAAGAATGCAGCCAAATGAAAGCACTGATCGCTACCATTATGCTTGGAGTTTCATCTCTTGTAATGCATGCTCAACACGATGTAACTAAATTTCTTGGCATTCCAGTTGATGGCACTAAATCCGAAATGATCAAAAAATTGGAAACAAAAGGATTCATATTAAATAGTGATGCGAAAAAATATTGGGGAGAAGATGTTTTAGAGGGGGAGTTTAATGGTTCTGATGTTTATGTTCATATCGTTACCAACAACAATAAAGTGTATCGTATAATGGTAGTGGATAAACGCTCTGTTGGAGAATCATCTATAAAAATACGTTTCAATGGATTGTGCGAGCAATTTGAGAATAATAAGAAATATATACCGTATGAGAAAACTCAAACGCTTTCTTATGATGAAGATATCTCGTACGAAATTTTAGTGCACAAAAAGAGGTATCAAGCTGCCTTTTATCAATGTCCGGATGATTTGATCAATTCATCACAGGCATACAAGCAGATCATGTGCCCAACGGAGAATTTAGTTTGGTTTATGATCACTGAAGAATCGGGTGAATATAAAATAGCATTGTTTTATGATAATACGCATAATCAAGCAAATGGTGAGGATCTGTAGCTATTGTAATATATGACTATCGGTGATATCATATTTATTCTGGCGATAGCTGGAGCCATATCTTTTGTCATTTACCGATGGCGAAAAGATATGGCTTTGCTGCGTACTGTTACAAGCCCTTATAGAGGCGTCCGGTCAGAGCGGAAACTGGTATTGAAGTTGCTGAAGCAAGGTTTTTCTCCGATCGCGCTATACCATGACCTTTATGTGGAAAAATATCCAGGACATTACGCTCAAATCGATACTGTGTTGGTGACTAAGGTCGGTATTATCGTGTTTGAGGTTAAGGATTATAGTGGATGGATCTTCGGCAATGGAAAGCAGAGATATTGGACACAAGTATTGGCATACGGAAAGAAGAAATATAGACTATATAATCCGTTTATGCAGAATGAAGGCCATATTGTTGCATTAAAGAAGCGACTGTCTTGTTTTGCTGATGTGCCGTTTTATTCTGTGGTGATCTTTTATGGATCCTGCCAGTTGCGGGATATAAGCAATATTCCGTATGATTCTTATATAGGATATCCAGCGGATGTGAAATATATTGTCAGGAATATATTGGATCGCAATAAAACGGCATATTATTCAGATAAAATGGGTGTTGTCAGTGTATTGCGTGATGCGGTAGCATGTGGGAAAGACCCTATGGTAGTTAATCGTCACATTCATAATGTACGTAATTCAATGTTTAGACATTGAGACCTATAGAATTTTAAGACAGAACATTAAGACTAAAATACTTCGATTTCGGGCGATGTGTTTTCTTCTGCCTCCATATCTTTCCGGCTTCGGCTCATGGTTACAAGGAATACTCCGGTAAATATCAAAAGTATTGCAAAGGTTTTTGTTATGCCGAATGTATCCATACCCCATAATATTGCGACTATGCAAGCTACAAGAGGCTGGATGTAATTATACATTCCTGCCACAGTAGGACGAAGGCGTTTCTGTCCGATTACAACAAGTATGTAGGATACAAATGTCGCCCCTACCACAACCAGTGACAGAGCTCCCCATTCCATAGATGTGACAGCATCCCATCTTGTCTCCGAAAGCTGCCGGGCAGAAAAAGGCACCATACATATAAATGCAAATGTGAACATCCACTTCATTACGGTGAAAATTGAATAACGGGATACAAAATCCTTGAAAAGCACTATATAGAGGGCATAGCTCAATTGCGCTGTCAAAACTAATAAATCGCCCCATATCGACGAATACACAGCTCCTGCCTCCGAACATCCTCCGATAATAAGAAGCACTGCTCCCGTAGCACCGGCAGCAATGCCCATGATTTTCTTTCCGGTTATAGGCTCTTTCAGGAAAAACGCTGCGAGGATCATAGCCCATAACGGCATACTTGTGGTGATTATGGACGCGTTTGTCGGGGATGTCATTCCCAGACCGGTTATGAAACAGCCCTGATTGAAGATGATTGCAAGTAACGATGCTCCGAAGAGTTTTGCCAGATCTTTCGACCCCACATGTTCCGGCTTCATGAACAGAGATACAAGCCAGAACAGAATCATGGCTCCTGCAATACGCAGATTGGTTACTGCCAGCGGTGTTATCGTGCCGCTTATCATGACGAATTTAGCGATCGGTGACATCACACCCCAGATGGCATTGGCTCCGAACATCGAGGCATGTCCTTTCAAATCGAATTTCATATACTTATATATTTTTGGTTATACATGGCCATGACTCTACGTAATGGGTATGGAGTCGTCAAGCAATGTATTACAAACGACAGTTTGCAATCGAGAGTGCAAAGTTACTAATTTTCACGAAAGCTATATTCTGTTATGGCCGGCGGTTCTGTATCGGCAGGGGAGGGGATATGAAGCGAGGGCGCGATCCGGTTGGAATCGCGCCCTCGCTCTTATAATGGGAGTCAGTTTTATACGCCCTGGAGTTTGAAGGTGATCGGGAGGGTGAACCAAACGTTCACGGCCTGACCGTTCATCTTGCCTGGGATGAATTTCGGGAGAGACTTCACCACGCGGACAGCCTCTTTGTCGAGGTCGGGATCCTTGCCGCGGATCACTTTCACTTCACCGATTGATCCATCTTTCTGAACTACGAACTGTACGGTTACACGTCCCTGGATACCGTTTTCGGCAGCCATAGTCGGGTAGCGCAGGTGGTCGCCCACATACTTGTAAAGCTCTTTTTCGCCACCGGGGAACTGGGGCATCTGCTCTACTGCGGTAAACACCTTTTCCGGTTCGTGTTTCTCTTCTACAACGATCTCGTCCTTGTGTTCGCGGACTACGGTCACGTCGTCGGTACCTTTGTCGAAGTCAGTGGCGCCGAATGCAGTGTTTGTCTGCTGAAGTTCTTCTACGGTCTTGATTTCGTCTTCCTTGCTTACCTGATCGTCATCGACGATAGCAAGCTCGGTAACTTTAACCGTGTTGAGTACCTCTTCGGGGAGCACTTCCGGTTCCGGTTCTTCGTAGCGTTCGAGCTCTTCTTCCGGTTCCGGTTCCACTTCGTCGGGGGTGGTATCTACATTGACGAGTTCCTGCTCTGCTTCGGCGAGAGGTCCTTCGTCCTCAACGCGCTGGAGAGCGCTGATGCCGAGCGATATAAGGAAGGCTGCGATGATGACCACAACAACAGCGAGCATGGCCCAGTTGTGGCGGCGGTCACTGCTGCCGCGGAGTTCGTATGCACCGAACTCCTTGTTCTTACCTTCGAATATAATGTCGGTCCACTCTTGTGATGAAAGATCTACATCTTTTGCCATTTCTTCTGAATTCTTCTTAGTTAAACATATAGTTCATCCATCACATTTACTGCAGAGGAATGCCGTTGATCGTTTTGTACGATAAGATGAGGGCAGAGTCAACACCATTGATATTGTCGATCTGATAACGAGAGATCTGGTTGATCTGCATTTCATCGAGGGCACTGATAAGGCTTTCGTAAGAAGCGTTGGGACCGGCCTTGATGATGATAACGGGACGAGTGAGAGTCGAGTCGTTACGTATCTCTTTGGCCTGAGCCTGGAATTCTTCTTCGGAGATTTCTTTGGCTTTCCAACGGGCTTTGAGGGCATCGATCTTGTCAAGAACAGCCTGGTTGCGTTCATGCAAGATGCTGCGTATGCCTTGGGTCTCACCGTTGTTGTTGCCGCGGAATTTCTCAACCTTTATGTTCGGGTTGTCAATGATTCCGTCGCCGTTTTCATCGGCCATTTCCGGTTTACCTTCATAGTAGTATACTATGTGTTTGGGGTATTCCTTGCCGGTTGCCTCGTCGATCTCGGTTGTTACCAAGCCGTTGGCATCGCGTTCGGTGTCGAGAATTATTGTAACCGCTTCAGACTGCTTTGTCTTGTTCTGCTGCTCCTGTTCCAATTTTTCGTTGGAGGGGAGTGCGATAGTCAAAGTCTGCGACTTGATCATCGTGGTACAGAGCATGAAGAACGTGATCAAAAGCATGTTCATATCCACCATAGGGGTAAAATCCACGTGGATAGGCATCTTTTTCTGGGCGCCTTTTTTCTTTTTGCCGCCCTTGTCGGATTGTTCTATCTGTGCCATAGTGATTAGTCGTTTTCTGTTTTTAATGCAGTCATCAAGCTAAATTTGTTTAGCTTCAATGTCTGGAGGTTGTCGAGTACATCGTGGATGGTCTTGTACGGAGTATCCTTGTCGGCTTTCACTGCGATTCCTTCACCGGTACGCTTGATAGCGTCGTAGAAGCGCTCGTTAGTGCGAACCTCGCCGGATGCTCCAACTGTACGGCCTTCATTGCGGTAGTTCTGGGCTACACGCTGCATGGCGTCCATCCATATCTGGAACTCGTTGGGTTTGTTCAGGTCACGGTTGTCGTTGATAGGAATACCTAACACCGGATTGTTGAGATCCTTCATGATCTTATCCTGCTCGGGGGTAGAGAGATTGAGGAATGCCGGGAGTTCCGACATCTTCATACCGAACATGTTAAGATGAGAGAACACGTTGGCCTGAGCCTGTGTGAACTGTATGTTTTCGCCTGGATGTCTTTCGTTATACAACCTTGCAGCTTCGAGAAGGAGGTCTTTGCGGACATTCTCGCTTGAGAATACCGAGTCCTCGTCGCCGGATATGCCGATGAACACTTTGCCCTCGACATTGCGGTTGACTTCGCCATTGGACTGAATTTCAGCGCCGCTGACCAGGATGGTCACCAGGTCGGTCATGGGCACCTTTAGTTCAGATACCGACGACGGAGTGATTACCGTGGCAGGTTCCTTCTGAAGGAAGGTAGAAGTCAACATGAAGAAAGTAAGCAAAAGAACAGTCACGTCACTCATCGCGGTCA
>CAOKFI010000054.1 GCA_948467675.1 uncultured Porphyromonadaceae bacterium
AAATCCCCGTAACTGGCTGTTAGTCAGAGTTAGGATAGAAGTTTCCTAAACTTTTGATAGCAGTTCGATTCTGCTCCGGAGTACCACTTATTTATTACAGCCAGCACCGCCGAATACCTAAAAATAGGTATTGTCCGCTTTTTTTTTCGAAAAACTACTTTTGCAGTATTGTTTCAGATTGCATATTCATCATATAACTTATTGCTTATGAGATTAGTTCTGCATTCTGCCGGTTTGTTTGCAGCATCGGTGGCAAACGCATTGACCGTATCCTACGACTGGGTCATGGGATACACCAGTTCGCAGAAAACCACAACTGCATACGATGCGGTACTGCCCAGCGACGTCAACTGGTATACCATGCTTGACTCCGACACCGCATCAGATCTGAAATGGGACGATACCGCACTTGATCTGCCGGCCGGTTTATATATCGCTGCCGGGCAAAAATTCATAATCCGCTGATGACACTGTTCCAACCAGAATATTTCAATATGTTTCTCATAACGATGGCCGCTATAGCGGTCATCGTTTTCGTAGCGTTGCATTACGTCGAAGCCGGCTACGGCATAATGTACTCACGCCAATGGGGGCCATCGGTACCCAACCGCACCGGATGGGTGCTCATGGAAGCGCCTGTATTCGTGGTAATGGCAGTCTTATGGATCTTGTCAGGCCGCCGTTCCGAAGCCGCTCCGGTAGTCATGTTTCTGCTGTTCGAGCTGCACTATTTCCAGCGTTCGTTCATATTCCCGTTCCTCATCAAAGGGAAAAGCCGCATGCCTCTGTCCATAATCCTGATGGGAATCACGTTCAACACCCTCAACGCTCTCATGCAGGGGGGATGGATATTCTATGTATCGCCACCCGGACTATATCAGGTATCATGGCTGTGGTCATGGCAATTTATAGCCGGAACTGTAGTATTTTTTGCCGGAATGGCCATAAATATTCATTCTGACCATATTATTCGCCATCTTCGCCGTCCGGGTGATACTAAGCACTACATTCCGCGCGGAGGCATGTTCCGGTACGTCTCGTCGGCCAACTATTTCGGCGAGGTCGTCGAATGGACTGGATTCGCTATCCTGACATGGTCGTGGGCCGGAGCCGTCTTCGCACTGTGGACATTCGCGAACCTCGCTCCCCGGGCGGGAAAGATCCGCGACCGCTACGCCACCGAATTCGGCGACGAATTCCGCCGGCTGAAACTGCGGCGTATCATACCTTATATATATTAGGATTAATCTCATCTAAACCTGCCATGACCGACCGCTACCCCGACTCCGTATTGTTTACTCCGGCCCACATCGGCCCGGTGGAACTGCGCAACCGCACCATCCGTTCAGCCGCCTTCGAAGGCATGTGTCCGGGCAACCGTCCGTCGCAGATGCTTGCCGAATATCACCGGTCCGTAGCTGCCGGAGGTGTCGGAATGACCACTCTGGCATACGCATCCGTAACACGCAACGGCCTGTCGTTCGACACCCAGCTGTGGATGCGTCCCGAAATCATTCCGGCGCTGCGCGACATTACCGACGCCATCCACGCCGAAGGAGCCAAAGCCTCCATACAGCTCGGCCACTGCGGAAATATGTCGCACAGGAAAACTGCCGGGCAGATACCTATTTCAGCATCATCCGGATTCAACATGTACTCCCCCACCATTGTGCGCGGCATGACCGACGATGAGCTGATCCGGATGTCTCGCTCGTTCGGCGATGCCGTCCGCATGGCCATGGATGCGGGCATGGACTGCGTGGAGATACACGCAGGCCACGGCTATCTGATCAGCCAGTTCCTATCGCCATATACCAACAGACGACGCGACCGCTGGGGCGGATCGCTCGACAACCGCATGCGCCTTATGCGTCTGTGCATGGAAGAAGTCACAAAAGCGGCCGACGGAAAGATCGGAGTGGTGGTCAAAACCAACATGCGCGACGGATTCCGTGGCGGCATCGAGATTCCCGAAGGAATACTCATTGCCCGCGAGCTGGAACGTCTCGGCGCCGATGCCCTGGTATTGAGCGGTGGTTTCGTAAGCAAAGCGCCCATGTATGTCATGCGCGGCCCGATGCCGATACGGTCAATGACACACTACATGAAACCATGGTGGCTCCGCTGGGGAGTACGTTTATGCGGAAACATGATGATTCCCACGGTTCCGTATCAGGAGACATACTTCCTCGACGACGCCATCCGATTCCGTCAGGCTCTGAAACTCCCGCTGATATACGTAGGCGGATGCTCCACCCGACAGGGAATCGAGAAGGTCCTCGGCCATGGATTCGAATTCGTGCAGATGGGACGCGCCCTGCTGCGCCGCCCGGATTTCGTCAACCGGATGAAAGACGGCGAAGAGATTGCCGGATGCGATCATGTCAACTACTGCATAGCCCGCATGTACTCGCGCGAGATGGCATGCCACCATTGCGCCGGCGACCTTCCCGACAGCCTCATACGCGAACTCGACAGACTGAAAGCCAAAGCGGCCCGATGAAACATAACGGATGGCATACTGCGGTAGTCACAGGCGGAGCCTCTGGCATCGGGCTGGAATTCTGCCGGCAGCTTGTCGGAGCCTACGGTTGCCGGGTAGCAATAATAGACCGCGTCCCGGCTACCGCTGTAGCCTCGGAACCGGCTCTGGCCGCATCGCCATACCTGCAGCTCGACCTCGCGTCACCTGATGCCGTAAGCCGCATAGCCCGATTCCTTGACGGACATTCCCTCACGCCGGATCTGCTGATCAACAACGCCGGAATATTCGACTTCCGGACAATAGAAGACATGACTCCGGAGCGCATAGATCTGTACATAAGCCTTCATATACGCGCCGTAACGCAACTAAGCCGCATGGTGGCCGCACGCATGGCCGAATCCGGAGGAGGATCAATACTCAACATGAGCTCCATGTCATGCTGGATGCCGATGCCGGGCATAGCCATGTATGCCGCGACAAAAGCATACATCAGAGTTCTGTCGCGAGCCATGCGGATAGAACTGCGCGACCGCAATGTGAACGTCACCGTAGCATGCCCCGGCGGCATAGCTACCGGATTGTTCGGACTGCCCCCGCATCTGCTGAGACTCGGCGTCCGCCTCGGAGTGCTGCATACTCCCGCGAGATTCGTGCGAAACGCACTCCGCCGCACACTCCGCCGGCGCCGGCAGTATATCAACGGAATCGTCAACCGCATAGCAATAGTAGCCGTAGCCATCCTGCCGGAACGGCTGCGCCTCGCTGTAAAACACCGGCTGCTCGACCGCCGCAACCGTCCATAAGCCATGGCCAAGACTGCAGTTCTCGTCACAGGAGCCACAGGTGGCATAGGCCGTGCCATCATCCGCAGCCTCTATGCCGGAGACGAACCGGCAATAATCGCCGCATGCCGGCATCCCGAACGCCTTGACGAAATAGCAGCCGGCCTGAAATCGGACTACCCCGGATCCTCATCTGAACTCATTCCGCTCCGTCTGGATCTCGCATCGTTCCGCGACGTAATGCAATCGGCCGAAACGATCCTAAAGGAAAGCATACGCCTGCGCGCACTTATAAACAACGCCGGAACAATGCCTCTGCGGCATCATGTCACATCCGACGGTTACGAAGAAGCCACTCAGGTCAACTATCTGTCGACCGTATTGCTGACCCGGACACTGTTGCCAGCACTCGACATCGGCTCAACTATCGTATTCACGGTATCTGTGACACGCCATCTCACATATCCATCAGCCGACTTCGATTCGAAATCACTAAACGCCCGCGGACGCATAGCCCACTTCATCAACTACGCGCGCTCCAAGACACTGCTCTCGCATTATGCCCTCCAGCTGCATGACGAGCTTAAACCAAAAGGAATAAACGTATGCTGCTCCGACCCGGGAGTCGTAGATTCCGGAATAATAACACTCGGCATACCTGCAATAGACCGTGTCGCCGACATGATATTCCGTCCCTTGATATCAACACCGGCGCAGGGAGCCGCCCCAGCTCTGAACGCAATCCGGAAACCGGTAAGCGGAGCCGTATTTACCTCCCGTCACATACGCATGCTTCCGGACTCATGGACCGCCGATTCAGATCATAAAAATGCAATAATACATACTGACAGAATATTAAATGCATTAATAGCGCGACAAACGGAAGTCTTAACTTAATTATTGACAATTATTCACAAAATATTAGTTCTTTTTTTTTGAATAATTATTGAGAGTTGCTAACTTTGCCACGTCTATTAGTTAAAGCAGTAAGTGTTCCCCAATAGGAATCAAGATGTAGAGCGTGAGTTCTCATTAGGCCATAAACCAAAGACTCACGATAGCCGAAATTAAAGTATTAAACTCCTTTTCGATATCTATCGGCAAGCATCATGCTTTGACTGCCTTGATTCTGATTGCAGGATCAGGACGGACTTAATTATGATGTCGTGACACATCACACGTGTCGACATCGCCTAAAAACGATAAATAGTTGTTTTATAGATAATTGTGTATTTGAAGCTTAATGGTTGTCGTGAGACAACCATTTTGTTTTTCAATTCAATGCTCCCCAAGCATACTCCTGGCGGTATCCCGTATCACAAGAGCATGATTATGCAACGGATCGCGCGAACCGTAAAGCAAAGTCACCTTCGGCTTGCAGGCAATCATCGCTACAAAACTTTTCATCTCCGGTGACTCACGCAACTCCACAGCATAGCGTGAAGCGAATTCAGCCCAACGACCGGCCGGATCCGCATGAAACCACCGGCGCAATTCCACCGATGGCGCTATATCCTTAGCCCAAAGATCATAGGGTAGACGCTCATGATTAAGTCCGCGGGGCCACAGACGGTCTACCAAAACACGGAAACCGTCATCGGCCGACGGCTTTTCATAAGCCCGTTTCAGTACGATATCAACCATAATTCATATTATTTTGGATTAAAACGAAAGCCATACACCCTCTGTTTATTGACCATTCAAAAAAGATTTCATACCTTTGCACTCCCGCAGGCAGATTCTGCGCATTTTTTTCCGGTCCGGTAGCTCAGTTGGATAGAGCAACAGCCTTCTAAGCTGTGGGTCTTGGGT
>CAOKFI010000055.1 GCA_948467675.1 uncultured Porphyromonadaceae bacterium
TGCAATAGCCAAAGGATTTTAAGTCCTTCGTGTCTACCATTCCACCATTCGAGCGCCGGTTAGACAGTACAAAGGTACTTCTTTTTTTCGGGTTTGACAAAAATGTCGTATGAATAAATATATCAGATTCTGATCAATATGCCCTTACGACAGTATAACCTCCATACGTGGCCGGAACAACCCGATACATCTCCATACCGAAGTTGCGCTGATGAGCTTCACCGCTAACAGGCCGTCCACGCCCTTCACATACATCGTAACGGGAACCGCATTCAGGACATACGGCTTCGAATGTCTCGCTATCGATATAGACCCTTACATCAGACTTGACCTCTACAGGACATGCCAGATCATAGGCAAGAGGAGTATTATAGTCCTGCCCTTCAAGTCCAGATATAAGCAATATTCCTCCGAATCCGGTATAAGTAAGCGCGTTGTACGGGAAGTTGCCAGGCTCATGTATTTCACGCACAAAACGCCGTGACCGTCCATAACCATGCACGCCATAAGTATCCCACAAAGCCTGATTGTCAAGCGGCAAATTAACCGAACATGCCGGTATACGGTTTGAATCGATCTTTTCGCAACCGCACAGGCACACAGCTATGACAGTAGCCAGACAATAAACCACACACTTGCCAAACCGCATTGACGTCATGCTTTCAGCAATTCATCGATAGCTTTATGGTACTTGTCAAATCCGAAATCTGACAATGTTTTATCATATAAAGCCTTAATACTATCATTGCATAGATTTCCGATAGATCCGTCATGAGTATGGCTCACATGCTTATCCGGCACGAATTCTCCTCGTTCGATTTTCAATCCGACTGCCTTATAAGCATCACGGAAAGGCATCCCTTCGCAGACAAGTCTATTAACCTCTTCAACCGAAAAAATCAGATCATAACGGGAATCATCGAGTATGTTACAATTTACTTTTATTTCCGAAATCATGGAACATACCATATCAATCACAGCCTCCAGCTCGTCAAATGCCGGCAGGAAGTTTTCCTTTATAAGCTGTAGATCCCTGAAATATCCGGACGGAAGGTTATTGGTGATCAGCGTTATCTCATAAGGTAATGCCTGCAATTTATTGCATTTGGCTCGAGTCAATTCAAATACGTCAGGATTCTTTTTATGAGGCATTATAGAGGATCCGGTCGTATATTCGTCGGACAGTTTTATAAATCCGAAATTCTGTGAACTGAACATACATGCATCAAATGCCAACTTTGCTATCGTAGCGGCGATCGACGCCATAGCCTGGGAAACTATACGTTCAGTCTTGCCCCGCCCCATCTGCGCGTACACCACATTATAATCCATCGACTCGAAACCGAGCAATCGTGTAGTCATACGCCTATCAAGAGGAAATGAAGAACCATAACCTGCCGCAGAGCCCAACGGGTTTCTGTTGGTTACCTTATAAGCCGCCTGAAGCACCGTAAGATCATCAAGCAACGACTCGGCGTATGCACCGAACCAAAGGCCAAACGATGACGGCATCGCAACCTGAAGATGGGTATATCCCGGCATCAAGACTTCAGCATAACGCTCACTCTGTTCAATCAGGATATTGAACAACCGAGTCACTGCGTCAGCCAATGTCTCTATGCGGGATCGTATGAACAAGCGCAAATCGACAAGAACCTGATCATTACGAGATCGTCCAGAATGAATTTTCTTACCGATGTCACCAAGTTTTCTGGTCAGAAGCAGCTCCACCTGAGAATGGACATCCTCGACGCCATCCTCAATCACGAACCGGCCGGCAACAGCATCGGCATATATCTCGCGCAATGCGGCCGTAAGGATAGTGACCTCTTCGGAGGTCAACAATCCGACCGAACCCAGCATCATGACATGAGCCATGGAGCCAAGCAGGTCATAAGGAGCCAAATACAAATCCATCTCACGATCCCGCCCGACAGTATATGTCTCGACATCGTGATCGACCTGAATATTTTTTTCCCAGAGTTTAGATGCCATCTTTATATCAATCAGCTGTTAAGTTGAGCAATGAGATCGGTAAAACGGTCGGCGGCCTCCTGCATTTTACCGCCCACAAGCGGACGTAACATTACAGGAATCTCTACATCAATAGTACTTGTAACTTCCGTGCAGTCATCAGCTACAGATTCAAGATCCACAGCCAGACTCATCGGCACCGGCATATTGGCGGCACCGAAAACGATACGTGACGGTTCCTGACGATCAACGATATCGAACCGGATTTCACCGACCTGAGGAGCATTGATGGTCACTGAGTCATCCGTGAACTTCACTTCGCCTATCATTGCCAGTTGCTCCTGCGGAAGCTGCTCCAACCGCTGTTGCAAAGCTGACATGTGGCTTATACGATTGTATATATCATTGGCAGGCATTGCTACCGCAACAGCCTTACTGGAATATTTTGCCATTATTTCAGATAAATATATTACTTGCCGGGAGCCCAGTTTGCAGGATCCTGACGCCACTCTTTCAGAGTCTCGACATCATCTTCGCATATATAATTTGTTTCCAGAGCCGCTTCGAGCATAGAGTTGTATGTGCTAAGCGTGCATAAGGTAACGCCCGCATCGCGGAAACGTTTCTGAGCCACAGGGAATCCATAAGTAAATATAGCAGCCATACCTACTACCTCACAGCCTGCCGCACGTACTGCCTCGACTGCCTTGAGACTGCTGCCGCCAGTCGATATAAGATCCTCTATGATGACTACTTTCTGCCCAGGCTTAAGATTTCCCTCTATAAGATTCTCCAGACCGTGGTCTTTCGGGGTCGAGCGAACATATACATAAGGAAGGCCCATAGTATCAGCCACAAGAGCACCTTGTGCGATAGCTCCGGTAGCAACACCGGCTATTGCATCCGGCTCCTCGAAATTCTCCATGATCAGACGGCACAACTCCACTTTGATAAAATTGCGTATATCTGGATACGATAGAGTAATACGGTTATCGGTATATATAGGAGAATTCCATCCGGAAGCCCATGTGAAAGGATTGTCCGGCTGAAGTTTTATTGCACTGATTTTGAGGAGCTTTTCGGCAAGAATACGATCTAACTGTTTCATATAGAATATAATGATGCTAATTCATTGCAAAATTAAAAATAAATCGCCGATAAGCTGTTATAATTATGCAAAAAAGTACAGTCGCCACAATTTTCAAAATTTACAATAAAGCCTGCCGATACATGATTTTAAGTTAATTTTGCCAAAAAAGCCGTTTTTTGACTATTTTTGCATGCATGAAACATGCTGTGCTACGCCAACGTATCAAGCCGTTCATGCTTCCTATCGCGATGCTTGGAGGCATTCTATTCCACGACTTCATAGATAAGGTAGAGTTCTTAGCACCCTACCTCATATTTGTAATGTTGCTTATCACATTCTGCAAAGTCAAGCCATCGGAATTCCGCATAACCGGATTGTCTTGGTCTCTGTTGGCCGTGCAATTATTAGGAAGCCTCGGTATTTACTTCGCAATTCTGCCAATAAATCCTGATATAGCACAAGGAGCTTTCATTTGTATCTTCTGTCCTACGGCTACAGCAGCGCCGGTCATCACCTGTATGCTCGGCGGAAGTGTGCCGCGTTTGGCTACATTCTCAATCATAAGCAATCTGTGCGTGGCTCTGACAGCGCCGGTCATATTCTCAATGATGAATACTGACGGCGCCATACATATCACACCGACAGAAGCGATACTCGCCATAAGCTCACGTGTAGCGCCAATGGTAATATTACCGCTGGCTCTGGCGTTCCTGCTACTTTACACGGCACCGAAAGTACACCGAGCAATAGCAATCCGGCAAAATCTGTCATTTTATATATGGGCCGTCTCTCTGTTTATAGTTGTCGGCAGAGCCATAAGCTTTATAATAAAAGAGCCTACCGAAAAAACAGGTGAAATGCTATGCATCGCAATAATATCCGGTATAGTCTGCTGCGTCCAGTTTTTAGCCGGACGGAAGATCGGCCGCCGGTTCGGGGACAAAATCGCCGGAGCACAAGGTCTCGGTCAAAAAAATACGGTTCTCGCAATCTGGATGGCTCTCACCTACCTGAATCCCATAAGTTCCGTCGGGCCGGCAGCATACGTGGCATGGCAGAATACCATAAACTCATGGCAACTATACCGTAAAGCTCATATCGGACACAACACATAGCATTTGCGGCAAACATTTATAAGATACGAATGTTGATATATATAAATTATTGACTATGGACAGCATGTATGAAATACTGATGGGGCTCCCTCTTATGAAAGGAGTAAGTCGGAACCGTATATCAGAGATCGTCGGTATGGCGAAATTTCATTTTCTCAAATATCTCCCGGGAGAAGCTATTGTCAATGCCGGAGACCCATGCACTCATATAAAATTCATAATATCCGGCAAAGCCCGCCTGAGCATAGCCAATTCCGATAAACGGTTCACTGTATCTCAATCGCTTGCTGCGCCTGATGTAATCGCACCTGAATTTCTTTTCGGAAAAGCCACACACTATCCATGCAACGGAATAGCTATCGAACCGACAGGTATATTGCAGATATCCAAAGCTGACTATATGAAAATACTCGGGTGCGACCAGATCTTCCTATTCAACTTCCTCAACACATTATCAATGAACGCTCAGAAAGGGATTGAAGGTATACTTGCTATCGCAACCGGATCTCTTGAGGATCGTATAGCATTCTGGATTATCTCACTGACGCAGAGGGGAGGAACCGACATAGCGCTTACATGCCGGCAACGAGATCTATACTCGTTATTCGGAGTGCAACGTACATCCTTTTTAGCTACACTGGAAAGCATGAAACAACGAGGCATCATAGATTACGACCAGACAGAAATACGGATCAAATCCCGTCGTGACCTCCTTGAGATCCTAAACTCATCGAGTGAAGATGCTGAATAATATATTTTGCATTACTACTGGTGCGATAAAATCGCGTTAGTTTAGAAATCATCAAATAAAGA
>CAOKFI010000056.1 GCA_948467675.1 uncultured Porphyromonadaceae bacterium
CCCAGGACCCCAACATTAAAAGTGTTGTGCTCTACCAGCTGAGCTAGCGAATCGGGCTTTTTGTTAAAAGCGATGCAAAGGTATGGGTATTTTTCTTATTATGCAAATATTTTCGTGTTTTTTTGCTGTCTTTTTTGACGGTATTTTGTTAATTGGCTGGGATACAGGGTGTACGAATTGAATTAAAAAAGTGGAGTAAATAACAATACTGCTCCTGTTATTAATAGTATTGTTATTACTAAGCCTATAAAAAGAGGTTTCAGTGATTCAAGTCCTACACGTGCTTTTCGGGCTGATGAAGTGTAGAACATATAAAAGCCGATTAATAGAGGAATAGGGTATAGGAATATCATGAGTCCAATGGTGAATCTGTTAAACCATATCATGTGGAATAATAGTATGGCGGCGAATGGAGCTGCTAATATAGGGGCAGTCATCATTACTGACAGAACGATGACTCGTATGGGGCAGTTGCGCTTACGTTTCAGGCATTGTAGTGTTTTGTAGGCTATGATCGGAAAGCCTATTGCCAAAATTATTGATGATGCAAAGAAGAATATAGCCAATTCCATTGGTGATGTATATTAGTGTTCGCACTTTGGACATATGCCTTTTAGCATATAGTTGAGCGTGTGTATAGAGAAGCCGTGTGGCAGGCTGACAATGGGTGTCGGGATGTCTTCAAAACAATAGACGTTGTGGCATGACTCACAGTAGAAGTGGACATGCATGTCGTTGACTGTGCAGCTATTTGTTCCGTGGCAAATTTCATACCTGACGATTCCTCTGCCGTCTTCTATCGGATGAATCAGATGGTGTTCGAGGAATGTGGAGAGTGTTCTGAATATGCTGGACTTGTCGAGGGTATGTATGTTCTTTTCAAGTTCAGACAGACTTAACGGACGGGTGCTGTCGAGCAATTCCTTTAATACCAGTATTCTGTTTGAGGTCGGTCTTATGCCTGATTCCGATAGAATGGATTCTGTTGCAGTCATATATTTTTTTGGCAATATCTATCTGGTTATTGCGTAAAGATAATGAAATATCCGGTAAGAATTCAGAATCGGTCTATGTTTGCCACCGGGTTGCATGAACATATATGTAATTTTGTGTTCAAATAGTATTTGAAAAAATATGGAGCTGTTAAATTCTTTATTGTTTATGCTCAACGAAATGTCGCCCTATATTTTGTTGGGATTTTTGATCGCAGGTGTCCTGCATGCATTTGTTCCACAGTCGGCTTTTGCCCGTCATCTGTCTGGAACGGGATGGCGGTCTGTCTTAAAAGCTGCTTTAATAGGTATTCCGTTGCCGTTGTGCTCTTGTGGAGTGCTCCCTGCTGCGATTGCAATGAGGCGGAATTGGGCGTCGAAAGCTGCCTCTACTTCATTTCTTATCGCCACGCCTCAGACTGGGGTTGACAGCATCGCTGCCACATGGTCGCTTTTAGGCCCCGCGTTTGCTGTGGTTCGTCCTGTTGCTGCTTTTGTGACAGCTCTGTTTGGAGGCGTAGCGGTAGGCAAGACGGAGCGGGTTGCCGGTATGACTTCTCAATCTGATTATTATGAGGGTGATGTCAACCGTACATCGTCATTTTCTAAAAAATGCATCGATGCTGCGCGATACGGGTTTATCGATCTTGTAGGCAGTATAGGCGGCTGGTTGGTGTCGGGACTTGTGATTGCTGCGCTTATTACTGTGTATGTACCTGATGACTTTTTTTCGGTATTCGGAGACAGACCGATATTATCTATGATCGCCGTCCTTATTGTCGCCATTCCGATGTATGTCTGTGCTACTGGATCGATACCAATAGCATTGTCGCTTATAATGAAAGGCTTGTCTCCGGGAACGGCACTTGTGCTCCTTATGGCCGGACCTGCAGCCAATTTCGCTTCAGTGGCCTTGATCAGTAAGGAGATGGGACGTAAGTCCGCATCGGTTTATCTGGTGTCGATCATAATCGGAGCTATGACATTTGGGCTGGCTATCGATTATCTGTTGCCAAGTTCATGGTTCGGTATTGCCGATATGCAAACTTCGACATGTTGCAGCAGTCATACTATGGAGGTATTTCCATGTATATGTTCGTCGATCCTTGTATCGCTCTTGATTGTTACGTTTATAAAAAGATTCAGAAAAAGTGAGATAAATCAAATGGCTATGACAAAAGAATATATCATAAAAGGTATGAATTGCCCGCACTGTCAGGCAACAGTGGCTAAAAGTATAAGTTCTGTCAAAGGTGTGACAAGGGTGGACGTCAATCTGTCGGCAGGCAGGGCTACCGTTGAAGGAGACCATGAGCCGGCCGACATAGTTGCGGCAGTCAGGAGTGCTGGCTTTGACGTCGTACAATAGGTGATCAATCGTTGTAGAATGTGGCGAGTGGTCTATACCCCGCTTCTTCCATTAAGCGATCCCAGTCCGGAGGAAGTTTGATCTCAATGGTAGAATATCCTCCTCCCGGTAAGGTCTGGACCTTGTTGCGGACAGGATTGCCGGTGACCAATATGGCTGTCATGTGCGGTTGCATAACTGGGATGGTCATTATTTCTGTAGCATTGTAGCCCTCGGGCAATGTATACCAATCCGGAACCGGGGTGGGGACGGCATTCTCAATTCGGGCGATGCGTTTCAGGTAACGTGAAAAGTTGAATGAATCCTTTTTGCTGCCAGGATTAGCATAGTAATTGGCAAATGCCCGTTCGTACAGAGGACGCCGGGCTTCTTTTATCAGATATGATTCGAACGCATTTTTGTCGGGAAATTCGCTCTTGAGATTTGATGCGACCGGTTCTGTCATAAGGACAGTCCGATATGTGTATTGTTGACCGCTGCCTAACGCGAACTGTGACCGTTGGGCGATATCACAGGCTATAAGTTCTGCCGTTTTTTGGGTGTCTCCTGTAGAGGGTGCCATATTGTTTCCCCACATTAGAGCCGAAGCTAATGTGATGGTATTGTCGTTAGGGGCATAGCCATGTTGAACATGGTATGGCAGCCATCCAAGTCTGTAGCAGGCCTGCTCATCCTCTACAAGGCACCATGGCATCAGGTAGCCGAATGTTCCCATTCTATTCTGTTTTATGTAATAACCCGACAAATTTTTTAAGGCAATATTTAGAAATCTGCCTATTGATATGTTGGCCTCGGAGGAGATTTCTCCTTGACCGCAGTCTATGCCAAGCTGTATTGCTAACGGACCGTTCAGTCAGCAATAAGGATTCCATGCATGGGTGCTGCTTAATGTGCGGCGAAACTGTGGCGCATTCAAGGCCTTTGTCATTGCGATGAGAATCGGCATATATTCCGGGTGGCATCCGGCCATGACTCCACATGCCGCAATATGTATTGCCCGTGTTTTTCTGTAGGCTATAGGCAAAGTCGCAATAACAGAATCGGCTGCTATACCGCCGAATTCCAGGAACCGGTTGATTCTATCCATGGTAGGAGGGACTATTGGCAGGCCGTCGCTCCAGTTCATTTCGGAGAAATAGCGGTTTATATCATCTATCGATCCAATGAATACAGTTGCTGCATGGTCTTCATCAGTCCGTGTGCCGGATGTTACTTTTTCCTGTTCGGAGATGGGGGCGTGTCAGCGCGTCAAGGATCTGTGGCCATAAGATAGTACGAGTATTGGCTATAAGTTCATGTTCGGAATGAGCAGTGAATGAGCCCGGATATACAGCTACGCGTGCCACTTGCAATCCACTGTTTGCTGCCGTGGTTTTGACTTGTTCGGAAAAGCCCGGAGCGGCGATCGTGACCGCCGGAATGCCTATCGCCTCAGCTGCTATGCTCGATCCGGTTTCTTTTGGAGTGCAGAGACCGCAACCCCCATTGCCTGAAATGACTGCATCTATGTCCAGTTCCTTTAATCTGGATTTGAAATCTTCGACTGAACGTCTTGTTATGCCGGGGCCTGGGAATACTCCTGCAGAT
Source organism: uncultured Porphyromonadaceae bacterium (assembly GCA_948467675.1). Classification (GTDB taxonomy): domain Bacteria; phylum Bacteroidota; class Bacteroidia; order Bacteroidales; family Muribaculaceae; genus CAOKFI01. The sequence continues at coordinate 3,949 of CAOKFI010000056.1, forward strand.
CCGATTTCGTTCAATATATAAACTTTCGCATCTGGGTATTCAGCCAATATAATCCGTTTGAGTTCGGGGTGGGTGACGGATGCCATAAAACTCCCTCCTACAATTGCTATTGATTTGCCGCAAAGTGTATTCAGACGAGGGGCTTGTCGAATTGGCTCAGCCAAGGATCGTCCTATTGGACAAACAACTGAAAATCTTTCTCCTTTTGGTGATGCTGGTATATCTACGTTAGATTCTATAGCACAGATCTCATCTGTACATGAACTCTGTCCGGATGCGATAGTGTGCGTCATTATCAAAAAGGCAGACAGGAGGATAGAGTGTAAATACTGTATATTCATGGCTTTTTGTTTGGATTGACAATGATCGTGATGATTATATGATTTTAGTGAGCACATAAAGTAAAGCCAATATGTTGCAAAACATATTTTCGCGCAAGCCTACATGAAATTAGTGAAATTGAGATATGAAAATGTTGTAGGATATGCATAAAATCACTATCTTTGCACCGCTAAAAACAATACAAAACCACTTTTTTAATTATTTAATGGCAACAAAAATCAGATTACAACGTCATGGTCGCAAGAACTATGCGTT
>CAOKFI010000057.1 GCA_948467675.1 uncultured Porphyromonadaceae bacterium
GAAACACGCGCCATTGCTCCGCGTGAAGGCCCTCGGTCGAGTCCTTCCATTGCCAATAGCCGCTCAGATGGCGCTTGTACTGACGCTCGAACAGATCTCCGTCTATATCAAAGAACCATTCAAGAGAGCGGCCCGTAATCGGGTATCTGTCCAAGCATATCTTTTAAAAAAGCCGCAAACTCTTTCGAGAAGCGGGTGCCTTCGGCTACCAAGTCCCAACGTCGGCTGACGCTTTTGCCTGTCTCGACCTCCACCCAGCGTCGGCGCTTGATGTGGAACGACATCTTGCGTCCTCTGACCGGATAGTCGCGCACTATGCTTTCCTCATAGAAGCCATTCGGGCGAAGCTGCCCCGGATTGTAGCCTTCCACGACATTATCGCGTTCTTCCAATGTCACATCAAGCGTCTCTGGAGTCTTTTCTACTTTGACAACCTCAAAATAATCGACCATTTCTTCCGGCAGAAGACACTCCGCCAACTCTAGGTAGGGGTTCTTTTCCATTGCAGTTTATTTCCTGCTAAGGTAAAACTTTTTTAATTATTCTAACACAGGTTTATTACTATGCGCCCATACATCGGCTGAAAACAGCCGGGAGGTCATACAGACTGTTTTCTCGGCTCCTGAGACCTATGCCGTCGTGCTCAAGGAATCAGACGAACCGATAGGATGCTGCGGCATAGTACCGTCAGACTACAAGCATTCGGATCTGATAGGCGATAACGATGCCGAGATCGGATACTGGATCGGACAACCGCACTGGGGGCATGGATTCATTCCGGAAGCAGTAAGCGCACTGCTACAAAGATGCTTCACTCTGTTGGGATACGATGCCGTATGGATAGGATTTTTCGAAGGAAACGTCAAATCCCGCCGTGTAGCCGAAAAGTGCGGTTTCTCGTATCACCACACAATACACTCCGGAACCACCGAAATATTCTATCGTATAACCCAGCGTGAATACCAATTTGTGGATTAACCGAGTTCTTTTTTATTTATCATTAGAGATCGAGACGCAAGCAGGAATACCGGAGCAGGATCGAGCTTCGTTTACGAGCTTCCATACCGAATAGTACAGCTAACAAGAACTGCAGATATGACCGACATAAAAGTTTTCAGCCCGATACCGGAATTGAGCAACTATGTCAGATATTACTGGATACTCAAATGCAATGAACGATTCCGGATACTGACGTTTCCTATCGGATGTCCGCAGATCATCTTTCACAGAAAAAATCCGCTGTATATTCCTGAGCTCAATAGCCATCAATCCCGATTCACAATAAGCGGTCAGGTAAATTTTCCCGCCCACATCGAAGCGACAGATGGTGCCGACATGGTTGTGGCCGTATTTTATCCACATACTATCGGGTATTTCATCAATACGACACCATCGGCATTTTACAACCTTGAGATATCAGGCTACGAGATAGGCGACAAAGTACTTGACACTCTTGCTGCAAGAATTATGGATAACGATTCCGACGTGCAGTGCATCACTATTCTGAACAACTGGTTGCTGTCGAAATTAAGACAGCAGCCAGTTGTTCAGGAAAAACGGATCGGAACTGCGATACCGATAATCCTGAGCAACCCACAGACACCGGTCTATGATCTTGCGGAACAAGCATGCCTGAGCAAAAAGCAGTTCGAACGCCTGTTCCGCGAATATGTCGGTATGAATCCGAAAGAATACGCACGTGTGGTACGGTTTCAGAAGTCGATGTGGTTACTTCAACAAGGATCGCGCGATTTCACAGGTATAGCCTGCAACTGCGGATATTCCGACCAATCACATTTCATAAGGGAGTTCAAATCGATGAGCGGTCTAACCCCAAAACAGCTTACAGCTACCTGCCAGCCATATTCCGATCTGTTTACACATCCGGCATAATGTCTCATTTATTCTATCACAGAGAGCAATACCCCACTACCTTTGTGACAAAAAATGAAACAAGAAACAGATCCGAGAAAGACGACCCGCGCATACGCATTCGATTGCTGGATGAAAGCGCCCATGCCTATGGTCACTTTTTTCAAGACACTCAATGTATCAAGACTCATAAGATACAGCCGTCGGCACGGAATGAAATTCAATATGCTCATGTGCTGGTGCAGCGGCATGGCGGCAAGCGGTATCAAAGAGTTCTATATGCTGCCCGAAGGAGATAAGCTGATGCAATTCGACTCCATTGCAGTCAACACGATAGTCATGAACAGAAACGGAGAGGTAAACTCTTGCGACATACCATTTTCTCCGGATCTGCAAGAATTCAATGACATCTATCTCAAGCTCACACGCCATACATCCGAAAACTGCATAAATCATGATCTGACAGAAAGCATGGTCATAGGGACATCGGCACTCGTTGAATATGATATAGACGGAGCCGTAGGGATGTACAGCGGTATTTTCAACAATCCGTTCATGATCTGGGGAAAATATAAACGCCGCCTGCTGAAAACAACACTCACAGTATCGTTCCAGTTCCATCATACCCAAATGGACGGTGCGCATGCCGCCCTATTTCTAAACCGTATCCAGGATACAATCGACCATATTGGCCATTGACAGCGCATCCACAAGATATAAGACAGCGCCGATAGCGGAGGGCGATTTCGTAAATGTCAGACAGCATCAACACCGGAAGACGCCAACGCTATTCCGGCTATAGCTTCAGGTGTAAGACCGGAAGACTTCAGCAGTTCATCCGGATCGTAACGATTGACAAACCGCTTCGGAAGACCAAGTACATGCACCTTTACCGGAGCATCGCCAAGATATGCCGCTATTTTCTGTCCTATGCCACCATCGATGGCATTATCCTCCAATGTTATCACACAACGATAGCCACGCAACTTATCCAATGAGGAAGTATCCAGACCGGACACATATCTTGGATTGATCACAGTCGGATTGATTCCCATCCAGACAAGTCTGTCGGCAGCATCCAGACCGAGTTGCAAGAAATCACCGGCAGCAATAATGGCTACATCGTGTCCCTCCCGCACAATCTCATATCCGACAGTATTGTAGTCCACACTGAAATCGCCTGAGCGGTTCACTACAGCTCCCGATGGCGTGCGTATCACCACTGGAGTCACCGTCTGACCTACAGCCCAGTCGAGCATCGCGATATATTCGCCCGCGCATGTGGGCATAAGGAACAGGATTCCCGGAATGTTGGCAATCATAGGGACATCGAAGAATCCAAGATGCGTTTCATCTGTCATACCCCACACACCGCCATAGAAAGTGACAACCGTGACAGGCTGGCGGTTTATGGACACATCCTGTGCCAACTGATCATAAGCCCGCTGTATAAAAGTGGCAGGCTCCGCCACTACCGGCCGACAACCGGCCTTAGCCAGTCCGGAAGCCATTGCCACAGCCTGTTCCTCGGCAATACCGACATCAACAAACTGCTGCCCCGCCTCCATGCGCACATCTGGTGTGAAGCCAACAGCTCCGGGCACTCCGGCTGTAAGAGCCACCACGCTTTTATCGGCTTTGATCTTCGACAGCATATAGCGTATAAAAATATCGGTATAGTCAAGCTCCGCGTCAGCCGATTTCGAGGCTCCGGTATACGGATCGAACGGAGCATGATAATGAAATGCCTCTTTATGCTCCTGGGCAACAGGCAGCCCCATACCCTTTTCGGTATTGACATGCATCACTACAGGGCCTTCGCAATCACGGACTTTACGGAAAGCAGCGATAAGTGATTCCAGATCATTTCCATCATCGACATAAAGGTAGTCATATCCAAGCGTCCTGAAATAATTGGACTGAGCCGTGCCTTTGGTGTCGCGCAGCAATGCAAGATTGTGGTACAAAGCACCTTCATTCGGAGCAATACTCATCTGATTGTTATTGACCACAACGATAAAATTAGTACCAGCCACTGCCCCGAAATCCAAATCCTCGAAAGCCTCGCCACCGCTCAGCGAACCGTCGCCGATCACAGCCACTACATTATGACTCAAGCCTTGCAGATCGCGAGCTTTAGCAAGACCGGTCGCCAACGACACCGAAGTCGAAGTATGACCAATCGAGAACAGATCGTATTCACTTTCACGCGGGTTGGTATAACCGGTCACATCGTTATATTTCTCCGGATCGACAAACGCTTCCATACGTCCTGTCAGCATCTTATGCACATAGCTCTGATGCGACACATCAAAAACGATTTTATCGGCCGGAGCGTCGAACACGTAATGCAACGCAACAGTCGCCTCCAGAAAACCGAGATTGGGGCCGACATGTCCTCCGACAGAAGATAGCTTCGCAATCAATGCCTTGCGCATATCCGCACAGATCTGCGCCAATTCTTCCATAGACCGGCCTTTGATATCGGTCGGCGATTTTATCTGAGATATATCCATTTCCTTAGTATCTTTATACCTGTCCATTAAGTACATGACAAAAATTTGAAAACATCGAATTTTGGGGTATAAGTCGGA
>CAOKFI010000058.1 GCA_948467675.1 uncultured Porphyromonadaceae bacterium
AGGCTTTTCCCCTGTCCATTGTTCATATTTTCCATTATTTTAACTATAAGACCCAATCAAATCATATTACGAAGCGTGCGGACAACGACAAAAAGGGTGTCACTAAATATGCGACACCCTCTTACTTTTATAATTATAATACGTCGTGTACGACTATAGTACGGCTTTGCGTACTGCGCTGCCCTCAGCATTGACAGCTTTCAGTATTACCATGCTGCCCGGAGTCATCCCACGCAGATCAAGATAGCCTTTACGGCCGGAAGCCATACGCCGACCTGCTGTATCGAATGCTTCTATCAAGGCATCGTCTGTATTTGTCCGGGCTATACCGTCGGAAAAAGTGATTTCAATACCGGCTGCTGCAACAGCATTGTTCACTCCCGCTTCGGGATTGACAATAGCGTACACTCCACCTGCATCAGCAGTCAGTTCTATATTATCGGCATCGATAACAGAAACCGGAGCCTTGTTGCCGGCATCGTCGGTCACATCCATTTCACCTATGCCCGTATAGCAGATCCGAATTTTTCCTCCGGCATGGGCTGTTATACGTGCACGGCTAAGACGACCGGCACTCCATGCCTGGTCGACGGTCATGTTGCCACGCGCACGCAGGCCGTTGATATGGCCTTTAGCCCAGTTGTCGGGGAGTGCGGGCAACAGGCGCAGGACTCCGCCGTGGCTCTGCAGAAGCATTTCTGTCACACCGGCAGTATATCCGAAGTTTCCGTCGATCTGGAAAGGAGCATGCGAGTCGAGAAGATTGTAATATACACCTCCGGCGCCGTTGCTCTGTCCGTAAGAGGAGGAATGGCGCAGGGCACTTTCAATAATCTTATGGGCATGATTGCCGTCGAGAGCACGTGCCCAGAGATTTATACGCCATCCAAGCGACCAACCTGTGGAAATATCTCCGCGCATGGCCAAGGAATTTACGGCAGCATCAAACCAGGAGCTTTCGGGAGTGATCCGGTCAAAAGGATAGAGAGCCATCAGGTGCGACTGATGACGGTGGCCGTTCTCGCCTACAGTATAGTCGCTCTGACGCCACTCGCGCAGGATTTCCGTACCCGAAGTCACACCATTGAGCGTTTCACCCCATGCGCCGGTGTAAATCTCTGTATCCAGTCCGGGGTCAAGGTCACGGAGTTTTGAAACTATCTCGTCGCGCAGTCCGGCCTGTTCCGATGCTTCGGCACCAAGGATATCTATGGCCTCGGCGGTTGCACTGAAAAGGCGGTATATGATCTGCTGGGCATGTGCTGTACCGTCTTCGGCTTCGGGTCCGTGCTCGGGCGACCATTCCTGCGGAGCAACCCAGCGACCGTCGTCGGCCTTGACCAGACGTTCGAGCCAGAATTCCGCGCAAGAGGCCATGACGGGCAATGCACGATCACGCAGAAAATCGGCGTCGAGAGTATAGAGATAGTGTTCCCACAGATGGTCGGCATACCAGGCATTAGCTATGACATAGTTCTCGGCATAGTCGGAATATCCGAAAATATTGTTCTGTGTGAAGCATGTCCATCCTTTGGTCTGGTTGGAGCGGCGTGCATATTCCTGCCACTGAGGCTGCACCAGAGCCATATTGTAGACATAGTTGAGGAATGGCATGTGCAATTCGCTGAGATTTGTGTTCTCGGCGGGCCAGTAGTTCATCTGCACGTTTATGTTGGAATGGATGTCGCAATCCCATGCCGGTTTTATGCTGTTGTTCCATATACCTTGCAGGTTCGAGGGACTGTCGACGCCGCGCGAACAGCCGATAAGCAGGTAACGACCGAATGTATAATATAATTCTTCAAGCATAAGGCACTCGGGAGCCAGACGGTCGGGACGGCGTTTGTTGTACTGCGTTATCATCTGCTCCGGTGTAGCGGTATTGGCTGCGCCGTCGATTATAAACTCGCTGCGGGCCATCAGCGCCGAATGGTCGGCAAGCTGCGCCGAACGCAAACTTTCCCAACCCTTTGCGGCGGCTGCATCGGCACGACTGTCGACTTCGGCTCGCATGGCAGAGGCATCGGAGGTATAAGACGCGGCCACGGGATCATAGTTGGTAGAGCCGGCAATAATTACAAGTACTTCATCGGCGCCGCGCACCTCGATATTGTCGGCGTTAGCGGTCATAGTGCCGCCTACAGGCACGATTTTCACCCTTGCCTTGAAATCGAGCAGCGTGAGCTTGCCTTCGAACTCCATAACACCGCCGTCGGAGCAGCTTACAGGTAGCAGTCCCCGTCGGACGCCGGGATAGAGCCTTGTGCGTATGCTGATCTTGCCGGCCTGCGAAGCGCTCAGCCTAAGCGCCACAACTCCGTCGGGATTGCTGGCGATGTATTCGCGGCGATATTTCACCGCTCCATCGGGCGAGGTATATTCAGCCGTAGCGATGCCTTCGTTCATGTCGAGAGTCCGGACGTAGTTGCTTACGGCTTTGTCGGCGGCAGTACCGAATACCTCGGATATGTCCTCGATAAAAAGGTCGCCGAAATTCTGATATGTACCGTGGATTTTTGTAGAACCGGTCCAGAGCGTTTTTTCATTGAACTGTATGTGGTCGTCCTTTACGCCGCCATAGATCATCGCGCCGAACTGGCCGTTGCCTATCGGAAGTGCGTATTCCATCCATGGATTATCGGAATCAGACGCTGTGGCGGGTGAGGTGTACCAGAGCGTATGGCGATTGGCGGGTGTATAGCTTGCCATACCCGTTACGGCGAATTCCGATTCACGTTCAGGTACTGTAGCCGAGGCCTCTACCGTGGCGGCAGAGATGAAACACAGGGCATTGCCTGCATCGCCCGGCGTATAGAAACCTATCGTGCGACCGGTACCAAATCCGTTCGAGCTGTTAAGACGTGTACGGTCGCCGCTTTTACCCACTGCTTCCACTTCCCAGCAGTCGGTAAAATCAGGATGCGTGCTACGGTGCAAAGAAAATACGGAAGCCTGCTGTGCGTCGGCCGACATTGTCATATAGTCGGTAGCGACAGCTACATTACCGTCGCGGCTTACAATGGTGAATGCGTCGGCCGAACCGACAAATTTCCACTGTTGCGACGTGCGGGCGGCATTCGGCAGACGCGTCGAGCAGTTCTGACCGTCGCCGGTGTCCTGAATAACAGCATCTCCGAAGCTCATCGCGATATAATACCAGTTCTCATTACTGCCGTTGCTGAACTCCGGTGCAGGCCATTCGGCTGCTGTAGCAACTGTGACGAATAAAAATGTAAAGAAAATCGAAGTAAATAACGATCTCAGTTTCATGATATGGATTTTACAAGGTCTTTAAATTCAATGATTCGGTAAAATTTGAGGTTGTTCAGCCTTGGCTAAGCCGCTAACT
>CAOKFI010000059.1 GCA_948467675.1 uncultured Porphyromonadaceae bacterium
CCTCTGCCCAATTGTATTTCCGAGGCACACTCGGAAACTGGGGCACGGACTACCCTATGGAACAGAACGGTACAACCTGGACGGTGACAATACCCGAACTCTTCGGCCAGTTCAAGATCTCCGACGCAGACTGGACTGACACAGGCACATACGGCGTACAAAAAGGCCTTGAAACATCACTGTCGGGCAATCCCGCCGAAATGTCACTCGTAAAAGGCAACAACAGCGACAACATTTCTATCCACGAAGGCGAAAGATGGATAAACACCACCATCACATTTGATACCGCTACAAATACTTTGACCGTCAATGCCGCTTCCGTAGAACCTTTCGACGGCGGCATCGACATATTTCTCCACGGCCAGTTCGATGGAAGCATAATGACCGGCGAAGGCAGCTTCAGCGACTATAAGCTCATCCACGACGGCGAAGGCCTGTGGCACGTCGATGTAAACACCACCCGCTCTTCCGGCGAGTTCGGATTCCGCCGAATGTATGCAGGCAGCCAGACCGGATGGTGGGCATACGGTATCGCGAACACCACCATCGAACTTGGAAAAGAATACTCTCTGACAAAGCAAGAGGGTGCAAACAACCTGAAATACAGCCTCAACTCCGGAAAAAGCTACCGATTCTACCTCACCGGCACCAAAGACACCGGTTTCAAAGTCCGGGTAGAAGAGATTGCTGATATTTACGTGGTCGGCAAGTTCAACGAATGGTCGCCGGAGAATTCCACAGCCATGACACAGGACAATGGCTTCTATATTCTTGAATATACCGGCCGCGCCGACGAGAACAATATCAAATTCAGCACCGCAAAAGGCGACTGGGATACCTTCAACAATAATGTCATAATATTCAACGGCACATGGGAAGAAGGCAATAAGTATCAGATCGAACAGAACCAGACTTATAAACAAGTCACAGACTGGACCAATTTCGATCTCAAACTCATGGACATAGAAGAAGGTCACAAATACCTTATCCGTATAAAATATTCAAACAACAACTCCGAACTCGCCGTATACGAGCTTACAGAACACAGCGGCCTTACAACAGGCACTCTGGATGCTACCGCCGACGACGCACTGGGATTCACACTCTCCGCCACAGCCACCGATGCCACCCTCAACGGACGCGCCGTGGCCGATATGATAGACTACACGCTGGATCTCGCCGCACCCGAAGCTGCATGGATGCCTTCGGCCAAACCATTCGCTTTCGGCGAAACAACATATAGCGCCGCATGTCCCGGTGCATCACACACGCTGACCCTCAGCGCCACCCCCGTATACGGCAAGCTCACCCAGGCCGAGTTCGCCTCACTCAACATGACCGACGCAACAGCCTCTGTGACACCACGCCTCTCTGCCGAAAGCAGCATACCCGCACTCTCTGTTATAGACATCGAAGCGCTGACAAACGAACGCCACCTCGGCCACCACAGCGCGGCACCCGCCGTCTATGACCGCATAAACACATTCAGCACCGACATTACTCTTCCGGCCATCGAAGGCATAACATTCGCTACAGCCGACGGTTCTCCAATAGCACCCTCCCGCGCATACAGCGTCGATGGCTACAACGCTCTCTCCGCAACACCTGAACTACCACTTACAATCAGTCGCGGCAACAAGAGTACAAGCACCACGATAGCCCTGCCGGCCTACAGCTCCGACGAAACGGCATTCCCCGCCATCAGCTCCGTAAGCGCCGCCCACACCATGCTCTTCTTCGGCGACGCCACAGGATATCCCGAGGGCACAACCGTCTACGACTTTGCAATCGACTACCGCTTCAGCTTCGGCACCTCAACGCCCGCCGCAGCCGGCTACATAGGCTACAAGGCCGACATCGAAGGCCGCACCCACAGCGCCATCGAAGGAAACTGGCACAAATTCGGCGGATACGTTGCGCCTATGGACGAAATATTCTTCGCCGGCAGCGCCGACAACATAATCTTCCGTGGAATCGAAAATTATGTCTACGGAGCCGGCGACTGGGCACGCCTCTGCGCTGAATCCGGACGCCTACCCCTGCATATCAGCGACTTCGGCCATGGCGAAGGCCCGGTACCCACTGTTTCAGCCGCTTTCAATATCATTTACCCGCTGCTTAACGCTCCTGCAGTAAACGAGAAAGCCGAAGCTACCGCCATGACTGCGGCTCCTCGTCGCGTCCGTGCCGTCAGCATCGACGACATCGTGGCTCACAACCCCGCTGTAGCCGAAGGCGAAGATCCATACAGCGCAGACAACCCCGCCGCAACGGCCGAACCAATCACACCCGAGGACTACACAACTACGGGAATCGGCAATGTGGCAGTCGATGCCGACGCTCCCGCCGAGTTCTACAGCCTGCAGGGTATGCGCATAGACCGTCCGGCAGCCGGCTCCGTATGTATCGTCCGCCGCGGCAACACTGTCAGCAAAACAATCGTAAGATAAACACTAACACGCAGGGACATGCCGCGGCATGTCTGAAAAATAACAAAACAAACACGATCAAGGCCGATTGCCCAGTCAGGGCAGTCGGCCTTGTTTATATCTCCGTCGATCCAGACGCGCACAACACGTCCCCACACAAGAAGACGCTCTAAACACTCAACTCTAAACTTGAAGACGTGCCACGGCACGTCCCTACTTGTCGTTGTAGCAGTCTTTATTCCATCTTGCTATATTATTTTCTATATAATCCGCTATTTTATTGCCATCCGATGCACCTCTTATCAGATGGTCATGATAACGGCTTTGCCATTGAAATACAAGTTTATTACGTCCGGCATAGCGCGAAACAGCACCTTTAAACATGTTGATATAACGGCTCAACGCAGGGACGTGCCGTGGCATGTCAGGATTACAACGCTGTGCCGGATTCGGTGTACGGATCTCGGCAGACAAAGCAGTAGTATTTTCATAATAATCAGAGTCAAGCGATTCCACTTCAATTATCGCATGTATATGGTTAGGCATGACAACATACATCGGAATCTTTATATGTTTATTA
>CAOKFI010000060.1 GCA_948467675.1 uncultured Porphyromonadaceae bacterium
TCGAACCGGGGACACAAGGATTTTCAGTCCTTTGCTCTACCAACTGAGCTATGGTACCTTGATTGCTTTTTGCGATGCAAAGGTAGGATGTTTTTTTGAATTGTGCAAGCGTATCCGGCCTTTTTTTTGCAATATATTTCCGTTTTTTTGTTTCCCAAAAGGGATTGCTGTGCTAATCAATGAGATAGGATGGCGTGTTCTGCGCAGCCTGACAGAGCGTCGTTTATGGCGCTGCGGAGTGATGACCACCGCGACAGGCTTTCGTCGGCTTTCTGAAGACGTGGCAGCATGACGCTGAGCTGATCGGTTCGGTCGAGGAATATGACGGTATCGCTCACAAGTTTGCGCAGTCCGTTGGCGAGTGTCTGTGTAAGCCGTTGCGACAGTGTGGCGGCATAGGCCACTTCTATGGAGTAGACCATAAGGTCGGCTATATATTCCACGCCCGGCTGGAGGCTCTCGATCTCTTTGATGGATTTGCGGATATGGCTGATGCGCGCCCGGGATTGTCCTCCCGGGCGTCCGCGCGTCAGTTCCTTGGCTATTTTTATCCTGGCTTTCTCCATGCGCCCGCTTATGTCGGGATTGACGAAGAAATCCAGATAGTCCTTTGCTTCTTTACGGGCAGTATACAAGTCGAGCACCACGTTGATGATGCTCTCCTTGTCTAATTGCTGAAGTTCTTTTTTCAGTTGAGTCTTCGACATTGCGCTGGATTATCTGCCATCTTCGGCAGGTGCGGATTTCAGCCAGCGGTCAAGCCAGCGGAAGAATACGCGTTGCCACATTATGGCATTCTGCGGTTTAAGTATCCAGTGGTTCTCGTCGGGGAATATGAGCATTTCGGCAGGGACGCCACGCAAACGGGCTGCGTTGAACGCCATCATGCCCTGCGATGCGAGGATGCGGAAGTCGTATTCGCCGTGGGTGATTAGGATAGGAGTATCCCATTTGTCGACATATTTATGGGGCGACTGGCTGAATGTGCGCTGTGCCACAGGATTGCTCTTGTCCCAGAACGGGCCGCCGAGATCCCAGTTGGCAAACCACATTTCCTCGGTCTCGAGATACTGTGATTCGGTGTTGAATATGCCTGCATGGGCTATGAGGCAGGCGAAGCGCTTGTCGTGATTTCCAGCGAGCCAATATACCGAGAATCCGCCGTAGCTTGCGCCTACGGCTCCTATGCGGGCTGCATCGACATACGGTTCCTTTTTCATATAGTCGACGGCACTCAGGTAGTCGCGCATGTTCTGGCCTCCGTAGTCACCCGATATCTGTGCGTTCCATTCGGTACCGAAGCCGGGAAGGCCGCGGCGGTTAGGCGCTATGACTATGTAGCCGTTCGATGCCATTAACGAGAGGTTCCAGCGGTAGCTCCAGAACTGGCTTACGGCCTGTTGCGGGCCTCCCTGACAGTAGAGTATGGCAGGGTATTTCTTGTCAGGATCGAAGTTCGGTGGCAGAACTACCCATGTGGTCATCTCTTTGCCGTCGGTGGTCGGAACGAGGCGTTTTTCTATAGTCGGGAGGGTGAGCTGGGCGAAAATTTCTTTGTTGACTTCGGTAATCTGCCTGACTGTATTTTCAGTACCGCAGTTCACGAGGCATATCTCATTGGGAGCGAGCATCGAATGGCGCATGGTGACAAGCGTCGATCCGTCGACCGGAGCAAGCGCGGCGTAGTCGCATACGCCTTCTGCGACTACCGATACCGTATGCGGAGCATCAAGGCTGATGGAGAATATCGGGGTCACACCATCCTTCGGAGCGATGAACCAGAGCGATTTTCCGTCTGGCGCCCATGCGATTTCATCGGCGGTGTAGTCCCATTCTGTAGTCAGATCGGTCTTTTCGCGGGTTGCCATATCCATGACGAAAATACGGTTCTTGTCGCTTTCGTATCCGTCGTGCTCCATGCTGAGCCATGCGAGTCTGGTGCCGTCGGGCGAGAATGCGGGGGCGGTGTCGTAGCCCATCATGCCTTCAGTGAGGTTTTCGGTAGTCTTGGCCTCGATGTCATAGAGATACAGATCGCTGTTTGTCGACAGGGCATATTCCATGCCGGTTTTCTTGCGCGACACATATACTATCTGCCTGCTGTCGGGAGTCCATGCGAATGATTCCACTCCGCCGAAAGGTTTCATCGGAGCCTCATACATAGGTTCGTCGGCCATTATGTCGACAAGGTTTGTCACCTGACGGCCGTCGAAGTCGCCTATGAAGGGGTGGGGGATCTCGGTCACCCATTCGTCCCAGTGTTTATACATGAGGTCATCGATCACGCGTCCTGTAGCTTTGGGCAGATCGGGATAGATCTCCTCGGCAGTACGGGCGAACTTGATGGAGGAGATGACGAGCACCCGCTTGCCGTCGGGCGACACTACAAAACCTTGCACGCCTTTCTCGACAGCGCTGACTGCTTTTCGGTTAGATCCGTCGGCGTCCATAACCCATATCTGGGGTACACCGTCCTGCGGGTAAATGAATGCAATCTGTGCGCCTCCGTTGATCCATACGGCGTTGCTCTCCGATTTGGGCGTGCGTGTGATTCGCTTCTGGTCTGTTCCGTCTGCGTTCATCACGTACAGATCGGCATTCGAGGCGTTGTCCCCGACACTTTCGTAGGATATCGAGAACAGGACTTTCGATTTGTCGGGCGACACCACCGGGCTGCTCACGCGTCCGAGTGCTTCGAGAGCCTCAATGTCGAAAATTCCGTTCTGCGATTTGAAATCAGGCTTGTCTATGATCTTCTCGTCGGCTTTTTCGGACCCCGAGCAGGCACAAGCCATCAGCATGGCTGTAGACATAGCGATCGGTTTGATAAGTTTGTTCATATCTTGTTGGATAATATCTGAATTCTATCTGCAAAGATACGAATAAAACCCCTGTTGACGGCATGTCTTCAGGGGTCATTTTTATTTTGGGCAAAGGGGTTAG